>NZ_JACYTU010000002.1:0-605389 GCF_014841225.1 Plantibacter sp. CFBP 8804
CGCCGCGGTCGGGGCCAGAACGATGGCTCCGAGAATCGCGGCAGCGAAGGCCGCCGGGAGCGTTCGGAACAAACGGTTGTGTTGCTTGGACTTCATGTTCTTCCAGACCTCAATCAGACATGCGCCTGGTCGAAGTTCCCGGCGCCCACGGACACACTCGTCCGGGAACTGATCAATGCACAGAACGCCCACCACCATTTCCCCGACGGCTCTACTAAGTCTTGGCCCGCCGAACGGGTCCTGAGTGTTGTTGGTTGCACTCAGAGTGGTTGTTTTGCCCGTTCTAAGTGGTCATGCGTCCCTGTTGCGCGCAAGGCGGTGGAGGCGACGAGGTCCGCGGGAACGTGATCTTCGATGTCACGACCGTCGCGCGTGAACTTCTTCCTCTGGGCCAGGGGAGAAATATTGAGTGGACCGACCATGTCGCTGGGGAGGAATTCGGGATGCGGGTGTGGGACACCGCGTCGTCCTTGGCGCAGAGGACTCCGCCCGCCGGCGGGTTGCAAGGAGCCGCGCCGTGGCCTGGCGTTCGCCTCCGTGGCCGCGCGTGCGTGATGCGTCGTCGGGTGACCGAGAGATGTGTCGATCGACCACTCAAACCTGTGCCGAATTGCTCTGCATCGCCACGGGTTTGGGCCGGACTATCGCTGTGCTGCTGTCAGATGTGATCTGGTCATACTGCCGGTTGATGATCCGAACGAGCTCGTCGTTCGGCGTGCACGTGTTCCGCTGACAGACCAGCTGAAGGAAGGACCATGATGAGATACGACGACGGCGCAACGAAGTCAACGTTTCTGCGAGCTATCCGAGCGGAGGAGTATCCGCGGACGTTCACCTGGCACGGGCGAGACTGGATCGCACTCGCGGCCATCCCGACTGTCTTCCTTCTGGCCTGGTCGACGTCCGCCCTCACCAATGACCTGGCCGTACAGGTCATCTCAGACACCACGCTGCGGATCGTGTTGTTCTCGGTGCTCGTCATTGCGAATCGTGAGCTCCTCGCGCGCCACTGGCGTGCGTTCGCGCGAGTGAAATGGCGCGCGACTGGCCTGGTCATTCTCGGCTTCATGGCCCTGCAGGTCGTCACGACCATCCTCGGCACGCTCCTGCGGTCTCTGGGGCACAGTGCTAGCGACATCACGCCGGCTCAGCCGGAACCAGCTGAGACAGTCTCGTTCCTCGTCTTGCTTTTCGGATCATGTTCGCCAGTGGTTACGGCTCTCATCGAAGACTTCACGTTCCGGCACACGCTCCTGCTCAAGTTCCCGGTGTGGCACAGATGCTTCCTCGCGGTGTCCCTTGTGGCCGGGAACGCGCTCGTGTTCGGTGCCATCCACGTCAACAACTTCGGTGGAGACTGGCTCCTCACGCTCAGTTTCGCGGGCGCCGGTCTGCTCATGAACCTGATCTATCTCTGGATTCGGAACATCTGGGTCGTGCTGCTCATGCACGGTGTGAACAACTTCGTCCTCGGCGGACCGCTCGCTGTGGTCATTGTGCACCTGCTCGGCGCCCAGTAGCGCAGCTCCGTCTACTTGCAGACGCGGCGCCTCGTTCATCAAGCAGGCGGATCGTCCTTCGACCGCGGTCCCGGCGGCGAACACGTGGCCCACATCAGTCGGCGGGATGAGCGGTCAGCGTCTGGCGAGTAGGGTGGGTGGAGCTGACCGTCGTGAAGGCATCCCGGCGGTCAGTGTTATTCCTAGGAGGGCCCGCACCTCGATCCGCGACAGCGCAGTGCGCACCATCGAGTGCGTATCCGGCGTCAGCGTCATAGCTGTAGACCACCTGCTCGGCGCGGGATGCCCCGTCGCAGGCGGGACGGCGTTGGGAGTGGTGGAGCTCATGCTCGAGGGCGTGCGTACTCGTCGCGACACCATTTATGGGCAATTCACGCTCGTGGCCGCATTTGAACCGACCGATTGCATCGCTCGTCGCGTGCACCGGCCGGTGGGCCGGCCCGTCATGCCCGTCGGTGACCGCAATATCGTTCTCGCGAGAATGGTGGTGTAGCTCGGGCGCTGAGGGCGGTCTTCCGGTCGAGTGGAGCGACCAGCGAACAGCATTCCCATGGATACCAATTCTTGGTACTATTGCTGCATGGCCCAGAACACTTCGATCAGCCTGGATGACCATTTCACGAGCCTGCTCTCCCGGGAGGTGTCCTCCGGTCGGTATCGCTCGGCGAGTGACGTTGTCCGTGCCGGTCTGCGTCTGCTCGAGGACCAGGAGACCCACCTGGCTGCTCTGCGCTCTGCACTGTCGGACGGCGAAGCCAGTGGAGGAGCTCAGCCCTTCGACTTCGATACCTTCGTCGCAGCAAAGAAGGCATGACCGGCTACAGGCTCACTCCGGCCGCACAGCTCGACCTCTCCTTGATCTGGGACTACACCGCCGAGCGCTGGGACGCCCAGCAGGCCGAGACCTACATCGGTGAGCTCCGAGCCGTAATCGAGCGCATCGCAGACGACCCCCGACGTGGCCGTGCGCGCGACGAGGTCCGCTCAGGGTATTCGAGCTACAGTGTCGTCAGCCATGTCGTGTTCTACCGTGTGAACGACGAGATCGGCGGCGTGGACGTCATCCGCGTTCTCCACCAGCGGATGGACCCAGCCCACCATCTGTGAATGACGACCGACGCAGATTCCCAAAATCACGCGGACAGTTGACCTCCGCCGACGGGGCGGCGATCCGCGCAGCGATGGAATTCCTCACCCTCGTGCCGCTCCAGAACCGGTACCTGGACGAACTCTCCGGTGGGCAGCGAAAGCGAGCCTACGTTGCGATGGCGCTCGCACACGACACGAACTATGTGCTGTTGGACGAGCCATTGAACAACCTCGACATGCTGCACGCAGCGTCGATGATGCAGCGCTCCAGCGAGCAGCGGATGAACTCGACGAACGATCGTCATCGTGCTGCATGGCATCAACTTCGCTTCCGCCTACGCCGACCACATCGTCGCGATGCTCGACGGCGCCGTGATGCACGCCGGGCCGCCTGCCACATTCATGACTGCCGACGTGCTCGAGCGGGTATTCCATGCCGCCGTGGAGGTATGTACGGACGGGACTACTTACTTGCTGTGTGCGTCCGCTGAGTGATCGTGAGGACCTCCCGGCGCCCGCGTAGCTGATGCACGCGAGCCTCCCCTAATGCCGTCGCCGAGGTCGGAGACCGGAAGCTGAACGCGCATGGCTAGCTACTGCTCAAGGCGCGGTGGCATGCCGCGGGCAATGTTAGGGCGATCTAACTCCCCGCTGTGCGTGTTTCGAGACGAAACCCCGATCTCGTGGTAGACCTAGATGTAGTGCTTGGGTCTGAGCATGTGTCTATATGTAGTGGTTGAGGGTTGATGTTGATGGGTGGCGGCAAGTGAGCGGGCTGGTGTATTTCTCGAGCGTCTCCGAGAACACTCGGCGCTTCGTTGATCGGCTGGAACGTCCGGCGGAACGTATCCCGTTGCGGCCTCGGGCCGAGGGTGACCTGACGGTTACGAGACCGTACGTCCTGGTCGTCCCCACTTATGGCGGGGGAGGTCCTGGAGCGGTGCCTCGCCAGGTGGTGCGCTTCCTCAACGATCCGAACAATCGTTCGTTGCTGCGCGGTGTGATCGCTGCCGGTAACACGAATTTCGGTGATGCCTTCTGCCGCGCCGGGGAAGTCATCTCCGCGAAGTGCCAAGTGCCGCAGCTGTACCGGTTCGAGCTGCTCGGCACACCGGATGATGTCGAAGCGGTCTCGAACGGACTCGACCGGTTCTGGAGTCGCTAATCAACCATCTGTTGGACGACCTTCATCTCGTACCCCCGGAACTGGAGTCACCATGATCGACCACACCCCGCACGTCACTCACCGTATGCGCGCGGTTTCGCCGCCTCGGTATCGGACCGACCCACGTGCCCCGCTGCGCCCGATCAATTGGAACGACATCACCGACGACAAGGATCTCGAAGTCTGGAATCGGCTCACTGCAAACTTCTGGCTGCCAGAGAAAGTGCCGCTCTCCAACGATGTCGCTGACTGGCAGCGGCTGAATCTCGCGGAGCGGGCGCTGACCATGCGGGTCTTCACGGGTCTGACGATGCTGGATACTGTGCAGGCGACCGTCGGCGAGATCTGCCAGATCCAAGATGCGCGCACGGAGCACGAGGAAGCGGTGTACACCAACATCGCGTTCATGCAGTCAGTGCATGCCCGGAGCTACTCGTCGGTGTTCTCGACGCTTGCCAGCACATCGGAGATCGAGGCGTCGTACCAGTGGGCAATCGGCAATGACGTGCTGCAACGGCGGTGCAAGACGGTCCTGGCGCACTACAACGGGGATGACGCGCTGAAGCGGAAGGTCTCCTCAACGCTGCTGTCGTCCCTGCTGCTCTACGCCGGATTCTATCTGCCGCTGTACTTCTCCTCCCGGGCACTCATGACGAACACCGCAGATCTGATCCGATTGATTCTCCGCGACAAAGCCGTGCACGGCTACTACGCCGGCTACAAGTATCAGCGCGGCCTCGAAACACGAACACCAGCTGAGCGCACGGCTATGCGTACGTTCACCGCTGAGCTGCTGGATGAGCTCTATGAGCTGGAACTGATCTATTCGGCGGAACTCTACGAACCGTTCGGGGTGATGGACGACGTCGCCGCGTTCGTCCGATACAACGCCAACAAGGCGATGATGAACCTCGGCTATCCGGCACGATTCCCTGCAGCAGATTGCCGAGTGAGTCCGGAAATTCTCGCGGCGCTCTCCCCGGGTGCCGATGAGAATCACGACTTCTTCTCAGGATCCGGTTCATCGTATGTGGTGGGGCGCGGGGAACACACCGAAGACGAAGACTGGGATTTCTGACACCTCGAAGAGACGCCAATCGAGGTTTGAGGCGCCGGAGACATGTCAGAACGACCGGGCTGCGGTGTCGTCGTCGATGCAGGGGGTCGGGCGGTGTTCGTTCTTCGTGCAAACCGTTGACGTGGTCAATGACGGACGTCGCGGCGAGCGTCTGCTGGATCATCGTGGTTGACCTGCGCAGGGCCGACATCGTCCAGGACGGGGCGGGAGTCACGACCCGGTAGACGTCTGGCCAGCCGACACGAGCAGATCTGGTAATGACGGTGTACCCAGTGCCGCCAGCAATGCCACGGAGTTTGTGCGCGATGTCCACGGTCTTTTCAGACGCGTCCGGTCCCCGGGCGAGGGATGGTGGTGCAGTGAACAGTGGAACCTTCCAGCACAGTCGCCGCAGGGAAGGACCACAGCGGAGGAGAGGACGATGATGTCGCAGCAAACACGGATGAACGTCAGCAGCTCCCCGATCGTCAGGCGCGACCGGTGCATCGTCGGGTTCGACGGGTCCTCGGCAAGTGTGATGGCACTCGACTGGGCTGTTACCTGGGCTGCCCGCAACCACCGCGAAGTGCATCTGGTGGGGGTCGTCGACGACGAAGCTGGCGCTTTGGGAGGCGCGCGCGCGGATGACCGCGACCGTGCTCAGGCACAGCTGTTGTCGCTGGCGTTCGCGCTCCTCGCGGAGAGGTACCCCGGACTCGTCGTCGCGAACCGGCTCGTCACTGGTCCGGTGGCTTCATCCTTGGCGGCTGCCGCCAGACCCAACGACATCGTTGTGGTCGGGGCCGACAAGGCGGTTTATGCGCACGGTCAGTTCTTCGGCGTCCGTAGCGTTCAGCTCGCCGCCCTCGTGTCCGGCCCGCTCGTGGTTGTTCCCGCCGCGGATCTCCGATTTCGCGCCGGCGTGCTTGTGGCGATCGACGGGGGACCGGAGTCCTCGCGGCTGGCGTGTATCGGTGCGGAGGAGGCCATGGCCCGGCAGTGCGCGGTCGGCCTCGTGCATTCCGTGGCTGTGGAGGCCACATTGGAGCAACGACACCTCGGTGAGCTCGTCTTACGCGAGGCGTTTGAGGCGGCTCGAGCGGTGGCGCCCGGACTCGAGATCAGCCGTCATCTGGCCAACCGGCGGCCCGCTGAGGCGATGCTCAACCTCGCACGGGATCGTGCGCTCCTCGTCATGGGTCGTTCCCGTCGCAACGCCGCGCCCGGAGTCGGGGGCACCCTGCACGAGGTGCTCATCAACGCGAACGTCCCCGTCATGGTCCTGCCCTGATGTCCGTCCCTCCACCAGCGCAACGACAGGAATGAACATGGCCGCCCGAGAGAACAGCAAACTGACCGTCGTCGGCGCCGGAAGCGTCGGCGCAAGTGTCGCCTACGCGGCCCTGATCCGAGGCTCCGCCAGGCACGTCGCCCTCTACGACATCGCGACGGACAAGGTCGAAGCCGAGGTGCTGGACCTGGCCCACGGCACCCAGTTCGTCGGCGCGAGCGAGATCACCGGCGGCTCGGACCTCGCCGTGGCGGAGGGTTCGCATGTCGTGGTCATCACCGCCGGGGCCAAGCAGCGTCCCGGGCAGTCGCGCACCGAACTCGCCGACGTGAACGCGGGGATCGTCGAGGGCATGATGCCCGGCCTGCTCGAGGTCGCGCCCGACGCGGTGTTCATGCTCGTCACCAATCCGTGCGATGTGCTCACCGTCATCGCCGCCGAGGCGTCCGGCCTCCCGCACCATCGGATCTTCTCCTCGGGCACCGTGCTCGACACGTCCCGCCTGAGGTGGAAGCTCGCGCAGCGCGCAGGCGTGTCCACGAGCAGCGTGCACGCCAACATCATCGGAGAACACGGCGACACCGAGTTCCCGCTCTGGTCGGAGGCGATGATCGGGCCGGTGCCGATCCTCGAATGGCAGACCGACACGTGCCCGAGGATGACGGTGGAGGAACTGGACCGGATCGCCATCGACGTGCGGGACGCCGCGTACCGGGTGATCAAGGGCAAGGGTGCCACCAACTACGCGATCGGTCTGTCCAGTGCGCGGATCGTCGAGGCCGTCCTACAGGACGAACGAGCGGTCCTGCCGGTGAGCACCGTCTTGACCGACTTCCACGGGATCGACGGTGTCGCCCTGTCGGTGCCGTCGATCGTGGGCGCCACGGGAGCCGAACCCGTGAGGAACACCGCCTTCTCCGAATCGGAGCTCACGCTGCTCGGACGGTCTGCGGACGCGTTGTCGTCCGTGATCGCCGGACTGGAACGGTGACGACCATGTCACCTCAGGACACCTGGCTCCAAGGCCTCGACCCGCTCGGTGCGCCCTGGCTGTCCGCCCTCGTCGCCGCCGTCCCCATCGTGATCTTCCTGCTCTGCCTCGTCGTCTTCAAGCTGACGGGGCTCCAGGCGGCAGCCGTCGCGCTCGCCGCCGAGCTCGTCGTCGCCATCGGTGTGTTCGGCATGCCTGCACCCTCGGCCGCGGGTGCCGGACTCCTCGGCGTGCTGAATGCCGTCTGGCCGATCGCGTACATCATCGTCATGTCGGTGTGGTTGTACCGCATGGCGGTCGCGAGCGGGAAGTTCACGGTCATCCGCTCGTCGATCGCGTTGATCTCGCCCGATCAGCGCATCCAGGTGCTCCTCACAGTCTTTGTTTCGGAGCGTTCCTCGAGGGTGTCGCCGGCTTCGGGGTCCCCATCGCGATCTGCGCCGCGATGCTCGTCCAGCTGGGGTTCCGGCCGGTCCGTGCGGCGATGGTCAGCCTCGTCGCGAACTTCGCGGCGGGCGCATACGGCGCGGTCGGTATCCCGGTCATCGTGGGTGCTCAGGTCGGCGGCGTCGACGTCATGGACCTCTCCCGCGATCTGGCCTTCATCCTGCAGCCGGTGACGTTCTTGATCCCGTTCCTCCTGGTCGTGATCCTGGACGGGTTCCGCGGACTCCGCGAGACCTGGCCTGCGACCCTCGCCGTCAGCGTGGTCTTCAGCGGCAGCCAGGCCGCCGTCCTGCTCTTCCTGGGCCCGGAACTCGCGGCGATCCTGCCGGGGCTCCTCGGCATGCTCACCCTCGCCGCGCTGCGGTTCGTCTGGTCGCCGCGGCGTGTGTTCCGTGAGGACGGCGTTGCGGTCGTCGAGATGGAGCGCCACACGCCTCGGGAAGTCCTTGTGGCGTGGAGTCCGTTCTACGTCCTGACGGTGCTCGTGTTCGTGTGGAGCACACCGGCGTTCAAGGCCCTGTTCGCACCCGGGGGTGGGTTGGCGTGGTCGGTGGTCGACGTGCCTGTCCCAGGAGTGACGGGACGGATCACGACCGCGGGAGGGACGGTCGTCCAGACCGTGTGGAGCTGGTCCCCACTCGGTGCCACCGGTACGGCGATCCTTCTCGCGGTGATCGTCACCGCCCTGACCACACGGTCGCTGACCGCGGCGGTCGTCTGGGCGAATCTCCGCTCCACCTTTGCGGATCTCTGGCGGGCGTTGATCCTCATCGCCGCGATCCTCGTCCTCGCGCAGATCGCGAACCTCTCGGGCGGTTCGGCCAGCATCGGCACCGCTCTCGCCGGGGCGGGGGCGCTCTTCCCTCTGCTGGCGCCTGTCATCGGGTGGGTCGGGGTGTTTCTCACCGGTTCCGTCGTCAACAACAACACCTTGTTCGCCCAGCTCCAGGCGACGACAGCCGGACGCATCGGTGTCGACGCGACGCTCCTGGTGGCGGCGAACACGGCCGGGGGTGCCGCGGCCAAGGTGATCTCGCCGCAGTCGATCGCCATCGCCGCGGGTGCGGTCGGCTTGTCAGGTCGGGAGAGTGAGATCCTGCGTGCTTCCATCGCCTACAGCGCCGGCATCCTCGCCGTGTTGAGCGTCTGGACCTTGGTGCTCTCGTTCATGGTGATCGGTTGAGTTGCCGCTGAGCCCGGTTCTCGCCCGGACTTCACCGGGCGTCAGCTGAGGCGATCGTGGTGTGGGCGGTGATGACGGCGGCCGCGGCCGTTTCGTAGGTCTCGAGGGGTGGGATGAGGGGGTCGTTGTCGTCGATCGTGATCTGCAGGGCTGTGACGGTTTCGTTGAACGCGGTGATATCGACGGCCGGGGCGAACGCGCGGACGGCTGGTGCGTTCACGGTCACGACCGTGTTCGCGAGGTTCCGCAGCGGGACACGGAGGTCCTCGCGGGCTTGGACGAGGGTGTCGATCGCGGTGTCCTTCCGGTCAGTGTCCGCCTCAACGGCCCGGATGGCCGCCGCGAGGGTCTTCCGGAACGCGGTGAGCTGCTGCAGGGTTGGGTCCTTCGGCAGAATCCGGTCCACGGACGCAGGTTCCAGGGTGGTTGATGCGGCCGGTTGTCCCTCAGCTGGTGGGGTTTTCACCGCGGTCACGGCTGCGTCGAGGGCCAGTCGGGCTTGCTCGAGGTCAGCAGCAGCACTGGTGTCGAAGTAGGCGGGGGCGCCGGCGACGATCGTCGCGACGGCGGCACTGGTGTCTTGTGTCCTGGTGATTTCCGCGTCGAGGGCGATCTTCTGGGCGTTGTTGTGGATCTCAGCCTGCCCGAGCGCTTTCACCGCGCCTCGTGCTGAGGTCAGCGCACTGTCGTATGTTCCTCCGACTTCGGCGTTCGTGATGACCACCGCTGTGATGAGCACGGCGGCGGCCGCGGCAACAGCGAGGATCTTGCCGAGGGTGTGTCGGCGCATCCAGGCCAGAACGGCTGCCCACCGGGATTGGGGCCTGGCGGAGACCGGAACGGTCGCCACAGAGTTCGGTGTGGGGGCCGGGTCTGTGGGGTCGTCTGGGAGGTTCGGGCGGGTCATGAGTGGTTCCTTTGCGTGTGTTCGGGGAGCGGTTGGGTGCGGTCGATGAAGGAGGGGTTTCCGGTGGTGTCGAGCCAGGCCAGGTAGTCCTGGTATGGGTCGTCACCGGGTTGTGGGGTGACTGCCGGCGGTTGTATGCGGCGGATGGGGGTGTCGAGCTGGATGGGGTGTCGCTGCTCGGAGCGAGGTGGTAGGTCGGAGTTCATGGTGGTGTTCCTCTTGTGATGGTGGGGGCCGGCCGACGGGGCCGTTCAGAGCTGTGGAGGTTCGTGGGTGAGGTCGGGCCGGGTGCCGATGTCGGGGACCTTCACCGGCCAGGTGTGTCCAGGCCGCGGCTCATGCTTTCGGGTTCCTCTGCGTGAGACGGTGGGTCCAGTAGTCGGCGTTGTCGCGTTCGAGCTGTTGCGCCTGGTCCAGGGGTCCGACGACGGGATGGGTGGTACACGCGGCCAGGTAGCGGTCACGCAGCGCCTCCATCCAGGCGAACGAGCGGGGGGTCGCGTTGGCCGGCGTGCTGGTGCTCATAGGGTGGTTCCCTTCGGTGTGGTTGGCGGGGCGGTTCTTTTGTTGCTGCTGCGGTGCAGAGCGCGCCGGTTGGGCGCGGGTGGCGTGCGGTCGTTGGCGTTCCTCTCGGTGGTCGGTGTGATGGGTGTCGCGGTGAGGGTATGTCCGGACAGCCCTGTTGCGGGGGCCGCTGGTGGTGGATTGGGCAGAAATGGGAGGCGGCGGCAACTGAACCCGGCGTCTAGCCGAACCGCATGGGTGGGGGCACGGCAAGCGACATGGTTTTGCGTTCATGAGCCGGTCCCACTGCGCGTGTGCGTCACTCGGATGGCGTCCCGGCTGAGGTGGTTCGGGTCGTCGACGGGGACACTTTCGTCGTGCAGCTGACCGGGGAGTGGAGGAACGGGTGCGGCTGCTGGGTATGGATGTTGCGGGAAGCGTGCATCCGGACCGGCTGGTCGAGTGTTTCGGGTCCGAGGTTTCCGTGTTCCTGACCGATCTGCTGCCGTCCGGATCGACGATCGCACTCGCGGGGACCGTCGCAGCCCGACGTCGATGGGTGCGGGTGGGCCTTGCGGTATGCGTGGGGGAGTGGCCTGTTTGAGGGCGGGTTTGCGCGTAGCGATGTCGTGGGCCGGCCGTTCGCACACGTGGCCGTCTTCGAGACGCGGTGGCCGGCATGTGGGCGGAAGCGTCCTGCTCGAGCTGGTTGCTACGCCCACGAAGGGCGGGTGTCGAGGGCATCTCTCCCAGATGGATCGTGAGGTTCACAGCAGCCTGAGGGGGTGAGGTCGGCGGGTTCGCGGTATCGAGTGTTCGCAGACGATCAGTGGGCCAGGATCGAGCCGCTTTTTGCCCTCGACCACGGGGCTGCGTGGTCACCCTTTCGGTGAAAATCGGCGGGCCGTGGAGGGTGTCGTCTAGCGGTTCCGGACCGGTGTCCCGTGGCGTGATCGGCCGCACGATCGGTTCGGCGCATGGCAGACGGTGTGGAAGAGACGTCGCCGGTATGCTGGCGATGGCACCTGGAATCGCGTGCCGACACGGTTCCCCGCTAAGGCCGATGCCGCCGGGGAGATCGGCTGGGCGGTGTCGATCGACGAGACGATCGCGCGTGCGCCCGAGCATGCGACGAACACGACTCGCCCCGAGCAAGACACAGGGGGTGGGATCGAATCAGAGGAATCTGCCCTGGCGCGAGGTTGAACCGCCTGGTCATGGCATCGGCCGCTCCCGCGGCAGGCTGACCACGAAGATCCATCAGGCCGTCGACGGACATGGCCGACCGCTCGCGATCGTCGCGAGCGGGCAGCGCAATGCCGGTGGTGTGCTGGGCGCGTTGCTGGCAGCGATCCACGTTCCCCGACTTGGTCGTGGACGGCCACGCACCCGCCTGGATGCCTTACTCGCTGACCGCGCCTACGCGACCGGCGTAATCCGCCATTGACTGCGCCATCGCGGGATCCAGGCCGTGATCCACGACAAACGCGACCAAGCTGCCGCCCGCAATCGGCGAGGCAGCACGGGCGGGGTACCACCCGGCCTCGATGCCGAGCTCTACAAGGGTCGCAACGCCGTCGAGCGGTTCGCCAAGCAATGACGCGGTATCGCCACACGGTTCGACAAACTCGCGATCACCTACCGTGCTGGGATTACCCTCTGCGCCGTCCTGACCTGGCCAGGTGCATGGCGATTGATCACGCAACGGCGAGCACGCGGTGAGGAATCCATCCTTCACGTCCGTCAGCGTTCCTGCACCAGGGCAAGCCGCTTTTGAGTTATCCACGAGGATGTCGACGTCTTCTCCTAGCCTGGCCGGTAGCGCGGTGGTGTTGTATCCGGCACGAGCGGTACCGCCCGCGCCGTCGATATCGAGGTGACGCGTGGGAATCCATCCCGTGCCCTGGGCTGCTGTCACGAACACGAAAGCGGGTCGTTCCGTGTCCCGGTCTCCGATTTAAACGGCGTCGCCGGGAACAATCACCAGGGGGCCCGATCTGGAATCTCATGATCGGCAGTCAACGCACATCGCACAGCACGAATCTTCCCATCAGAACCGCCCCACGCAGCCTATGGGAGACACGTCTCAGGGCGCAGGGACGACGTTCACGTAGCCGGGAAGGTTTGCGGTCGCTGTGTGCCCGCCTCCAGGGGATTGCCCGGTGAGTTGGAGGGTGATCGTACTTTCCGGTCGGGCGAGGCGGACTTCCGAGTCGTCCGGTTGAGTCTGGAAGTTGGAGTCCCAGGTGGTGACATCGTAGGTGAGTTGGAGTTGGAAGGAGATCGCTGTAGAGGCAGCGGGGGCCGGGTCGACGGTCAGCGTGGCTGTTCCTGGGCCGGCGGCGGCCACGGTGATGCCGGTTGCCGGTCCGGTGCCGTCGCTATTGAGAACGCCCGTTACTGTCCAATAGGTGCCGGGAGTGCCAGTGACGGTAATCGACACGGGGGCCGCCGCTGTCCCTGTCGTGACGTTCGTGAGGGTGACGGGGACCGATTCGGTGTAGTCGGTGAGGACGTCCTCGCCGCCTCCGCGAGGAGGGAGTGTGAAGGGGTCGAATGCGACGGCGAAGTCTGCCGTGACGGCTGGTGGAGTCGGAACGGTCGTTGGGGGCGTGGTTGTGGGCGTCATGGTCGGTGCCGTAGTGGGGATACAGCTGTCCGCTTGGGCTGGACTCGCATCGAGCGTGATGAATGCAGCACCGCCTCCGACCAGCGCCAGAATGAGCACGAGAGTAGTCGTTCTGCGTCGGCCGCGCATTATCAGGAGCAGCCCGAGACCGACACCGACCAGCAGCACGGCGATGAGTGGCCAGATGCCTGCATCCGATCCAGTCGGGGGGAGGCAGTCGATGGGATCCATTCCGCGAATGTATCTTGAACGCCGTGGAGGGACAAGGCCAGAAGCTGTTCGGGTGCTGGATCTGGGTCGCAGGTCGTGTGATCTCGGCTCGAGGAAGTGAGTCCACACGGGCTGTTCCGGGACGTCATACCGCCGCCGTGCGGTCGCGGGGGCGCATGGGCCACGGGGGCGCTCGGTAGGTCGGGGAGTGGCCGCCACCCTGGGGCTGAGGTTTGGTAACGCGGTCCGGTTCGGCGTCGACGGGTGCGACGATGAGACTGACCTGAGCGACGGCAATGCACATGGCTTCGCGACCTGTTACCGACGTCGGAAGTCGCGCCCGAGGGAGGTGACCCATCATTGGGGTGACGGTTTCGTGGGTGTGTGGACTTTTTGGAGATGGATACGCGGATTTACGCATCAACTGAGTAGGGAGGCTGGCTAGCCCGAGACATCGCCATGTTGGCAGGGATGCGACCGCGGCGGTTGCGCCGAGTGTTTCTCGGGAAGGTGCCGGCCAGGCCCGTGGAGCTGAAGCACCTGCCACCGGTGCTGCACCTGGGGGCGCCGGAGCGCAAGCGGGCGGTCTAATCGGAAGTAGCGGTGAAGGAGCTCGCCGCTGAGGCCGAGGCGCACGAGATCGACGCAAGGATCCACGAGCCTCTCTGAGCTCATGAGCGCGGGTACGGGACAGTGAAAGAGTGTCCAGACTTGCCGCCTTATAACAAGCAAACTGACATAATAAATATTATCGGGCATATTCCCGGTGAGTTATCCACAGGTTGATGCGGTCCGATGTCGACCAGAAATGAGAGCACGGCTACGTCCACGCCGGTGTGACGAGCGCGATCGCGGACAGCGCCGGAGGCTACGCTGCCCTCACGCTGATGGACCAGGGCTCGGAAGTGCTGACCGTTGAGTACAAGATCAACCTGCTCGCACCTGCTGCAGGGCAGTACCTCGAAGCTGTGGCCGATGTCGTGCCGCCGGCCGCACCCTCACCGTCTGCCACATCGACGTCTGGACAATCGAAGGCGAGCAACGAAATCGATCGGTTCCGGGCCGCGTACGGCTCCGCTCCGAATGCGTTTGGTCGCTGCCCGTTAGCATCGTTCGCACCTGCGGCAGGCCGTCATCATGGTCATTGTCGCCAGCGTAGCCATGACTGCGGTACTGACGCGCGAACAACCGGTGAGGGTTCAACCGCCGTGGGTCGATCCTCAGTACACGCTCTTGATCACGAAATACGTGCCGCGGATGGTGCCGGCGAGTTTCGACTTCTGGCGGGCGAACTTGAACCTCGACTCGAGTTCGGCAGGCACGTCCATACCGTCGGAGAGCTTGAACCCGACGGCGCGTTTCCCACCGTCCTCGATCGTGTACATGACGTTGATGGAGAGTCCGGACTCGTAAAACACATAGGACATGTCGATGCCCTCCACCTCGAACCTGGTGGCTTCGAGCGGTCTGGATTCGATCGTCAGGCTGCGCTCGTCCTGCAAGATGCGGTGCACTCGTTCGATGATCTCCGGCACTTGGCTCGCGGGGCTGACGGTGAAGACGTGGTCGTACTTGTTCTTGAAGTAGCGGGCCTCGTTGGCCCGCAGTCCGGCCAGCCCCGCAGCCACCGGCGACGACTCGAGCCCGACCTCCGACACCGTGACGAAATCGACGACGTACGACATTGGTTCCTCCTCGGTTACCGACCCATCCGACTGTAGGGCGAAATGCACACGCGGTGGCCGTCAGCTGGTTTGGGGGCGTTCCTGGATCACCCAGGCGTTCCCGCCGGGGTCGGCGAAGAAGACGAATGAGTTCCAGTCGCCACCTCGGCCCTCGAGGCGGACGCCGTCTTCGAAGTGTGTCACTGGACTCACGTCGACACCGCGGTCGGCCAACTCGGCGCGTGCCTGATCGATGTCGTCGACGACGAGCTGCAAGCCCTCCAGCCGGGTCTCACCGGTCTTGAGTTGGATGCTGCTACGTGAGCCGGGCGGAGTGAGTTGCACGATGCGGAGCTCGTCACTGATCCGGACGTCGAGGTCCAAGTGGAATCCGACCTGCTGGGCGTAGAAGTCCTTCGCCTGATCGACGTCGGCGACGCTGACGGGAACGACTTCGAGACTCCACTGCACCGGGCACTCCTTCGCGACGATCACGGGTTCGAATGCCCGTCGTGCTCCAGTGTGCTCGGCCGGCACGTGTTTCGACAAGCGGGTGTGTCACCGGCAGGTCTGGTGGGGCGCGCGTTGGCGTCGGTTCTGTCAGAACTCTCAGGGTGTCGGTCCGCGTTCGAGGGCGCAGCGCCGCTTGGCGTGCGAGGCTCGGGGAATGATCCACACCGGTCTCTTCGACCCTCAGTCCATCATCCAGAGCAGTGGCGGGTGGGCGCTTGCCGTCGTGTGTCTGATCATCTTCGTCGAGACGGGACTGCTGATCGGGTTCGTGCTTCCGGGCGACACCCTGCTCTTCTTTACGGGTGTGCTGACGTTCTCCGGCGTGATCGAGGTGCCCGTCGCAGTCGTCATTCTCGCGGTCGCCGTGTCGGCGGTCGCAGGGGATCAGCTCGGGTACCTCATCGGGAGGCGGCTCGGCCCTCGGGTCTTCGAGCGGAAGGCCGCGGGACTCATTAGCCGGGCCACCCTCGAGCGCACGAACGGGTTCTTCGACCGATACGGTCCGGCGACGGTGACGATCGCGAGGTTCGTCCCGGTGGTCCGCACCGTTGCACCGGTCGCCGCCGGCACGGCCAGCATGCACTATCCACGGTTCCTGCTCTTCAACATCGTCGGCGGCATCGCCTGGCCGACCCTGCTGATCCTCGCTGGGTTCTTCCTTGGACAGATCCCCGGCGTGGCGGACTTCGTGTCGCAGTACATCGACCTGATCCTCGGCGGCATCGTCGTCATCTCCATCCTGTCGATCATCGTCAGCGTGATCCGGAGTCGTCGCGCGGGACGCACAGACCGCTGAACCAGCCGTCCGGGACGCGGGCGCACCGCATTCTGTGAGCACCCTCACGAACGCGGGTCATCAACGTCAGGCCGGCTGCAGGATGGAGCGGGAGCGTTGGCGCATGACCTCAACACTCGAATCCACTCGCGTCAGTGACCTGCTGCTCAGCAAGGTCCCCCAGATCACCTTGGCCTTCTGGGTGATCAAAGTGTTCTCCACTACCGTCGGCGAGACCGCGGCCGACTACTTCAACGCCACGCTCGGCTTCGGACTGACGGCGACGTCGATCGTGACGGGCGCACTGTTCCTCATCGCACTCGCCGTCCAGTTCTGGACGTGCCGCTACGTGCCGACGGTCTACTGGATCACCGTCGTGTTGATCAGCGTCGTCGGCACGCTCATCACCGACAACCTCACCGATGTCGTCGGGGTGCCACTGTGGGCTTCGACGCTCGGCTTCGCCGTCCTGCTCGGGGCGACGTTCACGGTGTGGTTCCGGCGCGAGCGGACCCTGTCGATTCACTCCATCGTCACCCGTCGCCGCGAGGCGTTCTACTGGTTGGCGATCCTGTTCACTTTCGCGCTCGGTACTGCGGCGGGAGACTTCCTGTCGGAGGCGCTCGGCCTCGGTTACGTGCTCGCCGCGGTCCTGTTCGCCGCGGTCATCGCGGCCGTCGCCATCGCGTATGTCGTCTTCCATGCCAACGCCGTGGTGTGTTTCTGGATCGCCTACGTCCTCACCCGCCCGCTCGGTGCTTCACTCGGCGATCTCGCCTCCCAACCGGTCGCGGACGGCGGGCTGGGGCTCGGGACGACCGCCACGAGCGCGGTGTTCGGCATCGTCATCATCGCCCTCGTCGTCTTCATGACAGTGCAGCTCGCGCGTCAGCGTCGACAGCTTGTGGCGTCCGATCCGTCGGTCGTCTCAGCGGTAGCCGGCGCCCGGCGACACGCTGCGTCCTAGGATGTGGAAACGGGGGCCGGGCGGGCATTGCCGGCAACAGGCGAGAGGGGGCAGGTCGTGAGGATCCTCGTCGTCGACGATGAGCACGAGATGACGGAACTGCTTGCTCGCGGGCTGGCGTCCGACGGCCACGAGGTCGTCGAGTCACACGACGGTATCGACGCTATCGGACTCGCGACGGACACGGGGTTCGAGCTCGCGGTCGTCGACGTGATGCTTCCGGGGATGTCGGGGTTCGAGCTCAGCCGCCGGTTGAAAGAGCTGGATCCCACGATCGCGATCATCCTCCTGACCGCTCGGCACGCCGTCGACGATCGGGTGCGGGGGCTCGACGCCGGTGCTGACGATTACATGGTCAAACCGTTCGACCTGGCCGAGCTGTCCGCGCGCATCAGAGCCGTCCGCCGCCGCGACGCGCTGCACGCACCCGCCCGCATCCTGCTCGGCGACCTGACGGTCGATCTCGCACGCCATCGTGCCCGGCTGGGCGACCGGGAGATCCCGCTGAGCCGCACGGAGTTCGACGTGCTCCGCGTGCTCGCGCTTCGCGTCGAGGACACCGTGACCCGCGCCGAGATCCTCGCCGAGGTCTGGGAAACCAGCGAGCACATCGATCCGAACATCGTCGACCAGTACGTGAGCTACTTGCGGCGGAAGCTCGAGCAGAGCGGGGCGGGCGTGCGCATCCTGACCACCCGCGGCGTCGGCTTCCGGCTCGTCGCCTCACAGGGTCCGTGACGGGCCCCGTGTCGACGGCCCGCAGACTGATCGACCGTCTCGGCATCCGGATGAGGATCGCCGGGGGCAGTCTCCTCATCGCGATCCTCATCGCAGTCGCCGCGGGCATCGTCCTGAACGCGCAGATCGAACGCATCGTCCGTGACGGCACCAGCTCGGTCCTCTCAAGCGACAGCGCCCCCTACGTCGTCGCCCTGCAGACGGAACCGGACGACTCCTTCGACGCGCCCGGGCCATCACAACTCGTCGCCGTCCTGGCTCCCGACGGCTCGACGCCCATCAACACGCTGCCGACCTCACTTGCCGACAAACTGCCGAATGTGGGCGGATCCGGGCAGGCGCACGACGTCCGGGTGGGAGATGCGTCCTTCATCGTCCTGTCGACGACGGTCGCAGTCGCAGGTGGGGACTGGGTTGTGGTGGCCGCCCGAGACGCCCAGGAAGAGACGACCGTGCTCGCGCAGATGCGAACGCTGCTCTTCACGGGCCTCGCGGTGATCGCCGTCGGTGCTGCCGGGACCGCCTGGGCGCTCACCAGTCTGTCCCTCGGCCCAGTCCGTCGCCTTCGCCGGAGTGCGGATGCGCTCAGCGCCGGGTCGTCCTCGGAACTCCTCGCGGTCGGCGAGGCTCGCGACGAGATCTCGGACCTCGCCCGCACCTTGAACGAGCTCATCGAGCGGCTGCGCGACTCCGCCCGCCGGGAACGGCAACTCGTCTCCGACGCCAGCCACGAGCTCCGCACGCCGATCGCGTTGCTGAACACCCAACTGCAGGTCGCGGTCGCTGAAGCGTCATCGGTGGAACAGATGGTGCGAGACGTCGACGGTGCCAGACGAAACGTCGCCCGCCTGGCGGCCCTCGTGACCTCCCTGCTGGAACTGTCGGCCATCGAAGCCGCCCACGACGGTGTTCGAAGCTCGATCGGAGCACTCGATCGTGAAGCCGACGATGCGACCGACCGCGCACGGTTCCGCGCACAGGACACGGCGATCTCGATTCTGTACGACGGGCCGGAGCTCCTGGCGTCCGACGACGGGACAGAGGACACCGGCAGCTTCCCGATCGGCGCTGAGGCGTTCGGACGCATCCTGGACAACCTGCTCAACAATGCACTGCGCGCCGTCGGCCACGGCGGGGTGATCGACGTCCAGCTGACCGTTGGAGGAGGATTCGCATGGCTCCTCGTGACCGACACCGGCGGTGGGATGGATCCGGCGTTCGAGCCGTTCGCGCTCGACCGCTTCACCCGCCAGGATGCCTCGCGGACCGGCGGTCAGGGAACCGGTCTCGGACTCGCGATCGTCGCCGCACTGGTTCGGAACGCCGGTGGCAGCATCGAGCTGGACAACCGGCCGGGCGACGGGCTGACGATCCGCATCGGCCTGCCTGCCGTTCAGGCGGCGTCGTCGCACGACAGCTGACCGGCGCCGCCTGAACGTTTTCCGGCGGGCATCGGGTTGCGGGCGTGGCGTCGCGCTAAGACGGCGACGAGTCCAATCGCGAGGGCAAGAGCGACCAGCGTCACCGGACCCGTTCCGAAACCCAGACCGCCTCGCGAAGGCACCACCGCGAGCCCGTCCGCAATCGACGCACCGAGCGGTCTCGTGACGATGTACGACGCCCAGAACATCGCGACCGCCGACCAACCCAAGAACCGGTATGCCAGACCCGGTAGCAGGAACAGTACGCCGAAGAGGATGGCGGACCCGCCGTAGCCGAGACCGAGGTCGTGCGCGGCGAGGTCACCGACGGCGGTGCCGAGCGCGAAGGTCGCGCACACCGTCGCCCAGTAGAACACCTCCCGCCGGCGACTCGTGATCGAGTGGATCGACAACGTGCCCTCGAATCGCCACCACACGCCCAGCACCACGGCGAGTGCCACGGCGAACGCCGCCGTCGAGACGATGTACGGCACCCCGACGACGATGTGCGCGACATCGGCGACCATCGTCCCGAACACCCCGATCATGCCCACCAACAACCAGTACCGCCACACCGAGTACCGCGGCGCCCGCAGCTGGATTGTCAGACACGCGCCGAACACCACCGCCGTGCCCAGCACGACCGATACCGGATCGAGGTGCACGACCATCCAGTCGGACGCCGTCTCACCCAGCCCCGTGGTCAGCAATTTCAGCACCCAGAAGACCGCTGTGACCTCGGGCACCTTCGACGCGACGGACAACGCGGGCCCAGGTGGAACAGTCATGAAGTGCAGCCTGCACTGGCGTCCGGAGAGATGACACGGAAAGCGAGCGCGGAGCTCTGAGAGCACTCTCAGCCAGCGCCACCCCGCTCGGTGTCGGCAAGCCAGGCGAGCAACCGGCCCCAGCAACGATGAGGTCCGCCGGAACCATGACGACCGGCTCCGATCTGGGAAGCGTTTCAGGTTGCCGCGGGCGTCCTGCCCCGGACCGTCAGTGTGTTCGTGCCGTAGTGCCGGTCTGGTGTCGATAGAGCGTTGCTCTGCTCCAGCCGACGAGTGCGGCGGCTTCTGCTGCTGTGCGGCCGCGATCGCGGGCTTCGGCAACGATGGCGAGCTTCTCGGCGATGATGTCGGGGTTCACGGGTGGGCGCCCGAAGCGGGTGCCTGATTCCCGTGCTGCGGCGATGCCGGCGTTGACGCGTTCGACGATGAGCTCGCGCTCGTACTCGGCCAAGGTGGCGAGCATGTGCAGCATGAGCCGGCCCGTCGACGTCGCAGGGTCGATCCCATCTGAGAGTGATCGCACATGGATACCCCGGCCGCGCAGGAGCTCGACGGTGTTGAGGACGTCGATGAGTGAGCGGCCGAGCCGGTCGATGCGCCACACGATCACGGTGTCGCCAGACTCCGCGTACTCGAGCAGCTTCGTCATCCCGGGACGCTCGATCGCGGTCTTGCTGCCCGATGTCACGTCCGCGAACACATCGCGCTTCTGGACGCCGGCGGCGACGAGCGCGTCGAGCTGCAGCTGCGCGTCCTGGCCTGCGGTGCTCACTCTGGTGTATCCGATCTGCCTCATCTCACCAGCATGTCTCAGAAACCCTTGCCAGCCTGTTTGGGACACGCTCACATGCGAGACGACTTTTCGAGACAGTCGACCGTCTGCGCGATCTGCGGTTTTCTGGGCCTGAGTTAGCCGAGATCATCGCTGCCTTACGTGTCTCGTAAACCTGTAGGTTTACGAGACGCCAGTAGACAGGGCTCTCCCCTTGCGGAGGAGGTGGGCGTTTTCGAGTTTCGCTACGCCTTGGGCGTGCGGTTCTTCATCAGGAGGGCCTTGCGTCGCGCGGGCTCCGGGCTCTGGCCAAAGAGGATGAGGAAGTCCTCGATCTTCTTGATCAGGTATCGGGGCGCGAAATAGCTCGTGGTGCACACAAGCGCGACGGTGGGGTCCACCTCCTTCAGTGACTCGAGCAGCAGGTTCAATATGTGACCTCCGCAGGTTCGGGCGCGAGCGCGCCCAGGTGACACCGCGCCGGGTGGCGCGATGAGGCTCGTGCTGCACGCGAAGCGCGGGCAGAGCAGAAGACGGCCAGGAGAGCAGGTGTTGCTCAGATCCCGTCCGGGCATGAAAGAAGCCGGTCTCACTCGGAGGCCGGCTTGTGGATCGCGCTGGCAGAGGTTGCCGTTGCGCTTCTGTCGCTTTCCCATGAAGGAAGGCAGTTTTCACTCTAGGGGGTGACACGCCGTGCCTGTCAAGGATTCTGCCCCGATACGAAAAAACCCGGCTCATGTGGCCGGGTGGGCAGAGGTGTAGTAGGCAGGACAAGTGTGACATGGAGCAGGCATGCGGCGCTAGTTTCAAGCTGCGCTTGATCCAACTCAGGGGAGCGATTTCGCGCCCCAACCTACAAGACTGTGATCGCGAAGCGGAGGATCGGGCGCGCCCAGCTCACCGGGCGATACTGCGACGTCACACATTCGGACTCGATCGCCGCCCTGCGTGTCTCGTTCGCCGCGCAGACAATTACAGAGTTCGACCTCGCGGACTTCGGCAGCTCGGCCATCCAGAACAGTCGACCTCGAGCACTGACTCAGCGCATTGGCCGCGAGATTCTGAGCATGGATGCCTCGCACGGCGGCCCATACGACGGCGTGCGATTCGCGTCCCGCCACGGCGCCGACCTCATCCTCTGGGCAGCTACCGCAACGGCATCCTTGGGCTGTGGCTATACAGAGAGCCACCGCGCCTCAGCGCATGGCTGGCGCTCTCTTCGGGCCGTTCAGGGCCGGTGCGCGATCCGCGGGCTGCGGCGGACACGGGTTCGTCATTTGTCGACGACGTCGTGTTTGGTTCAGCGCTGAACGTCAACAAGCTTTGCCTGTTCGGGATTTCGCTGGAGGACAGCCGTGTTCAGACGGGAGGTCGAAGGCGCCTCGTCGAGCAGAACACGCGGTGTTGCCCTATGGGCATGGTCACAAAAAGGCGCCACCATGGGCCAAACTGTCAGCGTGAGTACCTCAAGCCAAGGCCCATCCTCAAAGGCCCTCCTGTGCGCATCCGTGGGAGCGGCGGGAGCTGCTCTGAACCTATTCGCGCATATGTACGTATGGATGTGGCTACCGGGGCTCATTTATGGCCAACCTGGTGAAGCGGTGTATTGGTCTTATCTGATCCTCGGAATCGCACCAATATTATTTTTGCTTATTGTGATTGCAATCGTCTTGTCGTTAATTACATTTGCGCTTCACCACTATCGCAAAACGTCAATGCTAATCTTTGCTTTCTCTGTATTGCTGTTACTTGTCTGCTATCCCGTACTATGGTTTGGTAATCCTCTCGCTCTACTTTCTTATTTGCCAAGAGGGTGACGCGAACGAAATAGTTTCACGTCACCCTCTTCAAATTGGCCCTAGAACTGGCTATTAATTGCTATGGTGCATAGCGGGATATGGATAGCCGTCGTCCCGTTTAGGAGGCAGTACGGCTCGTAGTGCTTGTTGCTGTATAAGAGATGTGCTTCCGACTGGAAAGTTCCGTACCAGAATTGGTGTACGGGCATCCGGTCGAATTCCGCGCGAAGAGTAGATCCCCCCCGCTTCATATCCCAAAGCGCGACGCCGTCGATTGCGGGGGCGAAAGCTTGGACTGGGTTCGGAGAATGAACCCAGTGACCGACTACGGCCCTCGTGGCACCGGAGCCGGCGGTGGCGCCGACCGTGCTCAGCGAAGCTGTACCTCTTTCCGTGAGCTCACAGCTGGTGAGGCCGTTCTTGCACTTGTATTTGTGGCTCTCACCGATATCCTTCCCAGTGATTACCTGATAGTTTGCGCCAAAGAAGATATACGACTCGAGTGATGTTCGATTCGAGCTGTTCAGGTCTGACCACTCCCGATTGTCTGCGCCGAATGCAATGACAGGCTTATTCGGGTCTCCCGAGTAGCCAGGGAACTCGAGATACTCGCCGGGAATATATGTCCTGTAGAAGAGAGCTATCGGCGCCATGTCATCGCCGGGAACGGCAGCGGCCGGACCAATTGTCGCTGCTGGACCGACTGTCTGCTTCCCAAAGCTTGGAGGTCCGTCGATAATGATCGCGTCTGGTGAGTCGGCCAGAATATCCTTCGCGGACTCGGTGATGATCTCGGCTACGGGGTCAGCATCGGTTTCATCGGAAGTGTCCGGGGACGGTTCATCCGTGGCAACGGGTGTGGGCTCTACGGGCGGAGACGTTGGATCCTCGGGCGGAGACGTTGGATTCTCGGGCGACGAGCTAGGAACAGGCGTCGGCTCGGTAGTTCCATCAGAGTCGGGCGAATCGTCACTCGCTGATCGCGCAGTTGCGGACTCGGCAACCGGCGGCGGCGGTGTGTTGAGCTTGCCCGATTCCACGATCAACAGATCTCCGATGGTGTACCCAGGCATCGGGACAATTTCGTCTGGCGACTCCGCTGGAGTCTCGCTCGACGAGGCCGAGCGCATCGAAGCAGGAAATTGCATGAACGGCAGATTGATACCTGAAGACACTGCCGCGGCCATCCCAGACGCTCCTCGCGTTCCGCAGCTCGCAGCGTCAGTCGAGAGTATCTTAACTTCGTAAGCCCATTGTTTCGTCAGATCGCTTGCCGGGGTTGTGAACTCCGTGCCGCACGTAATCGCCATATAGGCGGCCGAGGCCGGATCTACCGGAGCGGCGGTGGGATCATCCACAAATGGGTCGATGGCATATCGCGTGATCAGGCGAGGTACTCGTCGATCATCTACCCAATTGAGATGGTGCTTCCCATCTCGGATCGTTGCGACGACCGTCGACTCCCTGTCGATGGACTCTTGGTACTGATTCGTTCGCATAGGGAAGGTGTCGATGATGGCACCTGCCGAGTTGAGCGCTGCAATGTAAGTCACAGTTCCGGGAAGGCCTGGGACCGTGATCGTGGGTGACGTGGACTCACCTGCGACCGCATCGCCCAGGGTGCGGGCTTGGTACTTCGTCGCTCCCGACTTCGCTTTGACCGTGATTGTGTAGTTCGAGGCGTTGAGTTGCATGTTCGTCACCGTCCAGCTTGGAGTGGCATCGCGCGTCACGCTTGCCGCCGCTGTGAGGGTGTTGAGTTGTGCCGACGTGGCGGAGCTGGCCGCCAGAGTGACCTTTGTTGCCTCTGGCCCCCAAAGACGGATGAAGTCATGGCTGGGACTGTTCGAGGTGAACGCCGTAGATGCGCCGGCAGGGAGGAAAGTTGTCTGCGACAGTTTTGCCGACAAGGCCGCGAGCGATTGCGACTGAGAGTTGTTCATCGGGGCGGTCCACAGTGTCGAGCCGGACACCGCCAGCTCTCCACCGATCTGCTGGAGCGCGATCTCGCGGAACGCGCCGACCGGATCGGCAGTATTGATGATCATGAGACCGTTGTCAGGCATGGCGGGTAGCAACGACGGATCGATCACCGCGCCGCCACCAATCAGGCCGATGAAGTGGTCCGTCCTCGTAGCGAAGAAGCTTTGAACTGTCGCCGCGGCCTCTGATCCGTCAAGGACAATTAGAGGGAGGCCACGAGCGACAGCCATGGCGCCGGAGGCATTGAGAGAGTTGGCGACAGTTGTGTTGCCAACAATGAGAGGCCCGACCGGAAGGGCGCCGGCGATAGTAGTCGAGCGCGTGAAGGCGCTGTTCGACTTCACGTCCAGTGCGATCGACGATGCAGCTGGCAGACCTGAGCGGAACGCTGATGAGAATGTCGTTGCCTCGCTGATGAGGTAGATGGATGTAGCGCCGAGAGTGCTAAGTGTCGGGCTAATCGCTGATGCGCTCGTGATGGATGTGCTGAGAATCAGAGGAGCCTGGAGACTGCTCGCTAACGCAGCTGCTTGGTACACCAGAGTCGCGTTAGATTTCGGAGCGATAACAACCTTCGCTGATCCGCTCGGGAATGCTGTCTTGGCCATGGTCAGAGACAGGGCCTGGGCATCCGCCGCGGTCACCAAGGACCCGGTGATTGCCGCTTCGGCTGACGAAGGCGCTGTGAACGTAGTGAAGCCGGCTAGGACCGCAATGAAGCTGAGCGCGGCAACCATCTTCTTCCTGGCCCCCGAGGATGAACCTCGCACGGGACTCTCTTTTTTCAATTTTCCCCCAGAAATTTTTTTATGAACGCTTGATCATCGAGGTGTCAAGTCGGCGACACAAGTCTGGTTCTTTCTCTGGCTATCTGCTATGTGTCGAAAGCTCGTAGTCAAAAGCCGTCTCGAGGGGCGCTGAACGCACCACGTTGACAGCAGAAGAGTCATTACTGACATAAGGTATATTATCGGCTAGATGTCAGGCGAGTTGTACACAGGCGGGGAAACCCTTGAGCCGACCGTTTTCTCGTCTGGAGAACGAACACCAGGAGGAGCATCGCGGCCGCAGCCTCCACCAGGATGAGAAATAGGTAGAAGACGTCACCATGGCTACCAGGCCACCGAGGCCACAGACCGGCGAGATGGATCAACGCCGCCGCGAGCACTACGAGAGGGAATGTCAAAGGGAAGCTGCGATGAGACGGGTCACTAGGCCGATCTTCTGGAGAGCTTCGTCAGTCATTTCTTTATCGATTGGATACCGTCGACTGCGCGGGGGCGTCGGATCTAGATCCGCCTCATGAACGATGAGATTCCGGCGGTCGATGATCAGGCCCCAGTCCTTTTTCGCCACCTGACTTGGCGAAAGTTTGCCCTGCTTCTTGGTTCCGAGAGCCGCGGCGATCGTTTGCCAGATCTCTGTGTTGCTCACTAGTCGGCAAGCCGCGGCGACCTTGTCGGGGTGTTGGAAGGACAAATGGCCGTGCTGGGAGCGGATCTCCGCTTCGAATCGTACGGCAGCGTCAGGCACGGACCGGCCAGCCTGGTGGGTGCTCGAGATGGGAATTTTGAAGGTCGCGAATCCGGCTGGCCAAGTCGATTGTGGACGGCCGTGCCACTCCAGCATTCTGACGCGAACCTCCTCATGAATGAAGTGGTCGAATGCGCTGACACCCTGCATGTAGGCAGCGCGGTAGAGGTCAGACAAGTCGACTGCCGGTGTGACCATGTTGCGGAGCGATCCAGCGGTTGCCGACAGATCAAGCGCGCGTTGTAGGTTCGTCTCGAAGGCCGCCAGCTCGCTAGCCGGCACTGTCGGCGCTGTCGTCGAGCTGCATCAGTCCCGTTATCCGAGTCGCGAGTGCCTCAAACTGTTCATTGAAGCTGTCCCTGGAATCCTCCCAGTTCTCGCGAACAGCGCCCTTTCCACCGAGCTGTTCTGTTGAAAGCGCGTAGATAGGTGTCAGCGACTCCTGAGACTTCGCGATGAGGCTGTTGAACTCCGCAATCTGCGCGAGCGAGAGGTTCCGACTGACGTCGAACTGCTCGTACATCTCCCACGGCAGCAGGAGCCCCTCCCTCTCCAGCGGGGGGACGAGCTTGGTCTCGACTGCTTCGTTCAGCTCGTCTATCCAGGCCTGGAAGGACGCAGCAGGCTGGCCCGCTCTGGGGCGGAACTTCTGGATGATAGTGCCTAGGATCCGAAGGTTCGGTGCCGGGAAGGGGTATGAGGCCTCCTGCAGCACTGGCAGGGAAGCAGCGTCGCGCGCCCAGTTGATCCACTTGGGGAGGACACGAGAGAGTGAGTCAACAGCCATTACTGAGAAGAAGTCGGGAGCAGACGGAATAATGGCGTAATCGGCAGTCGAAACCAAGTTCTGATTCACGGGCCCCAGCCCGGGGCTCACATCAATCAGGACCACGTCAGCATCCACTGTCTCGGCTGTTACGTCGATCAGGTAGTTCAAGCTCCCGGGCAAGTTTTTGAGCGCTTGTATGGCGCTACTCAGTTCCTGCGCGATCCCCAGGGTGTTTTCGTATTCCGACAGTCTCAGATCGCCTGCGAGCAGATGTAGACCAGGCCGGGCTTCAATCGGCACCAGATCGACGGGATCGATTGACTTCGGGAGTGCTTCGAAGGCCGGCATGAGTCCTGAGCGGATGGTGGCTGCAGACGCACCCTGCAGGCGGTAGAAGTCCTCCAGCTCAGAAGCCTGCTTGTACCCCAAGACCATCCCCGTCAAGTTGCACTGGGGGTCAGCATCTACCATCACGACGGTCTTACCTTGTTCGGCAAGCTTCCAACCCAGGTTGAAAGTCGTCGTGGTCTTGCTGACGCCGCCCTTGTGATTGAACAGGACTACTTTTTTGGCTACGGTCACAATCTTGACTATGTCAGTCGGCAGCAGAAACGGCCAGCAGGGACGTCCCTACCATTGATGCGCCTGCGCCCTGCATTGCTCACCGACCAGGAGTGCCAGGCTGCCGTGGCCTGCGTGGAGCTGCTCGAGCATCCAGAGAAGGTGCTCGCTTGCTGTCCCTACCGATCGGGGAGCACGGGGAGCTGTTGGCGGGCGCGATTTGGCACTTGAGCTGCTCCTTCGTAACCACCGCGCCGTCTATAACGCCAAGAGTCACCCGATTGATCGGACTGTCGGCGGTCGGTTGCGGAACACGTGCATGGAGCACACCAGAGGCGACGTCATCAGCAGGAACACCCCCGGTGGGTTGCCGCAGCGGACACTGGCGCCGAAAAGCCGCAGCTCGAGCAAGGTTCAGTCGTCTGGTGTCTCCGCTCAGCTGGTGATGTTGAGTGGTTGACCGGTGTAGGCGAAGTCAATGTGGACGTGGTTGAAGAAGTCCTCGATTTCGGTCAGGTGCGGCCAGCTCTCTCCGCTGCGGCACTGAATCTGACCGATTCGTGTTCCGTCCGGGGCGACGGATGACAACAGGCCGATGAGCGCGAGGGCGTTGAACTGCACTGCGCGGACGTCGAGCTTGCAGCCTTCTACGGCGGTGCCATTGGCCATGTTCTGGCCCTGCGTTGATCGTTATCCTGTCGGAATGAACGACAGAAAAGGTGGCAGCTAATGACCTTGCCTACAGACGGCTTCGGCATCCTCTCCTACCTGGCTTTGATTGTTCCTGGTGTCATCTTCATCCTCGTTCGGTCGCAGTTTCGAGGGTTCCGAGACGTTGACCGAACCGTGGGCGGTCGTCTCTTTTTCGCGTTCGTCGTCAGCGTGATCTTTGACTCCATCTACACGGCGATTCTCGGACCTTCCGTCCTGCAGCGTCTGCAGTCTGAGGCAACCATCACTCCTGGCGATGTCGCAGGTGCTGCCTGGCTGTTCATCGCAATGGGAATTGTCATACCCGCGATCTCATCGTGGGTGATTTACGGCGACGGAAAGATACTCAGACCTCTTCACAGGGCGGCTCGGAGTTTGCGCGCGAGACTGACAGACTCGCGCTACGAGGGCACTCCTACCGCATGGGACTTGGCCACGACGACGACGGACGCGACCTGGGTGCGGGTCCGTCTGGATGACGAGACGTGGGTCGGCGGCCGGTTCGGCAACGACTCGTATTTCAGTACCTACCCCGAGCCACGAGACATCTTCATAGAGAAGCAATATGTCATGAGTAAGCGGGGGGAATTCGAGGGCCCGGTTCCGAGTGGGGCGGGCGTGTGGGTGGCTGTTACCGACGCCTATCTAGTTGAATGGCTGCACGACGCTGAGGAGTGAGGAACAAACGATGCCCAAGAATGACAAGCAAGGCTCAGATCCCGTTTCGAAGGGTAGCCGGCCGCATCGTGCGAATGAGGGAGCGCGCCCTCGATCTGTTACAGGTAGCGGTGCTGGATCGCCCACGCCTTCTTCCGGCAAGCCTCCGGCTGGCCCTTCCGGAGTATCTTCTCCCAAGAATTAGGTCGGTTCTGGTCGCCGGCGCTAGTCACACGGGGCCGCGCTCGTTCGTAAACTCTGGTTGAGCCACGTTGCGTCGGGTTCGCGGTCACTGCCTTTGCGACCGGGCCTCAGATGTCGCGGTAGCGGACGACGATGTCTGTGCTCGGGGTGATGCGCACCACGTACCGCACGTCGGGGCCGACGCTGATGTTCACCCACTCCTCGCCGTTCGCGATCGCGTTCATCAGCTGCTGCTGGACGTCAGGCACATCGCCCTTGATGACGTCGGACAGGTGGACTCCGCCGACGTAGATCTCGTCGAAGCGTTCTTCGGTGCTCATACCCGCAGCGTAGACGGCCGACTTAGTTTCTTGCTCTTTGCTCTTGTCCTTCTGTGCAAGAGCGCTATCGGTGACCGTCTTCGCAGCCGCGGACGATCGCGAGCTGCTGAGGACCTTGCTGGTGGCGGTGGCGGCTGCACACTGTCGTTCCTCACCCATTCGAGCGCCTGTCGCCTGCGGTGAGGGGGCACGTAGGCGACAGTAGGAGTGACCAGCGCGCATGGCGGCGATGGATCCCGCTACCCTCCCTTCATGGAACCGGATGCGATCGTATGGAACTCGACACTTCCCGATGAGCTCTACGGGGCCATAGGGCGGGTCGCTCACGCCAGTGCTCTTCTCGATGCAATGCTAAGCGAGCTAGCCGAACACCTGACTGGCAATGTCGAAACCTGGGTGTTCGTGGCCGGACAGAGCACTGAGTGGCTCATCCAGATGTGCCGCGTCCTTCTCGATGAGACAGCAGATCCTCAGAAGGACCGGTACTCCGCTGACTTTCATGAAGCCTTACGCGGGTATCTCGGTCGGGCAAGCGAATTGCGCAACGCACGAAACAGGGTCATCCACGGCACCTGGAGCAAGGCTCGATACGCCGAGAAGCCGCTGCCCCGACTGTGGGGGGACTCGAACGTCGGTCGAATCTTCTGGGTCTCGCGGGATCGCCAGAGGCGAAGTCTCGAAGACCAACCAATGACGGTTCAGGACGTCCATCGGTTGGCGGATGAGATCAGTCTTGTGACCGCGGGCGTCATTCAAGCCTGGAGAGCTGTCACACCTCATGAGCCGGAATGGCCCCCGTTCCGACGTTGGCGTGACCTTGGATTCGATTCCGACGAAGAATAGGCGCTCCGAGGACGAGCTGGTTGCGGTGTCAATGGACTGCGCGCGGGTGTCTCCGGATTCCGCGTGTCGAGCTGCCCGAGAAGTTAGGGAACCGGGTGCTACTGGCGATGGTGGTCTAGTTTCAGTAGAGCGTCGCCCGGCTCATACTCGACAGGCCCCCAAGTGCATCTGCTTGGGCCACCCGTTTGTGCTGACTATCCGTCAACATCGAGCCAAATTGTCGGGAAACAGGCGGCCGCCGGAAACGATCGTTTCTGACCACCCGCCAGTCGGTCCGGCGATGTGGCGAGATTCCGCTTGTGTCGGGTGCTCAGAACTCGTTGTCGAAACCCGAGCTGCTCGAAACCGCAGAGGGTGGGTTTCGCCCGGGAGCCGGATTGATGACGGCAGGGGGCAATGTTCCACCCGACGAGCGCAGGGGAGCAGGGTGGCGACGGCGTTCTCATTCGCGAAGTACAGATGACAGCAACGCGGGACCGGTGTGGCAAACTTCAACGAACCGTGGCGTGGAAATTCCCTGATCAAAGGACCACCGCGGATCGCCACGGACCCCATCGCCCTCACTCGTAATGAGAAGGTCAAGGGTTCGATTCCCTTGGGCGGCTCCATCAGCACCACCCGGCCGTTGCTCTGGAATATCCAGGTCAGCGGCTGTTCTGGTTTCCGAGACGCTTCCTCGTCCGCCGCCGAATCCGGTGCGGAGACAGCCGTAGGATGACCTGATGGGTGCACTCGCCAGAGCCACGGACGCACAGATCCATGCCGTCTGCGAAGCCTTCACGTCGGTGTCGTGGCCGCTCGGTCGCGACGATTTCAAGGCACTCGCGGAGGGTCTCGGGTGGCAGCTCAAACTGGAGACGTCGAGCGGTGTGCAGCACCGTTCCGGGTATCCCGTGAACCTGCCGACCGTTCGTTCGCTCGTCGCAGCTGAAGCGATCGCCCAGGTCGTGATCGCTGTCTCCGACAAGAGCGACGACCCCGGCGCGCTGCGGAGTGCCGCTCAGGCGCTGCAGTCGGCGCTGAGCGGGCACCTTGGTCAGCCCGCCGGATCCCAGGGCGGAGACCCTCACTGGGAACTGGCGAACGGCGGCAGGATCTGGCTCAAGACGGTGCCCAAGAAGGTGCTGCTCGTCGTCGAAGGGCAGCGGTTCGCCGACGTGGAGCGGGCCGAGGAGCGGCTGGGCATCGACCCCGGCCGCACGCCGGGCATCGATGACGACACTGACTGAACCCGTCAGGTCGACTGCGGCGTCATGACGACCCGTCCGCCGGCCTGATGAACACGCTCGCGATCGCGGTGAGGAGGATGAGCGCCGCGGCGATGAGGAGGCTGAGTTGCAGCCCGGCGACGAAGCCCGTCGACGCGGTGAGGAGCACCCCGAAGACCGCGATGGCGACCGCACCGCCGAGTTGACGGAAGGTGTTGAAGACCGCACTCGCGGTGCCGGCGCGCGACGCCGGGACGCTCGCGAGGACCACGGAGGTCACCGGCGGCATCGCCACGGAGCCTCCTGCGGCGGTGAAGCATGCGAAGACACCCACCCAGATCGGCGACCCCAGGTGCGCGGTGACGACGGTGCCGACGAGGCCGACCACCATGAGGAGCAACCCCGCCACGATCGGGACGCGCACCCCGAACCGGTTGGCGATGGTGCCACTGACGATGTTGCCGACGACGGCGAAGAGGGCCGACGGGAGGAACACCAGGCCCGCGAGCAGCGGCGGCAGCTGGAGCTGCTGCTGGAGGAACAGACTCAGGACGAACACCGTCCCGAAGTTGCTCACCATGAACGCGAATCCGACGGCGAGGGCGATGCGCATGCCGATCGATCGGAAGAGATCCAACGGCATCATCGGGTGCGCGCTCCTGGCCTGGACGACGAGGAACCCGACGATGCCGATCAGCGCGACGCCGAGGCTGGCGACCACGACGGGACTGCCGAACCCGTCCTCCCCGCCCTCGATGAGTCCGAACACCAGCGCCGTCGACGCGATGAGCCAGACGAACTGTCCGGCCCAGTCGAACGGCTCGGGCCGTGAAGGGGACGACGCGACCGTCCGGAGCAGCAGGAGCATCATGATGCAGACGGGCAGGTTGATCGCGAACACCAGTCGCCAGTCGAGCGTCGTCAACGCGCCACCGAGGACCGGCCCGAGTGCGGTGGCGACCGCGCCGCCGACCGCCCAGACACCCAGGGCGCGAGCGCGCTCGCGACCTCCGGGGAACGCCTCACGGATGAGCGCCATGGACGCCGGTAGCATCAACGCCGCCCCGGCACCCTGTAGGGCTCGAGCGGCGATGAGGACACCGATCGACGGGGCCACCGCACACGCGATCGACGTGACGAGGAAGACGGTGATGCCGACGCCGAACGCCCGTTTCGCGCCGAACCGCTCCGAGAGGTTGCCGGCGAGGAGCAGGAGGGCCGCGAACAGCACCGTGTAGGCGTCGATCACCCACTGCAGGGATGCCGTCGTTCCACCGAGGTCTCGCGCGATGCTGGTGAGCGCGATGGTGACGATGAGGATGTCGAGGGTGATCAGGAAGAACCCGAGTGCAGCCAGCAGCAGCGTCAGGCGTTGTCGCGGCTTCCGGCCTGCACGGCCGGCGAGGCCATCGTCCGAGGCCGGTGATGACACGCGGTGTGCTGCCGCGTTCCCGTGGTCGATCTGCATCCCTCGATCACACACCACCGGCGACGAAGCAGGGATACTCCGCCAGGGCACGTCTCGGGGCGGCGCGAGCACGGGAGACGCTGCGTGCCTGCCCGGACGGCCTCCACGAGGTCGAGGATGGGTGTCCTGCGGGAACACCCCAGCGCCGGAGGCCGCGTCATATCGTTGTCGGCATGGACAATCGAGACGAGGTGCGCGAGTTCCTGACGACCCGTCGGGACCGACTCACGCCCGAGCAGGTGGAGCTGCCTGGCGGAAGAACCGACGCGTCCCGGGGCTGCGCCGCACCGAGGTCGCGATGCTCGCCGGAGTGAGCGTCGAGTACTACTCGCGTCTCGAGCGCGGGAACCTCTCGGGGGTGTCGGAGGCGGTCCTCGACGCGATCGGCTCCGCGCTGCGGTTGGACGACGCGGAGCGCTCCCACCTCACGGACCTCGCTCGGGCGGCGAACGAATCGCCGATCCGGGCACGCCGACGGTCTGCGCCGGCCGGCGTGCGGCCCGGTATGCAACTCGCCCTCGACTCCATCACCGCAGGCCCGGCGTTCGTCCGGAACGGCCGCATGGACGTCCTTGCGGAGAACGCGCTCTTCCGCGCGCTGTACGCCGACCTCTACGCGCTCCCGGAGCGCCCGGTGAACCTGGCTCGGTTCGTGTTCCTGCACCGCGACCTCGCGGAGGCGTTCTACCCGAGCTGGTCGACCTCGGCCGACATCAACGTCGCGATCCTCCGCACCGAGGCAGGGCGCAACCCGCACGATCGGGCACTGCAGGACCTGGTGGGTGAGTTGTCCACGCGCAGCGAGGAGTTCCGCGTCCGTTGGGGCGCGCACAACGTCCGCCATCACACGTCCGGCGAGAAGGTGTTCCGTCATCCGGTCGTCGGCGAGCTCCGCATGATCTACGAGGCGATGGAGCCGATGGACCAGCCCGGCCTGAACTTCCTGATCTACAGTGCCGAACCCGGCTCACCGAGCGAGGAGTCACTCAAACTCCTCGCCAGCTGGGCGGCCACCTCCGAACACCCCTCGCCCCACCACTGACCCAAGGAGCACCGACCATGGAGTACACCCGCCTCGGAGCGACCGGCCTCCGCGTCAGCCGCCTCGCACTCGGTTGCATGACCTACGGCGATCCGAACCGCGGACTCCACCGTTGGACCCTGGACGAAGCGGCGTCCGCGCCGTTCTTCCGGCAGGCGGTCGAGCTGGGGATCACGTTCTGGGACACTGCGAACGTCTACCAACAGGGCAGCGGTGAGGAGTACGTCGGACGCGCGATCAAACGGTTCAGTCGCCGTGAGGACATCGTCCTCGCGACGAAGGTCTCGGGGAGGATGCATGACGGGCCCGGGGGATCGGGACTCTCCCGAACGGCCATCCTCGAACAGGTCGACGCCTCGTTGCGACGACTCGGGACCGACCACATCGACGTGTACTACGTCCACCGCTTCGACGAGGAGACCCCGGTCGAGGAGACGATGCAGGCGCTCGACGACATCGTCCGCGCGGGGAAGGTGCGCTACCTCGGCGCCTCCTCCATGTACGCCTGGCAGTTCGCGAAGCTGCAGACGGCCGCAGCGGTCAACGGGCTGACGCCCTTCGTCGCGATGGAGAACCAGTACAACCTGCTGAAACGCGAAGAGGAACGGGAGATGATCCCGATGTGCGCGGACACCGGCGTCGGCCTCACGCCCTACTCGCCGAACGGCAAAGGACGACTCGCCCGGCCGCGCGGCGCAGCCACGGACCGCTCGAACATCGACGAGGTGGCGAAGGCGTTCGACACGGACGCCGACGGCCCGATCATCGACGCCGTCGAGGAGATCGCGGTCGAGCGAGGGATCCCGATGGCGCAGGTCGCGCTGGCCTGGGTCCTGCGGAACCCGACGGTCGCAGCTCCCATCATCGGTGCAACCAAACCGGCGCACCTCACGGATGCCGCCGCCGCGCTGGACGTGCAGCTGACGGATGACGAGGTCGCCAGGCTCGAATCCCCCTACGTGACGCAAGCGCCCTTCTGGTGGTGAGCGCCGTTCGGCCCGGGTGCCGGTGAGGGGGGGGGGGATCAGCTGATCCCGTCTGGTCGACTGCGGCGGTGCCTCTCAGAGCGTCGTGATCCGCAGGGTGCTCGCGTACCCGTCGACAAGCGCAACCGACTGCTTCCAGTAGGCGTCCTCGATCGCGGCGTCGACCTTCGCCTCCACGCTGCCGTGTCCGTCAGGCAGCAGGAGCAGGACGGTGCCTCGGCGGGTGCTGGCAACGGCTTGGGCACCCGAACTCGACTGGACGACACTGTCGATCAGCCGACTCACGAGATCGTTCGCGTGCGCCACGCCGTAGGCGTCTTTGACCACGGTCAGATCGACGATCTCGATGGAGTGGACCACGGAACCCGGGTGGTCACGATGGAGTGCCCAGAGCCGACGGACCGTCGTGAAGCAACCGGGTCCTCCGCTCGCCCGCCGGCTGGAGAGCTCTTCGATTCGCAGGAACACCAGGACCAACGTGGTGACGACGACGAACACCAGGTTGATCACCGTCGTGATCTCGGTGTTGAAATACCGCTCGAACACACCGCCACGGGGACCCTGGAGACCGAAGACGACGGCCCGCGCACCGCTGTAGGACGCGTGAAGTGCGTGCACGATGGTCATCGCCCAGCTCACTCGGAACGACCCGAAGAGACCCCTCCGCGATTCGACAGCGGTCAGCACGGCGAAGAGGCTCAGGCTCAGCAGTTTCGGGACGACCCCCGCCCAGTTCGGACCTCGGGACTCGGGCAGGAACGTCAGGATCATGACGATCAGCACCACCGTGACGACCAGCCAGAACCGGATCCGTCGGCCGTTGAACGCCTGGCAGCCCAGCCAGACGAATCCGACAGCGCCGACCATGGCGCCGTTCCCCAACGCCACGACCAGGGACGGATGCCCCAGCCCCGTCGCGGCGAGGTAGGAAGCGGTGCACAGGACGGCGAGCATCGAGGCGGTGAGCCAGAGGTTGATGTACCGCCCGGAGAGCGACCGACGGCTGTCGACGACGAACAACAGTGCGCACGACCCGGCGACCAGCACGGATACGGCGAGCAGCACGAGGGTCTCGGAATTCATCGGTCCTCCGCATCGTCGCGCCTACCGTTTCGCCAGCACTCTAGTCCTCCCGCAGCCTTCGCCGTCGAGGCCGGAGGGGCATCGCTCGCACGCTCACGGCAAGACAGCCGCGGGAACGGTCGATGGCCGCCGGCCGTCCGTCGACGACCGATGTCTACACTCGTCGCATGGGCTTCTTCCGACGCAAATCCCAGCAGCCACCGATGTCACCCGCCGCGAGCGAGCCGGAGCCCGCCAAGGCTGACGACCTCGACGACCTCGATGAGCGTGGATGGGACGCCGTCACGCAGGCGGTGTCGCAGCACTACCCGGGTGCCCGCGAGTTCCATATCGCCTACTCGCCCGGACTGCACTTCGGGTCCGCCCTGCAGGGGTGTTCGGCGTTGCCGGGCCCCGACCATTGGTTCTACGTCACCTACGGGCTCACCGAACTGTGGGGCAAGGATTCCGACGATCCGACGACGAGCGGCTTCGGGTACGAGCTCACGATGCGCGTGCGCCGGTCGCCATCGGACGAGACGCCGCCCCAGTGGCCGTACCGCGCGCTGATCGTCCTCGCGCAGTACGTGCGGAGTGGGCCGCAGGAGCTGTGGCTGGGGGACCGGATCCGGCTCGCCAACGGCGTGACCGATGATCCCGACGGCGCCCTCACGACCCTTGCGGTCACCGCCGACCCGGTGGTGGCTCCCGTCGAGACGCCGAACGGCCGGGTCGCCTTCTGGCAGGCGGTCGCGCTGACCGACACCGATGTCGAGGAGGCGAAGCGGTCGACGACGGACGAGGTGCTGCAGCGTCTGGCGCTCGGCGACCCGCTCTTGATCATCGATCAGGAGCGTCGCTGAGTCGTCGGGCCATCTGCCTCAGCCGCGGTCGCTCGCCAACAGGCCGAAGACGACCGTGTCGGTCCACTCGCCCTTGCTCCACCAGTTCTGCCGGAGGTGGGCCTCGTGCCGCATGCCGACCCGCTCCGCGAGCCGCGCCGACGCCGTGTTCCGTCCGTCCAGCTGTGCGGCGACCCGGTGCATCCCGGGGGTGCTGAACGCGAGGTCGAGGACCGCACCGACAGCCTCGCTCGCGAACCCCTTGCCGCCGTACGCCGGGTCGAGGACCCAGCCGATCTCGGCGACGCCCCGCTCATGGTCGGTGTACCAGAGCAGGACCTCGCCCACCGGCGTGCCCTCGTGCTCGAGGATGAGGGCGAGCGCACGCGCCGGGCTGTCCAAGCCGGAGCGCGTGAGTCGCTCGGCACTCTTCGTCTGCGCGACCTCCTCCGTCCACGGCTCGTCGAGGAGGTAGGTGGCGACGTCCGGGCGCGAGTAGACCGTGAGCAACCAGGAGACGTCCGACGGTTCGTGCAGGCGGAGGACGAGTCGGTCGGTGGACAGCGGGAACGTCGTGGGAAGGGAGGTACTCACGTCGATCAACGATACGAGATCGCGCTCCGGACCGCGCCGCGGACCTTCCGGACCGTGCGCGGGTACGGCAACATGGATGGCGCCGACTCGCAGACCGCCTGAGGGGACCTCGTTCATGACCGCACCGCACCGCAGCCGACTCGCCTTCGTCTGGGGCTCTGCTGTCCTCGTCGCCGGCCTCCTCGCGGGATGCTCTGCACCGTCCAGCGGGGACCGCGACTCCACGGCGCCGTCGTCGACCCCCACCGCTACTGCGACCGCCGACGTCGCGGACGGGCCCGTCGACTACACGGCGTTCTGCGCGGCCAACCGCGCGGCGGCGACCGCGAAGTCGGGCACCGTCGGCGAGGACCTCGAGGCCGTGCAGGCGCAGGTCACGACGATCCGCGACCTCCTGCCGCTGGACGGCGTGAGCGCCGAGGTCGCAGCCGGCGCCGAAGTCTTCGCGACCGCCGCTGAGGAGACCGCCGCGATCCTCGCCGAGTTCCCGGCCGACAGCCTCGTCTCCGACGTCGGGCTCGACCCGAGGTTCACCGAGTCGCAGGCCGTGCAGAGCGCCGCGACCGACCCGAACTATCAGGCGTTCATCGCCTGGACCATCCAGACCTGCGGATTCGACACCGCCGGCGAGTGAGCCCGACCCGATCGTGACGGTCGTGCCGCTCGTCGCGAGCGTCGGTCACTCCGCTACTGGTCCTGCGCGATGATCGCCTCCGCGACCGTCTGTGCTCCGTCGCCGGAGCTGACGGCGAAGAACCACACGCCGAGGGAAAAGTAGAGCGGCGAACGCGGACCGTCCGAACGACGAGCGACGAGCGCGGATTCGCCGTCCATCGCGCCCTGGAGCGTGATGGGCTGGAGCGCGCCAGCGATGTCGGGCTGGGCGGCGAGCTCGTCGATGATCGGTGCACCGTTCTGCACCGCCAGGATGTCGGTGTACCCGAAGCCCTCGGCGAAGAGTTCGCAGCTGAACGCCCCGACTCGGGCGCTCGCCGCATCCTCCAGGTCGCCGATCGGCTGCGTCCGCGGATCGATGACGGTGTAGGTGGTGGTGGGGTTGCCGTACTGCAGTGCGGCGACGATCCCGGTTTCGCCGAGGCGGCCATCGCATCTGGCGACACCCTCGCGCGGCCTGACCGCGGGCCAGGCGAGCTGAGCCTCGGAGGCGGGCTCCACCGTCGTGAAGGTGGTCTCCGCCGCCGTGGCGAGGTTGTCGAGGACCTCGCCCGACGGCGTGCCCTCGAACCGGCTGCCTGTGGAGGTCAGTCCGGAGGCGGTGATCGACAGCTCGACCCAGGCCGAGCCGACGGGCGCCGACACGCGCCATCCGGTTTCGCCCGACGAGGTGGTCGCCTCGACACCGGCGATCGTCCTCGTGTCCTCGGACGGTGTGTCGCCGGCGTAGGGCGGTGCCCAGTCGTCGGCAGCGCCCGGCAGGATCTCGATCGAGAGGTAGGCCCAGTCGCCCGCTCCATCGCCGATCATCTGCTGTCCGGCGCCCACCCGCCAGGAGCATGCGAGCCCACCGGCCGCCGTCAGGACGGCCAGATCCACGGCGTCGGACGGTTGGACGGCCTCGACGACGTCCGCCGGTTCAGCGGCGAGGACGCCGGCGACCGTGTCGAGCGATGCGAGGTCGCTGCACGCGAGAAGATCGGCCGACGCCGGGGCGCTCGGTGCGTTGGAGGTCGGCGACGCGTTCGGTGTCGCGGACGACGCGCACGCCGACACTGACAGCACCACCATCACGGCGAGTCCCGCACTGATCCCGACCGACCGCATCCCCGCACCCCTGATCCCCATGCGCCGAGACTATCGGTGGCGCGCGTCGATCGCTTCCGAGGGAGGATGGAACCGGCGTCGTGCCGATGCCATCACCGAACCGAGGAGTTCCCCTGTGACCACGACCCGTCGCGCCCTGATCCTGATCGACGTCCAGCAGGAGTACTTCGCCGGTCCGCTCGCGATCCAGTACCCGCCGCGAGAGGAGTCGATCCTGCGGATCGCGGACGCCATCGATGCGGCGACGACGGCCGGGGTGCCCGTCGTGGTCGTCCAGCACTCATCCGGCAGCGGTGCACCGGTCTTCGACCCGGAAACGAGCGCCTTCGAGCTGCACCCCGAGGTCGTCCGCCGCGCGCAGCCGTCCTGGAAGGGCGTCGTGAAGCAGTACGGTTCGGTCTTCGCCGGGACGGACCTCGAAGCGTGGCTGCGCGAGCAGGGCGTGAACACCGTCACGCTCGTCGGGTACATGACGAACAACTGCGTCATCGCGTCCGCGGCGGGCGCCGAGGAACTCGGTATCGAGGTGGAAGTGCTCTCCGACGCGACCGGGGCCATCAACCTCGAGAACGCGGCCGGGTCCGTCGACGCGAAGACGGTGCACACGACGCTCATGGCGCTGCTCGACTCGAACTTCGGCGCGGTCGCGACGACGGGGGCGTGGATGCGGGCCCTCGCCGACCGGACACCGCTGCCGAAGGACGACCTGGTGTCCTCCGCCACGCGCACCGCCGAGCGCGACTAGCCTCCCGCCACCGATCAGGTCGGTGACGGCGACGTCCCGGAGGTCGAGGTGCTCGCTGACGAAGTCGGTGGGGAAACCGGTGACGCCGTCGCGCACGACGGTGAGGGTGATCCCGGTGTAGAGCCAGTCTGCGGCGTGGTCCTTCGAGACCAGCGCTGCGGCTTCGCGGAGTCGTTCGTCGGCGACCTCGGGGTCGGTCGCAGCCCTGGCCTCGGCGACCAACGACTGCACCGTCGGGTTGTCGTAGCCGAAGTAATAGTCCGGGTCCGCCCAATGCCGGATGTCGCGTGCCTCGACGTGGTTCACGAGACTGAGGTCGTAGTCGTGGTTCGTGTAGACGTCGTTCAACCACGTGGGGAACTCGACGCTGTCGACCGTGAGGGTGACGCCGATGGCCTTGAACTGCGACACCAGGACGTTGGTGGCGGCGGTGCCGTAGTGGTTCGGGACGGTGAGCGTGAGCGCGAGGTCCTCCTGGCCGGCCTGGGCGAGGAGCGCCTTCGCCGCCTCCGGGTCGTAGCTCACGACGTCACTGAGGTCCTCGTAGCCGGGGTCGAGCTCCGGGATCGGTCCGTACTGCAGGGCCGCGGCGCCGCCGACCGCCTCGACGATCGCAGCGTGGTCGATGGCCGTGCGGAGCGCCTGCCGGACGAGGGGGTCGTCGAGCGGTGCGCGCTGGTTGTTGAAGGCGAGGGTGTACTTGTCGGTCGTCTTCCCCTCGACGATCGTCAGGCCGTCGGTACGAGCGACCTGGTCCCGCAGGTTCGCATCGAGACCGATCTGCACGTCGACCTCGCCGGCGAGCGTCGCGTTGACGGCCGAGGACGAATCGGGGATGTAGCTGAAGACGACCTCCTTCACCTTCGGAGCGTCACCCCAGTAGTCGTCGTTCCGCTCGACGGTGATGCTGTCGCCCTGCTTCCAGGACGTGAGCGTGAACGGGCCGGTGCCGTTCGCCGTCGTCGACAGGTCGTTGTCGGCCCCGGCCTGGAGGACGAGCCCCGCACGACCCGTCAGCGCCCACAGCAAGTCGGAGTCGGGGGAGCTGAGCTGCAGGCGGACGGTGCGGTCGTCGACCGCCGTCACGCTCTGGAGCTGTTCCAGGTTGAGGTGGTCGACGAACGCCGCGTTCTGCTGCACCTGCGTGAGCGAGTCGACCACATCGGCGGCGGTCAGTGGAGCGCCGTCGTGGAAGGTCACGCCGTCGCGGAGGACGAAGGTGTAGGTGAGCCCGTCGGTGCTGACCTCGTGGCGCTCGGCGAGGGTGTCGACGATCTCGTTGTCCGGTGTGCGCGAGACCAGCCCCTGGTAGACGTTGTCGATGAGGACCTGCTCGAGTGCGACGCCGGAGGTCGTCCGGATGTTCAGGTCCGACGGCTCGAGGACGAGACCCACGCGGAGCGTCGCGTCGGTGTCCGCGGTGGGTGTCGTGGCTGGGCCCGCGCAGCCGGTGAGGACGAGCAGGGAACCGGTGGCCGCGATCACGGCGGTGAGCAGGTGACGACGCAGTCGGTGACGGGGCATGGAGAACATTCTCGCGGATCCCGGCACCGGCCCGGTCCGGCGCCGATCGGAACAGCCCGAGCCTGGTCAGTCCGAGGCGTCGTCCGACAGCGAGCCGCTGATGACGGCGAGCGTCGCCGACTGGGCGCGCTGCGCACGATCGCCCCGTCGGCCCACGAGCAGCCCGACCACGGATTCCGTCACGAGCATGATGGCGGCCCGGGAGGTGTGCACGAGTTCGTCCCTGAAGGTCGCGTCGATGGGAGCGACCACGAGCGCGACATCGGCGAGTTCGGCGACGGCCGAGCGCGGGAAGGAGGTGATCGCGAGGACGGTCGCGCCACTCGCTCGAGCTGCCGCGGCCACGTCGACGGAAGCGCGGTTCGCGCCCGAGCCCGACAGGACCAGACACGCCGCGCCCGGGCCGAGGTGGGTGGCGGCGATCTGCTGCCCGAGCGTGTCGGGCAGGTACTCCGCCGGCCGGCCGGCCGAGATGAGCCGCATCGCCAGATCGGAACCGAGCGGTGAGGAGAGGCCGTTCGCCGCGATGAGCAGCCTCGGCGCCTCGTCGAGCACGCCGACGAACCGTTCGAGCGTCTCCTCCGTCATCGCCGACGTCGTCTGGCCGAGGCGACCGGCGAAGTGGTCGACGGCCCCGCGGAGGGTGCCGAGCATCGTGTCGTCGCCATCGTCGCGGGCGGCCGGTGTCCCGAGCGCGACCTCGCGGGTGAGGGCGACGCGCAGCTGCGGGTAGCCCTCGTACCCGAGCGACTGCGCGGTGCGGATGACCGTGGCGCGGCCGACACCCGCGAGGTCGGCGACCTCCTGGGCGGTGCGCTCGATGCTCGCCTCGATGTCCTCGGCCACCGTCTCGGCCACTCGGCGTTCGCTCGGCTGGAGCGACGGCGCGAGCATCGCGATCCGGGCCGTCGGCGGGGCGTCAGCGGACCCTGTCCACATTGCGGCTCCTCGTCGTGCGGGCGGGAAGGGCGGTACGGGTGGTGCGGGCGATGCCGGGGCCCCGGGTGATCCGGCGTCGGATGGCACCCGAGATCGCGTCCATCGTCATGGTCACGACGACCACCACGATCAGCAGCATCCCGACTGTATCCCACTGGCGATAGTTGGTGTAGTTCGCCAGCATGCTGCCGATCCCGCCCGCGCCGACGAGCCCGAGGACCGCCGACGTGCGGATGTTGATCTCGAACCGGTAGAGCGCGAGCGACAGCAGTGCCGGGGCGGCGGCGGGCCAGAGCGCCCAGCGCGTCACCTCGGCGGTACCGCCTCCGGCCGCGCGGACGGCCTCCGAGGCTCCCTCCTGCACGGACTCGATCGTCTCGTAGACCCACTTCCCCTGGGTGCCGATGCCGGCGATCCCGAGGGCCAACGCGCCCGTGAACGGGGTGAGCCCGGTGATCGTGAGCAGGATGAGGGCGATGATCACCTCCGGGACCGCGCGGATGACGGCGAACACCCCACGCAGCGGCAGCCGCAGCCAGACCGGACCGACCGACCCTGCGGCGAGCATGCCGAGCGGGATCGAGACGAGGACGCAGAGGATCGCGCCGATCCAGGCCATCGAGATCGACCGCCACATCTCGGTGAGGGCCCGCGGCAGCTTCTCCCAGTTCGGGCTCTCGAACATGAGTCCGCCGAAGTGCACGAGCTGCGCCGGGACGGTGCCGAGATCGCGCCAGTCGATCGGCAGGCCGGCGGTCGCGGCGATGACGACGATCCCGACGGCGACGGCCGCGAGGGTCGGGACGAGTCGCGAGGGACGGCGGGGGAGCACGGTGTTCGGATCGTTCGCGGTCATACGAGTCGCCTCCGCAGCAGGTTGGACGCGACCTCGATGAGCACGACGACGACGAGGATCTCGAGGACGATCACCGAGACGTCGTCGTAGGCGTAGAACGCCCGCCGTTCGTCGAGCAGCCGACCGATGCCGCCGGCGCCGACGATGCCGAGGATGGCGGAGATGCGGACGTTGAGCTCGAGGGTGTACAGCCACTGGTTCGCGAACAGCGGCCAGACCTGCGGGAGGACGGTGACGCGGTTGATCTGCGTCTGCGTCCCACCGGCGGCCTTGCCGGCCTCGATGTACGGGTGGTCGGCGGAGTCGATCGCCTCCGAGACGAGTTTGACGATGATGCCGAGGTCGAAGAGGAAGAGCGTCAGGAGGCCGGGCAGCGCACCGACGCCGACCATGGCGACGAGGATGGTCGCGTAGACGAGGTCGGGCACCGCTCGGACGACGTTGACGATCGCGCGCAGGATGCGACGCGACAGGCCGTTCGGGTTCGTCGGGGCAGCCGCCCACAGCGTCAGCGGGACGGACAGCAACGCCGCGGCCACCGCACCCACGAGCGCCATCTGGAGCGTCTCGAGCATCGGTTGCACCGTCCGCGGCAGGAAGGCGAAGTCGGGTTGGAAGAGCTGGAGGAGCAGACCGGATCCGTTGTCCCAGTGGGAGATGAGCGCGCCGAAGTCGAGCTGCACGCCGCCGATCGCCGGCAGGCAGGTGGCGATCGTGAAGGCGGCCACGGCCCCGATGATGAGCGCGGTCCGCAGCCGGGTGCTCGGCCTGGGCGGCAGCTGCCAGTCGGTCCCGGGCGGCAGCTTCACGTCGGTCCTGGTCGCCGTCATCGGTCCAGCCGATCGTCGGGCTGGATGGGGCGACCGTAGATCCGCTCGAAGTCCGCCTCGGTCGCGTCGGCTGCGGAGCCGTCGTAGACGAGTTCGCCGTCGCGGAGCCCGATCATGCGGGTCGTGTAGGTGCGAGCGAGGTCCATGAGGTGGATGTTCACGAGCACCGTGAGACCCGTCTCGGTGTTCACCCGGCGCAGGTCGTTCATCACCGTGTGCGCGGTCGGCGGGTCGAGGCTCGCGACGGGCTCGTCAGCGAGCATGACGCTCGGCTGCTGCGTGAGGGCGCGGGCGATCGCGACCCGCTGCTTCTGCCCGCCGGAGAGCTGCGCCGCGCGGGTCCAGACCTTGTCGAGCATGCCGACCGACTGGAGCGAGCGCAGGGCGAGCTCCCGGTCGGTGGCGGTGGTCAGGCCGAGGACGTTCCGGTACGTCGGGGTGCTGGCGAACCTGCCCACGAGCACGTTGCGGTACACGCTCGTCCGGTCGGCCAGGTTGAAGCCCTGGAAGATCATGCCGACGTGCCCGCGCAGCCGACGGAGCTGCCTGCCGCGCAGACCGGTGACGATGTGCGGCCCGACGGCGACGGTCCCGCTCGTCGCCGGCACGAGGCCGTTGATCGTGCGGATGAGCGTCGACTTGCCGGAGCCGGAGAGCCCCACGACGGAGACCATCTCCCCGGCGGCGATGTCGAGTGAGACGTTGCGGAGCGCCTTCGTGCCGTTCGGGTAGGTGACGGAGACGTCGTCGAGACGGATGGACCACGACGCGGAGGCCGCGAGCTGGGCTCGGGCCTCCGCGCGATGCTGATCAGTGTTCATGCACCGGATTCCTGGAGAGGGTCGATCGGTTGGAGCGGGTCAGTTCGAGAACTGGTCGAGGATCTCGCCGTAGCGGGTGATCTCGTCCGGTGCGGTCTTGTCGGTCCAGCCGGAGAGGCCGACGAGGTCGAACATGACCTTCTTCGCCGCGTCGGAGGAGTCCGCGTAGCCCGCCATGAGCTTGGTGAGCTGCTTCGTGAGGTCGGCCGGGAGCGACTTCGAGACCGCGACGCCGCCGTTGGGGATCATCTCGGTGTAGGCGAACGCGACGACCTTGTCGGCGACGTCGGGCGCCTCCTTGAGGACGGTCGTGCGCGCGTCCCAGTAGCCGAACGAGACCTCGGCGTCGCCGTTGTAGACGGAGAGGACCGCGTTGTTGTTGCCCTCGACCGGCACCTGGGTGATGTCGGCGTCCGTGTCGATGCCGGCGTCACGCATGGCGACCACGGGGTACTGGTAGCCGGCGGGCGAGGTCGCGGCCTGCAGGGCGACCTTGGTGCCCTTCGAGATCTTGTCGAGGGCCTTCAGCGCGGCCGGCCCGGAGCCGGTCGCAGCGTCGGCGCCGGGCTCGATGCCGTTGCAGTACGAGAGCGGGGTGTCGCTCGCCGCGTAGGTGACCATGACCGGAGCCTCGGCGCAGTACTTGTCGGGGTTGTTCGTGTAGGCGACCGACGCGTACGAGGTCGCGCCGAAGCGGACGTCGCGCAGGACGAGGTTCGCGTCGTAGCGCTCGGTCGCGTTGTAGAGCGAGCCGGCGTCGGTGATGATGACCTGCGCCTGGTCGCTGCCGAGGGCCTCGACGGTCGCGGCGTAGTCGGTCGCGACGACCCCGTTGACCTCGATGCCGAGGTTCTCCGACAGGTAGCTGGTGAGCGGGTCGAGTGCTTCGGCGAGGTCCTCGCCCTCCACCGACGGCACGAGCGAGATGGTGATGGAGTCGGGCCAGGACGCCGTGCCCGTGGCCGACGGCGACGAGGCGGCGGGGCTGCAGCCGGCGAGGGCGAGGGCGGCGACGGCCGCGACGCCGGTGAGGAGCAGGGTCTTGCGCATGTTCGGGATGCCTTTCGAGGGTGGAGGGTGATCAGGAGGCGGACGGAGCGGGAGTGGAGGTCTGGGAGGCGTCGGGGAGGCGCGATGCTGCTGCGGCCCAGGCGATGATCTGGTCGTACAGATCAGCGAGTGAGCGCCCACGCATCGTGGCGGTGGCCGTCGAGCGCTCGAAGGTCGCGCCGACGAGGGCGGTGTCGGCGCCCAGTTCGGCGGCGGGAGCGAGGTCGTTCTCGACGATGTCGCCGACGGCGAGGACGGGGCCGGCGGCGAGCGCGTCGCGGATGAGCGGGACGAGGCCTGCCGGCTTCCCGACGGTGAAGTGCACGGCGTCGAACGCCTCGACGACGCCCCAGGACTGGAGGAGTGCCGTGATGCCGTCGCCGGGGGCGTTCGTGGCCAGGACGAGTCGGGCGTGGGTGCCCAGCGTCTCGAGGAATGCGGGCAGGCCCTCGGGGGAGTCGACCGCCGCCTTGCTCGAGCCGAGCAGCGCGCGGGAGTCGTCGTAGGACGCGCCGATGACGTCGGCACCGACGCCGGCTTCGCGGGCGATCCGGGTCACGGCGTCGTACCCGTCGCGGGCGTCGGTCTCGCCGGTCGCGAACGCGGCGAGGGCCGCCTCGGCGAGCGTCGCGAACTCGGAATCGCCGGTGCGCTCGGCGATGGCGCGGGCGAAGGCCGTGATCGGCCCGTCGCCGAGGGCGAGGGTGCCGTCGAAATCGAAGAGGATGGTGGGGGCCACAGGCGCTCCTTCTGAGCGTTTCGTTCACACGGCCGCTCCTGCGGACGCTGCGTCCATCATGGACGGCGAGTGTGGACGCAATCACCATGGCGGGTGAACGGCGGGTGAATTCACCGACGCACGAGCCGCCTATGCTGTGGTGCTGTGATGATGACGGAGCTCGCGCGACGAGCAGAGACCGAACCCTCGACCGTGCTCGAGGAGCATTCCTGGTTGGGTGCGGCGATCGACGACGACACGGCGGCCGGCCGGTTCGCCTCGTGGGGTGCGTCGACCGTCATCGACGAGCACACGGGCGGGCCGGTCGTGCCACGCGTGCTGTTCGAGGCGCTGCATGCGCGCACCGGCCTCGCCGCGACCTGGCCGGTCGGGAACGCCGGGCTCCTGCACGTCTACGGCTATCTGCTCTCGTCCGTCGCCACGCCCTACGGGTTGAAGCGTGACCGCTGGCTGGACGGAACGCTCGCGCGCGGGTTCGGGCTCCCCGACGACGAGTTCGTCCCCTGGGCTCGTGGGTCGTCTCTGCTGTCGCGGGTGACGGCGGCCGCGCATGACCTGCTCGCACGACCGGTACGAACGGCCGACGGCCCGTCCGGTCGGATGTGTCTGGCGCTCGGCGACCCGACGGACACCGACGCCGTCGCGCTCGTCTACGGCATCGACGAACGCCTGATCACGACCTTCCCGGTCGCCTCCGGAGCGGCGGTGCTGGAGGAGTGGGACGCCGACCCCGACCGTCCCCGGTGGAACGCGGCTGTCGAAGGCTGACGCGGATCAGGCGTCGGAGGATCCTCGGTGGGCGTCCCGGCGACGCCCTGATCGCACGCCGGATCGGCGGAGGCGCCCGGCGACGAGACCGGCCAGCTCCATGGCGAGGACATAGCTCACGACGCGGACCACGAGCAGCACGATGACGAGCACCGGCGAGACGAGGTCGGGCGATATCACTGCGAACGACAGTGCCCAGATCGCGACGCCACCGGCCGCGGCCGCAAGCCAGGTCGTCACGCGGCCGGGGTGACGGCGGCGGGCGAGCACCAGGTCGATCGCGGCTGCCGGAACGACGAGCGCGACGATGATCGCCGGGCCGAGGGCCGTGACGGGCAGCGCGAGGAGCCCGGTGACGGCTGCGGTGAGCACCGTCGCACCGGGGACGCCCGTCCAGCGCCTGGCGAGCATCGGCATCACCATCGTGACGGCGGCGATCGCGGCGTAGAGCACCGGGTTGAGCACCGCGGCGGTCGAGGTCAGCGGGCTGACGAGGACGAGGACGACGGCACCGACGGCACCGAAGGCCGCGCAGCGCAGCAGGGTCGTGGTGGTCGCGGATCTCATGGCCTCAACAGGGTAGTGGTGATGGAAGTGCGACGGGCGGGCCGAGCCCGAAGGCTCGACCCGCCCGATCGGTCAGGTCCGGGTCAGCGCCCGGTGACGAGGCGGCGTCGGATGACGAGCCCGGTGCCGAGCAGCAGCAGGATCGCCGCTCCGACCACCAGTGGTGCGACGGTCGTTCCGGTCGAGGCGAGCACCGGGCCAGGCGTGCTCACGGTCGCCGTGGACGGGTCGGAAGTGAACGGATCCCCACCCGGGGTCGTGCCCGTGCCGAACGCGGTGTTCCGGATCGAGCCCGCGTTCAGGTCCGCCTGGGTGACCGTGTACGTCGCGGTGCAGACGAGCTGGAGCCCGGGGGCGAGGAGCGCCGTGCCGGTCGGGCAGGTGATCGCGGAGACCGTGCCCGTGCCGGTGAAGTCACCTTCCTGGACCGCGACGTCACGCAGCGTGACGTTGCCGGTGTTCGTCACCTGGAACGAGTAGGTGATGACCTGTCCCGCGGTCGTGGCCCGCTCGACGTCTGCCGTCTTGACCACCGAGAGACCGGGGACGGGCGGCGACGGGATCGTGACCTCGGACGGCGGCGAGACCGGCGGCGCGCCGTTCACGCTGTTCGGCGGTGTCGCCGTCGCGGTCGCCGAGTTCGTGATCAGGCCTGCGTCGACGTCGGCCTGCACGACCGTGTAGGTGGCCTCGCAGGTGATCGTCGTGCCAGGTGCCAACGAAGCGGCTTCGGCCGGGCAGACGACGTCGGACAGCTCGCCGGCGCCGGAGAACTCCCCTTCCACCACCGTCGGGTTCGTCAGGGTGACGTTCCCGGTGTTGGTGAGGAGGAAGGAGTAGGTGACGACCTGGCCGACAGCGAGGCCGTCCTGGGCCACCGCATCGGCCGACTTCACGACCGTGATGGCGGCTGTCGCCGGGAACGCGACGGTGGTCTCCGACGGCGGCGAGACCGGGGGAGTGCCGCCGTTCGGCGGGGTGCCGGTCGCGGTCGCGCTGTTCGTGACCGATCCCGCGTCGACGTCGGCCTGGGTCACCGTGTAGGTGGCTTCGCAAGTGACGGCTGCGGCGGGTGCGAGCGAGCCTGCCGCGGGCGGGCAGACGACCTGGGACAGCTCGCCGGTGCCGGTGAAGTCGCCCTCGACGACCTGGACGTCGGTGAGGGTGACGTTGCCGGTGTTGGTGACCAGGAACGAGTAGGTGACGTCCTCGCCGGCGTTCGCGACCGTGGTCGGCGTCGCGGACTTCGCCACCGTGATGGCGGGCGCGGCGGGGAACTCGACCGTGGTCTCCGACGGCGGTGAGACCGGGGGAGTGCCGCCTGCCGGCGGGGTGCCGGTCGCGGTCGCCGAGTTGGTCACGGAGCCGGCGTCGACGTCGGCCTGCGTGACCGTGTAGCTCGCTTCGCAGGTGACGGTCGCCGCCGGGGCGAGCGAGCCGGCTGCGGCTGGGCACACCACGTCGGAGAGCTCGCCGGTGCCGGTGAACTCGCCCTCGATGATCGAGACGTCGGTGAGGGTGACGTTGCCGGTGTTGGTGACGAGGAACGAATAGGTGACGTCCTCGCCGGCGTTCGCGACCGTCGTCGGCGTCGCCGACTTCACGACGGTGAGCGCCGGGGCCTGGGCCACGCCCGGGATGGTGACCTCGGACGGCGGTGAGACCGGCGGCTGGCCCTGCGGCGGTGTCCCGGTCGCGGTGGCCGAGTTCGAGACGGTACCGGCATCGATGTCGGCCTGCGCCATCGTGTAGGTGGCTTCGCAGGTCACGGCCGCCGCGGGTGCGAGCGTCGCCGCTCCCGGCGGGCAGACGACGTCGGAGAGGTCACCGGTCCCGGTGAACGCGCCTTCGTCGACCTGGACGTCGGTGAGCGGGACGTTGCCGGTGTTGGTGACGAGGAACGAGTAGGTGATCTCGTCGCCGACGGCGTACTCCGCCGCTGCGGGGGACGCGGACTTCACGACGGTGATCGCGGGAGCCTGCGGCACGAACTCGACCGTGGCGTCGGCCGGCGGGTTGAGGCCCACGCTCGTGATGTTGTCGGGCCCGTTCGTGAACGTCCCGGCGACGGGCGACGTGACCTCGACGGTCACGGCGCAGGAGATCATGCCTTGGCTGAGGTTCCCGGTGACGTCGATCGACGAGCCGCCCTCGGGCGCGGTGACGACACCCGACGGGCAGGTGGTCGACGCGTCGCCGTCGGCGATCGTCAGGCCGGCGGGCAGCGCGTCCGTGAACGACCACCCGTTCTTCGCCGCGAGCTCGTCGGTGTTGGTGATCGTGAGGGTCAGCGTGGACGTCTCACCGGCGACGACGCTCGCCGGGCTGAACGACTTGTCCAACTGCGGGGAGACGTCGAGCACCTGGATGTTGTCGAAGGCGTGGTCGTTGCCGGCCGTGCCGCCACCGGTCAGGTTGCGGGCGACGATGCCGACGGTCGCCCCGGGGAGCAGGACCGCGCCCGGCGAGACGTAGGTGCCGACACGGACGTTCTCCGCCCCGGCCGCACCGGTGGCCGGTGCGGTGACGGACCGGGAGCCGGCTGCGGTACAGCCGTTGATGGCCCCGACGGAGTGGGCGCCGCCCTGGTCGTCGGTGAGGAAGAGCTCGAGGACGGGGTGCTGCGCCGCGTTGCAGGAAACCGCGGCGAGATCCACCGAGGTCGTGAGGTACCGGCCGGCGCTCGTGAGCGCGATCGGGTCGACGGTCGCGAACTCGACCGCGTTCGGCGGGTTCATCGTGAGGTTCTGCTGCGAGGTCCAGGCACTCACGGAGTGGTTGGCCGTGTCGCCGGCGCCGAGGGCCCAGGCGAGCTGCCGCGTGCGCCCTTCACCGGACGCCGATGCCGCGAGGCACTGCGGCTCCGCGGACGAGGCGAAGCTCGTGATGTTGCCGTTGCACTGGGTGTGGTCGCGCCAGGAGGCGTCCGCGGTGTACCGCGTGCCGTCGGCTCCGACGTAGTCCTCGATGTACGTCGGCGACGTCACGCCGTTCTCGAAGTCCTCGGTGTAGACGACCGAGCCCGTCTGCGGCGTTCCCGGCGTCCCCGGCAGCGCCTGCGCGCTCGAGCCGACCCCGACGAGCGACAGCGCCGACAGGACGGTCACCCCGATGATCCCCATGGTCGCGCGACCGGCGGACGGTGCCCCCCACCGGTTCCGCCACCGTGCGCGGTGACCCCTTCGACCCGTGTGCTGCTGCATGTGTGTTGCCTCCCCGTGAAGCGGCGGTGCGCCCGCCGAAAACCTGGCCCCAGCTGTGGGGCCGAGGATCAGTAGAGCGGCAACCCCGACGCGGTCCGGGCGGATCGGCCAAAGACCACCCCGCATCCTGCCCCGGGTGTTCCCCGACAGGTGACGGTCACTTAGGGTTGACCCGTGCACATCGGTCGGAATAGGTACTTTCCCTCCCTCGGGGCGGGGTTCCTCCACCCCACGGACGTCGCCCCGGCCACCCGTCTCCTCACCACGGCCATCCAGGAGGAGGACTGGGACACGGTCGTCTCGGTGATCGAGTACGAGTGGGGGATCCTCATGGCGCTCGACCTCGCGACGCTCGACCGCGCGCTGCAGGCACTCCCGGCGCGCGTGCTCTCGAACCACCCCATCGTCTTCGCCGTCCGCGAGATCCGGCTCAACATCCGCGGGGAGACCGACGCACTCGACCAGTCGGTGGGGCAGTTCCAGCTCCCGACCCATCCCGACGACATCCGTGACCGCGCCCGCTCCGAGCTTGCGCGCATCAGTCTGAGCGCATCGACGGCGTTCATGATCGCCTACCGCGTGCACGGCCGGCACCAGCGCGCGTTGCACTACGCGCGGATCACCGAGGAGCTCGCTCGCCGGGCCCGCGTGCACCGCCCGACCGAGTTCGCGCCCCGCGTCCCCACCGCCCTGCTGCAGGTGGGGATCACGAAACTGCTCGTGGGAGACCTCCATGAGGCGAGCCTCGTCCTCCGCGAGGCGTACGAGCTCCGGCACGAGTCCTGGGACGGCCGGAACGGCGGGGACGCCTCCGGCAAGCTCGCCCTGCTCTACGCCGTGCGCGGCGAGATCGTGGAGGCGGACCGCTGGCTCGAGCGCCACGACGACGGGGGCGGCGCGCACGGGTGGATGGTGCCGCTGGTCCAACTGTCGGGTGCCATCGCCCGGGCCTTGATCGCCATCGCCCGCGTCGACCGGGCAGCGGCTGAGGCGGCGCTCGCGACGCTGGAGCTCCAGGTCAACCGCGAGCGGTCCTGGGCCCCGTTCATCACCTACGCGCAAGCGCAGCACGCACTCCTCTGGGGCGATCGACGGGCGGCGCTGCAGCTCATCGAACGCACCCGCGTGTTCGCCGGTCGCAGCCTGCGTCATGCCGGGTCGGAGCGACTCCTCGACGCCGTGGAAGCGTCACTCCTCCTCGCCCTCGACCGGCCGACGGAGGCCAGCGTCCTCCTCGACGGCCGTGACCGCAATGCCCACACCGCGGCGGTCGCCTCGCGGCTCGCGCTCCTGAGCGACCGCAAACCCCTCGCCCGGGAGCTCGCCACCGCCGGGCTCGCCGAGGAGCACATCGACGCCGGTGCGCAGACGGAGCTGCTCATCACCTCCGCGCTCGCCGACGACTCGGACGAGGACGGTCGGCGGCATCTCCTGCAGGCGATCGCGACGACGGCGCGGACGGGGATGCTCACACCGTTCGTGGTCGCGCCGCGCAGGCCGCTTCGACAGCTCCTCGGCACGATGTCGCCCAGCGAGACCCATGCGCGGATCGAGCGGACGCTCGCCTCGAGTCCCGAGCCGACGCCGGAGACCGTGCAGCTCGTGGAGCTCACCGCCACCGAGCGCCGGATCCTCCAGCTCTCCGCGGAGGGCCGGACCCGACAGGACATCGCGCAGGCGCTGTACGTGTCCGCGAACACGGTGAAGTTCCACTTCCGGAACGTCTACCGCAAGCTCGGCGTCGACTCCCGCGAGGACGCGCTCGCCACCGCGCGACGGTTGGGGTTGCTCCCGACCGAGCGGTGAACGTGCCGGGTCGCCACGTCGCCGGAGTCTTCATCGGATAGGACATCGCCTCGCGGTTCGCAAGCCCCCATCCGCTCGCGGCACTCCCTCCGAAGCTGGTCTGAGTGGCCGCGACCTGCGGCCCGGGAGAGGAACGCCATGTCGGAGATCACCGCACACCACGGCCTGCTGAAGGAGACGAAGCTGCACGTCGACGACACCGGCGGCACCGGACGCCCGGTCGTCCTCATCCACGGGTGGCCGCTGTCGGGCGAGTCGTGGAAGGAACAGGTCCCGGCCTTCGAGGCCGCCGGCTACCGTGTCATCACCTACGATCGCCGCGGCTTCGGTCGCAGCGACAAGCCGCTGACCGGTTACGGCTACGACCGGCTCACCGACGACCTGCAGGCCGTCATCGAAGCCCTCGACCTGCGCGACGTGACGCTCGTCGGGTTCTCGATGGGTGGCGGCGAGGTCGCCCGGTACTTCACCCGCCACGGTTCGGAGCGCATCCACAGTGCGGTGTTCGCCTCCGCAGTGCCGCCCTACCTGCTGCAGACCCCCGGCAACCCGGACGGTCCGCTCCCCGTCTCCGAGGCCGCGAAGATGACCGCAGGTCTCACGGCGGACCAGGACGCGTTCTACGACCAGTTCACGACCGACTTCTTCTCGGTCGACGGCGAGCTGAAGGTCACGGAGGAGCAGCGTCAGGAAGCCCTCGCGCTCGCGCACCAGGCGTTCAAGCCCGCCGCGCTCGAGGCGATGGCGTCGTTCGCGAACACCGACTTCCGCGACGACTTGCCGAACGTCACGGTCCCGACGCTCGTCATCCACGGCGACAGCGATGCGACCGTCCCCTTCGAGGGCTCCGGTGCACGGACGCACGCGGCGATCCCGACGTCGACGCTGTATGTCGTCAAGGGTGCGCCGCACGGCGTCAACGTCAGCCACGCGGAGGAATGGAACGAGGCCGTCCTGGAGTTCCTCGCGAAGTAGGTCCGGCGACTGCACGCGGTGACGCGCGGCGCATTCCGTGCCGCGCGTCACCGCGTTTCCGGGTCAGCGGGACGCCGACACGCCGCCTGCCGTGGGGAGGGCCAGCGACCAGGCCTCGGCTCGCACGGCCGCGTCGTGCCGCACGGCGTACCGCTCGCCGTCGGCCGGATACGCCCGGAACGTCCGGGCGGGGTGCCCGGTGTGGTGGATCTCGACGATGGACGCGTCGATGAGGATCCGGACCTCGTCACCCTCGGCCAGCTCGCCCCGCCAGATCAGCTGCGTGTCCGAACCCTCCAGCTCGAGGGAGGCCGTGCCTGCGCCGGTGAGCCGCACCTCCGCCTGATCGGGAAGCGCTGCCGAATCGACGACCTCGGCCCGGAGCCCCGTCAGCTCCCGCGCGGGGATCAGCTCGACCTCGTCGCCGCGGACCACGAGCTCGCGCGGGAACGTCAGCATGCCCGACCAACCCTGCTCGTCGGTGTCCGTCTGCGTCCGGCCGCGCACGCCATCGGGTGCGATCTCCTGGGCCCAGCCCCAGAGCAGTACCCGCTCCGACTGTCCGTCCGAGCCGTCGGACTGCACGGCCTGCGGCGCGTAGAAGCTCGACCCCTCGTCGATGATGCCGGTCCGCCGGGCGCTGAACACGGGCCGCCCGGTGGCCTCGTCGAGCTCCATCGAGCCGAGGACCCAGGCCACCCCGCGGTGCGGCTGGCCGTCGAGCCACAGTGACACCAGCAGCACCCAGTCGTCGCCGACGCGCACGAGCTGCGGGCACTCCCACCCTTCGCACGGAGCGAGCTCCGAGACGACCGGCGCCTCGGCCGTCAGCAGGTACCCCTCCTCGGTCCAGGCGTCGAGGTCGTCGACACCGTAGAGGAGCAGTGCGCCACCGACGTCGGAGCGGCCGGCACCCTGGATCGCCCAGCGGCGCCCACCCAGCTCGAAGACGAACGGGTCGCGCACCATCGTCACGCGCTCGTCCGCGGGGAGCCCGGCAGCGACGATGCGTTCGCCGCTCCAGTCCTGCGCATCCGCCGAACCGTGGACCACGACGACCTCCGAGAACCCGTGTCGATCACGCGCGCCCGAGTAGACGACGGCCGGCCGGCCCTGGTCGACGACCCCGACGCCGCTCCAACAGCCGAAGCCGTCGGTGGTGCCAGGGCGTGGTGCCAGGGCCACCGGGTGCTCCTCCCAGGCGAGCAGGTCCGGCGAGCTCACGTGACCCCAGTGGATGTCCTCGTGCCGGGCCGACCCCGGGTTGTACTGGAAGAACACGTGCCAGCGACCGTCGACGAACATGATGCCGTTGGGGTCGTTCAACCACCCGGCCTCGGGTCGTGGATGCAGCAGCGGGAAGCCGCGGTCGAGGACGTGCGTTGCGTGGAGGCCGGTCATGGCTTCCTTTCGGTTCGAGATCAGTCGGATCGAGGGGAGGGCGGTGGTGCTGGTCACTTGCTGACGCCGGCGGTGAGTCCTTCGCGCAACGGCTTCTGGCCGAAGACGAAGACCAGCGCAGCCGGGATCATGGACAGGACGACACCGGCGAGGACGGTCGCGACCGACCCGGTGCCGAGGTTGCCCTGCAGGGTCACGAGCCCGAGCGGGAGGGTGAAGTTCTGCTCGCTGATCGTGAGGATCAACGGTCGGAAGAACTCGTTCCAGTGGTAGTTGAAGGCGAGGATGCCGACGATGGCGAGGCCCGGGGCGGCGAGCGGCAGGTAGATGCGGAAGAAGATCTTCCACGGTCCCGCCCCGTCGATCTGCGCCGCCTCGGCGAGCTCCGGCGGCAACCCCATGAAGTACTGCCGCATGAGGAACGTGCCGAACGCCGTCGGGATCATCGGGATGATGAGCGCGAGGAGCGTGTCCGAGAGTCCCATGCCGCGGATGAGCATGAACACGGGGACGATCGTCACCTGCATCGGCACCATCATCGTGGCGAGGATGAGTCCGAACAGGATGCGCTTGCCGCCGAAGTCGAAGCGCGCGAACACGTAGCCGGCCATGGCCGCACTGAGCATCTGCCCGGCCGCGATGAGAAGCGTCACGAGCGCGCTGTTCCACGTGTACAGCAGGATCGGGATCTTCTGGAAGACGTCGATGAACGCTCCTGGGCCGAACTCGGTCTGCCCGGTGGCGACGTTCGCCGGGGTGAGGGCCGTGATGAGCGTCCACACCACCGGAGCGAGGGTGAGGAAGGCGGCGATGACGAGGACGAGGAACTTCCCGGCCGAGGCGAGTCGGCGGCGTGTTGAGTCGGGGGTGACTGCTGCGATGGACATCTGGGACCTCATCCGTAGAAGACGAAACGCTTGCTCAGCCGGAACTGTGCGGCGGTGACGAGCATGATCAGGAGCGTCAGCACGATGCCGATCGCTGCGGCGAGACCGAAGTCGAGCTGCTGGAACGCGGACTCGTAGATCACCATCACCGCGGTTCGGGTGTCGTCTCCCGGCCCACCTCGCGTGAGGACGTACGGCTGATCGAAGATCTGCAGGGCGCTGATGATGGCCATGACGGACGCGACGAGCATGGTGGGACTCACGAGGGGCAGGGTGACGTTCCGGAACTGGCTCCAGCCGTACGCGCCGTCGAGCGACGACGCCTCGTAGACCTCGCGTGGGATCGCGGCGAGTCCGCCGATGAAGAGCAGGAAGGTGAAGCCGAAGTTCTGCCACACGTAGACGAGGAGGACGACGATCTTCGCCCCGAACCCGGTCGTCAACCAGCCGATGTTCCCGACGCCGAAGAGTCCGAGGAACTCGTTGACGAGACCGAACTCCTGGTTGAACAGGTACGACATCACGAGCGAGACGGACGCGGCCGACAGCACCAACGGGAAGAACAGTGCGGAGCGGAAGAAGGTGCGAAGCCATTCCGGCATCCGCGACTGCACGAGGATCGCGAGCAGGAGGGCGACGGCGAGCTGCAGCGTCACCGCCACCACGACGAAGCCGACCGTGTTCAGGAAGGACACGCGCACCGTGGGGTTGGCCGCGAGGTCGACGAAGTTGCCGACGCCGACGAACTCGGGTGCCGAGATGATGTCCCACCGGAAGAAGGCGAGGACGAACGACCCGATGATCGGGATGAAGCTGAAGAGTCCGAGGCCGATGAGCGTCGGGGCGAGGAACACCCAGACGCGCAGTCGGCTGCCGCGAGGGGCACGCTTGCGCCGTCCGGTCTTGGCCTCGGGCGGGACGACCAGTGCCCGGGTCGCCGTCGGTGACTGCAGTGCCATCATCGTCCCTTCAGCGCGAGCTCGAGGTCCCGCTGCATCGTCTCGAGGCCGCGGCGGACGCCGTTCGGGCCGTTCGTGATCGTGCCAACCACGTTCTTGATGAGGGCCGACTCCACGGCCGCCTGCTGGGGCGGCGCGGGCATCGGGCCGGTCGTCGGGAACCGGTCGAGGGTGTCGTAGAAGACCTCCCAGTGCTTCGGTCCGATGTCACCGCCGTACAGCTCGGCGTTGAGAGAACGTCGGGGCAGCGACGAGTCGGGCTGGCTGTGCGCGATCGACATGCCCTCGACGGAGATGCAGTATTTCATCCACTCCCACGCCTCGTCCTTGCGTTCGGAGGTCTGCATCATCGCGTAGCCGCCGGCTCCGAACTGGTGGCGCTGTCCGCGCATCTTCGGGAAGTAGGTGACGTCGTACTCGTCATTGCCGAGGCCGGCGTCGTTGAGTCCCTTGACCCAGAACCCGCCGGCCGGCGTCATGCCGACCGAGCCGCGGGAGAAGAGCGAGACGAGCTCGTTGCCGCCGCCCTGCGCGGGGTTCGCGGCGATGCCCTCGGAGACCATGCGCTGCAGGACCTCGAAGCTCTCGACGGTGCGGTCGCTGAGCGCGTCGGCGTTCTCCCACAGGTACCCACCACCACGAGGGGTCTCGTTCGGGTAGAACTTCGACCACATCCAGTCGCCGCCGGGTGCTTTCTCCTCGGTGAGGAAGCTCGTGTCGTTGATGTACAACCAGGGCACGACGCCGCCCCAGAGTCGGTTGTTCCAGAAGTACGGCAGGAACGATCCGGGGGCGCTGGCCTGCATGGTGCGGCCGACGGTGAAGAAGTCGTCGACCGACCAGTCGTCGCGCGGACGCTCGAGGCCGGCCCGCTCGAACGCGGAGGTGTTGTAGTACATGTTCGCCGCGTTGAAGTTGTCGGGCAGTTGGAACAGGTTGCCCTTGTACATGAACGACTCGATGAGCGAGGGGTTCACGTCGTCGAAGTACTCCTGCAGCTCGGCGGCGTCGCGCTGCACGTACTCGTCGATCGGGTGGGCGAGGCGCTCGGCGAACAGCTGGGTGCCCTCCGTGGCGACCGACACGATGTCCGGCGGGGTGCCGGCCGCGACCATCGTGAGGATCTTGGCGAAGAAGTTGCCCCAGTCCTGGCCCTGGATCGCGATGATCCGGACGGGGATGTCGGGGTGCAGCTTCTGGAAGCCGTCCACGAGCGACTGCCGGGCGGCGGCGTCCTGGGCGGTGCCGAAGAGGGCGACGGTGAGGGCGTCGTCACCTCGGCCGGGGATGTCTCCGCCGGTGAGGCGCGGCCAGGAGATGGCCGTGCCCGCCAGACCGAGACCGAGCAGGGCGAGTGCCGCCCTGCGACTCAGATCAACCACGTTGTTGCTCCTGCGAAATCGGGGCCGACCGTTCGCAGGGCGCGGACGATGAGCCGTGAATGAAGATGCTGAACGGATTCAGCAAACGAAACATAACACAGCTCCGCGCGATATGCTGAACTGATTCAGCAAACCGCACGAGGGAGTGTCATGTCCACGCAACGCCGCCGCACGACCCTCGCGGACGTCGCGGAGCGCGCGGGCATGTCCAAGGCCGCGGTGAGCATGATCATGAACGACCGCCCCGGATCCCGGCTGTCCGCGGACGCCGTCGAGCGGGTCCGCGCCGCCGCGGCGGAGCTCGACTACCGGCCGAACCCCGCGGCCCAGGTGCTGCGCCGCGGGAAGACCAGGACGATCGGGTTCATCTCCGACGAGGTCACGCTCACCCGGCACGCCTCGGGGCTCATCGGCGGTGCGCTCGAGGTGTCGAAGGCCCACGACCACACGATGCTCATCGCGGAGACCGAGGGGATCGAGGGCGGTCTCGCCCGCGCCTTCGAGACGATGATCGACCACCGGGTCGACGGCATCCTCATCGGCCTCCTCGGCGCCCGCCTCATCGACCTCCCCGCCACCTCGACCGGTGTCCCCGTCGTCGTGCTCAACGGAGCGTCCTCCTCAGGACACGCGAACGTCCTGCCCGATGAGCGCGCGGCCGGGTACGCGGTCGCGAAACGGCTCGTCGACGCGGGTCACCGACGGATCGGCGTGGTCGGCGACCTGCCGCAGGACGTCATCAGCGACCCACGACAGAGTGCGACGGTGGCGCTGCGCTTCGCGGGCATCGCCGCGGCCTTCGCGGAGGCCGGGATCGAACCTGCTCGGGTCGACATCGTCGAGTGGCAACCGGAACCCGGTTACGAGGCGACGGCCACGCTCCTCGAGCGCCATCCGGACGTTACGGCGATCCTCGCCGCGAACGACGGCGTCGCCTTCGGTGCTTACCAGGTGCTGCTCGAACAGGGGCGTCGGATCCCGCAGGACGTCTCCGTCGTCTCCTTCGACGACGAGATCCTCGCCGGCTACCTGCGCCCGGGCCTCACCACCGCGCGGCTGCCCTACCAGGAGATCGGCGCGCTCGGAGCCTCGATGCTCCTCGGCCAGCACGCCCTCGGGCACGAGCTGGTCACCATGCCGATCATCGAGCGGGACTCGCTCATCGCCGCGGTGTCGACCGACGCCGGTTGACGCCACCCGACCCTCGGATCCAGCAGAGAGAGATGCCATGCACGCAGCCCCCACGACCGACGTCCTCATCGCCGGCGAGACCCTCATCGACATCGTCCGGCGGCTCGACGGGACGCAGGCGGAGAGCCCCGGCGGCAGCCCGGCGAACGTCGGGATCACCCTCGGCCGGCTGGGCCGCGCTCCGGCCCTGGTGACCCATGTGGGCGACGACGAGCGAGGCGCGGCGATCCGCTCCTGGCTCGACGCGTCCGCGGTGGCCCTCGTGTCGGCTCCGACCGGTCGGACGTCCACGGCGCAGGCGACCCTCGACGCCGAGGGTGCGGCCACCTACGAGTTCGACCTCTCGCTCGATCTGGAGGCCTCGGGTGCGCCGGACGCCGCCGTCGTCCACACCGGCTCGATCGCCTCGGTCCTCGAGCCGAGTGCCGACCGCCTGCGCGAGCTGGTCGAGGCGCGTCGTCCCTCGGCACTCATCACCTACGACCCGAACATCCGGCCATCGCTCATCGACGACGCAGCTCGCGTGCGTCAGTCGGCCCTCGACTGCATCGCACGCGCCCACGTCGTGAAGGCGAGTGACGAGGACGTCGCGTTCCTCCTGCCCGGTGTGGCGCCGGTGGACGCCGCTCGGGAGTGGGTCGCGGCCGGGCCGGGACTCGTGGTCGTGACGATGGGTGGTGACGGGGCGGTCGCGGTCAGAGACGGTTCCGTGCTCGAGATCGAGACGCCGCGGGTGCAGGTGGCCGACACCGTCGGTGCCGGCGACACGTTCATGGGTGCGCTGATCGACGGACTGCTGACCGCCGGTATCGCTGGGCCCGGGGCCGAGGAGCGACTTCGTGAGGTGTCCGACGAGGTGCTGCAGCAGCTGCTCGACCGCGCCGCACGGGCCGCGAGCATCACGGTGTCGCGGCCCGGGGCGAACCCGCCCACCTCGGCGGAACTCGACGCCTGAGGCCCTCGGAGCCTGAGCGTCAGGATAGCTGGGGCGCCGGGTCTTCCGTCCCGGCGAACCGCTCCGATGACACCACCTGCTGAGCCGCCCGACGGAGGGCGAGGATCAGCGGTTCGGTGAGCACGGTGCCGAGCACGATGTACTGCACCGCGAGCTCGGGGGAGTCCGCCGGGATGCCGTCGATCTCGGCTTCGGCGATGCTGCGCGCTGCGTCGACATAGCGGTCGAGCACCGCGGGTGGCACGGTGAAGCCGGCTCGTTCCAGGGTGTCCAAGGCCCCGGCCAGGCCGGCGAGGAGTCCGGGATCGCACTGCGCCTCGATGCCGCCGAGTCGTTCGTAGAGCTCCAGTGCGCGGGTCGTGTCGACCGGACCGCTCGGGCGCGGGGTGACGGCGGTGTGGGCGACGCCGAGGAGGTCGTAGGGGCCCGCCGGCGGTGAGTCCAGCGCGGCGACGACGTTGCGGGTCTCCGCGATGCTCACGCCGGCGGTGAGTAGCGCGCGGATCACGCGGAGCCGGGACACGTGTGCGTCGCCGTAGCTCGCCTGGGTCGCCGAGGTGCGCTCGCCCTCCGGGAGGAGTTGCTCGCGGAGGTAGTACTTGATGGTCGCCACCGGCACCTCGGACACCGCCGCGAGTTCCGAGATCCTCATCCTGTCCCCCTCGTCTGGATAGTGCTACTATCCAACTTGGATAGCGTCACTATCGAACAGGAGCAGTCTATGTCACGCGTCGTCGTCGGCCGAATCACTCATCGTCACGAGGGTGAGCTCGTCGTGTTCCACATCGGGATGACCATCAACCAGTGGTGGCGGGTGGACAAGTGGCTCCCGATCTTCGGCGACATGCCGCGCATGCTGCAGGAGCTCATGTCCGACCCGGAGTCCGGGCTCCTCGGTTCGCACATCCTGCTCGGTTCCAGCGGCCCGTACCTCGTCCAGTACTGGTCGTCGATCGACAAGCTCTACGCCTACGCGTCAGCGCCGGCCTCCGCCCATCGGCCTGCCTGGTCTCGGTTCAACAAGCGCGCCCGGTCCGCGCCGAAGGCCGTCGGCGTCTGGCACGAGACGTTCCTCGTCGATCGCGCCGAGAGCATCTACGTGTCGACCCCGTCCATGGGGCTGCCCGCGGCGACCGAGGCGGTGCCCGTCGGGTCGCGGCAGCAGCACGCGCGACAGCGGTTCGCCGACGGCCGGACCGGTGCGTCGGAGGCGTCGGCCTGACCGCTCGTGTGTTGAGATGGGCGGGTGGACCTCCAGAAGCAACCTGCCGCCGCGGCGTCGCATCCCACCCGCAACCGTCTCGGCGTCGTCGCGCTGATCCTGGGCATGCTGCTCGTCGGTCCGGTGATGATCGCGATCGGCGTCGGCCTCCGGCTGGCGGACGACCAGTTGCTGGAGACGGGGACGCGCACCACCGGCACGATCACCGAGGTGCAGGACGGTGTCGAGGCCTCCGACCTGGACTTCCGGGTCGACTACCGGTCCACCGACGACGTCGTGCACTCGGTGTGGGAGTCCTGGGACATCAGCGACCGGCCGTCCGTCGGCGACGAGGTCGTGATCGTGTACCGGGCGACAGACCCGGGGGCGGCGGTCGTCGAGGGCTATGGGGGCGAGGGCGAGTGGATGACGGGCCTCGGAGCGGTCCTCACCGTCATCCTCGGGGGGTCAGGCGTCATGATGCTGGTGATGGCCGCCCGTGGCAGGTCGGAGCGTGCACAGGCGCGCCGTGCGGCGATCCAGGCTTCCGCCGGTCAGCGGTAGCGCGGCGGAACGGCGAACGGCGCAGAGACGAGGGCGGCACCCTGCGGCACCTCGCCCTCGCCGCGCCGGATCGGACCGCGCAGGGCGAGGGTGATCCGCAGGCCGTCGGCGGGATCGTGCGCGGTGTCCGGCTGCTCGAAGTTCAGCGTCGGAGGGTCCTCCGAGGTGCTGTAACTCAACAGGATCATCGAGCTCGACCCCGAAGCCCGCAGCCGCGGTCTCGAGAGGCGCACCGAGGATTCGCGCACGGTCAGGACCTCATCGCGGTGCAGGATGCGTCCGGGGCCGTTCAGCTCGTTCCCGCCCGCGCGGACCGCGACCTGTGGGCCGGCGAAGCCGACGATCGCGTGGTTCATGTCGTCGGGAGCGGCGATGAGTCCGGCGGCGTCACGGAGCTCGACGACCTGCAGGCGCCAGCGGATGCGGCGGTCGACGTCGGTGCTCGTCCAGACGTCTCGCACGCTACCTCGGCCGCGGTCGAGTGGTTGCCGCACGAGGTCGGCGAACCGGACGAGCCGGGGCGGGCCCGGGTCGGCCGGTGGTCGTGACGCGACGTCGACGAGGACGAGATGAGCGGGGGTGGCAGCCGGTTCGGGTCCAGCTGCTCCGCGCATCTCGTCCTCGTCGGGTCGGGTCGGGCAGGTCGTTCAGATCGGTGGATCAGGCCTTGTCGTCGACGAGGATGTAGCCCTCTTCGCCGTGGACCACGGTGTCGATGCCGGCGATCTCGTCCTCGTTCTTCACGCGGAACCCGATCGTCTTCTCGATCGCGAAGCCGATGATGAAGGCGAGCACGAAGGAGTAGATGAGGACGGCGAACGCGGCGATCGCCTGGACGAGCAGCTGCGAAGCGTCACCACCCATGAAGAGGCCGGTGCCGTTGGCGAAGAAGCCGAGGTACAGGGTGCCGATGAGACCACCGACGAGGTGGATGCCCACGACGTCGAGCGAGTCGTCGAAGCCGAGCTTGAACTTCAGGTCGATCGCGAGCGCACAGACCGCGCCGGCGACGACACCGAGGACGATGGCCCAGATCGGGTGCAGCGAACCGCACGCCGGGGTGATGGCGACGAGACCGGCGACGGCACCCGACGCGGCACCGACGGAGGTCGGCTTGCCGTCCTTGATCTTCTCGACGACGAGCCAGGCGAGCAGGGCTGCTGCCGGGGCCGCGATGGTGTTGACGAACACGAGTGCCGCGGTGCCGTCGGCCGCCAGTTCCGAACCGGCGTTGAACCCGAACCAGCCGAACCAGAGGAGACCGGCGCCGAGGAGGACGAACGGCGGGTTGTGGGGGACGTAGGCGCCCTTCTTGAATCCGACACGACGACCGAGGACGAGCGCGAGGGCGAGCGCTGCCGCACCGGCGTTGATGTGGACCGCGGTACCACCGGCGAAGTCGATGACGCCGACGCCGAAGACGTCCTGCAGGCCGTGCGTGATCCAACCGCCGTAGGCGAAGCTGCCGTCGTCGGCGAGGCCGAAGTTGAACACCCAGCTCGCGACGGGGAAGTAGACGACGGTCGCCCAGATGCCGGCGAAGATCATCCAGGATCCGAACTTCGCGCGGTCGGCGATGGCGCCGGAGACGAGGGCGACGGTGATGATCGCGAAGGTCGCCTGGAAGGCGACGAAGGCGAGTGGCGGGTAGGCCGCTCCCTCAGGCGTCTCGAGGGCGGCGGTCAGGCCGATGTTCCCGGTGTCGATCGCCCAGGGGGCGACGGTGCCTTCGGAGCCGGGGAACGCGATCGCGTACCCGTAGAGCACCCAGAGGACGCCGATGAGGCCGAGTGCGCCGAAGCTCATCATCATCATGCTGATGACGCTCTTCGCCTTGACCAGGCCGCCGTAGAAGAACGCGAGCCCTGGTGTCATGAGCAGCACGAGTGCCGCTGATATCAGGATGAACGCTGTGTTTCCTTGATCCATTCGAGGTGCCTCTCCGCAGGGACGCGGCTGGAGCGCGTCGGGTGCGCCCAGCGTGACACCGGCGTGTTTCCGATGGCCTGTGCGCGTGTTTCCGGCACGTTGCGGAATCGGCCGCTGCGTAAACAGCACATGACGGATCGCTCGACGTACAGTGGGGGACGAACGGAAGGGAGCCCCGATGTCGACATCGAGCACACCCGAGGACGGCCCGCAGGTCGTCCGCAACGACGAGCGTCACGAGTACGAGATCCTCGTGGGGGAGCGCGTCGCCGGGATCGCCGGGTACCAGGAGGAACCTGGTCGCATCCTCTTCACCCACACCGAGATCGATCCGGACTTCGGTGGGCAGGGGCTCGGCAGCGTCCTCGCCGCCGCGGCGCTCGACGATGCGGTCGAGCGAGGACTGACGATCGTGCCGTACTGCCCCTTCATCCAGGCCTACCTCCGTAAGCACCCGGACTTCAGTGGCGAGGTGTCCTGGCCCGAGTGACCGGTCGTCACCCGGTGCGTGGCAGCCGGAGCAGGACGGCCTCGCACCGGTAGCCCTGCGAGCTCGCCATGTCCCCGCGGAACCAGAGGAGCGAGACGGCCGAGGGGTCGCCGGGTGCGACGATCGGCCGCAGGTTGTCGACGTCGGAGTCCTCTGTGACGGGCGTCCAGGCCCAGGTCGCCCCGTCGTCGTCGGTGTGACCGTGGAAGATCTCGTGGTGGGCGAGCGGTTGGTCGTCTCGGGGATCGATCGGCGTCGAGACGTAGAGTGAGTCGAGGTCGTCCGGGTCGATCGCCACGAGTCCGGTGTAGTCCTGCTCGTGCGGGAGGAGGCCGGGGCCGGCGAGGGCGAGTGGGTGTACCTGCCAGGAGCCGCCGGGCGTGAGGCGGGCGAAGAGGAACCGGTGGTCCAGGACGGGCCGGAGTCGTTCGGTCGCCTCGTCCGGATGCGCTGGTCCGTCGTCGGCGCGGGCGGAGACGACGGCGGCCACGGTGCCGTCGGGGGCTCGTCGCACGTCGACGGTCCAGCAGTGGGAGAGTCGGTCGCCGGCCCAGCTGGCGCCGTCGGGCATTCGTGAGCCGGCGGCGACGAGAGTGGTGAGCTCGACCTGCGAGGGTGCGTCGCCACGCAACGGATGCGGGTCGACGACGGTGCCGTCGGTTCGGTGGAGCCCATCGGGGTCGAGGAAGCCGTGGTAGACGCTGTTGTCGTAGTCGCGCGGGTGGTGGTCGGTGGTGATGAGGTCGATGCGACCGGGGGAGGAGACGTAGCGCGTGTAGCCGTTGACGTAGCCGACCTTCGGCCGCGTGAACAGCTTGCCGGCGTAGTTCCAGGTGTCGCCGTCGTCGTCCGACACGAGCGCGCACTGGTCGTCGTTGACGGCGCGGGCGAAGCAGTACAGGCGGCCGTCGAGTTCGTGGAGGTTCGAGTAGGTCACGCCGAGTCCGCCCGTGTAGGCGCTCCAGTCGAACGTGTGCTCGGGCCCCCAGCGGCGTGGGTCGTGTGGTTCGCTGATGCGCCAGCGGGTGAGGTCGTCGGTCTTGTGGCGGGTGTACATCGCGAGCCAGCGCCCGTCGCGCCGCCGCCAGAGGGCCGGGACGTCGTGGTCGTCGGACTCCAGGCGTTCGTGCAGGACGACGATGTCGGCGGTGCCGGTGCTGAGGTCGACGACGGTGACCTCGACGTTGCCGCCGCGCTGCTCGCCGTCGACGCCGCCCGTCGACGCGATCGAGCCGACGACGAGCAGGTTCGAGGTCGGATCGACGAGTGCGCGCTCGTCCTGGAACCAGCACCAGGCGGCGTTGTCGTTGACGACGATCGGCATGGTGGAGGTGTCGTTTCGGCGCAGCATCGCGACCTTCCGGGTGGGGTTCCGGACGAGGCTACCGGTGCGAGCGCCCGCTCGGCAAGCGTTTTCCCAGACGTGGTGCGGCTCGGAGCGCGCTCTGGCCGGCAGAGGGGCCGGGCGCACCCCTGGTGGGCCTCCTCCGGTCACCGAGGTGTCACGACCCAGCTGCCCTTCGACAGGCTCAGGGACCGAATCGTTCCCGGTGAGTGTCTCCGGCTCACCGAGGTGTCACGACCCAGCTGCCCTTCGACAGGCTCAGGGACCCAGGCGTTCCCGGTGGACCTTCTCCGGTCACTGAGCTTGTCGAAGTGCCCACGAGGACGCCTCATCGTTCCGGGCACACCTCTTCCGCTCACTGAGCTTGTCGAAGTGCCCACGAGGACGCCTCATCGTTCCGGGCACACCTCTTCCGCTCATTGAGCTTGTCGAAGTGCCCACGAGGATGCCTCATCGTTCCGGGCACACCTTTCCCGGTCACTGAGCTTGTCGAAGTGCCCACGAGGATGCCTCATCGTTCCGGGCGCACCTTTCCCGGTCACTGAGCTTGTCGAAGTGCCCACGAGGAACCCTTCGATCTGCGTACGCCGAGGCAAGTCAGAACGGTGCGGGATCCGGTTCTGTGCGGTGGTGTTTGCCGTCGGGTGTCGTCCAGTCGAGGACGCCGCCCGGTTTGTGGTCGAGGTTCCACCCGGGGAGGTGCTTCATCCGGTGGTGATGTCGACACAGGCAGGCGAGATTGCCGACATCTGTTGCGCCGCCGTCCTGCCAGGCGACCGAATGGTCGAGGTCACACGCTCGGGCTCGCCTGCCGCAGCCTGGCGCCCGACAGGTGCCGTCCCGAAGTCGCACCGCCCGTTGGAGGTCAGCGGGAACCCGGTACTGATTCCGCCCGACCGACAAGACCGCGCCGGTTTCCGGCTGGACGAGGATCCTGGTGAAGCTCGGTGCATTGACCGCGAGCCGGGCGGCGGTCTCGGGATCGATCGGACCGTAGCCGTCGAGCATGCCGGGTGCGTCGGAGACGCCGGCCATGCTGAGCGCCGGGACCGTGATCTGCACCGTGGGCTTGATATGCTCCTGGACCTCGATCGGGTGTGGGAGCACCGGGCTCGACATCACATCTTCCGGAGTCACGCCAGTGAGTGCGAGCGCCGCCAGGGCATCTGCCTGCAGCTGGGCGCACGTGCGGGTGTCACCGGCGTTACGTGACTCCGCCGCGGCCGCCTCGATCCGCTCGGCGATGCCCTGCGCGATGGGCGCGGTGGTGAACAGGTGCACCCAGGCCATGCCATCGGCGGCCGGTTCGAACTCGACCCGGCGGTCGGCCTCGGAGCGGACCGCTCGGGCGGTGATCGATTCGGGGTGGAGGCGCTCGCGCAGGACACGGGCGTGTTGCCGGAGGTACGAGACGGTCGCACTCTCGGCGACCGGCAGCACCTGCTCGAGGAACACCGCCCGCCCAGCAGCAGGGACGTCGCAGAGCTGGTCGGTGATCACCTGCGCATGCCGCGCCGAGATGCGGCCGGCCTCCAGTGACGCGAGTACGGTTGGTGCGTCGTTCACGAGGCGCTCGGCGTCGTTGGTCGCACGTTGGATCGTCCGCTCCGGTATTCGGGTCGCCATCGCGAGAGCCGCGCAGGTCGACCGGCGAGAGAGCGCCCGGCGCTCGGCCGGCGGGAAGATGGCCGGGACGGAAGCGTCTGCGAACGCGTCGGCGTAAGCGGCGGAGCGGGCGAGGAGGCGCGCCTTGCGTGCGTCGAGGACGGCCTGCTGCCGGTGGATCTCAGTCCACTCGTCCGAGAACTCCGCCAGCTGCGCGGCGTAGTCATCGCCGACGCGGGTCGCGGTGAGGGTGGTCTCGGTCATGGAACCAGTCCACCATGGACCACTGACATTCCAGATGGTGAGTCGGAGCGGCTGTGGGAGATTCTCGTGTGCCCTTCGACAGGCTCAGGGACCGGTGGAGGATCACCGGATTCGGGCGGTCGCTCGTGTGCCCTTCGACAGGCTCAGGGACCGGTGGAGGATCACCGGATTCGGGCGGTCGCTCGTGTGCCCTTCGACGGGCTCAGGGAGCGGTGGAAGAGTGCCGGATTCGGGAGGTTCCTCGTGCGCCCTTCGACAGGCTCAGGGAGCGGACGAGGTTCCTCCCGGACGGGAGTGGTCCGGCATGCCGCTCCTGGTCACCGAGCCTGTCGAAGTGCAGAGGTTCCTCGTGTGCCCTTCGACGGACTCGGGGACCGGGAGGAGATCACCGGAGCGCGTGGTTCCTCGGGTGCCCTTCGACAGGCTCAGGGACCGGGAACAATGCCGCGGAGCATGCCCGAAGTCGGTCGGTCGCGCAAGTTGTTCTTGAGTGGTCCAGTGTTATGCCAGGATCTCAGTACCGTGTACCTCGATCGAAAGACACCATGAGTTCCAACACCACCCCTGAATACCCCGCGACGCCGACGTACGGGCAGCCGTACGCGTCCGCTCCGATCCGCGGCGCCGCCTCCCCGGAGGACCTGACGCTCCCGCTCTACGGGGCGACCTTCCCGCAGGCCATCAAGCGCTACCTCCGCAAGTACGCGACCTTCACCGGCCGCGCCTCGCGGAGCGAGTACTGGTGGGCCACGCTGTTCGTCTTCCTCGTCGCGCTCATCCCGAACATCCTCTTCTTCACGGGCTTCCTGATCGGCGCGACATCGGCTGCCGCGCAGCGCGAGGCCGTCGTGTTCGACAGCAGCCCGGGCGCACGGACGTACTACACCCAGCCCGGCATCCTCGAGATCCCCGAGGCTGCTCCGCTGATCCTGACGGGCTTCGTGCTCCTCTGCCTCATCGGACTGGCGACCATCGTCCCGAACCTGGCCATCGCCTGGCGCCGCCTGCACGACGCCAACTTCCCCGGCCCGTTCTACTTCCTCTCGCTCATCCCGTCGGTCGGCGGCCTCATCCTGTTCGTCCTCTTCCTCCTGCCCTCGAAGCCCGAGGGTCAGCGGTTCGACACGGTGCGCTGAGTCGCAACCTGACGACCGGAACGGGCCGGTGCGGACGAGATGTCCGCACCGGCCCGTTCTCCGTCTCGCAGGACGTGCGCGAACGCCTCAGCCGGCCGCCGCGACGTCGAGCACCCACGTGACGCCGAACCGGTCCGTCACCATGCCGAAGCCGGGGCTCCAGGCGGACGCTGCGAGCTCCTCGACGATCGAACCTCCGACGACGAGTCGGTTCCAGAACACCTCGACCTCCGCGAGCGTCTCGCCACGCACCGCGACGAAACAGGACTGCTCGGTGACCGTCGTCCCGTGCTCGCGGCGGGTCGTTCCAGTGCCGATCAGTGACGCCGCCGGAGCTCCGGGGCTGTCGTACGCCATCACCCGGAAGCCGTCCTCGGATTCGACCTGACCGAAGACGACCAGGTCGGCACCCGGGGCGTCCTTCGGCATCCCGAAGTCGCTGTCGCTCGCGATCGTCGTCCGCCCGCCGAAGACGGACTGGTAGAACTCCAGCGCAGCGCGGGCGTCGCCCTGGAAGTTGAGGTGGGTCGTGGTCGTGATGCTCATGCGTGCTCCTCGAGTCGTGCCGGGCTCCTCCCGGTCGAGCACCACTGTCCCAAGCATCTAGGACAGCTGGTGTCCTGCACTCGGACTACGCTCGCACCATGGCCTCACAGACCTCCCGACTCCTGCAGTTGCTCTCGCTCCTGCAGGCGCGGCGCGACTGGCCGGGTGCCCTGCTCGCCGACCGGCTGGACGTCAGTCACCGCACGATCCGACGCGACGTCGACCGGCTCCGCGAGATGGGGTATCGCATCGAGGCCACGATGGGGCCGGACGGCGGGTACCACCTCGACGCCGGGAGCGAGCTCCCGCCGCTGCTCTTCGATGACGAGCAGATCGTCGCGCTCACCATGGCCCTCCAGACCGCGGCCGTCGCGGGATCCGGGTTCGAGGAACCCGCGCTCCGAGCACTGACGACCGTGAGACAGGTCCTGCCGTCGCGGCTGCGCCATCGACTCGACGCCCTCGACGTCACCTCGGTGCCTCGCTCAGGCGACGGACCGACCCCGCAGGTGGCCGTGCCGGTCCTCCTCGCGCTGTCCGCCGCCATCAGCGCGCGGGAGGTGCTCCGGTTCGGGCGATCCGACGACGATCCGGTACCTCCCCGGCGCGTCGAGCCACACCACCTGGTCACCTCCCAGGGGCGCTGGTACCTCGTGGCCTGGGACCTCGACCGCGACGACTGGCGGATCTTCCGCGCCGACCGCATCGCGCCGAGGACGCCGACCGGGCCGCGATTCCGTCCGCGTGAGTTGCCAGGTGGAGATGTGCAGACCTTCGTGGCGGCGAGGTTCAAGGGATCCGAGCAGACCGACGCCTGGCCCTGTGTCGGCACCGTCGTGCTCCACCTGCCGTTCGAGGCGGTCCGACCGTTCGTGGGCGACGGCACCGCCGAGCCCCTCGGCCCGGACCGCACGCGCTACACCGCCGGCGCGTGGTCGTGGGTGGCGCTCGCCGCCTCCCTGAACCGCTTCGACTCCGACATCGACGTCCTCGAGCCGCCCGAGCTCGTCACCGCGTTCGCGCAGCTCGCGGAACGCAATGCCGCGACCGCGCGGACCGTCAGCCGTGGAGCGCGTCGTCCGGCGGACCGAGCTGGACGGCGGTGAACCGCACGGTGAGGCCGGCCCGCGTCGGGGCCGCGCAGAAGAGTCCCGCCTCGACGTCGGCCTCCGGGTCGAGGTGGGCGACGCGGACCAGTCGCCAGTCCTCGTCGTCCACCCGGGCGCGCACGGTCACGGCGTCGCCGTCGCGGCTCGCGCGCACGGTCACCGTTCGTCCAAGCCAGTCGGGGACCGGCGCCACCGACCAGTCGGAGGTCCCGTGCGTGACGACCGCACCGAGCTGGGCGACCCCGTCGGACACCTCGACCCCGGCCTTGATCCACGTCGACTCGGAGGCGCGGAGGAACACGCCGGCCTGATCGAACTGCTCGGAGCCGTCGAGGACGAACGACACCTCGATCGCCGCCCGTCGCGGCATCGGCGCGATCAGCGCGTGCTCCGTGTCGTGGACGAAACCGTAGGAGGTGTGCCGCCAAGCGTCACTTCCCTCGACGGCGGTGATGAGCAGGGAACCGTCCGGCTCCGTCGTCACCGCCGCAGGGGCCGTCGTCCAACGTCCGTGTTCGACAAGGCTCTGGAGATCCATCCGTCCATCCTGACGTATGGATGCGTGCGCTCGCCTCAGATCGCCGTGCCGAACTCGCGGATCGTGATCCCCGAGGCGGTCAGCGGCCCGCCATCGGTGTAGAGGGAGATCCCCGTGTCGCCCTCGGCGAAGTGCACCTGCTGCGAGACGACGGTGTGACCGGCGTTGACGAAGACCTCGACGCTCTGGGTGTCGACGAAGACCCGCAGGTGGACCGAGCGTGCAGCCGCGTCGATCGGTGCTGCGGCACGCGTGTACGGCAGCAGCGAGAAGCCGGCCAGGTCGGACGGTGCGCGGTCGACGTAGAGCTCGGCCCCGGCCTTCCCGATGTTGGTGTGTCGGGAGCCGTCCGCCGAGCGCCCGACGGAGAGACCGACGTTGGTCGCGGTGTCCCAGGTGAGGTCGAGCTCGATCTCGTACGCCCGGCCGCTCCAAGGCAGGACGGCGCTCCCGGTGACCGTCTGGTCCGGGAGGGAGACAGTCGAGGTCGCATACCCGGCCAGGGCGTCCACGGGCGAGCTGAGCAGGCTGTACCGACCACCGGACTGGGCCTCGAGTCGCAGCTCCCGGACGACGGAGTTCTGGCCGTTGTAGCCGTCCGAGGCGTCGGTGGGGACGTCGCGGGCCGCGTACTTCCAGTTGTTCATCCAGGCGATCGCGAGCCGGCGGTCGTCGGGCGACTCCGCCTTCGGCCAGGTGACGGCGGCGTACCAGTCCCAGCCCCAGTCCAACCACTGCGGGGTGAGGTCGTCGGCCGTGAACCGCGTCCCGTCCCAGGTGCCCGTCCAGTAGGCGTAGGTCATCGGCAGGCCGATCGAGTAGGCGTCCATGCTGGCGCCCAGCACCCAGTGCCAGCTGCCGTCACCCGCTCGCATCTGGAACAGGTCCGGGCATTCGATGCCGCCGAGGTCGTGGTTCGGGAAGTCGAAGTTGTGCTGCAACTGCCACGTCGTGAGGTCGGGCGAGGTGTAGAAGGCCGCGTAGCGCGCTCGGCCGATGACGCACACCCATTCGTTCCTGGCCGCGTCCCAGTGGACCTTCGGGTCCCGGAACCACTCGGCGTTCTCGATCTCCGCCGTGGTCTGGGCCGCACGTCCGTCGGTGTTCACGATCACCGGGTCGGGGAGCATCGTGAACGTGAAGCCGCCGTCCGTCGACCAGTAGAGGTACTGCCCCTGGTACTTCCGGACGCCGTCCGTGGGCTGCGTCGCGAGGGCGATGACCGCACCCGCCCCGAAACCGGCGGTGTTCGCGGTGTCGACGACGGCGGATCCCGACCACACCGGGAAGTCCGGCTGCAGCGGCATGACGGTCCCGTGGTGGGTGAAGGCGACGCCGTCGGTCGTCGTCGCGTGATCCCAACCGCCCGGGCCGTTGTTCTGGCCGGAGTGCAGGTAGTACAGCTGGTACGCGCCGTTCGTGAACACCGGTCGTTGCGGGTCGCAGAGCCACCCCGACGGCGGCGTCATGTGGAACACCGATCTGAGGGAGGCCTGCGCCTGTGCGGTGGTCTGCGCCTGTGCGGCGAGGGGTGTGCCGGCACTCGCGAACAGGGCGAGCGCCCCGAGGCCGGCGCCCTGGAGGACGGTCCGGCGGGAGAGGTCGTGCGTCATTGCGGTTCCTTTCGTCGGTGCCACGGGCGCGCCGAAGGCACCCGTGGCGGGGATGGTGCTGGATCGTGCGGTGGAGGACTGCTCAGGCGGGCGCGTGCGCCTGGTCGGTGGCTGGCACCCGGTCGAGGACGGCGACGGCCACCGAGACGGGACTGGCGCGTTCGCTCGCGACGGTCAGCGTCGGTCGTCCGCTCCCCAGGAGGACGAGGTCGGAGACGGTGGCGAGACCGCCGTCGACGAACAGCTCGAGCAGCGGGCCGTCGAGGCTGAGAAGGAGCCGCGCCGGACGGTCACCGGCGAGCGGGACGATGCTCGTCGAGGCGAAGTCGGGGTGCACCGTGTCCATGGCACCGCCCGACCGGGCGACGGAGAGTGACGCCGCCGCCGGGTCGTGGACGATGAGGACCGCTCCGCCGGTGTCGGCCGTCAGTCGGAGCCGCAGCTCACCCGTGATCGACGGATCCCAGCGCAACTCGACCACGCCGTCGCCATCGAGCGCCAGGTCGACGGCGTCCGAGGACAGGGCGACGGTCGTCGGTTCGATCGCGGCCAGTCGTTCCCGGACGAAGGCCGGCGGCTCCTGCACGAGTCGCGGCCGGCCGTCGACCGTGGTCAAGGACAGGCGTCTGGGGAGCGACATCGCGCCCCGCCACGGCGAGGCGGGGAGGTCGGCCGCGTAGCGCCAATTGCTCATCCAGCCGAGGATCACCGCTTCGCCGTCCGGAGCGCCGTCGAACCCGACCGCCGCGTAGAAGTCCCGACCGTGGTCGAGCCGCTGCAGCTCGGCCCGCTCAGGCGTGAACGCCGTGCCGTCGAAGTCGCCGACGAGATAGCTCATCGACGATCCGTCCGGGTCCTGCGCGTCGCCGATCGGGTTGGTGCTGAGGAGCAGGACCCACCGGAGCTCGTCCGGGCGGCCGTCGACCGCGAGCGGGATGAGGTCGGGGCACTCCCACACGACGCCGGTGGGACCGAACGGACCGACGGTGCTGACGTGCTCCCAGGTTCGGAGGTCGGTGGAGGAGTACACGAGGACCTGACGCTCCACGGCTTCCACCGTCAGCATGATCCAACGGAAGCCCGCGGCGTCCTCATACCGGATGATCTTCGGGTCGCGGAACGCGTGCGAGCCGCGGTCGAGGATCGGGTTCTCCGGGTCGCGCTGCCAGGTGAGCCCGTCGTCATCACTGGTCGCCCGGGACTGCGCCTGCCGACCGTCGGTGGACACGCTCGTGTAGTACGCCGTGAGGCGTCCGCCGGGACCCGCGGCGACCACCGATCCCGAGTACACCTGCTCCTCGGCGGTGTACCGCAGGGCGACCGGATGCTCCTCCCAGTGCTGCAGGTCGACGCTCGAGGCGTGACCCCAGCTCATGTTGCCCCAGTCGCCACCCTCCGGGTTGTACTGGAAGAACGCGTGCCACCGCCCGCGGTGGAAGACCAAGCCGTTCGGGTCGTTCATCCAGTTCCGCTCGGGCGTCAGGTGGAAGCGGGGCCGTGGAAGGGCGTGCTGTTCGTCGTGCACGGTCGCGCCCTCAGACGGAGTGCCGCGGGACGGCCGGGCAGGCGATGAGCTGCGGCCCGGCGGGCAGCGCGGCGTCGAGACCGAGCAGCCGACGGACACCGGCCGCCCCGAGCTCGTAGTGGGGGAGGGCGACCGTCGACAGCGGTGGCCGGAGGTGGGCGGCGATGACGTCCTGGTTGTCGAACCCCATGACGGCCATGTCGTCGGGGATCCGCAGTCCGTGCTCCCGCAGTCCGTCGTAGAGTCCCATCGCGACACGGTCGTTGTGGCAGAACACCGCGGTGGCGCCCGAGTCGACGACCTCGGCGGTCGCCGCGTACCCGCCCTCCTGCTCTGGTGAGGCCGGGAACACGAGGGTGTCGTCGAACGCCACCCCCGCCGCCTGCAACGCCGATCGGTACCCGGCGAGCCGGCCGGTCTGTGCCGGTGAGGGGGTCGTCGTGTTGACGAACGCGATCCGTCGGTGACCGGCCGCGAGCAGCGCCTCGGTCGCGGTCCGCCCGCCCTGCTCCTCGTCGGGGACGACGGCCGGGAGCCCGCTGCCGGCGGCGTAGCAGTCGACGAGCACGGTGTCGGTCTGGAGGAGCGCCTCCGGCACGGTGATCTCGTGGTGGAACCAGGTCGAGTAGAGGATCCCGCGGACCTGGTGCTCGAGCATCATCGCGATCGCCTCCTCCTCGGCGGCCGTGTTCCCGTCGGTGTTGGCGACGAGCAGGACGTAGCCGTGGCGCCACGCCTCGTCCTGGGCTCCGTGGATGATCTGGCCGGCGAACGGGGTCGTCGCGATCGCGTCGGCGACGAGGCCGATGAACCGGGAGTGCCCCTGGGACAGCGTCTTCGCGAGGGCGTTCGGCCGGTAGCCGAGCTCCGCCACCGCCTCGTGCACCCGACGTTTCGCGTCCTCGCCGATCCGCGACCCCGGCTTGTCGTTGACGACGTGCGAGACGGTCGCCACGGAGACGCCGGCGGCCTTCGCGACGTCGCGCATCGTGATGCCCGAGGTGTTCTTCGGGTGGTCCGCGCCGGGCTTCGGCTGGTCGGTGCTGCTCATCCCTTGGTCGCTCCGCTCTCGAGGCCGCTGATCATCGCTTTGTTCAACACGAGGAACACCAGCAGCAGCGGTGTGACCGTGACGCAGACGGCGGCGAACGTCGCCGTCCAATCAGTGTTCCCCATCGCCCCGATGTAGTTCTGCAGGCCGAGCGGGATGGTCTTCAATCCGTCCGAGAGCACGAAGGTGTTCGCGAAGATGAAGTCGTTCCAGATGAAGATGCTGTTGACGAGCACGACCGTGATGATCGTGTTGACCGAGAGCGGGAACGTGATCTGGCCGAAGATCCGGTACGGGCCCGCCCCGTCGAGCGACGCGGCCTCGTACATCTCCCGCGGGATGTACTCGTAGAACGAGGAGAACAGGTACACCGCCATCGGCAGGGCGAACGCCGCCAGCGGGATGATCATCGACAGGTGGGTGTCGAGCAGGCCGACCTGCGAGTAGTCGATGAACAGCGGGACGAGCGCGATCTGCACGGGCACGATGATGCCGAGGAGGAACAGGCCGCGGACGAGCCCGCTGAACCGGAACCCGAGGACCTGGAGCGCGTACGCCGCCATCATGCCGGCGATGACGATCAGGACACTCGACCCGAGGGTGACGATCAGGCTGTTGACGATGTTCAGCCCGAGGTTGCCGGTCGAGAACGCCCGCGCGTAGTTGTCGAGCGTCCACTCGGACGGCAGCGCGAAGGGGTTGCCGCCCGCGAAGTCCGCCGCCGTCCGGAAGCTCGTGAGCAGCAACCACACGAGTGGGTAGACCTGGACGACCACGATCGCGACGACGGTCACGGTGAGGATCGTCCGCTGCACCCGCACGCGTGGCGTGTGCCGGGGCTTCCGCTTCGGTGCCGGCGCCGCCGGGGGCGCGACGTCTTCGGTCGGCCGGGCTGGGAGGGTGGCGGTCATGACTTGTCCTTCCGTCGGAGGAGCAGGAAGATGAGGCCGACGGCGACGAGACACTCGACGACGATGAACATGGAGATCGCGCTGGCGTAGCCGTAGTCCGTGTGGACGAACGCCGTCTTGTACATGTACGTGGTCAGCAGCTCGGACGACTGCCCGGGCCCGCCGTTCGTCAGCAGGTACGGGATGTCGAAGCCGCGGAGGGCGAAGGTCGTCGCCATGACCGTCGTCGTGATCCACACCGGCCGGATGTACGGGAAGCGGATCCGCCAGAAGATCTGCCACCAGGAGGCGCCGTCCAGCCGGGCGGCCTCCTCGAGGTCGCGGGGCACGGCCATGAGGGCGGCGTAGATGATGAGCATGTACAGGCCGGTGAACCGCCAGCCCTCCGGGATCGACACGGCCGCGAGGACGGTCTGCACGTTCGACAGCCAGGCCGTCTGGAGGTCGCCGAGTCCGACCCACGCGAGCAGCTGGTTGATCAGCCCGACCGGTTCGAGCGCGTACAGCCGCTGGAACAGGATGGCGATCGCGACCGTGGAGATGACGGCCGGCAGGAGGTAGAGCGTCTTGACGAGCTCGCGGGCCCGGGGGAGGGCCGTGAGCAGTCCGGCGACGAGGAGCGCGCCGCCGAGCTGGAGCACCAGGCAGATCGCGAGGTAGCCGAGGGCGTTGCCGAAGGAGGTCCAGAAGACGTCGTCGCGGGTGAGCATCTTGACGTAGTTGTCGAGTCCGACGAACGCCATGTCCGTGATGCCGTCCCACGAGAAGAGGCTGAGGAACAGCGACTGCACGATCGGCAGGAGGACGGCGACACCGTAGAGGACGAGCGGCGGCACGAGGAACACGAGCACCGACAGGGTCGACCGGCGGGGCAGCATCGACGTGGACATCGGCTTCCGCCGCCGCGGTGGGCGGGCCGGTGCCGCGCCCACCGCGGTCTGGGTGAGCTCAGTCATCGACGTTCTCCGTGAGGGCCGCATCCATCGTCGTGATGAACTCGTCCGGCGTGATGTCGCCCTGCACGAGCAGGGTCAGCTCCTGCTGGAGTCGGGTGTTCGTGGCCGGGTCGAGCTGGGTGTCCCAGGGCATCGCGATCGCCGGTCCGACGCCGTCCGCCTGCGCCACGGAGCTCGCGTACAGCTCGGTCGCGTTCGCGGGGATGGTGGTCTGCGCGGAGGTCGTCGGCGACAGCGCGCCAGTCGCCGCGTAGAGCTCCGGGTAGCGCTCGAGGGCGAACGCGAGGAAGTCGCGCACGAGCGGGTCGTACGTCTTCGCGTTCACCGCCATGCCGATGCCGGATGGGGTGACGTACTCGTTGTCGGCGGTGACGGCGCCGTCGATGGTCGGCAGCGTGAAGGTGCCGACCGCGTCACGGACGCCGGGGTCGAGCGCATCCGTCGCGAGGTTCGAGAGCTCCCACGTGCCGATGTTGTAGACCGCCGCCTTCCCCGAGGTGAAGAGCGCCTGCGCGTCCGCGTAGCCGGTCGAGGAGAAGCCCTCCTGGAAGCAGCCGGCCTGCCCGAGCTCGTACAGCCACTCGGCCGCGGCCTTCCCGGCCGGGTCGGAGAAGGAGGCCTTCCCGGCCTTCAGGTCCTGGACGTACTCGGGACCCGCCATCCGGAACGGGTAGTAGGCCATGTAGCGCTCGAGCGGCCACTGGTCCTGGCCGTCGAGCGCGATCGGGGTGACGCCCTTGGCGCGGAGCGCCTTGCACATGGCGGGGAAGTCGTCGAGCGTGGCCGGGACGGTGACACCGGCGTCCTCGAGCAGGGAGCGGTTGTACCAGAAGAACTCCAGCTGGAACTCGAACGGCACCATGTACAGCGAGCCGTCGTCGAACCGCTGGTAGTTGAGCGCCGCCTCGCGGTAGGAGTCGGCGAGACCGAGGTCCTCGAGGAGCAGGTCGACGTCGACCATCCGGCCCTGCTTCGCGAGCTTCTGCGCGAACGGGGTCGCGTCGGTGTCGAAGAGCTCGGGGAGCTTGTTCGCGGCCGCGAGGGTCTCGTACTTCTGGATGTAGGACGGGCGGTCGGGCGTCGTGATGAGGTTCAGCGAGAAGCCGGGGTGGTCCTTCGCGTACTCGTCGGCGATCTGCTCCATCGCGGTGATCACCCCGCCGTCGGCCGGGCGGGAGAGCAGCCACGAGATCTCGCGGGGGACGATGTCGCCCTTCGGGTCGACGTCGGTCGGGTCCGTGGCGCTCGATCCGCCGGCGCAGCCGGAGAGGGCGAGTGCTGCAGCGGCGACGAGCGCCACGAAGGCGGTGCCACGGGTGGGGCGCATGGTGCGGGGGCGTGCGGTGGTTGGCATGGTCGGAATCTCCGTTGATCGATCACAGGTGGGTGCGGGTGTGCGGGTGGTGGTGCAGCAGGGCGGAGCGTGGTGCCGGGATCAGGACGTGGTGCTGGTGAGGAGTCGGTGTGACGGGGAGTCGTCGTCGGAGTCGCCGCCGTCGCGTTCCAGGAGCGTGCACGCCTCGACGGTGACGGTCCCTTCACCGACGAAGACGCCGACGCGACCGGTCGGTCGGTCGTAGAGGCGGGTGCTGAGGACGACCGCATCGTCGACGGTCGCGACGCAGAGGTCACCGTCGACGATCACTTCGAGCTCGTGCAAGCCGGGGGTGAGGTGGCAGGGGCGTTCGAGTTCGACGACGAACGGGACGTCGCCCGAGATCTGCCACTGCTCCGTGCCGGTGCTGGAGCGGGGCCAGCGGTCGAACACGAGGCGGTCGCGCTTCGGCTCCAGGCGCAGGACGTAGCCCTCGTCGCCGTCGTCGCTCGCCCGGAGGAGGACACCGCACTCGGTCGTGCCGGGGGCGATGTCGAACCGGGCGACCAGCCGGAAGGAACTCGGTGCGTCGGTGCGGCTCAGCGCGTCGGCGTACCCGTCCGGAGCGCTCAGGGCCGTGCCCGAGGTGACGACGGTGTCCGCCGGCTCCTCGGCGGGTCCGAACGTGTCGCGGAGTTCGGCCGCTGGATGGAAAGCGAGGGTGCCGTCGGCGCGCTGCTCCGCTTCGAGGACCGACATGGTGCCGGCCCACTGCCAGGCGCCCGCGTCGTGGGCTCCCTCACGCGAGGCGATCCAGCCGAAGAAGAACCGGCGTCCGTCGCGGGCGGCGGACTTCGCCGCATAGTAGGCGCGTCCGTCGAGCGTGTCGTGCTCGGGGACGAGCCAGGGGCCGTGCAGGGTGCGCGACATCCGGTAGCGCGTCGTGAACGACTCGCTGAACTCGGAGTACACGAGGTACCACCAGTCGCCCCACTGAAAGACCTCGGGGCACTCGTGGGCGATGTAGCGGCGCGGGTCCCAGAACGGCTCGACGGGTTCCCAGGTCGAGAGGTCCGTGGAGGTGCACTGGGCGATGACGCCGCGACGCCGTTCCGGGCCGTGTGCGTGTCGGGCGGTGATGAGCATCCGCCAGACGGCCGCGTCCTCGTCCCAGAAGACGAAGGGATCCCGCCAGTCGGCGGTCTCATATCCTGCGGTGGCGCCGAAGGTGTCGGCCTCCCGGCGCTCCCAGGTGCGCATGCCGTCGGTGCTGACGGCGTGCATGACGAGTTGCAGCGCCAGACCGTCGGCTCCGCGGCGCTCTGGGTGCTGTCCCGTGTAGAAGACGTGGTGGACCCCGTCGGGGCCCAGGACGAGGCTCCCCGTGTAGACGTTGAAGTCCGGCGCGGACGGTCCGCCCGACGCCAGTGCCTCGCCGAGCTCGTCGAAGTCGACGAGGTTCCGGGTGGTCACGCGATGCCACGGCATGCCGATCTTGGGCACGCGACGCGACTCGTGCAGGTAGAGGAGGTGGAAGACACCGTCCTCCTGCCAGGGGATGACATCTCCGACCCATGCGCCGTTCGGCTGGTGGAACCCTCGTTGGTTCATGACGTCCTCTGCAGTGAGTGGTTAATCGGTTACGCAGTTACCGTAGCGGGACGCCGAGAAGTTGGTCAAGCGGTTAAGCAAAGTTAAGCAGCCCGATTGTCGACTTGCCTCACGCGACATTCGAACGTATGTTCGACACATGACCCGCCCGCGTCCGATCCGCCTCGACCACGACACGTGGCTCGTGATGCGGAACGACCCGGTGATCCCGAAGGCGGTCATCGAACGGCGCCGGGATCGGGGCGGTGCCGACGCGTACTTCGTCATCGCATGGGACATCGATCCGCTCAAGCGGGTGTTGATGAGTGTGCAACCGAGCCTGGAACGCGCCGACGCGCTCGTGCGGTACGACGTGCCGCGCACCACCTCCGACCGCGACGGACCGCCCAACGGGCTCAAAGCCACCCCGCGCTGATCCGCTCTGTCGGAGCGCGCCGTCGGGGAGTAGCGTTCCCGCATGGCGATCGATCCGAAGCTGCTCGACTGGTTGCTCGACGCCGATCCGGCTCTCCGGTGGCAGGTCGAACGAGACCTGGCGGGTGCGCCACCCGAGGTCTGGGAGGCGACGCGGAGCACCGTCGCGGCGACCGGGTTCGGTGCCGAGCTGCTCGCGCATCAGGACCCTGACGGACAGTGGGCGGGCGGCGCGTACTTCCCGGCCGGTTTCTTCGGCAGTGCCGAGCAGGAGGAGCCCGGGCAGCCCTGGGTCGGGACCACCTGGGCCCTCAAGGACCTCCGCGAGTGGGGCGTCGATGCCGCCGCCCTGACCGACACGGCCGAGCGCCTGGCGGTCAACAGTCGGTGGGAGTACGACGATCTGCCGTACTGGGGCGGTGAGGTCGACGTCTGCATCAACTCGTTCACGCTCGCCACCGGCGCCTGGCTCGGCGTCGACGTCACCCCGCTCGCCGCCTGGTTCACCACGCATCGCCTCGCCGACGGCGGCTGGAACTGCGAGGCGGAGGAGGGCGACTCGGTGCGGTCCTCCTTCCACTCGACCCTCAACGCGGTGCGCGGTCTCCTGGCGTACGAGGCGTACACGGGTGACTCGAGCGTCCGTGAGGCCCGGCAGGGTGGCGAGGAGTACCTCCTGACGCGACGACTCCTCAACCGGGCGACGACCGGGGAGCGGGTCGGCCCGTTCGTCGACCACCTGGTCTTCCCGAACCGCTACCGCTACAGTGCCCTCGCCGCCCTCGACCACTTCCGGGACGCCTCGCTCGCCAACGGCACGCCCCCGGATCCGCGCCTCGCCGACGCCGTCGAGCTCGTCCGTGCGGCTCGCCGGCCGGACGGGACCTGGCTCCAGGGGCGGCCCCTGCCCGGACGCGTCTGGTTCGACACCGACGTGCCGGAGGGTGAACCGTCGAAGTGGCTCACGCTCATCGGTTCCCGGGTCCTCGCCTGGTGGGACGACGCGCGCTCGGCAACCGCCCAGCAGACCCATCGACGACGTATGGACGGCTCAGAGGAAGCCCATAGCCGGCACGCCGATGCTCGTCTCACGACCGATCGAGACCACCGATCGCAGACGAAGGCGAGGCGCACCATGAGCAGGATCCCGACACCCGAGACCACCCCGGACGGCCCGGCCTACGAGGGTCGCCTGCTCGACCGGGCAGACGAGGAGGTCGTCGACCAGGGCGTCGCGTTCGACCTCGGGACCCTCGTCAGCCGACGCACGGTGCTGAGCCTCGTGGGCGCCGGGGTCGGGGCCGTCGCGCTCGCCGCCTGCTCCACCGGGGCGTCCGGCAGCAGCAGCACGAGCACGGGTGCCGCGAGTTCCGGCACGAGCACCGCGACGGCGACCGGCGACCTCCCATCGGGCGAGATCCCCGACGAGACCGCTGGCCCCTACCCGGGCGACGGCTCGAACGGAGCCGACGTGCTCGAGGAGTCCGGCATCGTCCGCAGCGACATCCGGTCGAGCATCGGGTCCGGGACCACCGCGAGCGGGGTCCCCATGGCCCTCTCGCTGACCATCCTCGACATGGCGAACGGAGACGCCCCGTTCACCGATGTCGCCGTGTACGTCTGGCACTGCGACGCGTCGGGCGGCTACTCGATGTACTCCGACGGGATCGAGGACGAGACCTACCTCCGCGGCGTCCAGGTCGCCGACAGCTCGGGGACCGTCTCGTACACCTCGATCTTCCCGGCCTGCTACTCGGGCCGGTGGCCGCACATCCACTTCGAGGTGTACCCCACGGTCGCGGACATCTCCGACTCCGCGAACGCCATCGCGACCTCGCAGGTCGCCCTGCCGCAGGCGGCGTGCGACACCGTCTACGCGCTGTCCGGCTACGACGGTTCGAGCGGGAACCTCGCCCAGGTGAGTCTCGACGACGACAACGTCTTCGGTGACGACGGCGGTGCCCTGCAGCTCGCGACGGTGACGGGCGACGCGACCTCGGGGTACCAGGTGGCGCTCACCGTCCGGGTGGACACCACGACGACGCCGACCGCCGGTGCCGCTCCGTCCGGTGGTGGCGGGGCTGGCGGCGGTGGAACGCCGCCGAGCGGACGCTGACCGCGGCACCTCCACGCACTCCTGTCCCGACCCGTATCGACCCGAAAGGACCCGTCATGGGATTCCTGCAGAACCTCACCGGCTGGCACGCCCTCATCGTCCTCGCCGTCATCCTGCTGTTCTTCGGCGCGGCAAAACTCCCCAGCCTCGCCCGCAGCGTCGGGCAGTCGGCGCGCATCCTGAAGGACGAGGTGTCGGCCGACACCGACACTCGCGCCGACACCCCTGCCGCCTGATCATCGGAGCGCATCGTGTTCGGACTCACCATGGACAAGCTGATCGTCATCGGCATCCTCGCGGCCGTGCTCATCGGCCCGAAACAGTTGCCGGTGTACGCCGAGCGACTCGGGGTGCTCGTCCGCACGGTCCGCGACCTCGTCGCGACGACCAAGGCGCGAGCCGCCGAGGAACTGGGCCCCGAGTTCGACCCGACCGAGTGGAAACGCCTCGACCCTCGACAGTTCGATCCCCGACGGATCATCCAGGAGGCGCTCGTCGAGGATCGTGGGTCGGTCGCGCAGCTCGAGCCGTCGATGACGTCGGAGGTGCAGGTGGAGCCGTCCGTGCCGTCTGCCTCGGCGAAGCCGGTCGCGAGCGGCGGCTGGCAGGCCGCGCTCCTCGAACGGGTCGGACGCGACGGGGCGGATGCGCACCGCGCACCCGCCCCGATCGTGATCACCGAACGCGTCGTCCTCGACGGACGCGTCGACGAACCCGCTAGCCGGCGGGCGTCGTGACGCGTCCGTCCTGGCCGTCCGCCGCGGCACCGGTGGTCGACGCGGGCGGCAGGATGTCGAGCGGCATCGTGTGGGTGTCGATGAGCGGGTTGTCGTCCTGCCCCTTGACGAGTTCCACCGCCTCGGCCTTCGTCTCGACCGTCGGCACCGAGCCGATGAGCGGGCGACGAGCCGTCTCCCGCATCGTGAGCACGCCGACGCCCGCCACCGCCGCGAAGAACATGATGTAGAACGCGGGCATGAAGGTGTTGCCGGTGAGCTGGATGAGGAACTCGCTGAACAGCGGCGTCGTGCCGCCGAAGAGCGAGACCGACAGGTTGTAGGCGATCGCCATCGCGCCGAAGCGGGACGCCGTCGGGAAGAACGCCGGCAGCGAGGCCGCGGACGGTCCCGCCCAGAGCGCGACCGGGGCGGCCACCATGAAGAGGGCGATGAAGATCGCCCAGATCTCACCGATCTGCATGACCGCGAACGCCGGCACCATGAGGGCGAGGGTCGCGCCGACGGCCATGAGGTAGACGGGCTTGCGGCCGAGCTTGTCGGACATCCGGCCGACGAGCGGCAGGCAGGCGGACATGATCAGCAGGACCGGGATGGTCGCGACCGCGGCCGTCAGGTTGGAGACGCCGACGTCCTTCTCGAGGTAGGTCGGCATGTAGCTCGTGAGCGCGTAGCCGGCCGTGTTCGTCGCGGCGACGATCGCCATCGCGATGAGGATCTGGCGCCAGAAGTGACGGAAGATCCCGAAGACACCCTGGCGGGCCATGGGGTCTTCGTGCTCGGACTCGATCCCGCCGGCGGTCTCGGCGACCTCGTAGGCCGGGGTCTCCGGGATCTTGAGGCGGAACCACACCGCCACCGCACCGAGCGGCAGGGCGATGAGGAACGGGATGCGCCAACCGAACTCGGTCATCGCGTCGGGGCCGGCGAGGCCCTCCGCGATCAGCGTGGTGAGGGCGACGGTCCCGGCACCGGCCGCGAAGCCGACGTAGGACCCGACGTCGAGCCAGGAGGCCCAGAACCCGCGGCGACGGTCGGGTGAGAACTCGGCGACGTAGGTGGACGCGCCGGCGTACTCACCACCGGTCGAGAATCCCTGGATCATCTTGAGGAGGTACAGCGGGGCGATGGCCCACAGCCCGATCTGGGCGGCGGTCGGCAGCACGCCGATGAGGGCGGTCGCCGCGGCCATCATCGACATCGTGAGGAAGAGGATCTTCTTCCGGCCGATCTTGTCGCCGAGCGGTCCGAGCACGAGCCCGCCGAGCGGACGCACGAGGAACGACACGGCGAAACCGAACAGGGTGACGAGGATGCCGGCCTCAGGAGGGAGTCCCTCGGTGAAGACGACGGTCATCGTGACCGCGAGGTAGCCGTAGATGCCGAAGTCGAACCACTCCATGAAGTTGCCGACGACGGTGCCCGAGATGGCGGTGCGGATGCGCGACCGCTTCACGACGAGGACGTCGTCGACGCGGAGGCGCCTGGTCTTGCGGGCCGGCTTCCGGCCGGTTTTGGGGGAGGGGGATGCGGGGGACGATGATGCCGCGTTGTCGCTGGAGTTCACAAGCAGTACTCGTTTCCTGACAGTCGTGTTGAATCATTCGGCACTCGCGTAATCGCTCAGTGCCCGAGAAATGCCGGAGGATCGCCATGCTGCACTGGCACGGAGCTCGGGGGAGCTGCACGTCGGGTGGCGGGTCGTTCTCGGGGAGAACGCGTCCTCTCGGCTCTGGACGGGTATAGACAATACCAGGTGTCCAGTGGGGCCCCTCCCCGCGGTGGTGCGGGCACAATGGACGGCATGGATGTTCGGCGCGGTGTCTGGACCCTCGACGGCGGTCTCGGAACGCTGCTCGAGGCACGAGGGCACGACCTCTCCGACGCGCTGTGGAGCGCTCGTCTGCTGCTTGAGGAGCCACAGGCGATTCTGGCCGCTCATCGGGAGTTCTTCGCCGCCGGTGCGCAGATCGCGATCACGGCGTCGTACCAGGTCGGCTTCGAGGCGTTCGAGCGGATCGGCATCTCGGTTCAAGAGACCGAACGGCTCCTGCGATCGAGCGTCGAACTGGCGCGTGCGGCGCGCGACACGCGGTCGGAATCGGACCCCGACGGCCCGCTCCTCGTCGCCGCGTCGGTCGGTCCGTACGGTGCGACGCTCGGCGACGGCTCGGAGTACGAGGGTGCCTCCGGTCTCAGTCGGACCGAGCTGCGGCAGTGGCACGAGCGGCGTCTGGCGGTGCTGGTCGACGCGGCCCCCGACCTCCTCGCCCTGGAGACCATCCCGACGCTCGACGAGGCGACGGCGCTCACCGATCTGGTGCGGGGTTCGGGCGTGCCGGCATGGTTGTCGTTCACGGTGGAGGGCGGTCGTCTCCGTTCGGGCGAGCCGATGGCGGAGGGCTTCCGGCTGGTCGAGCGGATCGACGAGTTCCAGGCCGTCGGTGTCAACTGTTCGCACCCGGACGAGGTCCTCCCGGCCATCGCCGCTGCGCGGTCCGTGACGGACAAGGCGGTGGTGGTCTACCCGAACTCGGGCGAGCGCTGGGACGCCGACGCCCGCTGTTGGCGCGGAGCCGCCGGGGCCGGTGAGGTGGAGGCCTGGCTGGAGGCCGGGGCGACGGTCGTCGGCGGCTGCTGCCGGATCATGCCGGCCGACATCGCCGACGTCCGTGCGCGGGTCGGCCGGGAGCGAGGCCCCTAGCCGACGTTGAAGCCGCCGTTGCTCGAGAGCACCTGGCCGTTGATCCAGGAGCCCGGGGCTGAGAACAGGAAGCGGACGAGGTCGGCGGTGTCGGACGGCGTACCGAGCCGGCCGGCGGGCGTCGCCTCGGTGCCCCAGCGGCGGATGTCGTCGGTCATCCAGCCCGTGTCGATCGGACCCGGGTTGATGACGTTCGCCCGCACCCCGCGGTCGCCCAGCTCCACCGCCGCAGCGGTCACGATGCGGTCGAGCGCACCCTTGCTCGCCCCGTAGGGGAGGTTGTTCACAGTGTGATCGCTCGTGAGGGCGACGATGCGACCGGCCACCCGGGGCGGTGCCTCCTGCACGGGGAGCTGTTCGGCGAAGGCCTTGATGAGGAGCCACGTCGCCCGCGCGTTCACGGCGAAGTGGCGGTCCCAGCTGTCGAGGTCGGTCGTGAGGATCGAGCTGTCGACCGACTCGCAGTGCGACATGACGAGCCCCGACACGGGACCCAGCTGCGCCGCGCGCGCGACGAGCTCGGCCGGGAACGCCGGGTCGGCGAGGTCGCCGAACGCGACCTCGACGGTCACGCCGAGCGCGCGGCACTCGTCCGCGATCGCCTCGGGGTCGTCGGGGGTCCGCTCGTAGCCGAGGCGCTCGTCGTAGGGCCGCCAGGCGTTGAGGACGAGGTTCCAGCCGTCCGCGGCGAGACCGGTGGCGAGTCCCGCGCCGATCGAGCGGCGGCGCCCGACTCCGGTGACGATGGCGATGCGGTCGGTGCTGTTCTCGCGGTCGGCGGCGGTGGCGTCATCGGTGAAGTCCATCCCGAGACCCTACGCGATGTCGGGTGGTCGCCGACAGGTCGCCCCGGTTCCGGTCAGACGGCCAGGAGGCGACCGGCGATCGCGCGGGCGGTCTCGAACGGTTCGCGGAAGGTGCGCATCCCGACCGTCACGATGGCGCCCTCGTACAGCAGCATGAGTTCGCGGGCGCGCGCTCCGGGGTCGGACAGGCCTGCCTCGGTGATGAGCTCGGCGAAGCGGTCGAGCAGCCACTGCTTCTGTCGGGTGACCTCGGGGAGGACGAGGCCGCTCGTCGCGTGGTCGGGGATCTCCGCGCGTGCGTTGACGGCGCTGCAGCCCTTGGGGCTGTTGTCGTCCGACCAGCCGATCGCCGCGTCGAAGATCGCGAGGACCCGGTCGATCCCGGGTTCCGGGTGCCGGGCGAGGAACTCGTCGACCCAGACGCGCCAGCGGGCGTCGCGATGCTGCAGGTAGGAGAGCACGAGGGCCTCCTTGCTGCCGAAGCGGTCGTAGAGCGTCTTCTTCGTGACCCCGGCCGCTTCCGCGATGGTGTCGACGCCGACCGCGTGGATGCCGTTCTCGTAGAAGAGCACGGAGGCGGCGTCGAGCACGCGTCGGGCGCCCGGCGTGAGGGGTGCGAGCTCTGGAGTGTCGACCGTCATGCGAAAACTATACCAGTCTGTATACTGCGGGGATGAGTAAACAGATCGGTATACCTGTCGTTCGTGCGATCCGCGCGGCCATCGTCCCCCTCGCGGCGATCGGGTTCGTCCTCGCGTGGAGCTCCGGGTTCATCGTCGCGAAGATCGGAACCGAGGACGTGCCGGTGCTCACCGTGCTCCTCTGGCGGTTCGTCCCGCTCGCCGTGGGGCTCGCGATCGTGCTGGTGCTGAGCGGGCAGTGGCGGAACGCCACCCGGGCACAGGTGCGGTCGCAGCTCGTCATCGGCCTCTTCGCGCAGTTCGGCTACGTCGTGTTCGTCTACGCCTCGGTCGCCGTGGGCATCTCGACCGGCACGACCGCGCTCATCGACGCCGTCCAGCCGCTCGTCATCGCGGCGCTCGCCGGACCGCTGCTGCACGTGCGGGTTCCGGGGGCCCAATGGCTGGGACTCGGGATCGGCGCGGTCGGGGTGTTCCTCATCGTGCAGTCCCAGTTCGGCGCCTCGGACGCACCGCCGATCGCCTACGCCCTGCCCGCACTGGCCATGGTCAGCCTCATCACCGCGACGATCCTGGAGCGGCGCTCGCCGCACCGATCCCCGGTCCTCCTCACGCTGACCGTCCACGCGACGGCGACCATGGTGCTCCTCGCCGTGCTCGCCCTCGCGACCGGTGAGGCGGTGCCGCCGGGCGACGCGACCTTCTGGCTGACGACGCTCTTCCTCGCGCTCGTCCCGACGCTGTCGGCCTACGGGCTCTACTGGTGGCTGCTGCGTCGCATCGGCGTCACAGTCCTCAACGCGCTCCTGTTCCTCGTCGCGCCGACGACCGCCGTCGCGGGTGCGCTCCTGTTCCGGGAGCCGTTCACGCTCCTGACGGCCGGCGGGTTCCTGCTCAGTGCGGCGGGCGTCGCCCTCGTGCTCGTGAGCGACGCCCGCGGTCGCGTCGGTGCCCGTCGGGTCAGTGCCCCGCCGGCCGCCGGTCCTGCTGACGGCGCATCTCTTCGGCCAGTGCCGGATTCCGCTCCGCAAGGTGCGCGGTGATGTCGTCGACCACCTCGGGCGTCTTGTTCTGACTGAGCTTCGCGCGGGCGTCGAAGCGGGTCACGCGCATCCGGAGGCCGACCGTCCCCTTCGCGACCCGCCGGGTGCCGGCCTCGTCCTGGGACAGGTGGCGGCCGTCCGGTCGGTGGTCCTCGAAGTGGTCGGTGAGTCGCGAGAGCATCTCGTAGTTCTCGTCCTCGCTGAGGACCTCCGGCGTGCCGTACAGGTGCGCGGTGACGTGGTTCCAGGTCGGGATCACCTGACCCTCCGGGTACCAGCTCGGCGAGACGTAGTCGTGCGGTCCCTGGATGATGACGAGGATCTCGTGCTCACCGAGCTCGTGCGAGCGCTCGTCCGGTCGGCCGAAGTGGCTGACGATCGACAGCTCGTCCCGGTCCTCCTCGAGGATCGCCGGGTAGTGGGAGGCGACGAGACCGGTGCTCGCGGGCGAGACGAACGTCGCCCACGGGTGGTTGCGGATGAGGCGCTTGACCTCGTCGACGTCGGTCATCAGGTACGTGGGGGTGTGGCGCATGGTGGGGTCACTTCCGGTCGAGACGGGTGCGGACGGCGAGGCCGGCGCACAGGATGACCGCGAGCCCGCCGAGCGCGGTGGCCCAGTCGAGTCGCTCGCGGAGGATGAGGGCCGCCCAGACGATGCTCAGCACCGGCTGGACGAGTTGGATCTGGCTGACCCGGGCGATCGGGCCGATCGCGAGTCCGCGATACCAGGCGAAGAAGCCGAGGAACATGCTCGCGACGCCGAGGTAGCCGAACGCCAGCCAGCTGCCGATGGCTGCGGTCGGCGGCTGCTGGACGATCGACAGCGCTGTGAGGGCGACCATGAGCGGTGCTGCCACGACGAGCGCCCAGGAGATCGTCTGCCAGGAGCCCAGCTCCCGGGCGAGCAGTCCGCCCTCCGCGTAGCCGACGGCGGCCGCCACGACGGCGCCGAGGAGGAGGAGGTCCGACCAGGCCAGCGGCGCGAGGCCGCCGTGCTGCACCGAGGCGAACAGCATCGCCGCGACCGCGCCAGACCCTGCGAAGATCCAGAAGCGACGCGTCGGGCGCTCGCCGCCCCGGAGGACGGCGGCGACCGCCGTCGCAGCAGGAAGGAGGCCGATCACCACGGCGCTGTGACCGGCGGGAGCGGTGGTCAGCGCGAAGGAGGTCAGGAGCGGGAATCCGACGACGACGCCGCCGGCGACGATCGCGACGCGAGCCCACTGCAGGCCGGCCGGTCGCCGCGCTCGCAGGGTGGCGAGGGTGATCGCGGCGAGCAGGGCTGCGACGACCGCGCGCCCGGAACCGATGAAGAGCGGCGACAGTCCGACGAGTGCGACCTTCGTGACGGGGACCGTGAGGGAGAACGCCAGGACGCCGAGGAAGCCCCAGCCGAGCCCGCTGCGGGATAACACTCGCGCTGGCGTCACGATAACGCTACTCTGTGGACTCATGGACAACGATAGCACCGGGCGGATCGTCGCCGCCATGACCGCTTGGATCGCAGCGGCGCCTCCGGGTGCACGCGTGCCCTCCAATCGGGCGTTGACCGCCGAGTTCGCAGCGAGCCCCGTCACCGTCCAGAACGCGATGCGCCAGCTCGCCGGGCGAGGGCTCATCGAGAGTCGGCCGGGCGTCGGCACCTTCGTGCGGGCGGCTCGTCCGGCGCGATCGGTGGACTACGGCTGGCAGACCGCTGCGCTCGGCGCGCTGCCGTGGCGCTCTGGCGCGTTGTCCTCGGCGCAACGGTCGGTCGCACCCGCTGCGATCGCGATGCACTCCGGATACCCCGCCCGAGAACTGTTGCCTGAACGGCTGGTCCGCGCCGCGCTCGCGCGTGCCGCCCGCACCGACGTGGCGATGACCCGATCACCGGCGGCCGGGTCGCCGGAGCTCCAGGCGTGGTTCGCGGCCGACCTCGGGGAAACCGCACCGCCCGGGGTCACGCCGCCGACCGCGCGGGACGTCATCGTGATCTCCGGCAGTCAGAGCGGACTCAGTTCGATCTTCCGTGCGCTCGTCGGCCCGGGGCAGCCGATGCTCATCGAGTCGCCGAGCTACTGGGGTGCGATCCTCGCCGCCGAGCAGGCGGGCGTGACGCTGGTCCCCGTGCCGACCGGCCCGGACGGACCGGACCCGGACGTCGTGGAGCGTGCGTTCCAGGACACCGGTGCGCGGGCGTTCTACGCACAGCCGACCTTCGCGAATCCGACCGGCGGCCGCTGGTCGCCGGAGACGGGGGTCGCGATCCTCGAGACCGTCCGGCGGCACGGCGCGTTCCTCGTCGAGGACGACTGGGCACACGACCTCGCGATCGACGTCGATGCCCGGCCGCTCGCCGCGCTCGACGACGACGGACACGTCATCTACCTGCGGTCGCTGACCAAGAGTGTCTCGCCGGCGCTCCGGGTCGCCGCCGTCATCGCGCGGGGGCCCGCCCACGACCGGATCCTGGCCGACCTGGCCGCCGAGTCGATGTACATCAGCGGGGTCCTGCAGGCCGCAGCCCTCGACGTCGTCACCCAACCCGGGTGGCGGTCGCACCTCCGTGGTCTGCGACCACTCCTCCGTGCCCGACGGGACCTGCTCGTCGCGAGTCTGCGCGAGCACGCCCCAACGGCGCACCTCGAGCGGCTGCCGCTCGGTGGACTGAACCTGTGGCTGCGGCTGCCGGAAGGCACCGATGTGCCGCGCGTGGTCCGCACCTGCGAGAGCCGTGGTCTCATCGTCTCCAACGGCACCGAGTGGTTCCCGGCGGAACCCGCAGGGCCCTACTTGAGAGTCAACTACTCCGGCGAGGACGCGGGCCGCTTCGATGAAGCGGCCCGCATCCTCGGCGGTGTCCTGGCGGGCGAACGCGCCTGAAGGTGTCCAGGCGACCGCTCGTTACAGGTCGAGCTTCGCGTTGTCGCCGCCGTCGTAGGTCTCGCCGGTGACCTTCGACTTCACGAACGCGACGGCGGTCGCGATCTTGCCGCCGGGGCTGTCCCAGTACTCGGCGCTGTCGGCCGAGAACTTCAGCAGACCGACGCGCGGGTCAGAGGGGCCGTCCGGGAACCACGCCTCGACGACGCTGTTCCACAGCTCTTCCAGCTTGGCGTGGTCCTCGACGAGTCCGGCGGTGCCGGCGAGCGACACCCACGAGCTGTCCGAGCTCAGCGTGACGCCGGCGTTCGGGTTGACGTCGAGCTGCTGCACCGCGGAGGCGTCCTTGCCGACGATGAACCACAGGTCGCCGTCGAACTCGCGCTCCTGCACGGTGAGCGGGTGGGCGACGAGCTTGCCGTCGAGGTCCACCGTGGTGAGCATCGCGAAGCGGAAGTCCGCGAGCAGCTTGTTGAGGGTCGTGTAGGGGTCGGTGTCTCCGGCCATGGGGTCTCCTTCATCTCGTCGACCGGCCCGTCGGTGTCGGGGTGCCGGTCTGCGTGGCTCGCAGCCTACGACTCGCGGCTCCGACCGCACCTGGATGGTGCCGACCGTTGACGCGAGGCGGATCTTCTGCTCCTGTGGCGACTCCGGCCGACGTGTCCGGTCGCCGGCTCCAGTCGACGTCTCCGGTCGCCCTATCGCACATCTCGTGCGCGAGCGCCATGCTCCCGCCGTTCCCGGGTCCGCTCACTAGCCTGGACTCTTCATCACCGTAGGGAGAGACACATGAACACCTCATCGCTCACGAACCAGATCAACGAGGCGCTCGCGGCACTCGGCGGCGGTCCGTTCCTCACGACGAAGACCACCGAGAAGGACGCCACGACCACGGTCACCGGCACCCTCGGCGACAGCGAGATCCACATCGACTTCATCGAGGAGGGCAACGGCACCGAGGCCGAGAAGGACCACACGGTCGTCGTCCGCGACGCCTCGGGCAAGCAGATCGGCGAGGGGCGCGGTGACTCGACCTTCGCCGACGCCATCTCCGCGTTCGGCTGGGCGGGCGTGCTCGACGCCGTCAAGAACGGCTGATCGCGTCGTCATGACCTCCAGGGTCCGGTCTCGTCCGCATTCGCGGCGGGCCGGGCCCTGCGTCGTCTCCAGGAGGCACCCGTGACGCCGCGATCGGACGACGGGCCGGAGGAGGACGACCACTGGTTCGTCGTGAACGGTAGACGCTGGCGCCGGACGGATCCGAATCTGCCGTCGGAACTCGTCGCGTCCCTGCAGTCGCACCTCGGCCGCGGGCGCTCCGGCGTCGGCGTCGCGAAGCGGGCTGGTGACGACGACGCGGTCGCTGCTGCCCGCCGCCGGGTCGGCCTCGCCAAGCACGGGCTCGGTGAACGCGGCCCGAAGTGGTGGGAGGAGCCGGAGGACGAACGACTCGAGCGCGCCGAGGCGGCGCTGCGGGAGCTCGAGGCGCTCGACGATCCACCACCAGGCTGATCCGGCCGGGTGGAGGTGCTCTCCGCCCGCTCTTGCGTTCTGATCCGTCTCGGCATATCGTTTATCGATACCAACGACAATCGATATGGATGTGATGATCATGACCGAGTCCACCGATCGCCCGACGCCGTCCGGCTTCGACCACGCGGCCTGGCAGGCCGCGAAGACCCAGCGCTCCACCCGCAACGACCTCGTGTCCGTGCTCGGTGCCGCCGTCGTCGCGGCGGGGGTCGTCGTCGTCACCCTCGTCCTCCGGCTGCTCGATATCTTCGGCACCGACGGGACCCGGGTGCCCGTGTTCTTCGACGCCGTCGACGCAGTCCTGCCGGGTGCGGCAAGAGCCGGCGCCTTCACGATCGACCAGGGCTCGGTCGTCGTCGCCGACCTCCCGGTGGTGACCTTCGTGTGTGTGCTGCTCGCCGCGATCCTGCCGGCGATCGCGAACCTCGTGGTCATCGTCTGCGCATTCCGCTTCTTCCGCCGCCTGCTGCGTGGCGATGCCTTCGCACCCGGGAACGCACGGCTGCTCTCGATCGCCTCCATCGCCATCCTCTGCGGATGGATCGCGGACACCTGGTTCGGCACGATGGCGTCGAACGGCGCGCTCGCGGCCGCGACCGACGGCGCCGTCGAAGGAGCCCCCTATCCGCTCACCTGGATCCCGGTGCTCGTCGCCATGGCGGTCGGCGGCCTCGCGATCGCCTTCCGCGCGGGCGAGCGCCTGCGCGCCGACACCGAGGGACTCGTCTGATGGTGCCGACGCCCGAGGAGGACGTCGCGACCGGGGTGCACTGCAACCTCGACCGGTTGCTCGCAGACCGCGGTCTCACCCTCGCCCGGCTCAGCGAGCTCGTCGGCGTGAGCGTGGTGAACCTGTCCGTGCTGAAGAACGACCGCGCGAAGGCGATCCGGTTCTCGACGCTGACGGCGATCTGCCGGGTGCTCGACTGCACCGTCGGCGAACTGCTGGAGCTCGACGACGCACGCTGAGTGGTTCGGAACCGACCCTCAGCGCCGGCGTTCCCGGAGCAGCAACTGCGTGAGGTACAGCCCGCCGACGACCACCGTGACGACGCCGACCGGCACCGTCAGCGGGATCAGATGCTGGGCCACGAGGTCGGACGCGAGGAGCAGGACGCCGCCGACGAGCCCCGTCGCGACCAGCGGGATGCCCGGCGAGCGGGTCAGCCGGCGGGCGATCTGCGGAGCGGCCAGGGCGATGAACGCGATCGGGCCGGCGACGGCGGTCACCGCGCTCACCAGCGCGACCGCGAGGCCGATGAGGATGGCGCGTTCACGGGTGAGGCGCACCCCGGTCGCAGCGGCCACGTCGTCACCGAGTTCCAGCTGGCGGAGCGGACGGGCGGCGAACGGTAGGACCGCGAAGAGCACCACGAGGCACGCGAGTGCCGGCCAGACGACGGTCGCGGTCGCGGTGTTGAGCGTCCCCGCGCCCCAGGCCGCCGCGAAGAGCGCGACGTCGAGGTCGGCCCGGAGCAGGAGCCAGCTGTTGAACGCCGCGAGCATGGCCGAGACGCCGATGCCCACGACGATGAAGCGGAAGCCCGACAAGCCCTGGCGGAGGGCCAGCAGGAAGATCGCGACCGCGGCCGCCAGACCGCCGATCAGCGACCCGGCCATCAACGCCGGCCAGCTGCCGCCGAGAAGGAGGAGCGCGACGAGCATCCCGGTGAACGAGCCGTTCGCGAGGCCGATGATGTCGGGGCTCGCGAGCGGATTCCGGGTGAGCGTCTGGAAGATCGCTCCCGAGACACCGAGCGCTGCGCCGAAACCGATCGCCGCGAGCACGCGGGGCAGTCGCCAGTCCAGGACGACCGTGCGGGCCAGGCCGTCGACGCGTCCGGTGAGGACGCCGATCACCTCGTCGGTGGTCAGCGGGTAGTCGCCGAGCGCGAGACCGGCGATCGCCGCGACGACGATCGCCAGGAGTGCGGCGGCGCAGACGAGGAGGGTCCGTCGTGCCGGTCGGCGCCCGGTGATCGGACGTGCGGTCTCCCGTTCCCGTGTCGTGCTCACAGGCCCGAGGCCGTTCTGCGTCGGGCGAGCGCGATGAGGACGGGCGCCCCGACGAACGCGGTCACGAGCCCGACAGGCATCTCACCTGGGAGCACCGCGATCCGTCCGACGACGTCGGAGCACAGCACGAGGACGCAGCCGACGAGGACCGAACCCCCGAGGATACGGCGCTGATCACTGCCGACCGACCAGCGCACGAGGTGGGGCACGACGAGGCCGACGAAGGCGATCGGGCCGGCGATCGCGGTGGCACCACCGGCGAGCAGCGTCACCGCGGCGAGCACCAGGATCCGACTGCGCGTGACGCTGACGCCCTGTGCTCTGGCGACGTCCGGGCCGAGGGCGATCGCGTTCAGGCTCCGAGCGCTCGCCGCGGCCAGGACGAGCCCCACGGCGAGGAAGGGGAGGACCGGCACGACGACACCGAGGTCGCGTTCGAGCAGGCTGCCGGCGTTCCAGCCGCGCATCCGGTCGAACGCGTCGGGGTGGGTGATGGCGATCCCCGTCGTCAGCCCGGCGAGTACGGCACCGAACGCGACACCCGTGACGATGAGGCGGGCGGTGGAGGACTGCTCACGCCCGCCGGAACCGATCGCGTACACGACGAGGGTGACGACGAGCGCCCCACCGCAGGCGAGCCATGCGATGTCGCCCGGCGCTCGGACACCGAGGAACGCCAGGCCGACGGCGACCGCGAAGCCTGCCCCGGCGTTGACGCCGAGGATGCCGGGGTCGGCGAGCGGATTCCGGGTGAACGCCTGCATGAGCGCACCCGCGACGCCGAGGGCTGCACCGACGGCCAGCGCCGCGACCGTGCGCGGCACCCGCTGATCCCACACGACGAAGTTCGCCTCGTCCGAGCCCGTGCCGAGGAGCGCCGCACGGACGTCATCCGGTGCGATCGGGTTCGCGCCGACGAACAGTGACAGGAGGACGGCGACCGCGAGCGCCGCGACGCCCGCGAGCAGTGGGATGAGCAGGCGGTGTCGCCGCGGCGCCCGCCCGCTCCCCGAGGTGTCGCGGGCGGTCAGGATCGCGGTCGGCTTCGTCACGACCCGTCGGAGAGCAGCCGGTCGAGGTCGTCGAGGACGGCCATGCCGCCGAGGGGGCCGACGCCGGTGATCCAGAAGGACTGGTCGACGAGGTGCAGCTCGGGGAAGGCGTCCGTGTTCGCGGTGAGCGAGGCCGGCAGCGTCGAGGTGTCGTCGGGGTCGACGCTCGTCACGAAGACCTGGTCGGCCTTCGCCTCGAGCACGCGCTCGGGGGAGAGGTCGAGGGAGATGTCCTCCCAGGCGTGTTCGGGCGTCGTGAACCCGGCGCACTCGAGGGTGCTGCCGGCGAAGGAGGTCGGGCCGTAGAGGGTCAGGACACCGTCGCGGGGGCGGATCAGCTGTGCCGTCTTGCCGGCGGTGTCGTGCTCCTTCGCGATCTCCGCGCAGCGCGCGTCGTAGGCGTCGAGGAGCTCGTCCGCGCCGTCCGGGTCACCGAGTGCCTCGGCGACGAACTGCACGTTGTCGCGCCAGGGGTCGGTCTGCGTCGCCATGAACACGGTCGGCGCGATCTCGGACAACTGGTCGTACAGGGCGGAGTGCCGCGACTCGGTGCCGATGATGAGGTCGGGCTTCGCGGCGGCGATCAGCTGCACGTTCGGCTCCGCCACGGTCCCGACGGTGGGGATGTCGGCGGCCTCCTCGCCGAGGTAGGCGGGGACGCCGGCGGTCTCGTTCAGCACCGCTGCGCCCACCGGGGTGATGCCGAGCGCGACGGTCGTGTCGAGCTGCACCGGTTCGAGGACGACGACCCGCTTGGGTGCGTCGGGGATGCTGGTCTCGCCGTGGGCGTGCTCCATGACGTGGGTCGCGCTCGTCGCGGTGTCCGAGGGGGTCGAGGCGCTCGAGCTGCTGCAGGCGGAGAGGCCGAGGGCGGCGATGGAGAGGGCGGCGACGGCGACGAGACGTCGACGATGGGCGAGGAGGAGGGGCACGGATCACCTTTCGAACGGGTCGCGACGCATGCGACCGAGTAAGGCAAGCATAACCTTCATTCGGGTGTGGCTCTGGGGCGAGCGTTCCAGTAGCCCTGCCCGTGGACGCGCTCCGGGTCGATCCCGTGGTCGGTCGTCGCAGCGCGCAGGAGGGGGATCCGGGTGCTCTCGGTCACCAGCCAAGCGGCGAAGCCGGTGCCCAGAGTCGCCGCCGACGACCCGTGTGTCCGGAGCCACTGTTCGACGCCGGCGACGAGCGCGTCACCGCCCGCCTGCCCGGCCCGTTCATGGACGTCGACCGTGTGGCGCTCGAGCAGCGGCCCGAGCAGGGCGGTGTCGGCGGGGTCGCCGAGCTCGAGGAGGACGTGGGCGCGGACGTGGTCGTCGAGAGAGCGCAGGATCCCGTGGACGGCGGGGAAGGCCGTCTCGTCGGCGGCGATGAGCACGGTCGTCGCAGTGCCGGGCGCCCACTGGACGCCGTGTGTCGGGTCTCCGCGACGGACGTCTGGACCCGAGACGAGCAGCCGGTCGCCCACCCGCGCGCCGAGCGCCCATCGACTGGCCGGGCCGGCCGGCTCGTGGATGAACACGTCGAGGTCGACCTCCTGCTGCGCCGGCCTGACGCGATGGGCCGTGTAGCTGCGCATCACCGGGCGGTCCGCCGGTGCGAGTGCGCGCCAGGCCCTCCGCCACGCGTGCTCCGGCAGGCCGTCGTGGAGTCCTTCCGGGTACGCGCCGTCGTCTCCCGGCAGCAGGATCTTGATCCGCTGGTCCCGCTCGTACGGGGCGAAGCCGGCGAGCGAGGCACCGGCGAGGGTGAGGCGGAGGAAGCCGGGGGACAGCCGTTCCGTGCGGTCCACGACCGTGTCGAACAGGATGTTCGGCGAGTGGAGGAACGGGACGGGCATCGCATCGAGTCTAGGAGGACCCGGCGCTGGCGTGCCGGGTCCTCCGTCGTTCACCCGCGGCGGACGGCGCGTGCGATCACGGCGCAGAGGGGGATGGCGACGACGGTCAGCGCGGCGGCGGCCGGGAGGAGCCGGGCCGGGCCCCAGGTGCCGAGGATGATCCCGCCGACCGCCCCGCCGGTGGCGATCGAGCAGTTCCAGACCGTGACGAGCGCCGACTGTGCCGCGTCCGCAGCGTTCCCGGCGACCCGGGCGATCGCCACCTGGAAGAGCACGGAGTAGGCGCCGAAGGCGAGCCCCCAGCCTGCCGCGGCGGTGAGGAGGACGACGACCGGCGGATCCCAGGCCACGACGGCGAGGCCGACGGTCCCGAGGAGGGCGGCCGTGAGGATGGTCGTCCCGAGGCGCAGGTTCGCCAGCCGTCCGGCACCGAGCGTGCCGACCACCGACGCCACACCGAAGGTTGCGAGGAGCACCCCGAGCGGCACGGGCGTCCCGCGGGAGGACAGGACCGGTGCGAGGTAAGTGTACGCGATGTTCTGGCCGATGATGCAGACGGCGAGGGCGACGAGGATCGTGACGACTGCGGGGATGCGGAGCGCCGCACCCATGCGTGTCGAACGCCCGGGGGCGCTGCCTGCCACGCGGGGAGCGACGACGACCGCGAGGACGCCGAGGAGCGCGGTGGCGGCGGCGACGATCCCGAACACCGCGCGCCAACCGAACTCCTCACCGAGGACCGCGCCGGCCGGGATGCCGAGCGCGAAGCCGAGTGTGGCACCGGACAGCACGATGCCGAGTGTGGAGCCGAACCGCTCCGGGGTGGTGAACCCGCGCGTGTACCCCGGGAGCATCGCCCAGACGACACCGGCCACGAGCCCCGCGACGAACCGGGTCGCGAGATGCGTGAGCAGGTCGGGTGCGACGGCCGTGCCGGCGTTCGCGAGCGCCGAGACGATCAGGGCGAGCAGCACGACCGTCCGGCGGTCGAGCTTCGCGAGCGCACGGCTGAGCGGGATCGCCGCGACGATGCAACCGAGTGCGAAGACGGCGACGCTCTGGCCTGCGATCGACTCCGAGACGCCCAGGTCGGCGGCCATCGCGGGGAGGACCCCGGCCGGGAGCACCTCGGTGAGAAGTGTCACGAATCCGACGGCGGCGAGGAGCAGCGCGGTCGGGAGGGGAGAGCGGGTTCGGGTGGCAGGAGGGGTCGTGGATCGTGCCGTGCGCACGCTGTCGGTGGTCATGTCGGTGAGTCTCCCGGCCTGCCACTGGTGGCAGGGTCAAGTCGACGAGGGTGCGCCGGGAATATCCGCCCGGCACCGACGGCTGCTCCAAGAGGACACAACTCGGTCGAAGGGGTCTTGCATGCGCATCGGCGAACTGGCGGCGGCCACCGGGAGCACGCCGCGGCTGCTCCGGTACTACGAGGAACAGGGGTTGCTGCGCCCCACCCGCTGCCCGAACGGGTACCGCGAGTACGGAGACCACCTCGTCGCGAAGGTGCAGCGCATCCGCGAGCTGATCGCCGTCGGCATGCCGACCGCGCTCATCCTCCAGGTCCTGCCCTGCTTCGAGGACGACGACACGATCTACCAGGTGACGCCCTCGGCGGAAGTGCTTGAGCGGTTGCTCGAGCATCGCGAGCGACTGGATGCGAAGCTCGGTTGCATCCAGGAGAGCCGGGACGCCATCGACGTCTACCTCCACCGCGTCGGCGGCATCGTGGTCTGAGTCGACCGGGTCGGCTGAGTCGACCGAGTCGGCTGGGTAGGCTCGGCGCATGTCACTCGATCCGTATTACCGCGACCGCCTGAGCCTCTTCGACGGGTTCTCGAACGCCGATCGCGCCGCTGGCGGGACGCTCGACGAGGCGTTCCAGGAACGACTCGCAGCCTACGGCGACGACGGGCCGTGGAACCCGCCGAGCGATGTGGTGATCACCGACGAGGTCGTCGACGGTCCGCACGGTGCGGTCCCGATCCGGCGCTACGTCCCGGCCGACCCCAGTGGTGTCGCCCTCCTCTGGGTGCACGGCGGCGGCTTCGCGGCGGGGACGCTCGACTGGCCGGAGGCGCACGTCGTGAGCGCCGAACTGGCGGCGCGAGCTGGCGCCGAGGTCGTCTCCGTCGACTACCGACTGGCGGACGGCACGACGCGGTACCCGGTGCCGCTCGACGACGTGCTCGCGGTCTGGGAGCAGCTCGACGACGAGCGGTCGGCCGTTCCCGGTGCGCGGACGGCCATCGGTGGAGCAAGCGCCGGAGCGGCCCTCGCGCTCGCCGCCTCACTCCGCAGCGATCGCCGCGCGGACGCCGTGCTGCTGGCGTACCCGTTCCTGCACGCCGTCGTGCCCACCCTGCCCGCGGACGTCCTGGCCGAGATGGCGGTCCTCCCGGACTTCATGCGGTTCCCGACCGAGTCGATCGACTGGATGGTCGGGAACTACGTCGGTCGGCTGGAGGACGTGCCCGAGCTCGCGCTGCCGGGAATCGTCCCCGTGACCCCGGACCGCCCGCCGCTGTCGGTCCTGCTCTCGGAGTTCGACGACCTCCGGCCGTCGGGGGAGCTGCTCATCGCGGCGTCGGAGGCCGCCGGTGCTCCCGTCCGCAGTCGGCTCGAGCCAGGCGTCCTCCATGGCCACCTCAATCGCCATCCGGTCGCGCCAGGCGTCTCCCCGTCGCTGGACTGGCTGGCCGACGGGCTGCGCGCCATGGGGAATCACGCCGACTGAGTCTTGCGTGATCCTCGTCAGCGGGCATACTGGAGTCACGCTCCGTTCCCGAACGGAGTTCGGTTTTCGCTTCCGGCTCGCCTGAGCCCGGGTGATCCCGACGCCGCCCCACTCACTGACGAGAAACGGACCACCATGAGCGAGCATGAACCGGCGCTGCCCTACCGCGACGCGAGCCTGCCGGTGGAGGACCGGGTGGAGGACCTCCTCGGACGGATGACCGTCGCCGAGAAGGCCGGCATGCTCTTCCAGACGATGATCGCCCCGGGGTCCATCGACGAGGCGAACCCGCACATGGGACTCGCGAGTGGCGAGCACATGATCGGCGAGCAGCTCATGTCCCACTTCAACGTCCTCGGCACCGCGCCCGACACGACGGCGCTCGCCGAGTGGACCAACGCCCTGCAGGAGCGCGCGTCGCGCACGCGACTCGGCATCCCGGTCACGCTGTCGACCGACCCGCGCAACCACTTCACCGACAACGTGGGGACGGCGGCCCGCGCGGGCGCCTTCTCGCAGTGGCCCGAGACGCTCGGCCTCGCGGCGATCGGATCGGTCGACCTCGTCGAGGCGTTCGCCGACACCGCGCGGCAGGAGTACCTCGCCGTCGGGATCCGGCTGGCGCTCCACCCGCAGGTCGACCTCGCGACCGAGCCGCGCTGGTCGCGCATCGGTGGCACGTTCGGTGAGGACGCCGAGCTCAGTGCCGAACTCGTCGCCGGCTACATCCGAGGGTTCCAGGGTGCCGAACTCGGGCCGCAGTCGGTCTCCACGATGACGAAGCACTTCCCGGGCGGTGGGCCCCAGCTCGACGGGGAGGACCCGCACTTCGCCTACGGGCGCGAACAGGTGTACCCCGGCGACAACTTCGACTACCACCTCATCCCGTTCCGCGCCGCGATCGCCGCCGGAGCCGCGCAGATGATGCCGTACTACGGCATGCCCGTCGGGACCGGACACGAGGAGGTCGCGTTCGCCTTCAACCACGGGATCATCACCGGGCTCCTCCGCGAGGAACTCGGCTTCGCAGGCATCATCTGCACCGACTGGGGACTCGTCACCGACACGTCGATCATGGGACAGGACATGCCCGCACGGGCCTGGGGCCTGGAGCACCTCGACGAGCTGTCCCGGGTCGAGCGCATCCTGCAGGCCGGCTGCGACCAGTTCGGTGGCGAGGCCCGACCCGAGCTCGTCGTCGAACTCGTCGAGCAGGGACGTGTCACCGAGGACCGTGTCGACGCCTCGGTGCGCCGACTGCTGCGCGAGAAGTTCGTGCTGGGGCTCTTCGAGCAGCCGTACGTCGACGCGGGCGCCGCGAGCGGGGTCGTCGGGCGCGCGGACTTCGTCGCCGCCGGCGAGGCCGCACAGCGCCGCGCGTTCACCGTCCTGACGAACGTGGAGGAGACGCTGCCGGTGCGCTCGCCGCGTCCCCGGTTGTACCTGGAGGGTGTCGACCCCGAGGTCGCGGGCGCGTACGGCGAGGTCGTCGTGGATCCGGCGTCGGCGGACGTCGCCCTCGTGCGCATGCAGACGCCGTACGAACCGCGGCCCGGCGGCTTCGAGGCCATGTTCCACGCCGGATCGCTCGACATCCCGGCCGACGAGGTCGAGCGGTTGCGGGCGCTCGCGCTGACGGTGCCGACCGTGCTCGACATGCACCTCGACCGACCGGCGATCCTCACCGGGGTGGTGGACGCGGTCGTGGCGCTCGTCGCGAGCTTCGGCGGCAGTGACGCGGCGTTCCTCGACGTCGTCTTCGGTCGAGCGCTGCCGGAGGGCCGGCTCCCGTTCGACCTGCCGCGCTCGATGGCGGCCGTCGAGGCGAGTCGGTCCGACGTCCCCTACGACACCGAGGACCCGATCTTCCGCTTCGGCCACGGCCTCACGTACCCCGCTGGTCCCTGAGCGCCCGTCACCGGTCCCTGAGCACCCGTCCCCGGTCCCCTGAGCACCCCTTCCGGTCCCTGAGCACTTCTTCCGGTCCCTGAGCTCGTCGAAGGGCGGCGTCTTCTCGTGTGCCCTTCGACAAGCTCAGGGAGCGGTTCTCCGTGTGCGGTTGCTTCGTACTCGGGGGTCGCTTCCCCCGGTCCGTGAATGCCCCTCCGGTCCCGGAGCACCTCTTCCGGTCCCTGAGCACTTCTTCCGGTCCCTGAGCTTGTCGAAGGGCGGCGTCTTCTCGTGTGCCCTTCGACAGGCTCAGGGAGCGGTTCTCCGTGTGCGGTTGCTTCGTACTCGGGGGTCGCTTCCCCCGGTCCGTGAATGCCCCTCCGGTCCAGGTGCGCTTCTTCAGGTCCCTGAGCTTGTCGAAGGGCGTCAGCGTTCGGAGCCGCGCAGCTCCAGACGCACGTCCAAGGTGTGGGTCACAGGCGGGCCCGCCTCGCCGGCGATGAGCGCCAGGAGGGTCTCCGCCGCGACCCGGCCCATGAGCGCCACGTCCTGCGCCACCACCGACACCGCCGGCGACACGAGCGGTGCCGCCTCGAAGTCGTCGAACCCCACAAGTGGCAGCCGTCGTCCGGCCGTCGCGAACGCCTGCATGGCCCCGATCGCGGCCCGGTTGTTCGCGGCGAACACGGCGTCCACCTCGCCCGACGCCAGGAACCCCGCCACGACCGCCGCAGCATCCTCGACGGAGTGTGCGCCGTCGGAGACGATCGGCTCGATCGGACCCGTCCCCGTCGCGCCGCCGAGATCGGCCTCGGCGAGCGCCCGGTGGTAGCCGGCCAGTCGCTCGCGCATCGTGTACAGCTCGAGTGAGTCACCGAGGAACGCGACCCGTCGTGCGCCTGCTGCGAGCATGGCCGCTGTCGCCCGGGTCGCTCCGCCCGCGTTGTCGGCGAGCACCGTGTGCGCCTCGACCGACTCGAGCGGCCCGGTCGGTCGGTCGACGAGCACCATCGGGACGTGCACGATCGTGCTCGTGGCCCAGGCCGTCGTCGCCTGCCGTGGCGGCACGACGACGAGGCCGTCCACGCGCTGCGCGACCAGTCTGTCGACGAGGAGGCGGTGCCGGTCGGCGTCCTCCTCGGAGCTCGCCGACATCAGCAGGTAGCCGTGTTCCGTGCACACGCGCTCCACCGAGCGTGCCAGCACTGAATAATAGGGGTTCGCCAGGTCGCTGATGATGAGCCCGATGACCTTGCTCGACCGCCCGGGCCGGATGCTCGCGGCCGCCAGGTTATGCCGGTAGCCGAGGGCCTCGATCGCCGCGCCGATCCGTTCCGACAGCTCCTGGTTGATGTTCGTCGCGCCGTTCACGTACCGCGACACCGTCTTCAGCCCCACCCCGGCCGCCGCGGCGACGTCGTTCATGGTCGGGGGTCGGGAGCTGCGCATGCTCACCATCCTGGCGTATGGGGGATCACGCGACCGGCTCGCCCGCACCCGCGACCCCGAAGAGCCCGCTGAGTCCGGGGCGCAGTCGGGTGATCTCGGCCGCCGTCGGACGGCGTCCCGCGATCGTCGCAGCGGCACTCGCGCCCGCGAGTTCGGCGGCTTCCGCCGGTGCGGCACCGCGTGACATCGCGAACAGCAGGCCGGCGGTCGACGCGTCCCCGGCGCCGTTGGTCGACACGAACGCGGGTGCGGGGACGGGCGGCGCGACGAGGTCGACGTCTGCCCAGGCCTCGGCGAGCGGTGCGAGCATCCGTCCGCCCAGGCGCAGGCGGTCGACACAGGCCGCCCGGAGGAGCAGGCCGTCCTCGCCGGCCGAGATCGCCACGACGCCGGCACCCCAGGCGAGCAGGAGGTCCGCGAACGCCGCGGCTTGGGCCAGGGGTGATGCACTGGTCCCGGCCGGGAGGCGGAGCGTGCCGAGCGCCGAACGCAGGTCGTCGACGCTCGGACTCACGATGTCGGTCAGCGGCAGGGTGCGCCGGAGGATCGCCTCCCAGTCCAGATGGCCGACGGCGCTCGTGGGGTCGACGACGGCGAGGTCCATCGAGGTGGTCGCACCGTGTCGGTGGATCCGTTCGAGCAGCCTCGCGAGCGGCGTCGCGTCGTCGGCGACGATCCCGGGGAGCAGCGGGGGATAGCCGAGGTGGACGAGGTCCGCGTCGCCGACGGCCAGGTGCTCGCCGGTGAACACCTCGTTGGCGCCCGTGTGGTGCCAGAAGGTCCGGTCGAGGCCGGCGGGCTCGACGACCACGCTGTAGGAGGTCGCGGCCCGGTCGGTGACCTCGAGCGCCGGGTGCAGTCGGTCGTGCGCGGCGATGCGCGACGCGACGATCGCTCCGAGCTCGTCGTCGCCGACGGTCGCGTGCAGGCGGACCGTGCTCCCGAGATCGGCGAGGGCCAGGCCGGTGTTCGCGACGCAGCCACCGAGGGAGATGCGGAGCGGGCCGGTGTCGATGAGGGCGCCCGGATCGATGCGTGCGCTCGCGCTGAGCCCTGGCGACAGGTCGACGCAGATGTGACCGGCGACGACGATCTCGCCCATGGACCCTCCGTTCTTCGCCCCGGAGCTGACCCGGCGCAAGCTAGACAACGTTGTCTCAGGCCACTACTGTGACACACCGAGGGACGATTCGGAAACCCTCCCCTTCACGATCAGGAGCCGCCGCAATGTCGCTGTACCGCCTCAATCGTCTCTTCAACGCCCGATCAGGTCGCGCGCTCGACGTCGCCGTCGACCACGGGTTCTTCGGCGAGCGTTCGTTCGTCACCGGCATCGAGGACATGGGCGAGGTCGTCCGCACCCTCGTCGCCGCGGGCCCGGACGCCGTCCAGCTGACCCTCGGCCAGGCCCGCCTCCTGCAGCAGGTCCCCGGCAAGGACAAGCCTGCGCTCGTCCTGCGGACGGACGTCGCGAACGTCTACGGCAACCCGCTCGACTCGATCCTCTACAGCCACCACGTGCCGCACGCGATCGAGGAGGCCGTCCGGCTGGACGCCGTCGCCGTGTGCGTCAACCTCATGCAGATCCCCGACCACCCCGAGGTCCGTGAGGCGAACATCCGCTCGATCATGGCCCTGCGCCGCGAAGCGACCCGGTACGGGATGCCGCTCATGATCGAACCGCTCGTCATGCAGGACAACACGACGGCCGGCGGGTACCAGGTCGACGGTGACATCGAGAAGATCGTCACCCTCGTGCGCCAGGCGGTCGAACTCGGCGCCGACCTCATCAAGGCCGACCCGAGCAGCGACATCACCGAGTACGCGCGGGTCGTGCAGGTCGCCGGAGACATCCCCGTCCTCGTCCGTGGCGGCGGTCGCGTCGACGACCGGACGCTGCTGGAGCGGACGGTCGCCGTCCTCGATGCGGGGGTCAGCGGCATCGTCTACGGCCGCAACATCATCCAGCACGAGCACCCGGCCGCCATCACCGCGGCACTCATGGCGGTGCTGCACGACGGGGCCGACGCCGATGCCGGCCTCGCGATCCTCGAGGCGGCTCGCGCATGAGCGCCGACCAGGTGACCGCCGACCGGGCGACGGCGGAGCGCGTCAACGTCGCGATCATCGGCGGCGGACTCATGGGGCGCGAGATCGCAGCCGCCATCCAGCGCTGGCCGGCGCTCATCGACCACCCGGTGCGACCGCGACTGACGGCCGTCTGCGACATCAACCCGGCGGCGCTCGACTGGTTCGACGAGATCGACACGGTCGTCACGAAGACCACGGACTACCACGAGCTGCTCGCCGACCCGTCGGTCGACGTCGTCTACGTGGCCGTGCGTCACGACCTCCACGAGCAGATCTACACCGACGTCATCCGGGCCGGGAAGAGCCTGCTGGCGGAGAAGCCCTTCGGGATCGACGCGGCGGCCGCGCAGTCCGTCCTCGCGGCGATGGCCGAGCACCCGGAGAGTTTTGTCCGGTGTTCGAGTGAGATGCCGTTCTTCCCGGGTGCGCAGCTGGCGATCGACTATGTGCGGTCCGGGGCGCTCGGCACGATCGTCGAGGCGCGCAACAGTTTCCTGCACTCGAGCGACGTCGATCGGGGCAAGCAGATCAACTGGAAGCGCCAGACGCAGTTCTGCGGTGAGGCCGGCGTGATGAACGATCTCGGGATGCACACCTGGCACGTGCCGCTGCGGCTCGGCTGGGCACCCGAGAGCGTGTACGGGGTGCTGCAGAACATCGTCACCGAGCGTCCCGGCCCCGACGGTTCGCTCGTGCCGTGCGACACCTGGGACAACGCCGTGCTGCACAGCTGGGCGACCCACGACGGTGTCCGCTTCCCGCTGACGACCGAGACGAAGCGCATCGATCCCGGACAGAAGAACACGTGGGAGTTCGAGGCGATCGGTCTCGACGGCGGGGTCCGGTTCAGCACGAAGAACCCGAAGCTCGTCGAGGTGTTCGCGGTGCGGGACATCCCGGGTGGCGATCGGGAGCAGGTGTGGCAGCAGCTCGACGCAGGCAGCCAGTCGGTGTGGCCGACGGTGACCGGCCCGAACTTCGAGTCCGGGTTCTCCGACACGATCCTCCAGATGTGGGCCGTGTTCCTCGCCGAGCGACACGGCTCCCTCGGCGACCGGTTCGGGGCGGCGCGCCCCGAGGAGGCGGCGCTCACCCACGACATCTACCGAGCGGCGATCCGCTCCCACGAGGAGGCTCGCGCGATCGCGCTGTGACGTGCGCATCGGCTGGGAGGCCACCCGATCGTCTCCCAGCCGGGAGCGCGCTGGCCGGCCCCTGAGCTTGTCGAAGGGCGCTCCCTGTCCGCTCGCTTGTTGTTCGGTCCCTGACAGCGCAACGAATCGGTCCTTGCCAGCCCAACCGTTCGGTCCCTGAGCTTGTCGAAGGGTAGGGTCTGTCCGTGTGCCCTTCGACAGGCTCAGGGACCGGGGTCGGAGTCGGCCGTTTCTGAAGGGTCGGTCCTTGTCCGCTCACCCAGCCGGTCCTTGCCGGCCCAACCGTTGGGTCCTTGCCGGCCCACCCGTTCGGTCCCTGAGCTTGTCGAAGGGTGGGGTCTGTCCGTGTGCCCTTCGACAGGCTCAGGGACCGGGGTCGGAGTCGGTCGTTTCTGAATGGTTGGTCCCTGTCCGCTCACTCAGCCGGTCCTTGCCAGCCCAACCGTTCGGTCTCTGAGCTTGTCGAAGGGTGGGGTCTGTTCGTCTGCCCTTCGACAGGCTCAGGGACCGGGGTCGGAGTCGATCGTTGCTGAACGTTCGGTCCCTGTCCGCTCACTCAGCCGGTCCTTGCCAGCCCAACCGTTCGGTCCCTGAGCTTGTCGAAGGGCGGGGTCTGTCCGTGTGCCCTTCGACAGGCTCAGGGACCGGGGTCGGAGTCGGCCGTTTCTGAATGGTCGGTCCCTGTCCGGCTACTCAGCCGGTCCTTGCCAGCCCACCCGTTGGGTCCCTGCCAGCCCACCCGATCGGTCCCTGAGCTTGTCGAAGGGTGGGCTCTGTTCGTGTGCCCTTCGACAGGCTCAGGGACCGGGGTCGGAGTCGGTCGTTTCTGAAGGGTCGGTCCCTGTCCGCTCACCCAGCCGGTCCTTGCCGGCCCAACCGTTGGGTCCTTGCCAGCCCAACCGTTCGGTCCCTGAGCTTGTCGAAGGGTGGGGTCTGTTCGTGTGCCCTTCGACAGGCTCAGGGACCGGCCACCGGGTCCGTTCCGAGTTCTGGATCGCGCCATGCGGTGATCCGCGAGCAGCTGAGGCGCGGGAGGTCGTCGAACCGCCCGTCGATCACTGCTTGCTTCTTCGCCCGGCTCCACCCCTGAAGACGTTTCTCGATGAAGAATGCGTCGTCCACGCGGTCGTACTCGGCCGACCAGACGAGTGTGACGGGCAGTCGGTCGCGGGTGTAGGTCGCTCCGAGGCCGTCCATGTGCTCGGCGACTCGTCGAGCAAGGTCGATGGTGCTGCCGGTGTAGAAGGATCCGTCGGCGCATTTGAGGATGTAGACGTGGGGCATCCGGGAAGCCTCGCAGGACCTCGATCCTGTCGGTCTGCGCTGACGTCCGACGGTGGACGCTCTCGGATCACAGGAAAGTTGTGGAGGACCGTCGCTCGACCCTGCCGCTTCGACCGTTCGGTCCCTGAGCTTGTCGAAGGGTGGGGTCTGTTCGTGTGCCCTTCGACAGGCTCAGGGACCGGGGTTGGAGTCGGTCGTTTCGTTCGCCTGTCCGTTCGGTCCCTGCCGGCGCAACCGTTCGGTCCCTGGGCTTGTCGAAGGGTGGGGTCTGTTCGTGTGCCCTTCGACAGGCTCAGGGACCGGGGTTGGAGTCGGTCGTTTGTTCGCTCACCCAGCCGGTCCCTGCCAGCCCAACCGTTCGGTCCCTGAGCTTGTCGAAGGGCGGGGTCTGTTCGTGTGCCCTTCGACAGGCTCAGGGACCGGGGTTGGAGTCGGTCGTTTCGTTCGCCCGTCCGGTCGGTCCCTGCCAGCGCAAGCGTTCGGTCCCTGAGCTTGTCGAAGGGTGGGGTCTGGCCGTGTGCCCTTCGACAGGCTCAGGGGCCGGGGGCGGAGGCCGGTGTCGGCGGGGTGGGGGACACTCGGGAGATGCCCCACAGACGATGCGTACAACCCGGGTGTGACGCCGCGGCACCGGTCGACGCGCCCGTCGCGCTCTGCGAGGATCACGTGGCCCTCGCCGCCGACTGGGCGGAGCGCCGTTGGGGTGTGGTCGATGCCCTGCCCTCGCCGTGCATCATGTGCGGCTCGCGGCTCGGCCGGCACTACCCGTCCGCCTGGTTGTGCGCCGCGTGCGAGTGGCGGCACGGCGACGTGCCCGACGACGACCTCGCCCGGCCGCGGATCGACGTCGTGTACTACCTCCGTCACGGCGACCGCGTGAAGATCGGCACCACGACGAACCCCCGCCAGCGGTTCGCCGCGATCTGGCACGACGAACTGCTCGCCCTCGAACGCGGCGACCGGCACGTCGAGCGTGCGCGTCACGAACAGTTCGCCCGCGAGCGCCTCGAACGTTCCGAATGGTTCACGGGGTCGCCCCGACTGCTCGCCCACATCGCCTCGGTCGCCCGCGACGTCGACCCCTGGGACTGCTATAGCCGCTGGCTCAGCGAGGCGGCGGCACTGCGTGGGCGATAGCCCCTCCGTCGAGCACCGCGCTCGGAGTACGCTCAGCGCGTGTGCACTCGAATCTTCTGGAACGACAACGCGGTCGCCAAGACGGTCAGCCGCTGCATGGACTGGTCGGAGAGCGACGAACCCGAGCTGTGGTTCGTCCCGAGCGGTACCGACCGAGGTGGCACGGGCGACGCCACCTCGCACCGGTGGACCTCCCGGTACGGCAGTGTCGTCACGAGCATGTGGGGGATGGGGACCGTCGACGGCCTGAACACGGCGGGCCTCGGAGCACACGCACTGTATCTCGACCCGGAGGACGTGACGTTCGCCGAGCCCGACGGCCGTCCGACGGTCTCGAACGCGCTGTGGGTGCAGTACCTCCTCGACACCTATGGGTCGGTCGCCGAAGCGATCGCCGACATCGACACCGTCCGCATCACGTCCCCGATGTTCCGCGGCCTCCAGATGGGGATCCACATCGCCATCGAAGACGCCTCGGGTGACTCCGCGGTCATCGAGCCGATCGACGGCCGGCTCGTCGTCCACCACGGCCGCGAGTTCACCGTGATGGCGAACTCGCCGAGCCTCGACGAGCAGCTGGCCAACCGCGACCGCTACCGCCCGTTCGGTGGCGAGCTCCCGCCTCCCGGGGACATCACCTCGGTCGACCGGTTCGTCCGCGCGTCCTACTTCCTCCACTACCTGCCGGAGCCGGCGGACACCGTTGAGGCGGTGGCTGGTGTGTTCCAGCTCATCGCGAACGTGTCGGTGCCGTATGGCGCGCCGTACTCGACGGGCGACGTGTACCCGACGTGGTGGCGGGCCGGGGCGGACCTCACGAACCGGGTGTACTACTTCGGCTCGACACGGAGTCCGAACATCTTCTGGATCGAGCTCGACGAACTCGCGGACGTCGGCGAGGTCCGTCGCCTCGACCCGCGCGACCCGAGCCGCGTCGGCGACCAGACGGCGGAGCTCGCGCCGGCGACGTTGAGCTACTAGGCCGGCCGGTTTCGTTTCCCGAGCCGGTCGAGTGTTCGGGGCGTTCGCGTGGCGCCCTTCGACAGGCTCAGGGGCCGAGATGGTTCAGGGGCCGGGGACTTGACGGCTAGTCCGGGGACTTGACTGCTAGGCCGGGGACTTGACGGCTCGGCCGGGGCGGCTCGGAGCCGGCGACTCAGCGCACCGCGGGCGCGGCCCGGCATGAGTCGCGCTCGACGAGGTGCACCGGGAGGACCGTGCTCCGGCGGTATCGCGCGTCGGGGCGGTCGAGGCGGTCGATGATCCGTTCCGCAGCGAGTCGGCCGAGGGCCTCCGGGTCCTGCGTGATCACGGACACCGACGGTCGCAGGAGCTCTGCCAGGGGGAAGTCGCCGAACGCGACGAGTGGGAGCGGTTGCTCGGCGAGTGCGGGCAGCAACGCCATCGTGCAGACGGCGTTCGACGAGAACAGGGCCGTCGCCTTCGAGTCGATCGCCGCCAGCGCACGAGCCGCCCCCTCGCGGGTCGCCGCGCCGAGGGCGATGAGTTCCTCGTCGGCGGGCAGCCCGGCTTCGGTGAGTGCCGCCCGGTACCCGCGCAGCCGCTCGGCGGTCGTCGGCAGGGCCAGCTCGTCGCCGACGAAGGCGATCCGGCGGTGGCCGTGCTCGACGAGGTGCGTCGTCGCCGCGAACGCCCCACCGAAGTCGTCCTGCGTGAAGGCGTCGGCGGCGAGGCCACCCGGCGCGCGGTCGACGAACACGAACGGCGTCCGCGACGCCCACGCGGCCAGTGAGCTCTGGTCGTCGCTGATCGGCGCGAGCACCACTCCGGCCAGCTGGCGCCGGAGCATCGGCTCGAGGACCGCGCGCTCGCGGTCCGGGTCGTCGCCGAGGCTCGTGACGAGCGTCGACATGTCGTGATCGCGCGCCGTCCGCTCTACCGCACGCGCGATCTCGGCGAAGAACGGGTCGACGATGTCGGGCACGGCGACCCCGATGACCGACGGGCGGCCCGAGCGGAACGCCGTCGCGAGGGAGTTCGGCACGTAGTCGAGCTCCCGCATGATCGACTCGACCCGTTCTCGGGTCGCCGGGAGGACGTGCGGGTCCTCGTTGAAGACCCGCGAGACCGTCTTCGCGCTCACGCCGGCGGCTGCGGCGATCTGGCGCATCGTGGCCATGCTCGGGTCCCTTCCGTTCGGTCCTGCCGGATCGGGTCAGCGCGCGGTGTAGCCGCCGTCGATCGGCAGCGAGACGCCGGAGATCATGCCGGCGGCGTCGCTCAGCAGGAAGGTGATCGGGCCGGCGATGTCGTCCTCGGTGGCCCACTTGCCGAGCGGCATCGCCTCGAGGAAGGGGCCTTCGATGTCGGGGCGACCCCAGTACCAGGCGGACATCGGCGTCATCACGACGGTCGGGTTGACGGCGTTCACCCGGATGCCGTACTTCCCGAGTTCCAGGGCGGAGACCCGCGTGATGTTGTCGAGCGCGGCCTTCGACGAGCCGTAGGAGATGTGGCCGGAGAGGGCGACGAGGCTCGCCTGGCTCGAGACGTTGACGATCGCGCCGCCGCGTTCCTGGCGGATCATCTCGCGGGACGCGTACTTGGTGACGAGCAGCGATCCGCGTGCGTTGATGCTGATGACCTTGTCGAACACGTCGATGTCGGTCTCCTGTGGGGAGGCGATCTCGCCGCCCCAACCGCCGGAGTTGACGACGCCCCAGATGTCGCGTCCCTCGATCGCGTCGCGGATGCTGTCCTCCGAGGTGAGGTCGAAGGGCAGCGGTTCGGCGCCCGTCTCGGCGGCGATGGCGTCGAGGTGTTCGACGTTGCGACCGGAGGCGATCACCTGCGCGCCCGCTGCGACGAGGTGGCGGACAGTGGCGCCGCCGATGCCGCCGCTCGCTCCCGTGACGAGGATGGTGCGGCCGTTGAAGTCAGTCATGAGGTGGTCCGATCGACGTGATGAGGCCCGTGCGTCGGTGCACCGGGTCGGGAGCATCATAACCACGGAATGACGGTCGTGTCACCCGTGACATGGATTTCACCAACAGATCATGACACCGGTGACATCCGGTGTTGACACACGCATCCCCTGGACCTACCGTGAGTCGGGCGACGGCGCGATCGCGACCGGTCGGCATCCAGGAGAGGTCAGGCATCACGATGAGCGGCACGACGACCACCGCCAGGACCGGCCTCGATGGCTTCGTCGACCTCGACGGCCTCATCGATCACGCCCGTTCGCTCGCCGCCACCGGGTCCCGCCGGATCCTCGGGATCGTCGGTGCGCCCGGAGCGGGCAAGTCCACCGTGAGCGACGCGATCGCCGCGGCGCTCGGCGACCAGGCCGTCATCGTCGGGATGGACGGCTTCCACCTCGACAACGCCGAGCTCGTCCGCCTCGGGCGACGCGACCGCAAGGGCGCGCCCGACACCTTCGACGTCGACGGCTACATCGCACTGCTGTCCCGCCTCGCCCGTGCCGGGCGCACCGCCGATTCACCGGGCACGCCGATCTACGCACCCCGGTTCGACCGCTCGCTCGAGGCGTCGATCGGCAGTGCCGTCCTGGTCCGCCCCGAGGTGCCGCTCGTGATCACGGAGGGCAACTACCTCCTGTTCGACGACCACGGCTGGCAGGGTGTCGCCGCGCATCTCGACGAGTCCTGGTACGTCGACGTGGACGACGAGGTCCGCCGCGACCGACTCATCGCCCGACGCCTCGGTCACGGACACCCGCGCGACGAGGCCGAAGCCTGGGTGCTCGGCGTCGACGAGCCGAACGCCCGCCTGGTCGACGCGACCAAGCAGCGCGCCACCCGCATCGTCACGCTCGACGCGTCGACGCCGGTGGAGACCGAGTCCACCCACGGCGTCTGATCCACCCTCAGCCTCAGCACCCTCGACCCGCACCACCCTCGACCTGCACCACCCGGAACCCGCTCACCGACGAGAAGGCACCACATGACCCAGCTCTCCGACGCCACCCTCACCGCTCTCGATGAGCACGTGGCCGTCCCCGCCTACGACCGCTCGGCCATCCGACCCGGCATCGTCCATTTCGGAGTCGGCGCCTTCCATCGTGCGCACGGGGCGATGTTCGTCGACCGCGTACTCGGGCTCCCCGGCGACGAACACGCGTCCTGGGGGCTCGTCGGCGTCGGCACACTGCCCGGTGACGCTGCCATGCGGGACGCGCTCGGCGCTCAGGACCGGCTCTACACGCTCGTGACGACGAGTCCGGACGGCGAGGTCGAGGCGCGCGTCGTCGGGTCGATCGTCGAGTACCTGTTCGCTCCCGACGACCCGGAAGCGGTCCTCGCGCGGGTGAGCGATCCGTCGACGCGGATCGTGTCGCTCACGATCACCGAGGGCGGCTACGGGGTGAACGACGCGACCGGCGCGTTCGAGCCGAGTGACGGTGCGACGCTCGCGGACCTCGACGGTCTGCCGTCGGGCGCGCTGCCGCAGAGCCCACTCGGCTTCATCACGGCGGCCCTCCGTGCCCGACGCGACGCCGGTGCGGTCCCGTTCACGGTCATGTCCTGCGACAACATCCAGGGCAACGGGCACGTCGCCCGGACGGCGATCCTCGCCTTCGCCGAGCGCATCGACCCGCCGCTCGCCGCCTGGATCGGTGCCGAGGTGCGGTTCCCGAACTCGATGGTGGACCGCATCACGCCGGCGACGACGGACGAGCAGCGCGCGTTCGTCTCCGAGCGGTTCGGGATCGACGACCGCTGGCCGGTGCTCTCGGAATCGTTCGAGCAGTGGGTGCTCGAGGACGCCTTCTCGGACGGCCGTCCGCCGTACGAGCAGGTGGGCGTGCAGCTCGTGGAGGACGTCGAGCCCTATGAGCTGATGAAGCTCCGGTTGTTGAACGCCTCCCACCAGGCGATGAGCTACCTCGGGCTGCTGGCGGGGGAGACGTACGTGCACGACGTCTGCCGCGACGAGCTGTTCTCGCGGTTCCTCCTCGGGTACATGCATGAGGAGGCGCGTCCGACGCTGGCGCCGGTCCCGGGGATCGACATCGACGCGTACTGCGCGGAGCTGATGCGCCGGTTCGGCAGTGAGGCGATCAAGGACACCTTGGCGCGGCAGATCGTGGACGGTTCTGAGCGCATCCCGAAGTTCCTGCTCCCGGTCGTCCGTGAGCAGTTGCGGACCGGCGGCGGGATCGCGCGTTCGGCGCTCGTGCTCGCGGCGTGGAGTCGATTCATCGAGGGCGTCGGTGACGACGGGCAGGAGCTTGCCCCGGTCGACCGGCGGTTGGCCGAATTGCAGGCGGCGGTCGCGCAGGAGGCGGAGCGCCCCGGGGCGTTCCTCGACCTGGAGGTCGTGTTCGGCGACCTCGGATCGGACGCGCGGCTACGCAAGGCGTTCATCGCGGCGCGAGCACGGCTGGCGAACGTCGGTGCGCGGGTGGCGGTGGAAGAGGTCGTCGCCGCGGGGTGACCCTGCGGCGGCGGGACGGTGCCTCGTCGGCCCTACGGCCGGTTGAGGGGGCGCTCGGTCGCTGAGTCGTCCCCGTCCTCGAGTGCTGGTGGTTCCCGTCTCGGTCCCTGAGCTTGTCGAAGGGCAGGTTCGAAGGCTGTTCGTGTGCCCTTCGACAGGCTCAGGGACCGGGGTGGCCGGGTTGTCGAGGACGGCGTCGGTCGCTGAGCGTGTGCGAGGCAGGGCGGTTCCCGTCTCGGTCCCTGAGCTTGTCGAAGGGCAGGTATGACGGTTCCTCCTGGGCCCTCGAGTGGCTCGGCGGTCGGGTGGTCCGGTCGCTGAGCTTGTCGAGGCATGGTGGTTCCCGTTTCGGTCCCTGAGCTTGTCGAAGGGCAGGTGGTCGCTCGTGTGCCCTTCGACAGGCTCAGGGACCGGGGTGGCTGGGGTGTCGAGTGCAGCGCCGGTCAGAGAGGTTGGCTCGGCGCGGTGGTTCCCGTTTCGGTCCCTGAGCTTGTCGAAGGGCAGGGGTTGCGGGCAGACGGGTGCCATGCGTTCAGGCGGCGAGGTGGATTCGTCCGCCTCGGATGGGGGTTTGGTGTCGGTCGATGTGGCTGGGTGGGATGAACCAGGGGATGCCGTTTTGGATGGTGATGGTCCAGTGGTCGTCGTGGATGCGGTGGTGGTGGAAGGGGCAGAGGAGGATGCCGTTGTCGAGGTTGGTGGGGCCGCCTTGGGACCACCAGGTGATGTGGTGGGCTTCGGTGAAGGAGGGTGGGTGGGTGCAGCCGGTCCAGGCGCAGCCGCCGTCGCGTTCGGCGAGGGCGAGTTTCTGGGCGCGGGTGAACAGGCGGGTGCTGGTGCCGAGGTCGAGGACCTGGGATGGTCCGCTGAGGATCATGGGGATGAGGTTGGCGTCGGCGGCGAGGCGGCGGAGGGCGCCGGCTCCGATGGGTTCGTCGATGCCGTCGATGGTGGCGGTGCCGAGGCCGGTTTCGAGGGTGTCGTGGTCGGTGCGGATGATGACGGTGACGGGGGTGAGTTCGGTGGCGGCGGCGTTGCAGCCGGCCAGGTGTCGGAAGGTCTCGGTGAGGGCGATGGCGCGTCGCCGGTCGATGGGGATGAGGGTGGGCCCGTCGGGCATGGGGTGACCTGATCCGTCGGGTTGGTCGGCGGGGTCGGCCGTGTCGGGGTGGGTGAAGTGGGGTTTGCGGGTGGTGGCGCCGATGAGGGCGTCGAGGCCGGCGCGGATGAAGGCGGCGCTTTCTGGGGCGAGTTCGGCGCGGAGGAGGGTCATGCCGGTGGGGAGTTCGTGGATGGTGCAGCGTTCTGCTCGGCGGAGGAGTTCGTCGCGGGGTTCGCGGCCGTCTTGGTCGAGGCGGGTGCGGACGAGTTTCGCGATGCGGGTGACGTCTTGCAGGGGCGCGTGTCCGGCGTGCTCGATGGCGATGACCGACGCCGCCTGGAGTTCGACCCTGGTGCAGATGCGGCCGGCGTTGCGGAGCTCGCGGACGATGACCGCGGCACCGTCGACGCTGAGGGATGAGCGTGGTGTGCCGAGGGCGCCGTGGTCGTGTGGGTCATCTTCCGCCGTGGCGGAGTGGGGATCGGCGGCTGGTTCGTTGGCGTCGTCGGAACCGGGTGCCGGTTCGAGCGCCGCAGCGACCGCTGGGAACGGGCATTCCTCCAGCTCGCCGAGCAGCCCGCGGGGCTGCGTGATCGCGGCACCGACCTCCGCGATCGCCGCGCCTCGGGCGCGTGCCACCCGCCACCGCTCGGACACCATGACGCCAGGGTTGGCGTAACCGGCGGCGCGCACGAGGGTGCCGTCGCGGCGGGTAGGCGACGGCCGCAACGCGATCGCGCCGGTGACGCGTGCGGCGAGGACCTCGACCGCGTGCTGCACGGCGCCGAGTTCGTCCAGGACCCGGAGGATCGCTTCGTCGTTCATGTTCTCGAGCTGTTCCGCGACACAGGCGCCTGGGCGGATCGCGTCGAGCGCGCCCTGCCAGACCGCATCGAACCCCGCCGCGGCGGCGGCGAGTGGGTTCGGTGCGGTGCTGGTCACGGGTCCATCCAAACACGGACCACCGACATTCGAACGGTTACCGAATCGGCCGCTGATCAGCCTATTTATCCGACAATTGATACTTCCTCAGGGCCCCCTTCGACAGGTTCAGAGACCGGCGATGACGCGTCCGCCGAGCCTGCCGAGGTGCCGTGGGGGAGGTTGTTCGAGGGCCCTTCGACGAGCTCGGGGACCGGCGGGGGCGCGGTCGCGGAGTCTGTCGAGGTGCGGTGGGGAAGGCTGTTCGTGGGCCCTTCGACAAGCTCAGGGAACGGCGGTGACGCGGTCGCGGAGTCTGTCGTGGTGCGGTGGGGAAGGTTGTTTGGGGCGCCCTTCGACAAGCTCAGGCACCGAGTGCCCGCGGTGCCGGCGTGCGGTGGGGGAGGTTGCTCGGGGGCCCTTCGACAGGCTCAGGGAACGAGTCTCCGCGGTTGTCGAGGAGTGGTGCAGAAGGGACGTGTGGCCGGACCTCACGCGAAGACGAAGTAGAACGACAGATGCAGCGTCAGGATGAGGTGCATCGTCGTGAACCGGCGACGGAGCCACGCGAGCAGGAGTCCGAGCGCGAGCATGCTCAGTGCCGGGAGTGGGTTCGGGACGATCCCGAATTTGTCGGGGAGCAGGATGACGTGTCCGAGGGCGAACAGGACTGCGACGGCGGGGATGACCGCGCGCGACGGCAAGCGCGCGGCGAGATGGCGTTGCAGGAGTCCGAAGGTCAGGTAGTCCTGCCAGAACACCGAGACGGTCATCCAGAAGATGTAGAGCAGCACCGGGAACTCGAGCTCGTAGTGCAACGGCAACGCGAGCGCGAGCGCGACCGGGATGACGTACAGGAACCGCTGCCGGGACGGTGCGAAGAGTTCACGGGTGTGGGCGCGCTGCAGGATGGCGATGGCGATCACCAGGAGGCCGGCGATCAGGGACTCGAGGAACACCACGAGGGTGTCCTCCTGCACCACGAGGCGCACAGGGCCTCGATCGGTGATGCCCGGGGTCAGGCACCACAGGGTGAACCACGCCACGGCTATCGCGAGCGCGGAGAACAAGCGGGCGGATTGGCGCGAGGGGGCGTTTTCGACGGTCGACATGGCAGTCGATATTTTAGCAGTGTTATTTCAGATGCAAGACAGGGAGGGATCGCGACCGCCCGAGGTAGCGGTGGAGAACGAACCGTCGTGGCGGGGGAGTCGTCGCGATCGAGGATGTGTTCGGAGGCCCGTCGACAGGCGCCCGGATCTGGGCGCTGCTCAGCCGAGCGATGCCGGGACGAGTCGGAACCCGCCCTCGGCGACCGGCTCGAGCCGCAGTTGGAAGAGGCCGTCGATGACGAGGTCCGCATCGAGTTCGTGCGCCTCGTGCGTACCCGCGATGCCGACCGTCCAGCAGCCGGCGGCGCGCGCTGCGGCGAGCCCGGCCGGTGCGTCCTCGAACACGACGCACGACTGCGACTCCAAGCCCAGCCGGGTGCGGCCGAGCAGGAACGGTTCGGGGTCCGGCTTGCCCTTCGTGACGTCGTCGAAGGTCACGACGACCTCCGGCCGCACGAGGCCGGCGGCCGCGATCCGGTTGCCGGCGATGAGCCTCGTGCCACTCGTGACGATCGCCTTCGCGTCGTCGCCGAGCGCTGCCAGAGCCTCCGCCGCCCCCGGGAGCGCGATGACGTCGGCGACCTCGTCGGCCTCGATCTCGATGATCCGTGCGAGCGCTCCGGCGACCTGCTCGGGCGGGAAGATCGCGGCGAGCACCTGGGCGGCGGGCTGGCCGTGTCCCGCGGCGAGCAGGTCGCCCTCGAGGCCGTACTCGCGGGCGAGCTGCGCCCACGACCGGTTCACCGCCGGCGTCGAGTCGATGAGGGTCCCGTCGAGGTCGAAGAGCCCGGCGGCGAAGACCTGGTCGAAGATCGGCGCGGAGGCCTCGATGGTCCGTCCGAGCCCGAGCGCGCGTTGGACGGCGGCGAGCTGCTGCGAGGTGGACAACGCCGCTTCGATCGACAGGTGCTCGATGGCGGGTGGGGTGTCGGTGGACGGGTCCACGATGTGCGTGTCCCGCTCGGCACCGCGTTCGGCCCGGCGGGCTGCGAGCGTGGCGGCATCGGCGTGCAGCCAGACGACCTTCGGGACGAGCCCGGCGGCCTCGACGAGCGCGTCCCATTCGGCGCCGCCGCGGAGCTCTGCGGTGAAGGGTGCGACGAGCACCGCGCCGACACCGCTGTCGCGTTGGTCGGCGAGGACCGCTCGCAGGGCCGCGTACCGTGCCGGGCGCATGGTCGGGCGCAGCTTCGCGTCGTTCCAGTGGAGCGGTTCGGCGCCGTCGGGATCGGTCACCGCACCGAGACCGTCGAGCAACGGATTGGTGATGGTGTCGAGGTCGAGGAGCGGGAGTCGGAGGGCCCTGGCGAGCTCACGTCCGAGGGTGGTCTTGCCGCTTCCGGCTGCTCCTGCGACGACGACGATCACGCTGACTCCTCGATGATTCCGGGGTGGTGACCCGCATCCGAGGGTCTGAACGCCTCTTCGATGCGAGTTCCAAATGAATTTGATCTCTTTCAGACAACGTTGCTTGACAACGTTGTCGGTCTGCGGTCAGTATAGGCGCACGAAGGAACGACGGGGTTCTGCAGCTGCACCACCCCGACCGATGACAACGCTGTCAGGAGGTGGAGCCCATGGGCACCTGCAACCCCGCGATCACCGCGACCAGTCCGATCCGGACACGTGCGCACGTCCCGTCGCTCCGGACCGGCTGCGACGTCCGACCCGTTCCGCTTCCCGTCATGGGGACCCGCTGATGCGGCCGCCCGGGATCAAGGATGTGGCTGCGCAGTCCGGCGTCAGCATCAAGACCGTCTCGCGGGTGGTGAACGGCGAACCGTCCGTGCACCCCGAGACCCGAAGCCGCGTGCTCGAGGCGATCGATCGCCTCGGGTACGTGCCCAACACGGCCGCCCGCTCCCTGAAGTCCGGCACCGGCGGCGCGATCGGCGTTCTCATCGACTCGCTCGCCGACCCGTTCTTCGCCTCGCTCGTGAGCGCCATCGAAGCCCGCGCACTCAAGGAGGGCCTCAGCGTCCTCGTCGCGAGCACCGGGCTCGACGAGGGGCGCGAGCGCGACCAGTTGACCGGGTTCATCGCCGGCCACCAGGTCGCCGGCGTCATCATCGCCCCTGTCGCTGCGGAGCTGCCCTACCTGGAGGCGTTCCGGAACGTGACGCCCGTCGTCGCCGTCGACCGTCCGCTCGCCGCCTTCGACAGCGTCGTGGTCGACGATTACGCCGCCACCCAGCTCGCGATCCGCCAGTTCGTCGAGCTCGGCCACACCCGCATCGCCTTCTACGACCGGGACGAACGCTTCCTCACCATCCGTCGGCGCTACCAGGGCTACACCGACGTCCTCGCCGAGGCCGGCATCGACCTCGACCCGTCGCTCGTCTCCTGGACCATCGACGGCTCGCTCGACTACGCCGCCGAGACGGAGCGCCTGCTCGGACTCGAGGACCCGCCCACCGCGTTCTTCGCGTCGAACGCGAAGGCGGCGATCGGCCTGACGACCTCCCTGCACCGCATCGGGCGGGAGGGGACGGCGCACATCGCGTTCGGCGACTTCACCCTCGCCGACGTCCTGCGACCGGCCGTCAGCTGCATCAACCAGGATCCGTTCGTCATCGGGACCGCCGCCATCGAACGACTCCTCGAACTGCGCGAATCACCGGCCGACGAGCCGCGCGAGTGGGTCGTCCCGACCTCCCTGGTGTCGCGTGGTTCCGGAGAGATCCCCGGCCCGGCACAGCGTCACACCGTGGACGCGCGCACCGCGTCCACCACGAGCATGGTCGGAGGACCAGCAGCATGAGCACGACCCAGCCCACGAGGCTCGCCCAGCCGACGCGACTCGCGCCGAACCTCATCGAGCACTTCTACCGCGGCGGTGACCGCATCGCCGGCTTGCGCGGCATCGAGCAGCAGAGCGAGTTCCAGCCGGAGGAGTGGCTCGGGGCGACCGTGAGCCGCGCCGACCAGGAGCCCGGCGGTGCCATCGGCCTCGCCCGCACCGTCGACGGCGTCCTCCTCCGCGACCTCGTCGCGGCCGACCCGGAGCAGTGGACCGGGGCGGGACAGGATCACGGCACCGACGCCGCCGACACCGGCATCCTCGTCAAGCTGCTCGACGCCCGTCAGCGACTCCCCGTCCACGTCCACCCGGATCGAGCGTTCGCCGCCTCCCACCTCGACTGCGCCTACGGCAAGACGGAAGCCTGGTTCATCCTCGACGCCGAGCCCGGTTCGGCCGTCCACCTCGGATGGAGCGAGGACGTCGACCCCGACGAACTCGACCGTCGTCGCGACGCCCAGGACAGCGAGTGGATGCTGTCGCACATGAACCGGATCGTCGTCGAGCGCGGCATGGGCATCCTCGTCCCGGCCGGCACGGCCCACGCGATCGACGGCGGCATCTTCCTCGCGGAGGTGCAGGAACCGACCGACCTCTCCATCCTCCTCGAGTGGTCGGTCACGACCTCGACGCGCGACGAGTCCCACCTCGGCCTCGGATTCGAGACCGTGATGGGCGCGGTGTCGACGACGGCACTCCCGCAGTCCGAGATCGAACACCTCGTCGTGCTGCACGACCTCGACGCCCGGACGGACGCGCCGGTGTCGCTGTTGCCCGAGGCCGCCGACCCCTACTTCCAGCTCTTTGCCGTGGCGCCCGGCACCGACGGCAGCGCGCCCGTGGTCGCCGGCTTCTCGGTGGCCCTCGCGCTCACCGGCGCAGGCGCACTGGTCTCTGAGACCGGCGCCGAGGCTGTCGAGTTCTCCGCCGGAGAGGTCTTCGCCGTCCCGGCCGGGTTCGGGCCCTGGACCGTCAGCGGTTCCGGGACCGTGCTCGCCGCCGGCCCCGGTGCGGGCTGGCCGGCGACCCTCGCATCGGGAGGCATCCGATGACGCCACCCCTCGACGCAGGACCCACGATCACGCAGCAGCTCACCACACACCACCGCCCCGAACGGCGGTACGACAGCCACCACACGCCGGACCCGTCCACCGGGGCCGGCTGGAAAGGAACGAGAACGACATGACGACTCCCGTCTTGGAGGCCAGAGGCCTCACCCGGCAGTTCGGGCACGTCCGCGCCCTCGACGAAGCGGACTTCGAGGTCTACCCCGGCGAGGTCACCGCCCTCATCGGCGACAACGGGGCGGGCAAGTCCACCCTGGTCAAGGCACTCTCCGGCAACCTCGCGGTCGACAGCGGCGTGATCAAGTTCGAAGGCGAACCGATCACCCTCACCTCGCCCATGCAGTCGAGCGCGCTCGGCATCGAGACGGTCTACCAGGACCTCGCACTCGCGCCCCACCTCGATCCCGTGCAGAACGTCTACCTCGGCCGCGAGATCATGCGGCCTGGCCTCGGCGGGCTGCTCGGCCTCATGAACGTCAAGGAGATGAGCAAGCAGTCGCGTCACGCCTTCGACGAACTCGGCGCGACCGTCCGCTCGCTCACCGACCCGGTGGGCGCGATGTCCGGTGGGCAGCGCCAGGCGATCGCCATCGCCCGCGCGGTGCACTGGGCCAACAAGGTCGTCTTCCTCGACGAACCGACGGCCGCCCTCGGCGTCCGCCAGACGAAGAACGTGCTCGAGACGATCCGCCGGGTGCGCGACAAGGGCATCGCGGTCGTCTTCATCAGCCACTCGATGCCGCACGTCATGGAGGTGTCCGACCGCGTGCAGGTGCTGCGGCTCGGCCACCGCGCGGCGACGGTCGACACGAAGGACACGAACATGGAAGAACTCGTCGGTCTCATGACCGGTGCCAGCACGAGGAACGTCGCATGAGCGCGGTGAAGCAGGCCGAGATGGGGCCGGAGACGACCGCCATCGAGACGGCCAAGGATCGGGAGACCCCGATCAGGAAGCTCTTCAAGGCCCAGGCCTTCCAGATCTTCATCGTCCTCCTCGTCGTCATCGCGATCTTCTCCGCGATCGCGCCCGACACCTTCGCGCAGCTGTCCAACCTGCGGCTCGTCGTGCAGAACGCCTCGATCCTCGCGGTGCTCGGCGTCGGCATGACCTACGTCATCATCACCTCCGGCATCGACCTCTCGATCGGATCCGTCCTCGTCTTCTCGGGCGTCGTGTCCGCGACGACGATGCGGGCCATGGGCGGCGACGACTGGGGGACCGCGATCGTCGGGATCATCGTCTCGATCGGCGTCGGCATCCTCTGGGGCACGTTCAACGGCATCCTCATCTCCAAGGCGAAGGTGCCGCCGCTGATCGTCACCCTCGGTAGCCTCGGCATGGCGCTCGGCCTCGCCCAGATCCTCACCGGCGGTGTCGACATCCGCGAGGTGCCCTCGGTCCTCACCGACTCGATCGGGTACGGCAACATCTTCGGCGCGGTCCCGATCATCTCGGTCATCGCCCTCGTCGTCGTCATCATCGGTGCGCTCATCCTCCACAAGACGAAGTTCGGCCTGTACACCTACGCGGTCGGATCGAGCGAGGAGGCGGCACGACGCGTCGGCGTGAAGGTCGACCGTCACCTCATCCGCATCTACGCGATCTCGGGTGGCCTCGCGGGTCTCGCCGGCATCCTGTCGCTGTCGCAGTTCGGCACCACCGCGATCGCCGGTCAGTCGCAGACGAACCTGAACGTCATCGCCGCGGTCGTCATCGGTGGCACCTCGCTCTTCGGTGGCTACGGGACGATCTTCGGCACCGTCGTCGGTCTGTTCATCCCCGCCGTCCTCCAGAACGGCTTCGTCATCACCGGCGTGCAGCCGTTCTGGCAGCAGGTCGCGGTCGGCGCCGTCCTCATCCTGGCCGTCTACGTCGACCAGGTCCGCCGTTCCTCCGCAGCCCGCGGTGGATCCACCAGCTTCTGGCGAGCCCTCGTCAGCAGGAAGAAGAAATAACCCCCTACACAGATCAACACCCCCCCCGCACCATCCCAGTAGTCCAGCAGTTCAAGAGAAACGGGTAATCACAATGAAGTGGAAGAAGTCAGTTCTCGGAGTCCTCGCGCTCGGCGCGTCGGCAGGCCTCATGCTCACCGGCTGTTCCGGTGGCGCGAGCTCGGGCGGCAGCAGCGCAGGCGCAGGTTCCGACGGCTACAAGATCGCGTTCATCCAGGGCGTCGCAGGCGACGAGTTCTACATCTCGATGCAGTGCGGTATCGAATCGGCGGCGAAGGACGCCGGCGCGACGGTCACGACCCAGGGTCCGGAGAAGTTCGACCCGACGCTGCAGAAGCCGCTCGTCGACTCGGTCGTCGCCTCGAAGCCGGACGCGATCCTCGTCGCCCCGACCGATGTGAAGGCCATGGAGGCCCCGCTGAAGGCTGCGGCCGACGCGGGCATCAAGGTCGTCCTCGTCGACACCACCGTCGACGACCCGTCGTTCGCGGTCTCGCAGATCTCGAGCGACAACAAGGGCGGCGGCGCTGCGGCGTTCGACGCGATCAAGGAAGCGCACCCCGAGGGCGGCAAGGTCCTCGTGGTCTCGGTCGACCCCGGCATCTCGACCACGGACGCCCGTGCCGAGGGCTTCCAGGAAGCGGTGAAGGGCGATGACAAGTTCACCGACCTCGGCGTGCAGTACAGCCACAACGAGCCGTCCACGGCTGCCGAGATCGTGACCGCGGCGCTCCAGAAGGACCCCGACATCGTGGGCATCTTCGCAGCGAACCTGTTCGCGGCCGAAGGTTCCGCGACCGGTGTCAAGCAGGCCGGTAAGGAGGACTCGGTCACCATCGTCGGGTTCGACGCGGGTCCCGCTCAGGTCAAGCAGCTGAAGGAGGGCACCGTCCAGGCGCTCGTCGCTCAGGAGCCGGCCACCATCGGCAAGGACGGCGTCGCCCAGGCGATCGCCGCTCTGAACGGTGACAAGGTCGAGGCCAAGATCGAGACCGGCTTCACCATCATCACCAAAGACAACGTCGACGGCGACGCGAAGGATGCCGTCTACCAGTCCAAGTGCGGCTAGGCCTGCCGGCCACCCCGCACCACCAGACCGCGACGGCGTCGGAGCTTCGAGCTCCGGCGCCGTCGCGCTGCGTCCGGTCCGCTCCGCCTCGACGCCACCCTCCACGGGATGCGAGAATCGCGACATGACCCAGGTGATCGTCGCGGTGACCGCGGTGCGCCGGCTGTCCGACGCTGCTCCGGGACGGATCGAGGCCGAGGTCGTCGATGCAGCGGGGCGAGCCCACCGCCTGGTCATCACGGTCCCCGAACGCGCGAGCCGCGCGGCCGCCGCGTCGACCGACGTCCCGTTCCGACTCGGGCTCCGGGCCGAGTACGTGCGTATGGAGGGACCGGCCGTGGTGATCCGGTTCGCGGACGGCGTCACCACCACCGAGGGCCTCGGCGAGGTCTGCCTCGACCCGGACATCGTCCACTGGTTGTGAACGACTCGATCGACTGACGGTCGGGTCGGCGACGAGTCCTACGCGACGAGGGTGAGGAGCCGCACGACCTCGGCAGCGACGGCGTCGCGTGCCGGGCCGAGGTACTTCCGCGGGTCGACGAGTGACGGGTCCGCGTCGAGGCGCTCACGGACGGCTCGGGTGAAGACGCCGTTGATGTGGGTCGAGATGTTGATCTTGCGCATGCCCGCGTCCACCGCCCGCACGAGGTCCTCGTCGCTCACGCCGCTCGAACCGTGCAGGACGAGCGGGACGGGGACGGCTGCCGCGAGTTCGCGGATGAGGCCGAAGTCGAGGGTCGCGCTCCGGGAGGTCATCGCGTGCGAGCTGCCGACCGCGACCGCGAGGCCGTCGACGCCGGTGCCCGCGACGAACGCCGCGGCTTCACCGGAGTCGGTCCGGACGCCGGGCGTGTGTGCGCCGCCCTTCCCGCCGATCGCCCCCAGTTCCGCCTCGACCCACACGCCCTGCGCCTGAGCCGCGCGGGCGACCGCTGCGGTGCGCTCGCGGTTCTCCTCGTCGGGGAGGGTCGCCGCATCGAACATGACCGAGGTGAATCCGAGCCGCACCGCCTCCTCGACGAGCGTCTCGTCCTCGGCGTGGTCGAGGTGCACGGCGGTCGCGATGCCGGCCTCGCGGGCGAGCTCCAGGCTCGCGAGCCCGATCGGCGCGAGGCCGCCGTGGTACCTCGCCGCGTTCTCGGACACCTGCAGGATGACGCCCCGGCCCGCGAGCTCCGCGCCGCGGAGGATGGCCTCGCCGTGTTCGAGCTGGATGACGTTGAAGGCGAGCACGGCGCGCTGCGCGTCGAGGAGCGCAGCGGTGGAGACGAGCGTCATGATGGTTCCTCTCGGGGTGCACGCGGGATGATCGACCCGGTGCCGGTGGGGATGGTCAGGTGGTGGCCAGCAGCAGCTCTGGACCGCTCTCGGCGAGCGCGTCGACGGTGTCCGGGTCGAGCCCGTCGTCGGTCACGATCTGATCGAACTCGTCGAGTCCCGCGGCCCGGTGGAACGAGGTGGTGGCGAACTTCGCGGCGGTGACGGCGAGGATGCGTCGTCTGGAGATACCGAGCATCGCCCGCTTCACCTCGGCCTCCTCCGGCAGCGTCGTCGTGGCGCCCGAGGTGAGCCCCACCCCGTTGGCGCCGAGGACGGCGACGTCGGCGTGGAGCCCCGACAGCCGTTCGACGGTCCACGCGCCGACGGTCGCCTGCGTGACGGCGCGGACCCGCCCGGGCAGGGCGAGCACGGTGAGGCGCGGCCGGCCACCGAGCAGAGCGACGATCGGCAGGCTGTTCGTCACCACGAGGAGTCGGCTGGCGTGGGGGAGGAGTGCGGCGACCTCGAGGGTCATCGCACCGGAGTCGAGCAGGACGACCCCTTCCTCGGGGAGCTGCTCGACGACGAGGCGGGCGACGGCGGCGCGCTCGATGCGCTCGCCCTCGCGGCGTCGTTGGAGGCTGGGCTCGAACGCGGATCGTCGGGCGAGGACCGCGCCACCGTGGTGGCGGCGGATGAGCCCCTGTCGTTCGAGCACCGCGAGGTCGCGCCGGATGGTCTCCGGTGTGACGCCGAGTCGGCTGCTCAGCTCGGCGACCGACAGGGCGCCGTCGCCGTCGCGGGCACCCGCGAGGATCGCGGCGTGACGCTCTGCTGGGTACATGACTGCTCCGTCCGATCCGGCCAGCGTATCCGAATCTGTCCGATATGCCTTCCGATTCCGTGGGATCGGTGCAAAGATCAACATGATCGGGCGCACCCGACGACGATGATGACGACGAACGGAAGGCCGCCGATGGCTGAGCACGGGCCGCACAGCGCACCCCACGAGTCGGGGTCGCGGTTCCTGCTCGGGATCGACGTCGGGCAGACCGCCGTCAAGGCCGTCCTGCACGACGAGCGGTTGCTGCCGGTCGCGGTCGCTCGGCGCGCGAGCCCCGTCGACCGCCCGGTCGCCCGGCATGCCGAGCGGCCGCAGGACGCCCTATGGGCCGCGGTCGCCGACGCGGTGTCGGAGGTGATGGCGACGTCGGGTGTCGACCCGACCCTGGTCGCCGCCGTCGGGATCACCGGCCACGGCGACGGGCTGCACCTCGTGACCGCCGCCGGAGAGCCGGTCGGCCCGGCCATCACGGCGATGGACTCCCGGGCGCATGTCGAGGCCGCCGAACTCGCCTCCGATCCGGACCGGCTGCGCGTGGTGCTCGAACGCTCCGGACAGCTGCCGACGCCGGGCGCCGCCGGCAACCTCCTCCGCTGGTTGCTCCGCCACGACCCGGAGCGTGTCGAGCAGGCAGACGCGATGCTCTTCTGCAAGGACGTGGTCCGCCTGCGGCTCACCGGCGAGATCTCCACTGACTACTCCGACGCCTGCGCCTCCTTCCTGGACGTCGGGACCGCCACCTGGAGCGCCGAGGTCCTCGACGCCTACGGCCTGCCCGCCGAGATGCTCCGCCTGCTGCCGCCGATCAACCCGAGCGGCACGATCGTCGGGTCGGTGCTGCCGGCGGCCGCCGCGGTCACGGGCCTCGTCGCCGGGACACCGGTCGTGTCGGGACTCCACGACGTGCAGGCCTCGTCGATCGGCATGGGCGCACTCGTCCCCGGACGGCTCGCCCTCGTGGCCGGCTCGTTCAGCACCAACGGCGTGACGACGACCCAGCCCGACGTGGACCCGCGGTGGCAGTCCCGCCTCTCGATCACCCCGGACCTGCGGATCGCGATGTCCACCTCGGCGACGGCATCGCCCTCCTTCGACTGGACGCTCCGGCTCCTGGGCGTGACTGACGCCACCGGCCGTGACGCGCTGATCGCCGAGGCCGCAGCACTCCCTCCGGAGGAGCAGGTGCCGCTCGTTCTGCCCTTCCAATCGGACTCGCCGCTCGGCGCCGAAGCCTCGGCCACCCTCGTCGGCGTCCGAGACTGGCACACCCGGGCGCATGTGCTGCGCGGAGCACTCGAGGGCATCGTGCTCATGCACCGCTGGCACACCCGGGCGCTCGGCGAACGGTTCCGGTGGGACGAGCCGATCGTCCTGGGCGGCGGCCTCGCGCGGTCGCGGCTGTACGTGCAACTCGTGGCCAACGCGCTTCGAGCGCCCGTGACGGTCGTCGACTCGGAGGAGGCCGGAGCCCTCGGCGCCGCGATCGTCGCCGGGGTCGCCACCGGACTCCTGCCGTCGGTGGAACAGGCCCAGCACGACGTCGTCCGACACGCGCCCGCCGTCCTGCCGACGGACGCCTCGGCCGCGTACTGGGCCGGGGTCGGACACGCGTTCGACGAGCTCGTCGAGGCCCTCGGCCCTTGGTGGCGACGACGGGCCGAGGAGTCGAGCCCCGACGGTCCGGCGTCCGAACGCGACGACCGTGCCGGGGTGGAACGATGAGCGCGTCCGTCGGCGGCCGCGGGACGGTCACGTCCAGTCCGGTGGACGACCGGCGTCGGGAGATCCTCACCCGACTCGACCAGGACGGGCGGGTCGAGGTCGGCGTGCTCGCAGTGGACCTCGGCGTGACCGAGGAGACGATCCGACGCGACCTCCGCGTCCTCGAACTCGACGGACGCCTCCGACGCGCGCACGGCGGTGCGGTGCGGGTCGACCTCGACCCGGGCCAGGACTCCGGGGTGTCCGGTGCGCTCGCCGCGCGGGCGCTGACCCTGGTCGACCCGGGCTCAGCGGTCTTCCTCGGCGCAGGGTCCGCCTGTGAGGCGCTCGCCGCAGTTCTCGCGACGACCGCCGGGACCGTCATCGTGACCGGTTCGGTGCCCGTCGCCCTGGCCGCTGCCGCTGCCGAGGAATCGGCCGTCGTCCACCTCGTCGGCGGGACGGCGGACGGGCGCGGCGTCCTCACCGGCGCCTGGGCGCGCGAGCAGCTCGCCGGCCTCCGCCTCGACGTCGCGGTCGTCGAGGCGCTCGGTGTCTCCGCGGACGGGCGACTGCTCCACGCCTCGCCGGAGGAGGCGGCGGTCGTCGCGTCGGCGGTCGAGCTGGCGTCCACGACGATCCTCCTGGGCGACCCGGCGACGTTCGGTGCCGACGGCCTCGCGGCCTCCGTCCCGGCCGCCCGCCTCGACGTGGCGGTGGTGCACCACGGCGTCGACGAACCGACCCTCGACGCCCTCCTCGCGACCGGCGTCCGCGTCGAGACGGTCGGGGCGGACGCATGAGCGGCATCGTGACAGTCACGCCGGCGGCCGCGATCGACCAGACGTACCGCGTCGACGGGCTGCGACTCGGCGACGTCAACCGGGCGGTGGGCGTGTCCACCGAGCTGAGCGGCAAGGGCGTCAACGTCGCGCGGGCGGTCACCCTCTCGCCACTCCCGGTCCGTGCCGTGGTGCCGATGGGTGCGGACGGACGGATCCTCGCCGACGACCCGGCACTCCGGACGTTGCTCGCCGTGGTCCCGACCGACGGTCGGACGCGCGTGAACACGACCATCCTCGACGCCGCGACCGGGACGACCAAGGTCAACGAACCGGCGATCCCGCTGCGTGCCGAGGACTGGGCCGCCGTCGTCGCCACCTCCGGCGCGGAGATCGACCGGATCGGCGCGGACTGGCTCGTCCTCTCCGGCACGATCCCGACGGTCCAGGGCGGTACCGGCCTCGTCGACATCCTCCAGTTGCTCCGGCAGGCGGGTGACCGGGGAGCGCGCGTGGCCGTCGACACCGCGGGTGCGGCGCTCGAGACCGCCGTCGCGAACCTCGACCTCGTCCACCTGCTCAAACCGAACGCGCACGAGCTCGCCGAGCTCACCGGCCGTGAGCTGCTGACGATCGGCGATGTCGCCTCCGCCGCCGACGAACTGCACCGTGCCGGCTGCGACCTCGTCTACGTGAGCATGGGGGCCGACGGGGCGCTCCTCCGCACCGCGGCTGGGCTGTGGCACGCGCACGTCGCAGCCACGGTCGTGAACACGGCCGGTGCCGGCGACGCCTCGTTGGCCGGATTCCTCGTCGGACTCCACGGCGAGGACGGACGGGACGACCCGGCGGCGGCGGTCGCGTCTGCCGCCGCCTGGGGTGCGCTCGCCGTGTCGAGCGCGACGACCATCCTCACCTCCCTCGAGGCGCTCACCACACCGGTCGCCGTCCAGGACCCCGACCCGACGACGCCGCTGAGCGAACCGGCCACGCCGCCAGGCGACGAGGCGACGACGCCATGATCGATCAGGCCGTTCCACGCTTCCATGCCGCCGTAGACCTCGGTGCGTCGAGCGGTCGCGTCATGCTCGGGCGCTGGGCCGACGGCCGCTTGGCGCTCACCGAGGTGCACCGGTTCCCGAACGGCCCGATCACGCAGGACGGTCGACTCCGGTGGGATGCGGAGCGCCTGTTCGAGGAGACCCTCGTCGGGCTTGCGCAGGCCGTCCGGATCGCAGAGACCGCCGGCGGTGTGCTCGACGGGATCGGGGTCGACAGCTGGGGCGTCGACGTCGCGCTCGTGGGCGTCGGCACCGGAACGGCGATGCCGAATGGCTCCGCGCCGACGTTCCCGTCGGTGCCGCATCACCGCGGCGCCGACGCCGACGGACCGGCCCGTGCCGCCGTGCTCGTCGACGCCGCGACGGCCTACGCGGTGACCGGCGTGCTGGAGCAGACCATCAACACCTCGTACCAGCTGCGGTCCCGCGCCGAGGAGCTCGACGCGCGCCGAGCCGACGGCGATCGCCCGACCGTGTTGCTCGTCCCGGACCTCTGGGTGTGGCTGCTCACCGGCGTTGTCGGAGCGGAGCGCACGATCGCCTCGACGACGCAGCTGCTCGATCAGGGGACCGGTGACTGGGCGGCGGAGCTCATCCGTCGCTGGGGTCTCGACGGATTCGACTTCCCGCCGGTGGTCGCACCGGGGACGGTCGCCGGCCCGACGACGCCGGCGGTCACGGCGCGTCTCGGGTCGAGCGTGCCGATCCCCGTCCACCGCGTCGCGGAGCACGACACTGCGTCCGCGCTCGCCTTCGCCTGCCCGGACGGTGCGGAGCTCCTCGTCTCGAGTGGCAGCTGGTCCCTCGTGGGGGTATGTCTGCCGGCGCCGGTGCTCACCGAGCACGCGCGGACCGCCGGCTTCACGAACGAGGCCGGTGTCTCCGGATCCTCCCTGCTCCTCCGCAACCTGGCGGGGATGTGGCTGCTCACCGAGTGCGCCCGCGCCTGGTCCGCCGAGGACGGGAGCGCGGTCGACCTCGTCGATCTCGTGTCGGCCGTGGCGGAGACGGAACGAGACGCGACCACGGACGTCACGCCCGCCGTGTTCGACGTCGCCGACCCACGGCTGCTCGTCCCGGATGACATGCCGGAACGCATCGCGACGCTCTGCCGGGAGACCGGACAGCGTCCACCGAGCGGACGGAGCGACACCGTGCGTACCGTGGTCGAGAGCCTCGCGGTGGCGTACGCCGAGACGGTCCGGGCCTGCGAGGCGATCACCGGGGTGACGATCCGTTCGGTCCGCATCGTCGGCGGCGGATCGCGCAACCGGCTCCTGTGCGCCCGCACGGCGGCACGGACCGGTCTTCCGGTCACCGCCGGTCCGGCGGAGGCTTCGGCGCTCGGCAATCTGGCCGTGCAGCTCGTCGCGGCCGGTCACGCGCCGTCGCTCGACGCGGTCTACCGGCACGGCCAGGACGACCACGACGATCACGACGACCACGACCATGAGCGGACACCGACATGACCGACCGCACCGACCAGCCGGAGACCGAGACGGACCTGCTCGACCGCTTCGTCGCCTTCTCGCGCGATCTCGGCCGCCCCGATCGGGCGTGGGCCCTGCTGGCAGAGGGCAACACCTCCCTGCTCCTGACCGACGACGGTGATCCGGCGATGCTCGTGAAGGCGAGCGGCGCGTCCATGGCCGTGGCGACCGCCGACGACGCGGTCCGTCTCGCGCTCGGACCGGTGCTCGACCTCGTCGACTCGCACACGGGCGGGGACGCGGAGGTGGCCGCGCTGTTCGATGCCGCGGCACTCGCCGGCAACGGTCGACGCCCCTCGGTGGAGGCGATCCTCCACGCCGTCTGCCTCGACCTGCCCGGCGTCATCGCGGTCGGCCACACCCATCCCGTGCCGGTCAACGCGCTGCTCTGCTCACCGTCGGCCGACGCCCTGACCCGCGGTTCGCTCTTCCCCGACCAGATCGTGGTCCTCGGCACCGATCCGCTGCTCGTGCCCTACGTCGACCCCGGGCTCGAGCTCGCCCGCACGGTCCGCCGCATGCTGCGCGAGCAGCTCGCCACGACCGGTCGGGTACCGAAGGTCGTGTACCTGCAGAACCACGGGATGTTCGCCCTCGGATCGAGTGCGGCCGAGGTGCTCCGGATCACCGAGATGGCCGTGAAGGTCGCCCAGGTGCTCCTCGGAGCACTCGCCGCCGGCGGGCCGGTGTACCTGAGCGACAAGGCCGTCGCCCGCATCGACACGAGACCCGACGAACTGCTGCGTCGAGCCGCGCTCGCCGCGCAGGAATCAACCACCGACCGCGCCGGGACGGCGCACGGAAGGACCACGACATGAGCCTGTCGACCAGCGCCATCGACCTCACCGGGCAGGTCGCGATCATCACCGGAGCCTCCTCGGGCATCGGCCGGTCCTACACCCAGACGCTCGCCGCCGCCGGGGTGCGCACGGTGCTCGTCGGACGCTCCACCGAGCGACTCTCGGGCGTCGCCGACGCCCTGCCGACTCCGAGCGTCTTCCTGGCGGGTGACCTCGCCGACCCCGCCGTGTCCGAGCAGGCCGTCGCCCTGGCGCTCGCCGCCTTCGGACGTCTCGACATCGTCCTCGCCAACGCGGGCCTCTACGTCGGCGGTGACGTCGTCGACACCCCGATGACCGCGATCGAGGAGCTCGTCGGCGTCAACGTCCTCGGAGCGATGGCGACGGTTCGCGCAGCGCTGCCGCACCTCGTCGAGCAGGGCGCGGGCGACGTCCTGGTGACGAGCTCGGTGTCCGGTCACCAGGACATCCACTGGGAGCCCGTCTACTCCGCGACGAAGCACGCCATGCAGTCGTTCGTCCACACCACCCGGCGGAACCTCGTCGGATCCGGGGTGCGGATGGGCGCGGTCGCCCCCGGCGTCGTGCTCAACGAGCTGTGGGGGATCGCCGAGGGGGCTTCCGGGGTGGAGGACCAGATCGCCGCACGCACCGGCATCCGTTCCGAGGACGTCGCCGACGCCGTGCTCTTCATGCTCACGAGACCTCGACACGTCACCATCCGCGACCTCGTCATCCTGCCCACCGACCAGGAGATCTGAGCGACTCGCGTCGCCCGACGACACCTCCACCAGCCCGCCCCGATCGAAGGACCGCACATGTTCTCTGACCTCCACGGCCGCACGGCCGTCATCACCGGCGGGGCCCGCGGGCTCGGCTACTCGATCGCCACGGCGCTCGCCGCGCAGGGCGTCCAGGTGGCGCTGCTCGACCTCCTGCCGACCGTCCACGAGTCGGCCGAGCGGTTGGCGTCCGAGTACGGCGTCCGCACCTCGGCGCATGCGGTCGACGTCACCGACGCCACCGCCGTCGAGGCCGCCTTCGCCGCCGCGGAGGCCGAGCTCGGCGCGCCGTCGCTGCTCGTGACCGCCGCGGGCATCACCATCTGGGGCGACAGCGTCGACGTGCCGGCGGACACCTGGCGGAAGGTGCTCGCCGTGAACCTCGACGGCACCTTCTTCGCCGCGCAGTCTTTCGCCCGTCGTGCCATCGCGGCGGGCCGGCCCGCCTCGGCGGTCTTCATCTCGTCGATGTCGGCGTTCATCGTGAACCAGCCGCAGTTCCAGGCCTCCTACAATGCCTCGAAGGCGGCGGTCAGCCACCTCGCGTCGTCGCTAGCCGTCGAGTGGGCATCCTCCGGTATCCGCGTCAACGCGATCGCCCCCGGGTACTTCCTCTCGGACATGACCCGCGAGTTCACCGAGGCGAACCCCGACCTCGCCGCCGAGTGGACCGCGGACATCCCGGCGGGCCGGATGGGGCAGCCGGAGGACCTCCACGGGCTCGTCCTGCTGCTCGCTTCCGACGCCTCCTCGTACCTCACGGGCCAGAGCCTCGTCATCGACGGCGGCTACACCGCCCTCTGAGCCGGCCCCACCCGCCGAACCATTCGACCCGACCGCACCGACCGCACCGACCCGAGGACCCGCCATGACGACGACGCCGCCCGAACAGACGCCTGACGACCAGGCCGACCGCGACGCCGTGTGGGGCGCCCGGCGTCGACGCTTCGTCGAAGCCCGATCCGGTGCCGTCGAGCGTGCGTGGGCTCCGCGTGCGGTCCGCGTCGACGACGGGCCGGCGACGGGCCGGCGCCAGATCGAACTGCGCCACCTCGGCGGACTCGAGGTCGCGGTCGAGGTCGACCAGTTCCTCGACCTCGGCGAGGCCTCCTGGAACGGCGAGGTCGTGTCCTTCGTCGCGCCGACGACCGCTCCGCAGGCCGAGAGCTGGGCCCGTCGCTGGCAGGGCGGTCTGCTGACGACCTGCGGGCTCACCGCGGTCGGTGTGGCCGCGGAGGCGGACGGTGGGATGCACGGTCGGGCGCATCGCATCCCGGCGACCCTCACCCGCCGCGAGGGGCGATGGACCGCGGCGGGCCGGTACGAGCTCCTCGTCGACGGTCTGCTCCGCGAGGGCGCCGTCTTCCAGCAGAACCTCACGGTGACCCGCAGCATCCGAGCCGAGGTCGGCGTCGCGCGAATCCGTCTGCACGACGTCGTCCGGAACGAGGGGTTCGTCGCCGAGCCGGTGCGCCTGCTCTACCACGTGAACCTCGGCTGGCCGGTGCTGCACGGCGGTGCCGTCGTGGCGGCCGAGGCCGACGTCCCCGGCGGGGCGGGGTCCGAACGCCCGGACGCCGGTGGCTGGCGGCGGGTGATCGGCGAGCCCGAACCGGCTGCCGACGAGCAGGTCGACGCCCTCGACGCGGTCGCCGGGCCCGACGGCTGGTCCATCGCGACCCTGTCGGGCGAGGCAGGCACGGTCACGGTCCGGTTCCGGCCGGAGCAGTTGCCGTTCCTCACGGTGTGGCGGAGCACGGCCGCGGGGTCGTACGCCCTCGGCATCGAACCCGGCACCTGCTGGCCGAGTCACGCGGCCGGTCCGGATCGCGGGAAGGCGGGCCGGATCGTGGAGCCCGGGGAGTCGTTCGAAGTCGACCTCGAGATCGTGTTCGAGCCGGCGGTGGACGACTTCGGCGACTGAGCCCACCGGCCTCCGCCACCGTCAGGTACCCGGTTTCCGAAGAATTCATGCTGGGGTATGTCATCGATGACATGAACGAGGTATGCTCGCCATGACATCGATGACATGGAGTCATCGTCGGAAGCCGACACGGACGTCGGAACCTGAACGGACACCGCCGTGCACCCTGCTGCGAACCTCGACTCGACCGCCGTCACCTCCGTGGCCTCGGATCGACTCGTCGCCGGCCTCGACCTCGGCAGCACCGGCGTCAAGATCCTCGTGACCGACGCCGACGGCGCCGAGGTCCTCATCCACCAGCTGCCCACCCCGTGGCTCGCCGGTCCAGGCGGCACGACCGTGATGGAGGCGGCATCCCTCATCGCCACCGTCCGGGAGCTCCTCGACCACGTCGGTGCAGAACTCGTCGACCGGTTCGGGCCGGCCGCGCGGGTCCGGGCCCTCGCCGTCTCCGGCATGGGGGAGTCCGGGATCGTCCTCGACGCCGTCGGCCGGCCCGTCGCGCCCGCCATCGCCTGGTTCGATCCGCGCGGCGCCGAACAGCTCGCGGCCCTCCCGGCCGAGATCGCCGAGCAGTTCGCCGGTCGGACCGGCCTGCCGCTCGGCGTGCAGGTCTCGGTCATCAAGCTCCTCCACCTCCGTGACGCCGGACTCGACCTCGCCGGAACGCGCTGGCTCAACCTGCCGGAGTACCTCGTCTCGGCGCTCGGCGGCGAGGAGGCCGCCGAGTACTCGCTCTCGTCGCGCACCGGCCTGCTCGACCAGGACACGGGTGAGCCGTGGCCCGAACTGCTCGACCACCTCGGCGTCGACGCGTCGTTCCTCCCGCCGTTCACCGACGCCGGTGCCCCGCTCGGCGCCGCGAGCAGCCCGTGGGTGCCGCCGGTCTTCTCCGGTGCGGCCCTGACCGTCGCCGGCCACGACCACCTCGTGTCGGCCGTCTCCACCGGCTCGTTCCCCGCCGAGCGGTACCACGTGTCGATGGGCACGGCCGAGGTCCTGCTGCGACGCCTCGACGAACCACTCCCGTTCGCCGCCCGGGAGCGCCTCGCCGAGGTGTTCATCAACTGCGTCCGTCACGTCGTGCCGGGTACCTGGGTGCTCGTCGCCGGTGTCAAGACCGGCCTGCTCATGCGTCGCACCCTCCAGCTCGTCGGGGTGACCGACCGCGCAGGGCGCGACCGCCTGGACGACGAGGTCATGGCGCTTCCGGCGGGCGGGCTGCTCGGTGACGGCGACATCTCGGTCGCGGGCGCCCGGAACGACGACGGCGTCCTCAAGCTCACGGTCCGCGCCGACGGCGCGGGACCGGCAGAGGTCTTCGAAGCGGTGCTCCGGCACGGCAACGACGAACTCGCCGTGCTCATCGCGGCGATGGACCGCGAGGTCGCGCCGGCCACCTCGGCGCTGCTCACCGGCGGCTGGGCGAGCATGCGGTCCGTGCAACGCGCCCGAGCGGCCGTCCTGCCCGGTGTGCAGGTGTCGCACCGGTCCCAGGACACGGCATACGGCGCAGCCGTCTTCGCCGGGGCCCTCCTCGAACCAGCCACCTCCCGATCACATCCCTGACCGACCGACCACCCGACGACCCAGACCGATCCTCCCCGGCGCGACCGCTGCCGGGATCAGACCCCATCCGAAGCACAAGGAGCACCTCATGAACGCAGTAGCCACCAGGACCAACGAGCTGACGACGCTCGAACGCCGCGCCATGGCCACGATCAGCACCCCGGGCGGCGGCATGCTCATCGTCGCCGGCGACCAGCGCAACGGCATGAAGGCCGTCATGACCGACGCCCCGAACGGCGCGGCCGGCATCAGCCGTGACGAACTCGCCGAGGCCAAGAGCGACCTCGTCCGGTTCCTCGGCAACCACGCACCGGCCATCCTCCTCGACCCGGAGGTCGCCCTCCCGCTCGTCGTCGACGAGCGCACCCTCTCCCGCACGACCGGTCTCGTCGTCGGCATGGATTCCTCGGGCTTCGACACCGAGAACGGTCTGCGCCGGACGAAGTACGTCCCCGGCATGGACGCCCGTCGGGTCCGCGAACTCGGTGGCGACGCCGCCAAGATGCTCTTCTACCTGCGCTCCGACCAGCGGGAGGCCGAGCAGGTCGTCATCGACGAGATCGCCCGCCTCGTGGAGGAGTGCACCGCCGAGGGCGTGCTACTCATCGTCGAGATCCTCGTCTACCAGCTCGACGGCGAGAGCGACGAGGCCTACGCCGAGATCTTCCCCGAGCTCGTGCGCGGCGCCGCGGAGATCTCCGTCGCCGCCGGTTCCAAGGTCCTGAAGCTCCAGTACCCGGGCTCCGCCGAGGCCGCCGCAGCCGTGACCGAGGCCGCCGCCGGTGTGCCGTGGGCCGTGCTCTCCGCCGGCGTCGACCACGAGACCTTCGTCGGCCAGGTCCGCACCGCGGTCGAGAACGGTGCCGGCGGCGCGATGGCCGGTCGTTCGCTGTGGAAGGATAGCCTTTCGATCTCGTCGGCGAAGCGTGAGGAACTGCTCACGAACCGTGCGCTGCCTCGCCTCCGTGAGCTCGAGCAGGTCATCGAGACCGCGCTCGCCGGTCGCTGACGGATCGCGGGCGGCGTCCTCGGTCGCCGCCCGCGAACCAGCCCGATCCGACCACGCCACGCAGGTGGAACCACCCGAGGAGCAGCCATGGCCACGATGCAGGACGTGGCGTCCCTCGCCGGAGTGAGCTCGAAGACGGTCTCCCGCGTGTTCAACGACGACCCGCACGTGCTCCCGGAGACGCGGTCGCGGGTCGAATCGGCCATGCGGGAGCTGAACTACGTCCCGAACGTCCTGGCGCGCACCTTCCGCGCCGGGCGGTCCTCCTCTGTCGGCGTCGCGGTCCCGGACGTCGTCGACCCCTTCTTCGCCGCGGTCGTCCGCGCCGTCGAGGAGGTCTGTTCGGTCTCGGGCATCACCACCCTCGTCACGAGCATCGGCGACGACCCGGCGCGCGAGCGTGCCGTGCTCGACTCGCTGCTCCGGTCACAGCTCATGGGGCTCGTCCTCGCGCCTGTCGCGGAGGACCAGTCGTGGCTCGCGCCGTGGGCCGAGCACACGCCCATCGTGTTCGTCGACCGCGCCCCCGGTGGACTCGACGCCGACAGCTTCGTCGAGGACGACCACCGCGGCGCCTACCTCGCGACGAGGCACCTGCTCGAGCACGGGCACACCCGCGTTGCCTTCATCGCCGACTCGGCACACCCGCCGAGCACCCGTCGCCGGCTCGAGGGCTACCGTTCGGCGCTCGCCGAGAGCGGGATCGACCTCGACGACGCCCTCGTCAGCCTCGACGCGACGGATCGCGAACCGGCTGCCGCCGTGGTCGACGGTCTCCTCGCCCTCGCCTCCCCGCCGACGGCCCTGTTCTCGGCGAACGCGCGGGTGACGATGGCGCTCGTCCCAGCGCTGCGCTCACGCGGGATCGCCTCGCTCGGCTTCGGCGACTTCCCGATGGCCGACCAGCTCGATCCGGCCGTCAGCGTCATCGAACAGGACCCGGCACGCCTCGGCCGCTTGGCCGCCACCCGGGCGCTCGCCCGCTTCGGTGACGCGGACGGCGAGCACGAGCGCAGCACCGTCGTCCCCGTCGGTCTCCTCCTGCGGGAGTCCTGCGGCTGTCACCTCACCGCGTGATCCCCCGGGCGGCGGATGCGCCCCGCGCCGTCGCTCCGTAGCGTGGGAAGCTGTTCGCGACCACGGGGGATCACATGCAGCGACCGGACGACACACCGACCGAGGGCGGCTGGGCGCCGATCGGACAGCCCGCGCCTGGACCGATCCGGACGCCGCTCGCCGACGGATCGCCGGCACCAGCACCAGCACCGACCGCGGGCCCGGTGATCGGTGCCGCCGGGCGGGCCGTGCTCGCGCAGCAGCCGGAGTCGGCGGCGGACCGCCAGCGCCGGCGCAACCGCGAGCTGGCCCCGATCCTGCCCGCCAGGGTCCCGTGGGTCGCCGTCACGGTCTTCACCGTGCTCGCCGTCGGCCTCGCCTGGCTCATCGCCGCACCGCTGTGGCTGTCCGGTGAAGGACTCGCGAACCCCTGGTTCCAGCTCATCGCCCTCGGCATGATGTACACCCCGACCATCGCCGCGCTCGTCGTGGTGCTGTTCGTCGCCCGCCCGAGGAGCATCCCGCGGCTGCTCGGACTCGCGCCGCTGCGTCCCCTCGGCCGGACCCTAGGGCTCTGCGCGGCGGCGCTCGTCGGTTTCCCGGTCCTCGCGTTCTGTTCCATGCTGCTCGGGCAGGCCATGGGGCTCATCGAGCTCGACCTCGTCGGCCTGTCCGGTCTCGCCGCCATCATGACCGCCTCGGGCGCCGGCGAGCTCGGGCGGGACGACCTCACCACGGTCGCCCTGGTCCAGCTCCTCACCCTGCCCCTCGGCGTCCTGGTGGCATCGCTGTCCGCGTTCGGGGAGGAACTCGGCTGGCGCGGCTGGTTGCTGCCGAACCTCCTGCCGCTCGGCACCTGGCCCGCCCTCCTGCTGTCCGGGGCGATCTGGGGCGTGTGGCACGCACCGCTCATCCTCCTCGGCTACAACTACCAGCGGACCGACGTCCTCGGCCTGCTCCTGATGGTGGGCTGGTGCATGCTGCTCGGCGTCCTCATCGGCTGGTTGCGGCTCCGCTCCGCCTCGGTCTGGCCGGCGGTGATCGCCCACGGCGCGGTGAACGCCGCCGTCGGGGCGCTGCTGCTCTTCGCCAGCCCGACGTCGATGCAGGACACCGGCAGTGTGTTCGGCACCCTGCTCGGCTGGCCGGGCTGGATCCTCCTCGCAGCGACGACGCTCATCCTGGTCGTCAAACCGGCCAGTTCGGCAATCGTGCGGTGCCCGGACTGCGTGGCTCGGAGGTCGCCTCGCCCGTGAGCTGATCCTCCGACGCATGCGCGCCGCGTATGAGTCGCACCGGGCAGGCTGCTTGTCCGCCGCTTCGACGCTTGGTGCACTGGGACGATGCGCAGACCCGATCTCCCCGAGGCACCCGTCCGCCCACGTGCCGCCCACGCTCGCCGTCACGGCGGTGGGGTGAGCGCACGGGTCCGCCGTCGGCGCCTCATCGTCGGCATCGCAGGCGGCCTCGTGCTCGCGCTCCTCGGGGGTGTCGGTGCGCTCGCGCTGCGCCTGCAGGGCAACCTCAGCTCCGAGGCCATCGCCGCCCCGACCGGACGTTCGACCGAGCCCGCGCAGCCGGGCGCACCGGACCCGGCGATCAACGTCCTCCTCCTCGGCTCCGACAGTCGTGACCTCGCGGTCGGCGACTACGGCGAGGACACCGGCACCAAGCGCAGCGACGCGATGGTGCTCGTGCACGTCTCCGAGGGCAACACCCGGATCGACGCGATGCAGATCCCACGTGACACGCTGACCGACCTGTCGATGTGCACGGACACCGGGCGGGGGACGCCCGACGACTACGGGATGGTGAACGCGGCGTTGAACTCGGGGGCCGCCTGTTCAGTCGCCGCGGTGCAGGCGATGACCGGTGTGCCGATCGACCACTTCGTCGAGCTCGACTTCAGCGGCTTCCAGGCGATCGTCAACGGCATGGACGGGCTGGCGGTGTGTCTGCCGTCGGACATGGAGGACCCCTATTCGAACCTCGCGTTGCCCGCCGGAGCGCAGGTCATCGACGGGACGCAGGCGCTCGCGCTCGCCCGTACCCGGCACGCGGTGGGTGACGGCAGCGACATCTCGCGCCTCGGCAACCAGCAGATGGTGATGTCCGCGATCGTGCAGCGGGCGCTGAGTGCCGAGGTGCTCACCCGGCCGGACCGCCTCATCCGCTTCCTGGACGCGGTCACCTCATCGCTCACCGTCGACACCGCGCTCGGCGACCTCGCGAGCCTGACCTCGCTCGCGCACCGGGTCTCGCAGGTGCCGGCCTCGGCCATCACCTTCCTGACGATGCCGTGGACCGAGGCGCCGTCGGACGCCAACCGGGTCGTCCCGAGTGATGACGCCGCGATCGTCTTCTCGAGCCTCGCCACCGATGTCCCGGTGCCGATCGCGGGAACCGCTGACGCGTCCCCCGCCGAGCCGGTCGCCCCGGTCGAACCGGTGCGGGTCGAAGCGGTCAGCGTCCTCAACGGCTCGCAGACGAACGGGGTCGCGACGGCGACGGCCGACCGACTGACCGCCCTCGGCTACACCGTCGCGTCGATCGGCGACGCGGAGACGGACACCCCGGTCACGGTCCTGCTCGCGCGCGACTCGGACGCGGCCCGGGCGACGGCCGCCTCCCTCGCCCAGGAGTTGGGGATCACGGTCGTCGTGAGCGGCGAACCGGGGCCGGACGAGGAGGACGTCGTGCTCGTCATCGGCGACGACTTCGCCTCACTGACCCCTCCTGCCGCGCCCGCGCCCGTCGAGGTCGAGTCCCGCAACGCCGCCGCGGACCTCTGCGGCTGACCCGGGGCGTCGTCAGTCCCCGGGTGGGACCCGCTCCGCCAAGCGGAGGAAGGCACTCACGGCGGGGGTCCCGACGCTGTCGTGGCGCACGAGCAGGCCGATGCTCCTCGTGACCGGTGTCGGGAACCGGCGGACCCGGGCGCCGTTCGCCGCCGCCCAGTCGGCGAGCCGCTCGGGGACCACGGTCAGCCCGACGCCGGCGGTCGCGAACCGGGTGAGCGCGTCGCGCTGGGTGGTCACGATGACCCGCGGTGGCTGCACGCCGAAGCGGGCGTAGGCCTCGTCGGTCACGGCGCGCATCGACGTCCCGCGCGGAAGGGTCACCAGGGTGTGGGCAGCCAGCTCGTCGCCGGTGATGGTCGGCGGCGTGTGCTCGGCCTCGCGCTCGGCGACGGTCCTGAGGCCGGGGAGGACGATCGCGAACCGCTGTTCCTCCAGGAGCCGCACCTCGACACCGGGGCCGGCGGTGGCCACATCGGCCACACCGAGGTCGATGCGCCCGAGGTCGATGGCGTCGAGCAGTTCGGCGGAGTCGACGGCGCCCGTGACCTCGATGCGGACGTCGGGGTGCGCGGCGTGGAACCGGGCGACGAGCTCCGGGACGTGGGTCGCGACGAGCGAGGGGAGCGCACCGATCCGGAGCGTGCCGGCGGTGAGCGCCTGCTGGGCGTCGGCGAGTGCACGGAGCCCGTTCGCCTCCTGGAGCATCCGCCTCGCCGGGCCGAGCACGGACCGTCCGGCGTCGGTGACCTGCATGCGCCGACCGACCCGTGTGAAGAGCGCGAGCCCGAGGTCCGTCTCGCAGCGTTGGATGCGTCTCGTGAGCGAGGGCTGCGAGATCCGGAGGACGTCGGCCGCTGCGGCGTACGAGCCGTAGTCGACGACCGCGACGACCGCTTCCAATTGCTCCAGGTTCATGCGTCGTGGGTCCGGATCATGCCTCCACGCTACCGACACCTGCTGGACATGCCTGGGCGCCGGGGGTCCGCCCCGCAGCAGGACGCTTCGCCTTGGAACCTCCTGCCCCGGAGCGGATCTCCTGCCGGTGCCTACCGAGCGCAGGCGTCGAAGACGTGGGCGGGGTCGTCGGCCGTCCGGAGGTCGCGGTCGCGCAGGATCGTTGAGAAGGGGACCTGCGGATCGGCGCACACCTCGTCGAAGGTGCCGCGCAGGTCGTCGGTGTACTCGATGTCCAGCACGGCGCCTCCGTACACCTCGGTGTAGGTGGCGCACTCGTCGAAGCGGTGGCACTCCTCCGCGACGGCGAAGTCGAACCCGACGTCGTCCCGACCTCGCGTGCCGAGCTCGGCGGCGTTCTTCTGCCCGATGAGGAGACCCGCGTCGTGGGCGAGGTCGGCGTACCGGGTGGCGAGGGCGATCGCGTCCTCAACGGTGAGTCGACCGTCGGACCGGGTGTACGAGTCGAGGTTGTCGATCTCGACGGCGTCGAAGCCGGCCTCCGCGCAGCGGGTGATGCTCGCGCCGACCCGCTCGGCGATCCGTGCGCGACGGTCGTCGGTGGAGAGGTCGAAGATGAGTTCGTCGGGCCAGTTCTCGTCGATGACCGGTTCACCGGCGTCGTCGGTGAGGACGAGGTCCGGCTCGGCCAGCCAGGCCTCGCGATCGGCCGGCTGGCTCTGGAACCCGTTGACGTAGCAGATGGAGTACCGGTCGGGGTCGGGGGAGTCGGTGCTGTCGCGGGCGACGCCGCCCACGCCGGCCGCCGGCTCGTAGCCGCCACCCAGCTGGTAGTCGAAGACGACGTCCGTAGGGAACCCGCCCGCTGAGTGGGTCGGTCCGGTGTCGGAGCTCGCACCGCTCGGGAAGGTGGAGCAGCCGGCGGCGGTGACCGCGAGCAGGAGGGCGGCGCCCGCCGCGATGAGCAGGTGCGCGCGACGGGGAAGACGGGTCATGGCTCCAGCCTAGGTCGCGGTCCCGTCCCGGGGTCGTCGTCCAGCCGGTACCGTTGGGGGCATGAAGTATCTGGTGTTGTTCTCCGCGGGTGCCGCGCTCATCGTGCTCGGGGTCGTCTTCGCGCTGCTCCTCGAGCTGCCGGTCGGGTTCCGGATCGCCGGGCTCGTGTCCATGCTCCTCGGCACCGTCGTCATGGGTGTGAACATCGGTCTCCAGTTCTTCGACCGCCGCAAGGAGCGCGCACGTCGGCTCTGAACCACGACGGCGCAACCACCTGACCCGGTCGGTTCCCCGGCGTTACCCTCGATGGAACCCACCTCCACCGAGGCGGGACGACGACAACCCGGAGGCATCGTGGCGCGCGCGCTCTTCATCATCGACGTACAGAACGACTTCACCGAGGGCGGTGCGCTCGGCGTGGACGGCGGCGAGGCCGTCGCCGCGGGGGTCACGCAACTGTTGACCGAGCACGGGGACGAGTACGCGCACGTGTTCGCCTCACGCGACTGGCACGACGCCGAGGGCGACAACGACGGTCACTTCGCGACGGGTAAGCCCGACTACGAGACGAACTGGCCGGTGCACTGCGTCGCGGGGAGTGCAGGCGCCGAGTACCACCACGCGCTCGACACCAAGAGCGTCGACACCCACATCCGCAAGGGCCAGGGCGCCCACGGATACTCGATCTTCGAGGGCGTGACGCCGGAGGGTCGGAGCCTCGACGAGGTCCTCACGGATGCCGGCATCACGGAGGTCGACGTCGTGGGTCTCGCGACCGACTACTGCGTCCGCCGCAGTGCGCTCGACGCCATCGAGCACGGCCTGCAGGTCCGCGTCCTCGCAGGACTCGTCGCGCCCGTCGACCGGGCCGCCGGGGATGCGGCGCTCGCCGAGATCACCGAAGCCGGGGGAGTCGTCGTCCCGGCCTGAACTCCGTCCCCGGCCGCCCGTCGCAGATAGTAAGCTAGCTGCATATTATTTCGAGCAGGGCGAGAACGGGGCGCGCGCATGACGCACGGACGACACGGCGGAACGCAGACGGACGCGGACACCCGGACGCAGCAGCGGGATCGGGCGGGTGCGCCGCGGTGGCTGCGGGTCGTGCTCCCCGCGGTCCTCATCCTCCTCTGGCTCACGGCCGCCGGTGTCGGCGGTCCGTACTTCGGGAAGGTGAGCGAGGTCGCGACCAACGACCAGACGAGCTTCCTCCCAGCGAGCGCGGACGCGACCGAGGTGCAGACGGCACTCGACGGGTTCCGGGAGGGTGACGACATCCCGGCCCTCGTGCTGTTCGTCCGCGACGGCGGGATCACCGACGAGGACCGGGCGGCGATCGACGACGAGCTCTCAGCCCTGTCCTCCACCGAGGGCGTCGCTGACGGCGTCTCTCCGGCCATCCCCTCCGAGGACGGCGACGCGATCGAGGTCTTCGTCCCGATCAGCGGTGACGCGGAGGTCGGCGACGTCGTCGAGGCCCTCCGTGCGCAGCTCGCCGAAGCTGCCCCGGCCGGCCTCGACGTCTTCGTCACCGGCCCGGCAGGGTTCACCGCCGACCTCACCGACGCCTTCGCCGGCATCGACGGCATCCTCCTCCTGACCGCGCTCGGCGCCGTCTTCCTCATCCTCATCGTCGTGTACCGCTCGCCGGTCCTCCCGTTCCTCGTGCTCGGCACCTCGCTGTTCGCCCTCTGCACCGCACTCCTCACCGTGTGGTGGCTCGCGAAGGCCGGCGTCGTCCTGCTGAACGGCCAGGTGCAGGGCATCCTTTTCATCCTCGTGATCGGTGCGGCGACCGACTACTCGCTGCTCTACGTCTCGCGGTACCGGGAGGCGCTCCGCGACCACGAGCGGCGGTGGGATGCGACGTGGGCGGCGCTCCGTGGATCGTTCGAGCCGATCGTCGCGTCGGGCGGCACCGTCATCGCCGGACTGCTCTGCCTGCTGCTCAGCGACCTGAACTCGAACAAGGCGCTCGGGCCGGTCGCCTCGATCGGGATCGTCTTCTCGGTCCTCGCGGCGCTCACCTTCCTGCCCGCGCTCCTGCTGGCCTGCGGTCGCACCTCGTTCTGGCCGCTGCGCCCGAAGGTCGGGAGCGAGCACCGTGTGCGCGCCTCGTCGACCGACGACTCCGCCGTGCCGACCACCGGTCTGTGGGGTGGGATCGCCCGCCTCATCTCCCGCCACGCCCGCGTCGTCTGGATCGGGAGCACCCTGCTCCTCCTGGTCGCGAGCCTCGGGGTCTTCCAGCTCAAGGCGGACGGCGTCGCCCAGAGCGACCTCATCCTCGGCACGTCCGAGGCCCGTGACGGTCAGGCCGCGCTCGGCGAGCACTTCCCGGCCGGCTCGGCGAGCCCCGTGTACGTCCTCACGCAGGAGGGTGATGCCGCGCAGGTCATCGGCATCCTCGAGGAGGCCGACGGTCTCGACAGCGTCCAGGTGCTGTCGAGCGACTCCGCGACCGGCACCGCGGACGCGACGGTGAGCGACGGGGAGGCGGTGTTCACGGCTCCCGCCGCGGGACCCCCGGGGACCCCGGTGGCGTCCGCCGAACCGACGGTCGACGACGGCCGCATCCTGCTCCAGGCGACGCTCGACGCGGCACCGGACTCGACGACGGCGGAGGAGAGCGTGCGACAACTGCGCTCGACCCTCGACGCCGAGGTCGGCACCCACACGCCGGTCGGCGGCGTCACGGCGACCGCCATCGACTCGAACGACGCGTCCATCCACGACCGGAACCTCATCATCCCCGTGGTGCTCGCCGTCATCCTCCTCATCCTCATGCTGCTGCTCCGCTCGGTGCTCGCCCCGGTCCTGCTGATCCTCAGCGTGGTGGTGTCCTTCGGGGCGGCTCTCGGGGTGTCCGCGCTCGTGTTCAACCACGTGCTCGGGTTCCCGGGCGCGGACCCGAGTGTGCCGCTCTACGGCTTCGTCTTCCTCGTGGCGCTCGGGATCGACTACAACATCTTCCTCATGACGAGGGTCCGCGAGGAGTCGCTGCGGGTCGGAACGAGGGCCGGCGTGCTGCGGGGGCTGGCGATCACGGGTGGCGTGATCACCTCGGCCGGACTCGTGCTCGCGGCCACGTTCGCGGCGCTGGGCGTCATTCCGATCCTGTTCCTCGCGCAGATCGCGTTCATCGTGGCGTTCGGGGTGCTCCTCGACACGATCATCGTCCGGACGCTGCTCGTCCCCGCCCTCAGCCACGACATCGGGAGCGCCATCTGGTGGCCGTCGAAGCTCGCGAAGGGTCGTGTCGAGCACCGGCACGCGGCCTGACCGAGGCGGACGAGGGAGGACTCCTTCCGGTCACTGAGCTTGTCGAAGTGCCCGCGGGCAGGTTCTCCGCATCGAGTACCTTGACCCCGGACAGCTACCCCTGCTCAGCGAGGAACGCCAGCACGGCGTCCTTGAACGCCCGCGACGAGACCGCGTTGAAGTGCTCGCGGCCGGGCAGCCCCACGTAGCGGGCACCGGCGGCTTCGGCGAGCCGCCGACTCCCGGCGGCGACCGCATCGTCGTCTCCGGTCACGAGCAACATCGGCGGCGGTGGCACCTCGGCCGTGCTCGGCTGTGGCCCTCCGCGCAGGCCGTCCACCAGGGCGATGAGTGCCTCCACGTCGTTGCCCGGGACACCCTCGGCCATCGTCACGTACGTGTCCGTGAGGGCGTGCGTGATCGTCGTCCCGGTCCTCACGTGGTGACGGGCCGCCTCCAGGTCGAAGTCGCGGAGCGAGTCGCCCTCGGGGAGGCCGCCGAGGCTGAGGGAGCGCACGCGGTCGGGGTGCCGGACACCCAACCGCCAGCCCACCCGGGAGCCCAGCGAGTACCCGAGATAGTGCGGCTCGTCGACGCCGTAGCCGTCGAGGACGGACAGGACGTCGTCGACGAGGATGTCGAGTCGGTACGCGGCGGGATCCGTCGGTTTGTCGGAGGCTCCGTGACCGCGTTGATCGAGGGTCAGCAGGCGGTATCCGGCGCGCGTCAGCGTGCGTGTCCACCCGGCGAGGTCCCAGTTGAGTCCGGCGCTCGAGGCGAAGCCGTGCACCGCGACGATCGTGCCGAGGTCGCCTGTGCCCGGAGCCGGTTCGTGGAGGTACGTCGCGATCCGGATGCCGTCCGTCGACATGACGTAGATGGGTGCGGTCGGGGCAGGCTGAGGAAGCACTCGTCAACGATACCCGCGGTGACGCCGCGCAGGCTCAGTCGACGGCGACCGGCCGTGGTCCCTGCTGCATCATCTCGGAGAGGTACGGGGCGACGACGCTCGTGGAGATGCGGCAGTCGAGCAGGAGGACGCCCTGCGCCCCGGCGTGGACCCAGTCGGTGAGTCCGTCGAGGTCCGCGAGCGTGTCGATCGTCACGCCCTGGCCCCCCAAGGCCCGCGCGAGGGCGGCGAAGTCGACCTCGTCGATGAGCATCGGGGTCTGGTCGAGTCCACGCGAGCCGTACTGGTGCACCTCGGCTCCGTAGGCGGCGTCGTTGAAGACCACGATCACGCCGCTCGGCACCGTGCGGATGACGGTGTCGAGGTCGGGGAGTGCCATGAGGCCGCCGCCGTCGCCGGTGCAGAGGACGGTTGTGCCCGTGTGCCCGGCCACCGAGGCACCGACGGCGCTCGGGAACCCGAGTCCGATCGACTGGTACGCCGTCCCGACCATGACGAGGCGGTCGGGGGAGGGGATGTCGAGGTACATCGGCGCCCAGCCGATGAAGTGACCACCGTCCTGCACGACCGTGCGGTCGGCCGGGAGCAGCTCATTGAGTCGGTGCGCGAGGCTGCGTGGGTCGAGGCGCCCGTCGGCGCACAGTCCGTCCCCGGACGAGCCGTCACCCAAATCGCGGTCGAGGTGCGGTGCGGGGCGGGCGGGACCGGCCGACGCGACCCATCCGGACCCCACGCCGTCGGCGAGCCGTTCCAGGAGACCTGCGGCTGCGAGGGCCGCGTCACCGTGGATGAGCTCGTCGACCCTGGCATTCGTCGGGGCGTCGGCGAGGTCGACCTGGATGACGTGCGCATCGTGGGCGAAGGCCTCGCCGAACCGCATCGTGAACTGGTTGAGGCCGGCGCCGACGACGAGCACGACGTCTGCTTCGGCGATGCGCCTCGCGGCGTGCTCCGTCGCGAAGCCGCCGGCCACCCCGAGATCACGGGGGCTGGAACCGAAGAGCCCGCGTCCGAGCGCCGTGGTCGCGGTGTGGGCGTCGAGCCGCTCGGCGAGCTCGCCGAGGACGGGTCCGGCGTCGGCCAGCCAGGCTCCACGCCCGGCCAGGATGAGCGGACGGTGTGCGCTGCGCAGAGCGGCGGCGGCGGTGTCCAGGCGCCTCGCGACGGGCTCCACGCGGGAGGGCCGGACGAGCGCCGGGTGGTGTGGTGTCCCGTCCGCCCGCAGCGGCTCGTCGGACGCCACGGCGGCGAGGTCGTAGGGGATCGCGAGCACGACCGCGGTCCGGCGGTGGACGGCGTGCTCGATGGCACGGAGCGTGGTCGCGGTGGCGTCGTCACGACCGACGGTGAAGGTCGGTGCACCGAGCCCGGCGGCGATCTGGAACTGGTCGACGTCCCAGGGGCGGGCCCCGGTGGTCGGGGCGTCACCGACGACGAGGATCAGCGGGATCTGAGCCATCACCGCCTCCGCGAGGGGCGTCAGGGTGTTGGTGAATCCGGCTCCGTAGGTCGCAGTCGCGGCAGCGAGACCGCCGCCCGCGCGGGCGTAGGCGTCGGCTGCGGCGACGCCCCCGGCCTCGTGGCGCATGGCGGTGAAGCGGGTCGTGGTAGCGGCGAGGGCGTCGAGGAGATGCGCGTTGCCGTTGCCCATGACACCGAACACCTCGGAGACATGGCGGCTGAGTGCCTGTGCCACCCGGGCGGAGACGGTGGAGGAGCGGATCGACGTGGGAACGGTCGACGAAGCGTGTTCGGACATGGGAGACCTTCGAGAACGTGGACGGATGGGATTCCGTGTGTGTCTCGCCGGTGCTGGCCGCGCTATCGCCCTTTTTTCGAGCAACGACCCCCGTGCTGCGGAGTCTGACGAGCACACTCTACTCCGCAGCGACCGCGCTGCACAGTGCGGCAGCGACAGCATCCGCTCCACATCCGTGACGCCTGCCGGACAGTCGGACCCGGGTTCGACGGAGGCTGGCTCCATGAACCACATCGTGCAGGCCAACGCGGCCGAAGACCTCCTCGCCCTCATCCCCGGACTCGTCGGAAGCACTCCGAGATCGAGTCTCGTCGTCGTCCTGTTCGCGGGCCGTTACAGCCGCGGCGCACTCCAGGTGCACCTGCCGGCCGGAACGGACGTCGACCGGCAGGTGGCGGACGCCGCCGCGGAGCGCGCCCTCGGGTTCGCCTGCCGGGCTCCGGGTGTCGACGCCATCGTGCCCGTGGTCTACACGGACGACGCGTTCGGAGCCGGGGCGGAGCCGCCGGGCAGGACGATCGCCGACGCCGTCCTGGAGCTGGCGAGCGCGCAGGGGTTCACGGTCAAAGACGCCCTCTGCTCGGCCGCCGACGGATGGGGCTCCTACCTCGACCCCGGACTCCCCGCCGGAGGGCGTCCGCCGGCGATCGTGGCCTCGGCGGCGGTCCCGCCGGTCCCACCGCTCCCCTGGGAGCTCGTCACGACCGAGGTCCCGTCGGTGGACGTGGCGACGTTCGCAGCCGTCGACCTCGAGTACCGGGTGCTCTGCGCTCGACTGGCCTCCATGCTCGACGCGGCCGCCGATCGCGCCCGCACGACCTGGCGGATCGACGTCGGAGACGCCGTGGAACGACTCGACGGCCTTCCTGCGGTCTTCGAGGACGCGCTCGCCCGCGGCGTCGAGGGGATGACCGCCCGGGAAGTGGCCTTCCTGTTGCTGAGCCTGTCACGCCCGTGGGCGAGCGATCTCGCACTCATGCAGTGGGCGTTCGGGCGCGAGCTGGGTGAGGAACTCGACGACGCCGAACGCGCGTACGGGCATCTGCCGGTCGGGACGGACGACCCGGAGGTGTTCCACCGGGTCGCCCACCTGCTGGTCGGCGACGGACCGCATCCCGATATCCAGCGCATCCGGGCGGCGAGCAGCCTGCTCCTCGGCGTCGCGGCGCGAGCGTCGGAGTCGGCACGCGTCGCGCCGCTCGCCATGCTCGCCTGGCTGTCGTGGGCGCTCGGCCAGAGCACGCGCGCGACCGCCTTCCTCGCAGAGCTGGTCGACGAGGAGCTGGACCACCCGCTGGCGGCGACCGTCGGGTCGCTGATCCGCCAGGGGCACCTCCCGGCCTGGGCGTTCTGCAGCGCCCCGGGAACACGCGTCGGCGTAGCCGCGCCGAGCGATCAGCCCGCCGCGTGACGCTCGAGGAAGTCGTAGACCTCGGAGTCGTCGACGCCCGGGAAGGTGCCGCTCGGCAGTGGGGAGAGGATGTGGGTGTGCAACCGGGCGCTCGGCCAAGCCTGCTCCCGCCACTTGTCGGCGAGGTCCGACGGTGGTCGACGGCAGCAGGTCGGGTCCGGGCAGGTGGAGACCGCACGCGTCGTGGTCTCCCGTCCGCGGAACCACTTCGCCTCGCCCCAGGGCACGCCGACCGAGATCGAGAACTCGCCGGCCTCGGTCGTGCCGGTCTGCGTCGCACACCAGAAGGTACCGGCCGGGGTGTCGGTGTACTGGTAGAGCTCCGTGGTGCGGTTCGTCCGCGCGAAGGCGTTCCGCGCGCTCCACTTCCGGCACACGATCTGGCCCTCCACCGCGCCCGTCACGTCGACGGGCAGCGGCAGAGCATCGTTCTCATAGGCCTTCGAGATCGCCCCGTCCTCGGAAACCCGCAGGAAGTGCAGGCGCATGTCGAGTCGGGCGGTCGCCAGGTTGGTCAGGCGCAGCGCCGCGGCCTCATGGGTGACCCCGAAGGCGTCGCGGAAGTCCTCGACGGCCAGGTTGCGGTCGCGCTTGGCCTGCTGCAGGAACGAGACCGCGGCCGTCTGCGGCATGAGCGCCGCCGCCGCGAAGTAGTTGATCTCGAGCCGTTGCCGGAGGAACTCCGCGTAGCTCGTCGGGCGCTGGTGCCCGAGCAGGCGGTGCGCCATCGCCTGCAGGGCCATGGACCGCAGGCCGTGCCCGCCGGGGATCGACGCCGGTGGCAGGTAGATGCGCCCGTTCTCGAGATCGGTGACGCTGCGGGCGGAGTGCGGCAGGTCGTTGACGTAGATGAGGTCGAAGCCGAGCTGTTCCGCCATGATGCTCACCGTGCGGTGGGTGAGCGCGCCGGTGCTGTGCCCGGCGCGCAGCACGCGCGACTCCGCGAGTTCCTCGATCTCGGGCAGGTGGTTGTCGCGCTCCCGCATCCACTCCCGCAACTCGGTGTTGGCACGCCGTGCCTCCTCCGGGGTCGCGATCGCCTCGTTTGCATGCCGCTGCAGTTCGCGGTGCAGGCCCACGAGTGCGCGGAGGGCCTCGTCCGGGATGCCCTTCGACGGCTTGACGATCGGCAGGGTCAACTCGCCGTAGAGCGCACTGCGCTGGAGGCGGTCCAGCTCGATCTCCAGCGCTGCGCGGGGGTTCGGTGCCTCCTTCGACAGGAGGTCGGTCAGGTCGATCCCGAGCGCGGTCGTCAGCTCCTGCAGGACCGACAGCTTCGGCTCGCGCTTCCCGTTCTCGATGAGGGAGAGCTGGCTCGCCGCCAGCCCGACCCGTTCGCCGAGGTCGTCGAGGGTGAGGCCTCGCCGGGTCCGGAAGTGCCGGATCCGATGGCCGAGCGTGAGGAGTTCGGCGGCGGCGGTCGATGCGGGAGTCGGAGTCATTCCTTCACCGTATCGAAAGAACAGTGATTCTTGAAGGGTGCAATACCGAGAAGATCGACCGAAACGGGCGCATGGTGGCTCTACGACCACTTCTTGACCGTCCCACCAACGCCGGAGGAACGCATGTCCATCGCAGAACTGATTCCCGACACCGCACCCGCTCCCGCCGCCCGCGCGGAGCTCCGAGCGGTGCCGCGCCCGAAGCGGAGCGGCCTCGCCGAGCTGCACGACTGGGTCGACGACCTGGCGGCCCTCCTGGAGCCGTCCGCGATCCACTGGGTCGACGGCTCCGCGAGCGAATCGCACCGGCTCACCCACCAGCTCGTCGAGGAGGGGAAGCTGATCAAGCTCAACCCGGAGTGGCGGCCGAACAGTTTCCTCGCCCGCAGCGATCCGCGCGACGTCGCGCGCGTCGAGGACCGCACCTTCATCTGCTCCGAGCAGGAGGAGGACGCCGGCCCGACGAACAACTGGCGCGATCCCGCGGTGATGCGCGACGAACTGCACGGGGTCTTCGCCGGCAGCATGCGCGGCCGCACGATGTACGTCGTGCCGTTCTCGATGGGCGCGGTCGGCGGGCCGCTCTCGCAGCTCGGCGTGCAGATCACCGATTCGGCGTACGCGGTCCTCAGCATGGGCATCATGACGCGGATGGGCGACCGCGTCCTTGAGCTCATCGCCGACGGACAGCCGTGGGTCCGGACCGTCCACTCGGTCGGCGCTCCGCTCGAAGCGGGGCAGGCCGACGTGGTCTGGCCGTGCAACGACACCAAGTACATCGTCCAGTTCCCGGAGACGCGCGAAGTGTGGTCGTTCGGTTCCGGCTACGGCGGTAACGCACTCCTCGCGAAGAAGTGCTTCGCGCTGCGGATCGCCTCGGTCATCGGACGCGATGAGGGCTGGTTGGCCGAGCACATGCTGCTGGTCCGGGTCGTCTCGCCGGAGGGCCGGGCGTTCCACATCGCCGCCGCGTTCCCCTCGGCCTGTGGCAAGACCAACCTCGCGATGCTGCGGCCGACGATCCCCGGGTGGACGGTCGAGACCCTCGGCGACGACATCGCGTGGATCCGGCCCGGCGACGACGGACGTCTGTACGCCATCAACCCGGAGGCCGGCTTCTTCGGGGTCGCACCCGGCACGGGCGCCGGCACGAATGCGACGGCCGTCGACACCCTGTGGGGCAACACGATCTTCACCAACGTCGCGCTCCGCGACGACGGAGACGTCTGGTGGGAGGGGCTGACCCCCGAGCCCCCCGCCCACCTCGTCGACTGGCAGGGGCAGGACTGGACGCCCGAGTCGGGGCGCCCGGCGGCCCACCCGAACTCGCGGTTCACCGTCGCGGCGGCACAGTGCCCGTCGATCGCCGACGACTGGGACGCGGCCGACGGCGTCCCGCTCGACGCGATCCTCTTCGGCGGGCGTCGTGCCACGAACGTTCCGCTCGTGGTCGAGGCCAGCAGCTGGGAGCACGGCGTGTTCATGGGTGCGACGATCTCCTCCGAGCAGACCGCCGCCGCCGAGGGCACGGTCGGGGAGCTCCGTCGCGACCCCTTCGCGATGCTCCCGTTCTGCGGCTACAACATGGCGGACTACTGGAGTCACTGGTTGCGGGTCGGCGGTGCACTCGAGCACGGCAAGGCGCCGCGGATCTTCCAGGTCAACTGGTTCCGGAAGGACGCCGACGGCTCCTTCCTGTGGCCGGGCTTTGGCGAGAACTCGCGGGTCATCGAGTGGATCGTGCGGCGGCTCGAGCACGAGGTCGACGCACGGGAGTCGGCGATCGGCCGGTTGCCGGTCCTCGACGAGCTGAACCTCGACGGCATCGACGTGCCGGACGCCGACCTCGACGCCCTGTTCGCCGTCGATCGCGAGTCCTGGCTCGTCGAGTGCGACCTCACCGAGTCCTTCTTCGACACCTTCGGCAGCCGCGTCCCGGCCGCCCTCCGTGCGGAACTCGCCGCCCTGCGCTACCGCCTCCGGTCCTGATCCTCGTCCTCCATTCGCCCAGTTTTGGGCGAATGGAGGTTCGTGCGCCCAAAGAGGGGCGAACGAACCGGCGACGAGGGCGCTCCACCGGCCGGAGATCGCGGCTGCTCGTCGACGTGAGGAGGGTGCGCCGGTCACGGACCGACCGATCGCGCGACGATCGAAGCATGATGCCGACCGATCTACCCGATCACCACGCCTTCTCCGTCCGCTCGGCGCTGGAGCAGGGCGTCTCGCCGGAGCGCCTCCGCACGACGCGTGTTCCAGCACCGTTTCCGGGGGTTCGGAGCTTCGCTGCACCACGCAGGGGCGCGGACCTGCCTCCCGAACAGCGTCATCTCGCGCACCTGGAGCTGTGTCGGGCATACGCACTGCGAATGGCACCGGCGCAGTTCTTCTCGCACCTGTCGGCCGCGCATCTCCTGGAGGCTCCGCTCCCGGCGCGGTTGCGCTGGGACGAGGTGCATGTCGGCGTCCGGCCGCCAGACCGAGCGCCCAGGGTTGCCGGGGTCGTCGGCCATCGCTTGGCGGGCCTCTTCGGCGATCCGGTCCTCGTCGAGAGGCTCGCGGTCGTGAGTCCCGCCGACATGTGGTGTCAGCTCGGACCGAGTCTCAACATCGATGAGCTGGTCGCAGTCGGCGATCATCTGATCCGTGAGCGTGGTGCCTCCGGCCGGTGGCTCCACCAGCGCCTTCCACCACTCTGCTCGCTCGACGACCTCGCAGCGGCGCTCAGCGGATCCCGGCATCTCGGCGCGGGGGCACTCCGTGCCGCGCTCCCGCAGATCCGCGCTGGTTCCGAATCACCGAAGGAGACGGAACTTCGTCTCGCCTTCGTTCGTGCCGGCCTCCCGGAGCCGGTGCTCAACCACGAACTCCGCGATCGCCGGGGGCGATTCATCGCACGTCTCGACCTCGCCTACCCGGCGTATCGTGCAGCGTTCGAGTACGACGGGCGCCAGCACGCCACCGACCCGGGTCAGTTCGCGAAGGACGTCGACCGGATCCATGCCGTCACCAGACTCGGCTGGTCCCATGACCGCTTCCTCGCACATCACCTGCAGGCGGGTGCCGCCGTCGCGATCGACCGAGCGCGCGAGCGCCTCATCGCGGCAGGATGGCGCCCGTGACTCCGTTCATTCGCCCATCTTTGGGCGACGGAGCACCCGTTCGCCCAAAAATGGGCGAATGAACCGGGGTCACACGAGGAGCTGGTGCTTGGCGAGTTCGCGGTAGAGCGGGACCTCGGTCACGAGGTCGCTGTGGGTGCCGACGCCGACCACCCGACCCTCCTCGAGGACGACGATCTGATCGCTGTCGACGACGGTCGAGAGCCGGTGCGCGATGACGATGAGTGTGCGTCCCGTCGCGACCGCGTCGATGGCCTCGCGCATCATCTGCTCGTTGACCCCGTCGAGGCTCGAGGTCGACTCGTCCAACAACAGGATCGGGGGAGCCGCGAGGATGGCGCGCGCGATGGCGAGGCGTTGCCGCTCGCCACCCGACAACATGATGCCGTCCTCGCCGACCGGGGCGGCGAGACCGAGCGGGTTGCGATCGAGGACCCCACCGAGGTTGACCGCGTGCAGCACGCGCTCGCAGTCGGCGTCACTCGCATCCGGTGACGACAGCAGCAGGTTGTCGCGCAGCGTGCCGGCGAGGACCGGGGCGTCCTGTTCCACATATCCGATCTGGTCCCGGAGGTCGGCGCGGGGGATCGTGCGGATGTCCACGCCGCCCAGGCGGATGGCACCGGCCGTCGGGTCGTAGAAGCGTTCGATGAGCCCGAGGATGGTGCTCTTGCCGGCGCCGGACGGCCCGACGAGCGCCGTACGTCTGCCCTGCATCGCGGCGAAGGACACCCCACGGAGGACCTGACGACCGAGCGCGGACTGCGCCTCGGTGAGTCGGGCGGCATCGGCGGTGACGACTTCCGGCGCGCTGGTGCCCTCACTCAGGGCCTCGGTCGCGAGCGCCTCCGCTGCGGCCCGTTCGCGCTCGATGACCGCCGCGTCCGGGTAGGCGAACTCGACGCCGTCGAACTCGATCGCCGGAGCGGACGCCGAGGCGGTCCCGGGACGTCCGACCCGCGCGGCGATGGCTGCGTCGTCGTCGCCCTCGTCGGGCAGGTCGAGGATCTCCTGGATCCGGCCGAGCGCTCCGAGCGCCTGGTTGACGCTCGTGATCGCGCCGAAGGCCTGGCCGAGCGGCATGATCATCATGAACAGGAAGAGGATGAACGCGACGAGACTCGCGATGGTGATGGCCCCGGACGCGACGCGGAACCCACCGACGCCGAGGACGACCAGGAACGAGGTCTGCATGGCGATGCCGGCGACCGGGACGACCAGCGAGGAGATCTTCGCGATCCGCACGCCGACGCCGTAGACCTCCTTGGCCACGCCGTCAACCGCGTCGATCTCGCGGTCGGTCGCGTTGGACGCCCGGATGGTGCGGATGGAGCTGATGGCGCGCTCGACCGCGGCGGCGAGCTCGCCCACCTTGGTCTGCTGCTCGCGGCTGGCGACGCGGATGCGTCCGCTCAGGGCGACGACCACGACGACCGAGACGATGACGACGAGGAGGGTGAGACCCAGCAGGACGGGGTCGATGATCGCCATGGCGATGAGCGCGCCGAGGAAGGTGATGGCGCCGCCGACGGCGTCCACGAAGCCCTGCGTCAGGACGGCGTAGAGCATGGTCGTGTCGCTGCCGACCCGCGAGACGAGGTCGCCGGTGCGGCGCGTGTCGAACTGGCTGATCGGCAGCCGGAAGATGCGCGCGATCAGCTGGCGTCGGGAGGAGTAGACGACCCCGGTGCCGGCGCGCTGCAGGAGGTAGTGCTGGTACCCGCTGATGACGCCGGAGACCACGACGAGCCCGACGAGGAGCCACGCCAGGTTGCCGAGCGACCGGCCCGCTTCGACGACCCCGATCACCTGGCTGACGATGAGCGGCTGGGCGAGCGACGCGGCCGCTCCGATGACGCTCAGGATGATGACGACGATGAGGATCGAGCGGTGCTCGAAGATGTACGGCATGAGCTGCTTGAGGCTCGCGCGGGGACCGTCGTCCTTCGGTCGGCTGAACGGGTTTCGGCTGCGTGCCGGGCGCGCTGGGGTGCTCATGGTGCTCTTCCTCCGAGGTGCGGTGCGCGGCTCCGAGACGTCCATGGCGACGGCGCACCGTGGTTCAACTCTAGGCGACGGTCGCACGCGCCGAGCCCGAAGCCGACGCACCGAGTGCCCACGTACCGAGGGCCGGCGCGCGGAGGTGTCCTCCACGCACCGGCCCTCGGTGATCGCCTTGATCAGGCGTCGATGTCGACGTCCTTGGTCTCCTTGGAGACGATGAGGGCGACGAGCGTGATCAGGGCCATCGCCGAGAGGTAGACGCCGACCCAGAACGGGCTGCCGCCGCCGGCACTCCAGAGTGCGACGGCGATGAACGGTGCGACCGCCGCGCCGAGGATCGACGACACGTTGTAGGAGATCCCCGACCCGGTGTACCGCACGTTCGTGGGGAACAGTTCGGGCAGCAGGGCGCCCATCGGTCCGAAGGTGAACCCCATGAGGCTGAATCCGATGATGAGCCAGATCATGACCCCGGTGAACCCGGCGCCGAGCAGCGGGACCCAGACGAGCCCGAAGACGAGGATCGCGCTCGTCACGACGATGAGCGTCTTGCGGCGTCCGTACTTGTCGGCGAAGGGGCCGGACACGAGCGTGAAGATCCCGAAGAAGACCACGCCGGCGATGAGCATGAGCACGAAGGTCGTGTAGCTGTAGCCGAGCCCCGCGACCGGGGCGTCGAGCGGCGCACGGCCGTAGCTCAGCGAGAACGTCGTCATCAGGTAGAAGAGGACGTAGGTGGCGAGCATGAAGAAGGTGCCGAGGAGCAGCTTGCGCCAGTGCAGCTTGATGACGCTCGCGAGCGGCGACCGCTGCACCTTGCCCTGCTCCTTCGCGTTCGTGAAGGCGTTGCTCTCGACGAGACGGAGTCGGACCCAGAGCCCCACGATGACCATGACGACGGAGAAGAGGAACGGGATGCGCCAGCCCCACTCGAGGAACGCCTCCGACGGCATGGACGGGTCGTCGCTCGGCAGGATCGCCGCGATGATCAGGAAGAGTCCGTTGGCGATGATGAAGCCGATCGGCGCACCGAGCTGCGGGAACGTGCCGAACAGGGCACGCTTGCCGGTCGGCGCGTTCTCCGTCGCCACGAGGGCGGCTCCCGACCATTCGCCGCCGAGCGCGAAGCCCTGACCGATGCGGAGGATCACGAGGAGCAGCGGGGCGACCCAGCCGACGAGCTGGTAGGTCGGCAGCAGGCCGATGAGGAAGGTCGCGATCCCCATGGTGAGGAGGGCACCGACGAGGGTCGCCTTCCGACCGCGCTTGTCGCCGAGGTGCCCGAAGATGACGGCACCGACGGGCCGGGCCACCATCGCGGCGCCGAACACGGCGAAGGAGGCGAGGAGACCCGCGGTCGGGTCCTCACTCGGGAAGAAGAGGTGCGGGAAGACGAGGACGGCGGCCGTCGCGTAGACGTAGAAGTCGTAGAACTCGATCGTCGTGCCGATGAGGCTGGCGAGGACGACTCGGGAGCGCGGATTGACCGGGGCCTTGGTGACTGGGGTTGCTTCGAGAGACATGCGTGCGCGTTTCGGTTCGGGAATGGACGCCGTCGAAGCATCAGCACCGGTCGCGCACGCCCGCCGACGACGGCAGGATCAGAGGTTCGCCCGCTTGTGGCAGGACCATGACACTGTACGCCGAAGTGCGGCATTCCGGTATTCGGTTGCCCGGCAGGGCGAATGCCGATACCGGAATGCCGCGTGGTGCGCCTCTGGTCGGGTCAGCCGCGCAGCTCGCGGAGGACGACCGCGGTGGCGACGGCGGCATCGGCGGCCTCCGCCCCCTTGTCCTCCTTCGACCCGGGCAGCCCTGCGCGGTCGAGCCCCTGCTTCTCGTCGTCGAGGGTGAGGACGCCGAAGCCGACGGGCTTGCCCGTCTGGATGCTGACCTGCGTGAGGCCACTCGTCGCGGCGTCGGAGACGTACTCGAAGTGCGGCGTGCCGCCACGGATGATGACGCCCAACGCGACGACCGCGTCGGCCCCGGCCTCGAGGGCGGCCTTGGCCACGACCGGGAGTTCGAAGCTCCCGGGGACCCGCACGAGGCGGTGGTTGGCACCGCTCGCATCGAGGGCCTTGACGGCTCCGGCGATGAGACCGTCGGTGATGGTCTCGTGCCAGGTGCCGGCGATGACGACGATGTCGAGGCCGGTGCCGTCGACGCTGATGGTGGGGGATCCTTCGCCGCTCATGCGGTCTCCTGTCTTCTTCCCTCGAGCGCGTCGAGGGGTTGGTGGTGCTCGCTCCTCGAGTGAATCGAGGGCGGCGGTGGACTACTGGTGGGGGTGCGGTTCCGGTGCGAGCTCGAACCCGATGCTGTGGCCCATGCGGTCGCGCTTCGTCTCGAGGTAGCCCTCGTTGAACAGGCCGACGCCGACCACCAGTGGGACGCGCTCGCTCACGGCGATGCCGTGGTTCGTGAGCTGTCGCTCCTTCTCCGGGTTGTTCGAGAGCAGGCGTACGGAGGTGATGCCGAGGTCCGTCAGGATCGCGCTCGCCGCCGTGTAGTCGCGGGCGTCGGCCGGCAGCCCGAGTGCGAGGTTGGCGTCGAGGGTGTCGAGACCGTCCTCCTGCAACCGGTAGGCGCGCAGCTTGTTGACGAGGCCGATGCCGCGCCCTTCGTGCCCGCGCAGGTAGACGACGACACCGCCGTGACGCTGGATGGTGTCGAGGGCGCTGTCGAGCTGCGGACCGCACTCGCACTTGAGCGAGCCAAACGCCTCACCGGTCAGGCACTCGGAGTGGACGCGCACGAGCGCGCCGGTGGCCTGCGGGTCGCCGGCGATGATGGCGACGTGGTCTGCGCCGGTCCTGCGGTCGCGGTAGGCGCGCAACCGGAACGAGCCGTGCGTCGTCGGGACCGTCGTCTCCACCTCGAACGACACGTTCGACGATTCGGGGATGGCCGCCTGGGCGGCGCGTTCCTCGGCGCAGACCGCGGCCGCGTCGGGGTTCTCCTCAAGGAAGGCGATGAGCGCGGCGATCGTCGTGACGAGCACACCCTCCCGCTCCCCGAGGGCGATGAGGCCGGGCAGACGCATCATCTCGCCGTCGTCGGCGACGATCTCGGAGATCGCCCCGACGGGGACGAGCCCAGCGAGCTTCATCAGGTCGACGGCCGCCTCCGTGTGGCCGTCGCGTTCGCGCACCCCGCCGTCGACGGCGCGCAACGGCACGATGTGTCCGGGGCGCGAGAGGTTGGCCGGCACGGACGCCGGGTCGGCGAGCACGCGCAGGGTGTGGGCGCGGTCGGCGGCGCTGATGCCGGTGCTGAGTCGGTCGGCCGCGTCGACCGTGACGGTGTACGCGGTGCCTCTGGGGTCCTCGTTGAGCGCGACCATCGGCGGGAGGGCCAAGCGGTCGGCGATCTCGTTCGTCATCGGTGCGCAGATGAATCCGGAGGAGTGTCGGACCGTCCACGCGATCCACTCCTGGGTGGCGGACTCCGCGGCGAGGATCACGTCACCCTCGTTCTCTCGGCCTTCGTCGTCGGCCACGATGACCGGACGGCCCTGGCGGAGTGCCTCGAGGGCCTCCGGGATGCTGGCGATGCTCATGCGTTGCCCCTTCCGGTGGCGGTGGTGCCGACCGGAGCCGCGGACCGCGGATCCTGGTCGATGCTGCTGGGGAGTGCCGACTCGAGACGGCTGAATGCGAGCATTCGCTCGACGTGCCGGGCGAGGATGTCGGTCTCGAGGTTCACACGGTCGCCGGGGACCCGGTCGCCGAGCGTCGTCGCGGCCAGCGTCTCGGGGATGAGGGACACCTCGAACCAGGCTTCCGGTGCATCCGGTGCGCTGATGGCGCTGACGGTGAGTGAGACGCCGTCGACGGTGATCGACCCCTTGTCGACGACGAGCGGCGCGAGTGCCGCGGGGAGCGAGACGCGTACGACGCGCCAGGCCTCGCCGGGCACCGTGGCCAGGACGGTGCCGGTGCCGTCGACGTGGCCTTGGACGATGTGGCCGCCGAGGCGGTCGCCGACGCGGGCCGCACGCTCGAGGTTGACCGGAGATCCGACCGTGACGCCGTCGAGCGAGCTCATCGCGAGGGTCTGGGCCATGACGTCGGCCGTGAACGTCTCGCCGGTCTGCTCGACGACGGTGAGGCAGACACCGCTCACGGCGATGGAGTCCCCGTGCCGGGTGCCCTCGAGGGCGAGCGGGCCGCGGACGGTGAAACGTGCCGAGTCCTCGCCGTGGTCGATGGCGACGATGGTGCCGAGTTCTTCGATGATGCCCGTGAACATGGGTGGTCCGTTCTCTGGGGGTCAGGCGGTGAGGTCGTGGGCGGCCGAGGCGGAGGCGCTGCGGTCGGGTGTCGTGATGACGAGGAGGTCGTCGCCGAGTGGTTCGACGCCGACGGTGGTGAGGCGGATCGCTTCGCCGATGGTGTCGACACCGAGGTCGCCGATCGCGAGGCGAGGGCCGCCGAGGAGCACCGGGGCGAGGTAGGTGAGGACCGTGTCGGCGAGTCCTGCGCGGAGGAACGCCGTGGCGATGGTCGGGCCGCCCTCGATGAAGACGCTCCGGACGCCCGCGGCGCGGAGTTCGGCGAGCAGCGCAGCCGGATCATGCCCGTGGTGGACGACGACCGGCCGGGGGTGGCGGTGGACGGCGGCGTCCAGGGGGATCGGGCGATCGCCCATGACGACGGGCAGGGGCTGCTCGGGCAAGAGGTCGCCGTGGTCGTCGCGAGCGGTGAGGCTCGGGTCGTCGGCGAGGACCGTCCCCGTGCCGACGAGGATCGCATCGTGGGCGGCCCGTCGACGGTGGACGTCGTCGCGCGCGGCATCGCCGGTGATCCAGCGGCTCGTGCCGTCGCTCGCGGCGATCCGCCCGTCGAGACTCGAGGCCCACTTCACCGTCACGAGCGGACGCCCGAGGCGGGCGCTGGTGAGCCAGTCACCGAGGAGGTCCTCCGCCGGTCCGGCGAGCACACCGCCCACGACGGTGACGCCGCCGTCGCGGAGTCGTTCCGCTCCACCTCCGGAGTGGTGGCCGGGGTCGTCCACGGCGAACACGACGCGCTCGACGCCGGCCTCGAGGAGGGCGACGGCACACGGTCCGGTCCGGCCCGTGTGGTTGCAGGGTTCCAGGGTGACGACGGCGGTCGCGCCGCGGGCCGCTCCGGGAGCGAGGTGGGACAGGGCGTCGACCTCCGCATGCGGGGTGCCGGCTCCACGGTGCCAGCCCTCGGCGAGTACGGTGCCGTCGGCGTCGAGGATGACGCAGCCGACCCGGGGATTGACACCGCGGGCCGGGCCGTTGGCGGCGAGTTCGAGCGCGCGCAGCATGGCCTGCTCCTCGCGGACACTCGCCTGCGGTGCCTCGGTTCCTGCGCTCATCTGTCCGTCATCTCGGTCGGTACTGACACGAGTTCCGGGGTCGCGGGCAGGTGCTCGCCGGCGTCGACCATCGGCCGACGCCCGTGCTTCCTTCCATCCGGACTCGAACGCCGCCTGCGAGCAGACGCGTTCATAACCGTCGGTCCTGGAGTTCCACCAGGTCAACCGGGCCTCGCTTGCGCGAGACACGGGTCGCGGACTATCACCGCCGGTTCGGACTCTCACCGACCCCGGAGCACGTTACGTGTTGTCGATTCTAGGTCAACGGGCTGAGTGGGTGCCCTATTCCCAGTTCGGATGACGCCCGGTTGCAGCGCCTGATGCGGCCGGGGTCAGCGCTGGGCGTCGTGCTGGTCGATCGCCGCGCGGGCGGTTCCCTCGTCGACCACGAGGTCGGAGATGAGCCCGCCCGCCAACGCCCCGAGGAGCGGGGGCACCTTGGCGGCTCCCGCGACCACGCAGATCCGTCGGGAGACGCCGCGCAGCACGTCGAGGTCGGGCCCGGATGCACGGTTGTTGAAGGGGATGTCCCGCCAGGAACCGTCGGCCCGGAAGAACACCGTCGCGACGTCCCCGACGGCACCGGCGCTCGCGAGCGCCTCGAAGTCGCTGTCGTCGAGGTAGCCGCCGACGTAGACGTGGCTGGGCACACCCGACAGCTGCGAACCGAGACCGAACAGCGCGACGTCCATGCGGCGTTGGATCTCGAGCACGCGTCGGATGCTGCGCTCCCGCCAGAGGGCGAGTTTTGTCGACGGGTCGTCGAAGAAGGCCGGCACCGCGAACTGCTGAGCGTAGGCCCCGTAGGCGTCCGCGTACCGATGCAGGATCTCGCTCGCGTAGAGGATGCCCGAGGTGCGTGTGTTGGCCGCACCGTTCAGCTGGACGATCTGCGAGTTGTGGGTCCGCTTGGGGGTGAGGTGCCTCGCCACCGCACTCACGGTCGAGCCCCATGCCAGGCCGAGCGTCATGTTCGAGTCGAACACCGAGCCGAGAAAACGTGCAGCCGAGAGGGCGACGCGCTCCAGTCGGTCGATGTCGCTCGTGTGGTCGGGGACCGGGACGATGTGGGCGGTCACGCCGAAGCGGTCGCGGAACTCCGCCTCGAGCCGCGACGGCATGTCGTGCGGGGAGCGCACTTGGATGTCGACGAGGCCGCTTTCCCGCGCATATCCGAGCAGGCGGGACACCGACGACCGCGAGGTGTGGAGCTCCTGGGCGATGGCCTCCATGGTGAGGTCCTGCACGTAATACAGCTGTGCGGCGCGGAGTGCCTCGGCCGTCCGGTCCGGCTGGCTGAGCGCGTCTGCGAGCGACATCGGGTCTCCTTGCACGTTTGTTCACTAGAGCTGTTCAGAGTTGCAGCGGGTGTCACGATGTATTCAGTCACATCATTCAGCGGCGCGCAATCCCGGCAGCGTCGCGTACCAACCGCGAAGAAGCGAGGCATCTCATGTCCCTCAAGTCGTCAGCTCCCCGTTCCACCGTCCAGTCCGTCATCGACCGCCCGCAGGCGTCGGTGCTCATCATCGGCGGCGGCATCAACGGCATCGCGACCTTCCGCGACCTCGCGCTCCAGGGCGTCGACGTCACGCTCGTGGAACGCAATGACTGGGCCTCCGGAGCCTCCGCCGCGTCGAGCCACATGATCCACGGCGGCATCCGGTACCTCGAGAACGGCGAGTTCCGCCTCGTCCAGGAGTCGGTGCAGGAGCGCAACGGACTCATCAAGATCGCCCCGCACTACGTGAAGCCGCTCGAGACCACGGTCCCGATCTTCTCGACCTTCTCCGGGATCCTCTCCGCACCGCTGCGCTTCCTCACCCACAAGCAGGGCAAGCCGCAGGAGCGTGGTGCGCTGCTCATCAAGGTCGGTCTCACCGCGTACGACTCCTTCTCCCGCGACGGTGGCAGCGTGCCGCGTCACCGCTTCCACGGCCGCAAGAAGTCCCTCGCCGACCTGCCGAAGATGAACCCGGGCCTCAAGTACACGGCGACCTACTACGACGCCTCCATGCACGACCCGGAGCGTCTCGCACTCGACGTCCTCATGGACGGCCTCGCCGCCGGCCCGCACGCTCGCGCCGTCAACTACGTCGAGGCGGTCGGCATGGGAGCCGACGGCGTCGAGCTCCGCGACACCGTCACCGGCCAGACCTTCACCGTGACGAGTGACGTCGTGGTCAACACCTCCGGCCCCTGGACCGACCTCACGAACGCCGGCCTCGGCGAGCCGACGACCTACATGGGTGGCACGAAGGGCTCGCACATCGTCCTCGACAACGCGGAGCTCTACGCGGCCACCAAGGGGCGCGAGATCTTCTTCGAGCACGAGGACGGCCGCATCGTCCTCATCTACCCGCTCAAGGGCAAGGTCATGGTCGGCACGACCGACATCGACGCCGACCCGAGCACCCCGAGCGTCTGCACCGAGGAGGAGGTCGACTACTTCTTCGACCTCGTGAAGCACGTCTTCCCGACCATCGCGACCTCGCGCGAGCAGATCGTCTACCGGTTCTCCGGCATCCGCCCGCTCCCGAAGCACGACGACGAGGCCCCCGGCTTCGTGTCGCGCGACTACCGGATCGAGCGCCGGGCCGCCGCTGCACGTCCGTCCACCACCGTGTTCAGCCTCGTCGGTGGCAAGTGGACCACCTTCCGGGCACTCGCCGAGCACCTCAGCACGGACGTGCTCAACACCCTTGGGGCCCCGCGCCCCGTGGAGACCCTCGGACTCGCGATCGGCGGCGGAGCCGGCTTCCCGCGCACCGACTCGGCGACGCGCACCTGGGTCGCCGCGCACGAGGACGGCACCGGTGCCAAGCGTGCCGAGCAGTTGCTCAACCGGTACGGCACGAAGGCCGCCGCACTCCTCGAGCACCTGTCGGAGCACGGCGACGACCGCTTGCAGGGCGCTGCCGACTACAGCGTGCAGGAGCTGGAGTACCTCGTCGAGCAGGAGCAGGTCGTGCACCTCTCCGACGTGCTGCACCGCCGCACGAGCCTCGCCTTCACCGGATCGCTGACCGCCGACCTCGTCGACGAGATCGCCCGCGTCGTCGGCGGTGTCCTCGGGTGGGACGACGCCGAGCGGACCGCGCAGATCACCGCAGCGCTCGACCGCCTGCGCGACGCCCACCAGGTCGACCTCCGGGTCGACGCCGCCAAGGAGGCCCCGGCGTTCTCATAATGCACGAATGTGCAGGCAAGGCCCTTGTCCTGTGCAACAGGAGCTGGCTACCTTACAAGCATCTGGTCAGTGCAACCTCGCCCAGCGGGGGCTCGCGCCGCGGCGTCGGCCCCCACACGGCCACACCTATGAAAGGTCAATGAAGACATGAACCTCGGAACCATCTTCCTCTCCGAGACCGTGGGGACGGCGATGCTCGTCCTCCTCGGTACCGGTGTGGTCGCCACGGCGATCCTCACGAAATCCAAGGGCCTCGGTGGCGGCTGGCTGCTCATCAACTTCGGTTGGGGCCTCGCGGTCTTCGCCGGTGTCACGGTGTCCTACGCCTCCGGCGGACACCTGAACCCCGCCGTCACGATCGGCTTCCTCACCACGGGGTCGATCGACTTCGGTACGGCGCTCGTCTACTGGGCGGCGCAGATGGTCGGTGCCTTCATCGGTGCCGTGCTGACGTACTTCGCCTTCAAGCAGCACTTCGACCAGGAGGAGGACCCGGGCAAGAAGCTCGGCGTCTTCTCGACCGGTCCGGAGATCCGCAGCTACGGCTGGAACCTCGTGACCGAGGTCATCGCGACCTTCGTCCTCGTCTTCGTCGTGATGTCCTTCGGCAAGACCGGCCCCGACGCGGTGGTCATCGAGGGCGTGCCCGGAGGACTCGCAGCCCTTGGCGCCCTTCCCGTCGCCCTGCTCGTCGTCGGTATCGGTGCCTCCCTCGGTGGCCCGACCGGCTACGCGATCAACCCGGCACGTGACCTCGGTCCGCGCATCGCCCACGCCCTCCTCCCCATCAAGGGCAAGGGCAAGAGCGACTGGTCCTACGCCTGGGTGCCGGTCGTCGGCCCCCTGCTCGGTGGTGTCCTCGCGGCCCTCGCCTCGATGGTGCTGCTCCCGGCCGTCTGACCTGACGCTGCGGCGGTGACCGGACACGATCACCGCCGCGGCACCCCGGGGTACCGGTTCCGGTGCCTCACCTCGCAACGCACGCAACGAAGGAGTATCCAATGGCGGACTACGTCATCGCAATCGACCAGGGGACGACGAGTTCCCGGGCCATCGTCTTCGACAAGAGCGGATCGATCGTCTCGACGGGCCAGCTCGAGCACGAGCAGATCTTCCCGAAGGCCGGCTGGGTCGAGCACAACCCGAACCAGATCTGGAACAACACCCGCGAGGTCATCGGCCAGGCGCTCAGCAAGGCCAACATCACCCGGCACGCCATCGCGGCCATCGGCATCACGAACCAGCGCGAGACCGCCGTCGTCTGGGACAAGACCACCGGTCAGCCCGTCTACAACGCGATCGTCTGGCAGGACACGCGCACGCAGGACATCGTGAACCGCCTCGCTGCGGACGGTGGCGTCGAGCGCTTCAAGAAGACCGTCGGCCTGCCGCTGGCGACCTACTTCTCCGGCACGAAGATCGTCTGGATCCTCGAGAACGTCGAGGGTGCTCGCGAGAAGGCCGAGGCGGGCGACCTCCTCTTCGGCACGACCGACAGCTGGGTCATCTGGAACCTCACCGGTGGTGTCAACGGCGGCGTGCACGTCACCGACGTCACCAACGCCTCGCGCACGCTCTTCATGGACCTCGAGACCCTGCAGTGGGACGACGAGATCCTCAAGGCGTTCGGCGTCCCGAAGTCGATGCTCCCGGAGATCAAGAGCTCCTCCGAGATCTACGGCCACGCGTCCGACGACAGCCTCCTCCGCGAGACGCCGATCGCCGGCATCCTCGGCGACCAGCAGGCGGCGACCTTCGGTCAGGCCGCATTCCAGCAGGGCGAGGCCAAGAACACCTACGGCACCGGTAACTTCATCATCTTCAACACCGGTGAGGAGATCGTCCACTCCGAGAACGGTCTGCTGACGACGCTCGGCTACAAGCTCGGCGACGCGAAGCCGCACTACGCGCTCGAGGGTTCGATCGCCGTGACCGGTTCGCTCGTCCAGTGGCTGCGCGACAACCTCGGCATGTTCTCCTCCGCTCCCGAGGTCGAGGCGCTCGCCAAGACCGTCGAGGACAACGGTGGCGCGTACTTCGTGCCGGCGTTCTCCGGGCTGTTCGCGCCGTACTGGCGTCCGGACGCCCGCGGTGCGCTCGTCGGGCTCACCCGCTACGTCAACAAGGGCCACATCGCCCGGGCCGCCCTCGAGTCGACCGCGTTCCAGACGGCCGAGGTCATCGACGCCGTCAACGCCGACTCTGGTGTCCCGCTGACGGAGCTCAAGGTCGACGGCGGCATGACCGCCAACGACACGCTCATGCAGTTCCAGGCCGACATCCTCGGCGTCCCGGTCATCCGACCGGTCGTCGCGGAGACCACGGCGCTCGGCGCGGCCTACGCGGCCGGTCTCGCCGTCGGCTTCTGGTCCGACCTCGACGACCTCGCGAAGAACTGGCAGGAGGACAAGCGCTGGGAGCCCAACATGGACTCCGCAGAGCGCGACCGCCTCTACCGCAACTGGAAGAAGGCCGTCACGAAGACCTTCGACTGGGTCGACGACGACGTGCAGTAGTCACGACCGACCGGAACGGCCCGTCCTCCTCGCGGAGGGCGGCCCGTTCTGTCGTGGTCCGTTCGCCCATCTTCGGGCGACGGAGCCCTCGTTCGCCCGAAGATGGGCGAACGGACGGCGGGATCAGGCGGGGCGGAGGAGTCCGACGCGGTCGTAGACCTCGGCGAGGGTCTGCTCGGCGACCTCGGTCGCGCGCGCGGCGTTGACCGCGAGCAGGCGGTCGAGCTCGGCGGGGTCGTCGAGGAGCTCGAGCGCGCGGGCACGGACCGGCTCGAGTTCGCCCACGACGACCTCGGCGAGGCCCTTCTTGAGGTCGCCGTAGCCACGACCTTCGAACTCGCCGACGACGGCCTCGATGGGGGAGCCGGTGATCGCGGAGTAGATGCTCAGCAGGTTCGAGACGCCGGGCTTCTCCTGCGCGTCGAAGGCGATGACGCCGTCGTTGTCGGTCACGGCACGCATGATCTTCTTCTGCGTGACCTTCGGCTCGTCGAGCAACCAGATGATGCCTGCCGGGGTCTCGGCGGACTTGGACATCTTCGACGTCGGGTTCTGGAGGTCGTAGATGCGCGCGGAGTCCTTCTGGATCTGCGCCTTCGGGACGACGAAGGTGTCGCCGAAGCGGGCGTTGAACCGCTCGGCGAGGTCGCGCGTGAGCTCGATGTGCTGGCGCTGGTCGTCGCCGACCGGCACGATGTCGGTCTGGTAGAGCAGGATGTCGGCAGCCATGAGGATCGGGTAGGCGAAGAGCCCGACCGACGAGGCGTCGCGCCCGTGCTTGGCCGACTTGTCCTTGAACTGCGTCATGCGCGCGGCCTCACCCATGCCGGTGATCGTGTTGAGCACCCAGGCGAGCTGCGCGTGCGCCGGGACGTGCGACTGGACGTACAGGGTCGACGCCGAGGGGTCGATGCCTGCGGCGATGTACTGAGCGGCCGTGCGACGGGTCTTCTCGCGGAGCTCGGCGGGGTCCTGCGGCACCGTGATCGCATGCAGGTCGACGATGCTGAAGAAGGCGTCGTGCTCCTGCTGCATCTGCTTCCACTGCAGGAGGGCACCGATGTAGTTGCCGAGGTGGAGCGAGTCGGCGGAAGGCTGCATGCCGGAGTACAGGCGTGGCTTGGTCATGTGGGTTCTCGCAGAGGGATGAGCGGCCGGAGCCGGGGCACGGAGTGGTGGGGTGGCGTGATGCCGGAGGGTCAGACGGCGTAGTCGACGACGACGGGGGCGTGATCGGACCATCGCTGGTCGTATGCCGCGGCCCGGTCGATCGTGTAACCGGACGCGAGCGCCGCGAGCTCGGGGGTGGCGAGCTGGTAGTCGATGCGCCATCCGGTGTCGGTGTCGAAGGCCTGGCCGCGCTGGGACCACCAGGTGTAGGGACCGGGGACCTGACCGGCGGACTGGCGTCCGATGTCGACCCAGCCGAGGCCGGTGCCGGTCACGCCGTCGACGCCCGTCACGGTCTCGCCCGCCGGGCCGAGGTAGCGGTCGAAGTAGGACCGCTCGGCAGGCAGGAAGCCGGCACGCTTGACGTTGCCCTTCCAGTTCTTGATGTCGAGCTCGGTGTGGCCCACGTTGAGGTCGCCGACGACGAGGGACAGCGGGTTGTGCTCGCGCAGTGCGGGCAGCCGCTCGAGCATCGCCTCGAGGAAGCGGAACTTCTCGACCTGCTTGGGGGTGTCGACCTCGCCGGAGTGCACGTAGGTGCTCACGACCGTGACGAGGGTGCCGTCGATGTCGAAGTCGGCCTCGATCCACCGACCCGCGCTGTCGAAGTCGTCCGCTCCGAGGGCGACGCGGTGGATGCCCGCCGAGCGACGGCTGACGATCGCGACGCCGGCACGCCCCTTGGCGGTCGCGGCATCGTGCAGGATGTTCCACTCCGGTCCGAAGAGCGTCTCGAGGTCGCTCGTCGCGGCGCGGACCTCCTGCAGAGCGAGGATGTCGACCCCGCGGTCTTCGAGCCAGTCGCCCATCCCCTTGCGGAAGGCCGCGCGGACTCCGTTGACGTTGACACTGGCGATGCGGAGGGGTGCAGACATGCCTCCAGCTTAGTCGCGGGGGCCGACAACGCCCTGGCCCCGGCGTCCGCCCGGGCGTCGGCGATGGGGCGGGTCCGACGCGTCCGATGCTGGCGACTCGGGGGCTTCCCCGTGCTGTCGGATGAGCTCGGCCGAGGCCTCCTCGGCGTGCCGGACGCGCCGGCGGGCGAACCAGACCGCCGGACCCTTGGCGCGCCGGAGGGACTCGCGAGCCTCCCGCAGTTCCGCTTCGGCGATCAGTCGTCTGGCCGCCAGCTCTTCGGCCGCCTGCTCCTCCGGCGTCGTCGTGCGCACACTGATGCCCTGGTCGTCGAGCCCCACGGCGATCCAGGCGGCGGAGGCGAGGATGACGCGGCTCACGAGGTTGAACCACAGCATGAGGCCGATGAACACCGCGAAGGTCGCGAGCAGCGGATTCCGGGAGGCTCCGGCGATCACCGCACTGCTGGCGACGCTCAGGAGCGAGAGCACCAGACTGCCGAGGAGCGCGCCGCCGAAGAGGTTGCGCCACGGGATCCGGATCCGGCTGAGCACGCGGTACATGGCGCCGAGGGTGACGAGGTTCACGACGACCGCGACGACCAGCCCGACGACCCGGCTGCCGACGGTCACCCAGAAGGTGCCCTCCAAGCCGACGAGCGACAGCAGCCAGCTGAGTGCCTGGGTGCTGGCGACCGACAGCGTCGCGGAGACGAGGAGCAGGACGCCGAAGGCGAGTGCCAGGACGAGGTCGACGACCTTCAGCAGGAAGAAGCTCGCGGCGACCTTCGGGAGCGCGAAGATCGACCTGACCGCCTGCCGGGTGTAGTACAGCCAACCGATCGCCGTCCAGATGAGACCGACGGCGGCGATGACCCCGGTCCAGCCGAGCAGGGAGGCACTCGACAACTGCTCCTCGGCGATGATGCCTTCGCCGTCGGTGCCGATGAGGCCGGGGACGGCGCGGTTGATGATCTCCACCAGCGCCTGGAAGACCTCGGCGTTGTTGCCGAGCCAGATGCCGGTGATGGCGAATCCGACGTAGACCGCGGCGAACACGGCGAAGACGGCCTGGAAGCTGATCCCGGCGGCCAGGAGGTTGCCGTCCATGGCGAGATACCGATGGATGACGCGATAGGGCTTCAATCGCATGACCCACGTCGTGGCGCGCTCCGCTCTCGCCGCGCGGGGTGCGAGCCGTCGGATGAACGGGTTCTCGCTGTTCTGGATCCATTGGAACACCAGTGGCGGTGGCGTCTGCTGCAGCCGCACCCTGGGCGCGGTACCGACGTCCGGCGCGTCGGCGGAGTCCTTCCTCGGCGCACGCGGATTGGTCACCGGACCAGCCTACAAGCGGGCCGGACCGGGGGAGAGGCGGTGCACTAGGGTCGAACCATGCGCGAGGCGGAGGGGCAACGCACGTTCACCGGCACCGGCGTCGGACGCGGCGTCGTCGCCGGTCCCGTGCTCCGCATGCCGGAGCCGCTGCCCGAACCGAGTGCCGACCCGTTCGGCGGGGACGTCGCGCTCGAACAGGCCAGGGCCGTCGCGGCGCTCAGCGCGACGCGGGCCGACCTCGAGGAGCGGGCTCGACGAGCCGGCGGACATGCGCAGGACGTGCTCGAAGCGCAGGCGGTCATGGCGGACGACCCGGCGCTCGCAGAGGACGTCGCCACGCGCATCGCGGCGGGGCGTTCCGCGGAGCGCGCCGTGTTCGAGGCCCTGGCGACGGTCCAGCAGGTCCTCTTCAACCTGGGGGAGCCGATGGCGGCGCGCGCGACCGACGTCGGCGACGTCTCACAACGGGTCATCGCGCGGTTGCTCGGCCGACCCGTCCCCGGCCCGCCCGAGTCGGACGAGCCGTTCGTCCTCGTCGCTGCGGACCTCGCTCCGGCGGACGCCGCGCTCCTCGACCTCGATCGGGTGCTGGCACTCGTGACGAGTGGCGGCTCGGCGACCTCGCACACGGCCATCCTCGCCCGCGAGCAGTCGCTCATCGCCGTCGTGGGCGTCGCCGGAGCCGAGCAGTTCGAGGACGGTGAGATCGTCCTCGTCGACGCCGGAGCCGGGGTCGTCACCGGGTCGCCGACGAAACGCGAGGTGCGGTCCGCCAGGTCCACCGCGGCCGAGCGCGTGCGGGTCTCGCCGCGCTCGCCGGGCGAACTCGCCGACGGCACCCCGGTGCCCCTGCTCGCGAACCTCGGGTCCGTCGCCGGTGCGGCCGGTGCGCTGGCCCTCGGAGCCGAGGGGGTCGGGCTGTTCCGCACCGAGCTCCTCTTCCTGGACCGCGCGGCGGCGCCTGGCGTCGCCGAGCAGGCTGACCGCTACGGCGAGTTGCTCGCGGCGTTCCCGGGGAAGCGCGTCGTCGTCCGGGTGTTCGACGCCGGAGCCGACAAGCAGCTCGCCTTCCTCCGACCGGACGAGGCCGAGCCCAACCCGGCGCTCGGGATGCGGGGTATCCGGGCGCTGCGAGCTCGTGACGAGGTGCTCCGAGACCAGCTCACGGCGCTCGCGCTCGCACAGGACGCCCACGAGGCGGACCTCTGGGTGATGGCCCCGATGATCGCCGACCTTCCCGAGGCTGCGGCGTTCGTGACCCTCGCCAAGCGGCTCGGCCTGCGGACGGTCGGGACGATGATCGAGGTGCCGTCCAGCGCGCTGCTCGCCGCGCAGATCCTCGGGGTCGCGGACTTCGTGAGCATCGGGACCAACGACCTGACGCAGTACACGCTCGCGGCAGACCGTCTGCTCGGGCCGCTCGCGTCGTACCAGGACCCGTGGCACCCGGCCGTGCTGCGGCTCGTCAAGCTCGTCGGCGACGCCGGTCTCGCCTCCGGGCGGTCGATCGGCGTCTGCGGGGAGGCGGCAGCGGATCCGGCCCTCGCGGTCGTGCTCGTCGGCCTCGGGGCGACGAGTCTCTCGGTCACCCCGGCCGCGCTCGGCGACGTCCGGAGCGAGCTGCGTCGCTACACGCTCGAGGCGGCCCGCGCCATGGCCATGGACGCCCTGAGTGCGGCGTCACCGGCTGAAGCCAGAGCTGCTGCGCTGGCCTGACGTCGCTCGACGCACAGGTCGCCCTGTACGAACACGTCCGACCCAGCGCATCGCGCTGGGCCGGACGGGCGAACCGGGTGTGGGCTAGGAGACCTTGCCGGAGATCATGGCCTGCTTGACCTCGGCGATCGCCTGCGTGACCTGGATGCCGCGGGGGCACGCCTCGGTGCAGTTGAAGGTGGTGCGGCAGCGCCACACGCCCTCCTGGTCGTTGAGGATGTCCAGGCGGACCTGCGACGCGTCGTCGCGGGAGTCGAAGATGAAGCGGTGCGCGTTCACGATCGCCGCCGGGCCGAAGTACTGGCCGTCGGTCCAGAAGACGGGGCACGACGAGGTGCACGCGGCGCACAGGATGCACTTCGTGGTGTCGTCGAAGCGGGCGCGCTCGGCGACCGACTGCACGCGCTCCTTGTTCTTCTCCGCGGGCTTACCGGGCATGAGGAACGGCTGCACCTCACGGAACGACGCGAAGAAGGGGTCCATGTCGACGACGAGGTCCTTCTCGAGCGGCAGACCCTTGATCGCCTCGACGTAGATCGGCTTCGAGATGTCGAGGTCCTTGATCAGCGTCTTGCAGGCGAGGCGGTTCCGGCCGTTGATCCGCATGGCGTCGGAGCCGCAGATGCCGTGCGCGCAGGAGCGACGGAACGTGAGGGTCCCGTCCTGTTCCCACTTGATCTTGTGGAGCGCGTCCAGGATGCGGTCCGTCGGGAACATCTCGACGTCGAAGTCCTCCCAGCGCGGCTCGGCGTCCACGTCCGGGTCGAACCGACGGATGATCAGGGTGACCGTGAAGGACTGGATCTCCTCCGGTGCCGCGGCCGGCGGGTTCTCGAGCGTTGCAGTGCTCATCGCTAGTACTTCCTCTCCATCGGCTGGTACCGCGTGATGACCACGGGCTTCCAGTCGAGCCGGATGTGGTCGGCCGCGTCGGACGAGTGCGGGTCGCCGGACAGGTACGCCATCGTGTGCTTCATGTAGTTCTCGTCGTCGCGCTTCGGGTAGTCGTCGCGCATGTGACCGCCACGGCTCTCCTGACGGTTGCGAGCGGAGTAGACGACGACCTCGGCGAGGTCGAGCAGGAAGCCCAGCTCGATCGCCTCGAGGAGGTCGGTGTTGAAGCGCTTGCCCTTGTCCTGGACGGCGATGTTCTGGTACCGCTCGCGCAGGTTGTGGATGGTGGCGGTGACGCCGGCGAGGGACTCGTCGGTCCGGAACACCTGGGCGTTGCGGTCCATCTCCTCTTGGAGCTCCTTGCGGATCGTGGAGATCCGCTCGGTGCCGTTGGAGTTCCGCATCTGCTCGATGAGGCCGGAGACGAAGCCGGCGGGGTTCTCGGGCAGCGGCGTGAAGTCGACGCCCTGGACGTACTCGACGGCGTTGTTGCCGGCGCGCTTGCCGAACACGTTGATGTCGAGGAGCGAGTTCGTGCCGAGTCGGTTCGAGCCGTGGACGGACACGCACGCGCACTCGCCGGCCGCGTACAGGCCGGGGACGACGGTGTTGTTGTCGCTCAGGACCTCGGCCTTGACGTTCGTCGGGATGCCGCCCATGGCGTAGTGCGCCGTCGGCATGACCGGGACGGGCTCCGTCACCGGGTCGACGCCGAGGTAGGTGCGCGCGAACTCGGTGATGTCGGGCAGCTTGGTCTCGAGGACCTCGGCACCGAGGTGGGTGCAGTCGAGGTAGACGTAGTCCTTGTTCGGCCCGGCACCGCGGCCTTCCGCGACCTCCTGGACCATGCAGCGCGCGACGATGTCTCGCGGGGCGAGGTCCTTGATGGTCGGGGCGTACCGCTCCATGAAGCGTTCACCGCTCGCGTTCCGGAGGATCGCACCCTCGCCTCGGGCTCCCTCGGTGAGGAGGATGCCGAGACCGGCGAGGCCGGTGGGGTGGAACTGGAAGAACTCCATGTCCTCGAGCGGGAGACCCTTGCGCCAGATGATCCCGACGCCGTCGCCCGTGAGGGTGTGTGCGTTCGAGGTCGTCTTGTAGATCTTGCCGAAGCCACCGGTGGCGAAGATGACCGCCTTCGCCTGGAAGACGTGGATCTCGCCGGTGGAGAGCTCGTACGCGACCACACCGGACGGCTTGTCGACGCCGTCGACGTTCGTCATGATCAGGTCGAGTGCGTAGTACTCGTTGAAGAAGTTGATGCCGAGGCGGACGCAGTTCTGGAACAGCGTCTGCAGGATCATGTGGCCAGTGCGGTCGGCCGCGTAGCAGGCGCGGCGGACCGGCGCCTTGCCGTGGTCGCGGGTGTGGCCGCCGAAGCGACGCTGGTCGATCTTGCCCTCGGGGGTGCGGTTGAACGGCAGACCCATGTTCTCGAGGTCGATGACCGCGTCGATGGCCTCCTTCGCGAGGATCTCCGCAGCATCCTGGTCGACGAGGTAGTCGCCGCCCTTGATGGTGTCGAAGGTGTGCCACTCCCAGCTGTCCTCCTCGACGTTCGCGAGCGCAGCGGCCATGCCGCCCTGCGCCGCTCCCGTGTGGGACCGCGTCGGGTAGAGCTTGGAGATGACGGCCGTCTTCGCTCCGGGGCCGGCCTCGATCGCGGCGCGCATGCCGGCACCGCCGGCACCGACGATCACGATGTCGAACTGGTGGTAATGGATGCCGTCGATGACGGTGGACTCGGTGGTTTCTGTAGTCACGGTTTCCGTTGCTCGGTCTCGGTTGCTCAGTTGGCGGGGCAGAACGACGCGAGCAGGTCTGCAGGTGCGCCGGCGGGGCACGGGTCGAAGGTGAAGACGACCAGGGTCCCGAGGATGATGAGGATGGTGACGGCGGCGAGGATCGCGACCTTGAGGACACCGCGGATCGTGCGACCCGTGGCGTAGTCGTTGACGATGGTGCGCATACCGTTGCCGCCGTGGATCAGCGCGAGCCACAGCATGGCGACGTCCCACCACTGCCAGAAGGGGTTCGACAGCTTGCCGCCGACGAAGGCGAAGTCGATGGCCTTGATGCCGTCGCCGACCATGAGGTTGACGAACAGGTGGCCGAAGATGAGGACCAGCAGGATCACGCCGGAGACGCGCATGTAGATCCAGCCCCACTTCTCCCAGTTGACGCCCTTGCGGCGCGCGGGACGAGCGGGGGTGCGGGGAGCGGCGATCGTCGTCATCAGTGGCCCATCTCGCTGAACACGTTGATCAGGTGGCGCGGCGTGAAGCCGAGCATCGTCACGACCCAGAGACCGATGACGATCCAGAACATGGGCCGCTGGTACTTGGTGCCCTTCGACCAGAAGTCGATGAGGATGATGCGGATGCCGTTGTACGCGTGGTAGGCGATGGCGGCGACGAGCGCGACCTCACCGAGCCCCATGATGGGGTTCTTGTACGTGCCGATGACCGCGTTGTACGCCTCGGGGGAGACCCGCACCAGCGCGGTGTCGAGGACGTGCACGAGGAGGAAGAAGAAGATGGCGACGCCGGTGATCCGGTGGAGCACCCACGACCACATGCCCTCACGGCCCCGGTACAGGGTGCCGGCCGGGCGTTTGGATGTCGTGGATTCCAACGGTGACGTTCGCGTGAGACTCGCGGTCACGAGGTCCTCCCTGATAGTCGCTATCTGCGGCAGATCGTTCTGCCGTGCGGGGGTTGTTGCCTGCCGTGCGTCGAATCGGCGCGCTGGACCAAGTGTAGGCGTGGGATGCGCCGTCCCGCCGCTAAGGCTGGCCTAACTGTCTCGACGTCGAGAGAGGCCGGACATCTGCGCGACGACCGGGCGACACCGGGTGTTCACAACCAGTTCCGTCGCTTGAACACCTTGTAGAGGATGACGCTCGTGGTGGCCATGAGCGCGAGCGCCATCGGGTAGCCGAACCACCACGACAACTCCGGCATGTGGGTGAAGTTCATGCCGTAGATCCCCGCGATGAGACTCGGGCCGAACAGGATGGCGGCCCAGGAGGAGATCTTCTTCACCTCGTCACCCTGCTTGAGGCTGGCCTCGGTCATCTTCGCCATCTCCTCGTTCTGGCGTTGCCCGACGAGGGTGCTGTTCACGGTCAGGATGTCGCGCAACAGCTCGCGGTAGGCGTCGATCCGTTGGTTGACGCTCGTGAGGTGGTCGGCGACGTCGCGGAGGCCGCGTTGCAGTTCGTCGGCGACCCCGTACTTCGCGCTGCCCTGCTCGAGCGACAGCATCACGTCGCTGAGCGGGTGCGTCGCCCGTTCGAAGGCGATGACCTCGCGGGAGAGCTGGTAGATGCGGCGGGACACCTGGGATTCGCCGACGAAGACCTGCTCCTCGATCTCGTCGATGTCGTTCGAGAGCCCGGCGACGACCGGACCGTAGCCGTCGACGACGGCGTCGATGATGGCGTACAGGATCGCCTGCGGACCATAGGCGAGGAGTTCGTGCTCCTGCTCCATCCGCGCCCGCACGTGCGACAGGTCGGGGGACTCGGCGTGCCGCAGGGTGATGACGAAGTTCGGGCCGACGAAGACGTGCAGCTCGCCGAACTCGACGGTCTCGGTCTCGTCGACGTAGTTGGCGGCCCGGAGGACGACGAACAGGACGTCGTCGTACCGCTCGATCTTCGGCCGCTGGTGCGCGGTGATCGCGTCCTCGACGGCGAGCGGGTGGAGGCCGAACTCCGCCGCCAGGACGCCGAGCTCGCCGGCGTCGGGCCGGTAGAGCCCGATCCACGCGACGCCGTCCGGGGTCTCGTGGAGCGCGCGGAAGGTGTCCTCGAGCGAGGTGAGCGTCGAGCTGCGGGAACCGTGGCGGTAGATGCAGGCGTTGACGATGCTGTTGCGCCCGTCGAGGTCCGCGGCGTCAGGCGGGCCGACGGGGGCCGGCGGAGCCTGCTTGCTGCCGAAGGACGGGATCGGGATCCCGAGGACGTTGCGTCCAGCCATGCTCGTACCGTTCTTTCTCATGCTCGATCTGGCGCTCATCGTAATCCCGTCACATGACGGTTCCGTGCCGTCGTCGTCAGGCTGGAGCCTGGCGGTACGCTCGGGGGATGACCACGCCCCTCGAACGCTTCTACGCGGTGATCCCGGCCGGCGGCATCGGCAGTCGTCTCTGGCCGCTCTCGCGAGCCGACGCACCCAAGTTCCTGCACGACCTCACCGGCTCCGGCAGCACGCTGTTGCGCGCCACCTGGGACCGCCTCGCGCCGATCGCCGGCGACCAGCGCATCATGGTCGTCACCGGGCGTGCGCACCGCGCTGCCGTCGAACAGCAGCTGCCCGACCTCGCCGACGCCAACGTCGTCCTCGAGAGCGAACCGCGCGACTCGACCGCCGCGATCGGGCTCGCCGCAGCGATCCTCGTCCGCCGCGAACCCGACGTCATCGTCGGCTCGTTCGCCGCCGACCACGTGATCCGCGGCGACCGCCTGTTCCGCGCCGCCGTCGCCCAGGCTGTCACTGCCGCCGAGGAGCGCTACATCGTCACGATCGGCATCCAGCCCACGGAGCCCGCCATCGGCTTCGGCTACATCAAGAGCGCCCGCGACCTCGGCATCCGCGGGGCCGAAGGGGTCATGCTGGTCGACTCCTTCGTCGAGAAGCCCGACCTCGCCACGGCCAAGCGGTACGTCTCGAGCGGCGAGCACCTCTGGAACGCCGGGATGTTCATCTCGCGGGCCGACGTCCTCCTCGAGGAGATCGGTCGGCAGAAGCCCGAACTCCTGGCGGGCCTCCTCGAACTCGCCGAGGTCTGGGACGACGCGGCGGCCCGCGGACCGGTCGTCGACCGCGTCTGGCCGGCGCTCGAGAAGATCGCGATCGACTACTCCGTGGCGGAGCCCGCCGCGGCTGCCGGTCGCATGGCCGTCGTGCCGGCGCACTTCGACTGGGACGACGTGGGGGACTTCGCCTCGCTCGCCAAGCTCAACTCCGGTGGGCGCAAGTCCGACCTCGCCATCCTCGGCGAGAACGCGCGGGTGTTGTCGGACGCCTCCAGCGGCATCGTCGTCAGCCAGACCGGTCGGGTCATCAGCCTCATCGGCGTGCAGGACATCGTCGTCGTCGACACCCCGGACGCCCTGCTCGTCACCACGAGCGCCAACGCGCAGCGGGTGAAGAGCGTCGTGGACGCCCTCAAGCTGTCCGGTCGCGACGACGTCCTCTGATCGGCGACCGACGGTGACCGCGCTGCGCGAGCTGCTCCTGCAGGCGGGCGCGCGTCTCCAAGCCGCAGGTGTGCGTGACGAGGCCCTGGCAGAGGTGTACACACCCCGCGGGCTCCCGCTCGTGAAGCGGGCACCCGCGCTGCGGCCGATCGGCCGGGCGTGGCGCCTCGGGGTCGTCCTGCTCTCGGCCGACGGTCGCCTCTTCACCGCCGCCGAGTCCACCCGGGCCGTGGAGCCGAAGTGGTTCAACCACCGCTCCTCGGAGGTCGAGCACCGTCGGATCGCGCAGCAGGCGGCCCATCGCGGTCCGTTCGCCGAGGGCGACGTCGTGAACTTCGAGGTCGTCGAGCTCGCGCTGGACGAGGGGTCACTCCGGGAGGGGTCGGGTCCGCTGCGACTCGTCGACGATACGGTCATGCTCCGCTGGGCCGGGCACGACCTCGGGCTCACCCCGCTCGACGCCTACCTCGACGACCGCGTCTCACTCCTCATCGGCGAGTGACCCGTTCGTTCGCCCATCTTCGGGCGAACGGGCCCTGATTCGCCCAGGAATGGGCGAACGGAACGCGTGATCAGACCGCGGGGCCGAACCACTCCGTGTAGAGCCGCCAGAAGTTGCGGTTGCCGTAGGCGCTGCAGGCGTCGCCAGTGCCCGAGACGTTCGCGAGGGCTGCAGCGTTCGGTTGGTACGGCGTGTAGAGGTAGAGGTTGGCCGTCGCCTGGTTGCGGATGTCGACCTGGGTGCCGCCGCAGGCCGCATCGGGGCTGTACTGGATGTAGACCGATCCCAGGTGGTACGCCCGCTGGTAGGACTCACCCGGCACGTTGAGCGGGTACAGCGTGTACTGCCGGAACTGCCATGCGGAACGGTAGACCTGGTTCTGGAACCCGAAGTAGTCCGCGTCGCAGCTCGCGCTGAAGTTCGGGCCGGTGTCGGGGCAGCCCCAACCCATGGCGCGCGCGTAGCCGTACTCGCTCGGCCCGGTGATGAGCGACTGCTCCTTCTGCATGAGGACGAGCAGCACCTTGGGGTTGATCCCGCACGCGTGGGCGACCTTCGCGACGATCCTCGCCGCCGACTCGTTCACGGCGCCGCGGTAGGCCTCGCAGTGTCCGGGCTCGGCAGCCGGGACGGACTCGGTGCTGGCACGGAAGTCCGCCAGGCACGGCACGCCGTCCTTCGGGGTACAGGGCTGGGAGGCGAAGAACGCCTGGACGTCCGCCTCGCTCATGGCGTTCGCGTCGTAGAAGTTCTCGTCGCTGATGATCTCGCCCGGGTCGAAGTCCGTACCGCGGACCGTGGGCGGTGTCGGCTGGGCAGGCTTGCTGGGAGCCGGCGTCGTCGGCTTCGTCGGTTTCGGGGTCGCCGTCGAGGGCGTGGTCGGCGAGGGACTCGGGGTGGGCGTCGGCGTCGTCTGCGTCCGGCTCAACTGCGAGCTCGCAGCGGCCGCGGTCGTCGGCGTGGTCGGCAGTGCGCCGAGCGCGACGAGCGCACCGATGCCGAGCGCGGTGAGCAGCGCGGCCGCGGCCGATCGATGCGTACGGCGACGCCGCGCGGGCGAGGGGACCGACGGAGCACGCATGACGACCAGCCTAATCGGGACCGGTGACGCGAAGGGCTTGCGGCGGTCGACAACCGACGGATAGCCTGAGATCACTGTGAAGAACTGAGCGAATCGACGTCCCGCGCCTGCGGCAGACCATCACGAACGTGATGCGCCCGGCGGGAATCCATCGAGGTACGCCAGACGCTTCCAGGTCCGCCCAGGAGTTCGAGCCCAGCGCTCGCTCCTGACGTGTCGGACGACGACCGTACGCGGCGTGCCCCATCTCGAAAGGGGCCTCCATGCGAGCACCCATGACCCACGCAACACCAGTCCACCGTCGCGCCGCATCGACCTTCGGGCGATCCATCGACATCCAGCAGCTCCGCGCGGACGGCGTCACCCGCTCCTACGGCGACCGCGTCGTGTTGCGCGACGTCGACCTCGTCGTGTCGGCCGGGGACCGTCTCGGCCTGATCGGCGAGAACGGCGCGGGGAAGTCCACGCTGCTGCGCATCCTCGCCGGGATCGACGAGCCGGACGACGGCGAGGCCGTCCGCCCGGTTCGCACCGGCATCCTCATGCAGGAACTCGAACTTCCGGACGACACGACGGTCGGCGAGCTGCTGGAGCAGGCGCTCGGCGAGGTCCGGGCCGTCGAGCAGGAGCTCGAGACGTCGGCGGCGGCACTCGGTGAGACGGGTTCCGCCGGTGATGGTTCCGCCGAGCAGCGGTACGCCGCCGCGCTCGATGCGGCGGAACGCGCCGACGTCTGGACGGCGGACGCCCGGTTGGACGCGGTCGTCGACGGCCTCGGCATCGCCGCGATCGAACGGTCGCGACGACTCGGTGGGGTGAGCGGGGGACAGCGATCCCGCTTCGCCCTCGCCGCGCTCCTCGTCGCCAGACCGACCGCGCTGCTGCTCGACGAGCCGACCAACCATCTGGACGACGAGGCGGTCGCCTTCCTCCGCGGCCACCTGTCGGAGTGGCCGGGTCCGGTGCTCTTCGCGAGCCACGACCGCGCCTTCCTCGACGAGGTGGCGACGGGGCTCGTCGACATCGATCCGTCCCGCCCGGTCCCCGTCGGCGAGGCGTCACCCGTCGTGGAGTTCGGCGGGCCGTTCAGTGAGTACCTCGGCTGGAAGGCAGCGGAACTCGACCGGTGGTCGACGCGTTACGAGGAGGAGCAGGCCGAGCTGCGACGGCTCGCGTCCGCGGTGCACGACGTGGCCCCGCGGATCAACCACGATCGGGGCATCCGCGACAACAACCGGATGGCGTTCGGCATGCGCGGCGACCGCGTCGAGCAGCAGATCAGTCGGCGGGTGCGGAACGCGCAGCTCCGACTCGAGGTCCTCGAGCGCGAGCAGGTGCGGCGCCCGCCTCGCCAACTCTCGTTCGCTGGGATCCCGAGCGGCTCGACGGTCCTCGACGAGGGGGAGCAGCTGCTCGACCTCGCCGACGCCCGCGTCGACGGCCGGCTGCACCTCGAACGCCTGCAGCTGGCGCCCCGGTCGCGGGTGCTGGTCACCGGGGCGAACGGTTCGGGGAAGTCGACGCTCCTGGCGGTCCTCGCCGGGTCGCTGCGCCTCGATGCGGGGACGCTCCTCCGGCGGAAGGGGCTCCGCGTGGGGCTCCTCGAGCAGGACGTCGCGTTCCCGGACGCGGAGGGATCACCTCGGGAGGTCTACGACCGGACGCTCGGCGAGGCGCGTGCAGCGCGCACCCCGCTCGCGGGTCTCGGGCTCCTGGCACTTCGCGACCTCGACCGTCCGATCGGCCAGCTCTCCGTCGGGCAGCAGCGCCGTCTGGCCCTGGCGCTGATCATCGCGAGGCCTCCGCACCTGTTCCTCCTGGACGAGCCGACGAACCACCTGTCGCTCGCGCTTGCGACGGAGCTCGAGGACGCCCTCGGCGACTACCCGGGGGCGGTCGTCATCGCGAGCCACGACCGGTGGCTCCGTCGGCGCTGGGCCGGCGACACCCTGACGCTGGACCGCCGCTGACCGGGACCCCGGTCGGTTCGGCCTGGGCACCGAGCAGCGCTCGGTGCCCAGGCGGGAACCACAGGCACCCGGAGCGCAAGCCGGGCAGACGGGCGGCTCGGCCTGCTCACCTGCGCAGCGACGACCAGCCCCGATGCGCGTCTGCGCATCCGCGTGTTTCCGGCGCATGACGCCGGTGCCACCGTTCTGTAACGCTTCGGTCGCGAAGCCGGGATCGTCCGTTCGGCAGTCGTCGCATTGGGTAACGTAACCCCATACGCCCCGTGACCCGCGGGGCTGCATCTTGGAGGCTACCTTGGCAATCTCAACTCGGAAGGCCGCTGCGGGCGCAATCGCCGGCGTCGGTCTCATGGCACTGCTCGCCGGCTGCGCATCGGCTCCCAGCACCGGCGACGGCGGCTCGACCGGTGCCGCATCCGACTTCCTCCCGTGCATGGTCTCCGACGCCGGTGGGTTCACCGACAAGTCGTTCAACCAGCTCGGCTACGAGGGTCTGACCGAGGCGGCGAAGGAGCTCGGCGTCGAGCCCATCACCGTCCAGTCCGACAAGGCCGACGACTACAAGCCGAACCTGCAGAGCCTGGCCGACCAGGGCTGCTCGCTCATCGTCAGCGTCGGCTTCGCCCTCTCCGCCGACACGGTCGACGCAGCGCTCGCGAACCCGGACGTCGACTACGCGATCATCGACGACGCGGCCGACAACGACTTCGACGGCAAGGTCGACGCCCCGAACATCAAGCCGATCCTGTTCGACACCGTCCAGGCTGCGTTCCTCGCGGGCTACGCGGCGGCCGACTACTCGAAGACCGGCGTCGTCGGCACCTTCGGTGGCCAGCCCTTCCCGTCCGTCCAGATCTTCATGGACGGCTTCGCCGAGGGCGTCGCGTACTACAACGAGCAGAAGGGCAAGAGTGTCCAGGTCGTCGGTTGGGACGTCGCCGCTCAGACTGGTTCCTTCACCGGTGGCTTCGAGGCGAACGACACCGCCAAGCAGCTCGCCCGCACGCTCATCGACCAGAACGCCGACGTGCTCCTTCCGGTCGGTGGCCCGATCTTCCTGAGCGCGATCGCCGAGATCCAGGAGACCGGTAAGGACATCGCCATGATCGGTGTCGACGCCGACCTGTACGAGACGAACGCCGAGAACAAGGGCCTGTTCCTCACCTCCATCCTCAAGGGCATGAAGGCCGGCGTCGCCGACACCGTGACCGAGGCCGGCGGCGGCAAGTTCGACGCCGCCGCGTACATCGGCACCCTCGAAAACGAGGGCGTCGGCCTCGCGCCGTTCCACGACTTCGAGTCCAAGGTCTCCCCGACCCTGGCCGACGAGCTCGAGACCATCAAGAAGGGCATCATCGACGGTTCCATCAAGGCGACCTCGGTCTCCTCGCCCGTCAAGTAGTCCCTCTTCACCCGGGCCCTCGCCCGGGACTCCGGGGGGAGGCCGCGATCCGCGGCCTCCCCCCGCTTTGTTCGCGGCACGGTCGGACGGCGATCCCGACCGCCTGTGCCGACCTTCGACACGTGACTAGATTGGGACCCATGAAGCTCGAGCTCCGCGGCATCACCAAACGGTTCGGTGCACTCACCGCCAACGACCACATCGACCTCACCGTCGAACCGGGGGAGATCCACTGTCTCCTCGGCGAGAACGGTGCAGGCAAATCCACCCTCATGAACGTCCTGTACGGCCTGTACCAGGCCGACGAGGGCGAGATCCTCCTGGACGACGTCGTCCAACACTTCCAGGGCCCTGGCGACGCCATGGGCGCCGGCATCGGCATGGTGCATCAGCACTTCATGCTCATCCCCGTCTTCACCGTCGCCGAGAACGTCATGCTCGGCCACGAGCAGACCAAGGGCGGTGGCCGCCTCGACGTCGCAGCGGCCCGCAAGCTCGTCATCGACATCTCCGAGCGGTTCGGCTTCAGCCTCGACCCGGACGCCATCGTCGGCGACCTCCCGGTCGGGGTGCAGCAGCGCGTCGAGATCGTCAAGGCGCTCTCCCGCAACGCCAACGTCCTCGTCTTCGACGAGCCCACCGCCGTGCTCACCCCGCAGGAGACGGACGAGCTCATGGCGATCATGAAGCAGTTGAAGGACGAGGGCACGTCCATCGTCTTCATCACCCACAAGCTGCGCGAGGTCCGCGAAGTCGCCGACCGCATCACCGTCATCCGGCTCGGCAAGGTCGTCGGTGAGGCCTCGCCCACCGCGACGAACGCCGAGCTGGCGTCCCTCATGGTCGGGCGTCCCGTCGAACTCACGGTCCACAAGGAGGCGCCGAACCTCGGCGACACGACCTTCACCGTGCAGGACCTGTCCGTCGTTGACCACCTCGGCCAGCTCGTCGTCAACGGCGTCAGCTTCGAGGTGCGCGAGGGCGAGGTGCTCGCCATCGCCGGTGTCCAGGGCAACGGGCAGACCGAGCTCACCGAGGCGATCCTCGGGCTGCAGCCGCACACCAAGGGCAGCATCAAGCTCGACGGCGTCGAACTCGTCGGATCCACACCGCGCAAGGTGCTCGACGCCGGCGTCGGGTTTGTGCCGGAGGACCGGTCCGAGGACGGGCTCGTCAAGCAGTTCACCATCGCCGAGAACCTCATGCTGGACCGATCGACGGGTGCTCCCTTCGTGAAGGGCGGCAACGTCCAGCGCGGGTTCCGCGACGAGTTCGCGCGCGAGAAGTCGCAGGAGTTCGACGTCCGGTCACAGGGCATCGAATCGCCGGCCGGCTCCCTCTCGGGCGGCAACCAGCAGAAGGTCGTCCTCGCCCGTGAGCTCAGCCGCGAGTTGCGGCTGTTCGTCGCCGCACAGCCGACCCGCGGGATCGACGTCGGTTCGATCGAGTTCGTGCACAAGCGCATCGTCGCCACGCGCGACGCCGGCATCCCCGTCATCGTCGTGTCGACCGAGCTCGACGAGGTCGTCGCGCTCGCCGACCGCATCGCCGTCATGTACCGCGGCGGCATCGTCGGGATCGTCCCGGCATCGACCCCCAGAGAGGTCCTCGGCCTCATGATGGCCGGCGAACTCCCGGCAGGAGCAGCAGCATGAGCGAGACGTCCCACACCCCGCCCGGAACGGTCCAGCCGGTGGCACCGGGCGAGGCGAAGCCCGACACGACCCAGCCGCGCTCGAACAAGGTGCTCGCCGAGATCCTCAACTCGAGCATCGTCATCTCGATCCTCGCCGTCGTCCTGGCGATGGTCGTGGGTGCGATCCTCATCGCGCTGACCGATCCGAAGGTCCACACCGCCGCCGGGTACTTCTTCGCCCGCCCGGGCGACACCATCGCGGCGGTCTGGCAGTCGGCGACCGGCGCGTACGGCGCGCTCTTCCAGGGGTCGATCTACAACTTCAAGCGCCCCGACTTCCTGAACGGCATCCGCCCGCTGACGGAGACGCTGACCTTCGCGACCCCGCTGATCCTGGCCGGACTCGGTGTCGGCCTGGCGTTCCGGGTCGGCATGTTCAACATCGGTGGGCGTGGCCAGATGCTCATCGCCGCCGCCTGCGCCGGATGGGTCGGCTTCACGCTCGACCTCCCGCCAGTTGTGCACCTGCTCGTCGCGATCGCCGCCGGCATCATCGGTGGCGCGTTCTGGGGCGGCATCGTCGGTGTCCTCAAGGCACGCACCGGCGCGCACGAGGTGATCATCACGATCATGCTCAACTACGTCGCGTTCTACCTCATCACCTTCATGCTGTCCACGCAGGGGCTGCTGCAGGCTCCCGGATCGAACGTGCCGAAGAGCGCGGGGATGGCGGAGAACGCCGTCCTGCCCAAGCTCCTCGGTGATCGCTACAACCTGCACGCCGGCTTCCTGATCGCGATCCTCGCGGTCGTGTTCGTGTGGTGGTTGTTCAGCCGGTCCTCGATCGGGTTCCGCTTCCGTGCGGTCGGTGAGAACCCGAACGCAGCGCGCGTCGCGGGTATCGACGTGAAGAACACCTACGTGTACGCCATGCTGCTCTCCGGTGGACTGATCGGTCTCGCCGGCGTCTCGCAGGTGCTCGGTACGGTGACCTCCGGGTTCGACAACGGCATCGACGCCGGCATCGGCTTCGACGCCATCACCGTCGCGCTCCTCGGACGCAGTCGGCCGGGCGGCATCCTCATCGCCGGCATCCTGTTCGGGGCGCTCAAGGCCGGTGGGTACTCCATGCAGGCCACCCAGGGCGTCAACGTGCCGATCGACATCGTGCTCGTCCTCCAGGCACTCATCGTGCTGTTCATCGCGGCTCCGCCGCTCGTGCGGGCGATCTTCTTCCTGCCGAAGCCCGACGGCTCGACGCGCCGAACGCGTCGCTCCGCCAAGAAGGAGGTGTCCGCATGAGTGGATTCACGCTCGACAAGCAGACGCCGCAGCCGGCTCCCGACGCCCCGATCGTCCTCGAGACGGTCGTCGTCCGGAGCTGGAAGGCCCCGATCGCGTTCGGGATCTTCACCGTCATCGCGTTCCTGTTGTTCGTCATCTGGCACCGCGACGGCAACAGCACGTTCCGGCTCTCCAGCGACGGCGACGTCATCCAACTGCCGACGGTCGTGCTCCCGTCGACGATCACCGGCATCGTCGTCACGATCCTCCTGGCTGCCATCACGGCACTGAGCGCGTACCTCGTCACGACGGGGAAGAAGGTCCACCTCTGGCTCATCACCGTGTTCGGTGTGCTGTTCATGGTCGGGTTCCTGTCGTGGGCCGCCGCGGGCAAGGCGATCCCGATCACCGGGCTCCTGCTCGGTACCGTCGCCCTGAGCGTCCCGCTCATCTTCGGTGCGCTCGGCGGCGTCATCTCCGAGCGGGTCGGCGTCGTGAACATCGCGATCGAGGGCCAGCTGCTCGCCGGCGCGTTCTCGTCCGCCTTCGTCGCCTCGGTGACGGGGAACGCCTTCCTCGGGCTCGTTGCGGCGATGATCGCCGGCACACTCGTGAGCTTCCTGCTCGCGGCCTTCTCGATCAAGTACCTCGTCGACCAGGTCATCGTCGGTGTCGTGCTCAACGTCCTCGTCGTCGGACTCACGAGCTTCCTGTACTCGCAGGTGCTCACGAAGAACGAGGCGCTCTTCAACAGCCCGCCGAAGTTCCCCCGGATCAACATCCCGATCCTCAGCGAGATCCCGCTCATCGGACCCGTGCTGTTCCGCCAGACGATCATCATCTACCTGATGTACATCGCCGTGGCCGTGGTGTTCTTCTGCCTGTTCTACACGCGCTGGGGCCTCCGCCTCCGCGCCGTGGGTGAGCACCCGCAGGCGGCTGACACCGTGGGTATCAACGTGAACCGGACTCGTTTCTGGAACGTCGCGCTCGCGGGCGCGATCGTCGGCCTCGGTGGGGCGTACTTCACCCTGGGCTCGGTCGGTGCGTTCAACAAGGAGATGACGGCGGGCGCCGGCTACATCGCGCTCGCGGCGGTCATCTTCGGACGCTGGGACCCGCTCAAGGCGACGCTCGCCGCGCTGCTGTTCGGCTTCACGCAGAACCTGCAGTTCGCATTGAGTGCCATCGGCTCCCCGGTGCCGAGCGCGTTCATGCTCATGCTGCCGTACGTGGTGACGATCTTCGCGGTCGCCGGACTCGTCGGCATCTCCCGCGGACCGGCAGCCGCCGGCAAGCCCTACGTGAAGGGCTGACCGTGAGCGACACGACGACCACGCCACCCGTCGACTGGGAGGCGCTGCACACCGCGGCCCGGGAGGCGATGGGTCACGCCTACGTGCCCTACAGCCGGTTCCCGGTCGGCGCGGCTGCTCTCGTCGACGACGGCCGGATCATCTCCGGCTGCAACGTCGAGAACGCCAGCTACGGCCTGACGCTGTGCGCGGAGTGCGCGCTCGTCTCCGCCCTCCACATGTCTGGCGGAGGACGCCTCGTGGCGTTCGCCTGCGTCGACGGCAAGGGCGAACGCCTCATGCCGTGCGGCCGTTGCCGACAGCTGCTGTACGAACACTCGACGGCGGGCATGCTGCTCGACACCGTCTCCGGCATCCGCACCATCGACGAGGTCCTGCCGGACGCCTTCGGACCACGTCAACTCGAGGAGTACCACGCATGAGTTCCGTAGAAGCATTCGACGTCGTCGACCTCATCCGCACGAAGCGCGACCGCGGAGAGCTGTCGACGCCGCAGATCGACTGGCTGATCGACGCCTTCACCCGTGGCTATGTCGCCGACGAGCAGATGTCGGCGCTGGCGATGGCGATCCTGCTGAACGGCATGGAGCGGCGTGAGATCCGCGACCTCACGATGGCGATGATCGCGAGCGGTGAGCGGATGAGTTTCGCGTCGCTCGATAAGCCGACCTCGGACAAGCACTCGACCGGCGGCGTCGGCGACAAGATCACCCTGCCGCTCGCCCCGCTCGTCGCCGTCTTCGGCGTCGCGGTGCCGCAGCTGTCGGGCCGCGGGCTCGGGCACACGGGTGGGACGCTCGACAAGCTCGAGAGCATCCCCGGCTGGCGTGCGGCGTTGACGAACGACGAGATGATGGCGCAGCTGGCGGACGTCGGCGCGGTCATCTGCGCCGCCGGCTCCGGTCTCGCCCCGGCCGACAAGCGTCTGTATGCCCTGCGCGACACGACGGGCACGGTCGAGGCGATCCCGCTCATCGCGTCGAGCATCATGTCGAAGAAGATCGCCGAAGGCACCGGGGCGCTCGTCCTCGACGTCAAGTTCGGCTCCGGCGCCTTCATGCAGGACTATGAGCGTGCCGAGGAACTGGCGCGCACGATGGTCGCGCTCGGGACGGACGCCGGTGTGGCGACGACCGCGCTGTTGACGGACATGAACGTCCCGCTCGGCCTCGCGATCGGCAACGCGAACGAGGTCCGCGAGTCCGTCGAGGTCCTCGCGGGTGGCGGTCCGGCGGACGTCGTCGAGTTGACCCTCGCCCTCGCGCGGGAGATGCTGACCCTCGCCGGACAGCCGGACGCTGACGTCGAGGGCGCCCTCGCGGACGGTCGGGCCATGGACGTCTGGAAGCGCATGATCCGCGCGCAGGACGGCGACCCGGACGCACCGCTGCCGGTCGCCAAGGAGACCCACGTCGTCACGGCGTCGCGCGACGGCGTGCTGGCGACGCAGGAGGCACTGCCGTTCGGGATCGCGGCCTGGCGCCTCGGTGCCGGTCGGGCCAGGCAGCAGGACCCGGTCATCCACGCGGCGGGCATCGACCTGCACGCGAAGCCGGGCGACGAGGTCCGGGCCGGACAGCCCCTCTTCACGCTGAGCGCCGACGATGCGGCCCGCTTCCCGCGGGCGCTCGAGGCCCTCGAGGGTGCCTACACGATCGAGGACACGGCTCCGCCGCGCGGCCCCATCGTCCGGGCCCGCATCGAGGCCTGACGGCCGCCCGTTCGCCCCGTGTGGTTGTCCAATTCTGCTTTGGACCGCCACACGGGGCGAATGGATACCCGCTGACCCTGCTCCACAGCGACCCCGCCGGCTGGCGCGTGCCCATCAGTCGGTCGGAGTGACGCGCGGGGCGGGACCGGCGTCGAAACTCGGGGGATGGCCTTTCGGAAACCGCTCCCGCCTACTGCCGCCGGCGCGCTCTCGACAGCGGCAGCGATGCAGCACGGAGTCACTCGAGCGCAACTCCGCAATCCTGAACTGGCCGCCCCGTTTCGCGGGGTCCGGCTGGCCGCGAGTGGGTTCGATGCAGAGGATCCCGTTCAGCTGGCGCGAGCGTACCTGCCCAAGCTGCCGCTCGGGTCCGTCTTCAGCCATCACACGGCTGCATCGGTCTGGGGGCTACCGTTGCCCGACGGAACACGGCCGCCGTCGCTGCACGTGACGACCCCGCCACCGGGCAGGGCGAGACGTGGGGTAGGAGTCATCGGACACCGGTCGGTGCTGTCCGAGACGGAGATGGCCGTGCGTTTCGGATTGCCGGTGACGACCCCCGCTCGCACCTGGTGCGATCTGGCGAATCTGATCGATGTCCCGGGGCTCGTCGCCGTGGGCGACCGGTTGTTGTGGTTCCAGGACCCGCTGTGCACCAGGCGAGAACTCGAGGATGCCGTCGACGTGACGCGCGCCGGTGTCCGCTCCCTTCGTGCAGCGCTTCCACTGCTGTCGGACCGTTCCCAATCGCACCGCGAGTCCATGCTCAGAGTGCTCATCGTGCTGAGTGAGTACCCGTTCCCGTTTCCGTCGCCGAATCATGAGTTGACGCTCCGGCCCGGCGGACGGCGGGTGCGTCTGGACCTCGCGTTCCCGACCCAGCAGCTCGCTCTCGAATACGAGGGCGACCATCACCGGACGAACCGCACCCAGTGGCGCATCGACATTCGTCGGATCGACGACCTCGAAGCTGCTGGATGGCACATCATGCGTGTCACGGATGACGATTTGCGTGACGGCGCCGACCTGCTGGATCGACTCGCCGTCCGTCTCCGCGGCCGAGGCTGGCGCCCCTGATCGCTACACATTCGCCCCGTGTGGTCATCGCGGCGTGTGCCGGACAGCCACACGGGCGAACCGGCGAGGACAGGCCATGTCGCGCGGTGAGCGTGAGCGGTACAGTGAACCCCGTGACCTCTGCAGACGAATCCCCCCTCTCCGGCGTCGACCTCCGCGCGCTCCCGAAGATCTCGCTCCACGACCACCTCGACGGCGGTGTGCGGCCCGCCACGATCATCGAGCTGGGCGAAGCGAACGGTGTCGACGTCCCCGTGTCGGACCCCGACGGCCTGGCCGACTGGTTCTACACGCAGTGCAACGCCGGCTCGCTCGTCGAGTACCTGAAGACCTTCGACCTCAGCACCGCGGTCATGCAGACCGAGGAGGGGCTCGTCCGCATCGCGCGCGAGTTCGTCCAGGACCTCGCTGCGGACGGCGTCATCTACGGCGAGGTGCGCTGGGCTCCCGAACAGCACCTCACCCGGGGTCTCACCCTCGACGCGGTCGTCGAGGCCGTCCAGGAGGGCATCGAGCTCGGCATCAAGGACGCGGCCCACTCCGGCTCCGACATCCAGATCGGCCAGCTCATCACGGCTATGCGGCACGCCGACCGCGCGCTCGAGATCGCTGAGCTCGCCGTGCGCCATCGCGAGCGCGGCGTGGTCGGGTTCGACATCGCCGGCGCCGAGGCGGGCTTCCCCGCCAGCAAGCACCGACTGGCGTTCGACTACCTCGCGGCCGAGCTGTTCCCGGTGACCGTCCACGCGGGGGAGGCCGACGGCATCGAGTCGATCCGGAGCGCCATGCTCGACGGCCGCGCGTTGCGACTCGGCCACGGTGTCCGCATCGCCGAGGACATCTTCATCGAGCGCGACGACGCCGAGTCCCTCTACGCCACGCTCGGTCCCGTCGCCGAGTGGGTCCGCGACCGCAAGATCCCGTTGGAGCTCAGCCCGCAGTCGAACCTGCAGACCGGCGCCATCGCGGCCTGGGGCAAGGAACTCGAGGACCACCCGTTCGACCTGCTCTACCAGCTCGACTTCGCCGTCACGGTCAACGTCGACAACCGCACCATGAGCGACACGAGCCTGACGAAGGAGCTCGCGCTCCTCTCCGAGGCGTTCGACTACGACCTCACCGACCTGGAGACCTTCCAGCTGAACGCCGCCGCCGCGACGTTCCAGCCGCTGGAGATCCGCGAGGCCCTGGCCGACCGCATCTCGGAGGCGTTCGACGAGTTCCTCGACGACGACGACAAGGACTGACGATGCCGGCAGGTGCTGCTCCGGCGACCGCCTGGGCGGCACCTGCGCGGCAGGCTTCCAGCCTCGGAGCGTTACGATGGTTCCGATCCATTCGGGTCGACCGATCCTCTGATTGAAGCGATGCCACTCCCAGAACTGTCCGAAGCCAGCGTCGCGCTCCACGTCGAAGCCGACGACTGGCGCGAGGCGATCCGCGTAGCCGGAGCGCTGCTGTCCGACACCCACGCGACGGACGCTGCGTACACCCAGCGGATGATCGACGTCGTCGAGGAGTTCGGCGCATACGTCGTGATCGCGCCGGGCCTGGCGCTCGCGCACGCCCGACCGGGTGCCGACGTCCACGACGACGCCCTCGTCGTCGCGACCCTGGCTGCTCCGGTCCGGTTCGGCCACCCCCACAACGACCCCGTCTCGGTGGTCCTCTGCCTCGCCGTCACCACCGCCGAGTCGCACGTGGGCTGGGTGGCGGAGATCGCCAACGTCTTCAACGACGAGACCGCCATCCCGCGGCTCGCAGCCGCCACGACGCTCGACGAGGTGCGGGCCGTGTTCGGTGCGTCCCCCCTGAGCATCGGAGACCAGGCATGAAGATCGTCGCCGTCTGCGGTTCGGGGGTCGGCTCATCCGCGATCCTCAAGCTCAACGCCGAACGCGCGCTCGAACGCCTCGACCTCGAGGCCGACGTCGTCGCCGGTGACATCGAGAGCCTCGGCACGACCGCGGCCGACGCCCAGGTGATCCTGACCTCGCCGGAACTCGTCGAGCGCATCGGCAAGACCTTCGCCGACATCGTCGTCATCGACAACTACTTCGACCTCGCCGAACTCACCGAGAAGCTCGAACGCGCCATCGGCTGACCGGTGCGGCCCGGTCTCCGGGCCGCACACCGCCAGGCCGCTCAGCCCGTCGAGCAGCTACGAGACGAGCGCCGTCAGGTCCGTCCGCAGCGCGGCGAGCCGCGCGGTGACCGTCGCCGCCCGCTCGGCGGCGTCGCCGTCGGCGGACTGGACGTCGACGTACACCTTGAGCTTCGGTTCGGTGCCGCTCGGCCGGATCATGACCCGGGTGCCGTCGTCGAGCCAGACGCGCAGGACGTCACTCGGCGGGAGTGCCTCGAACCCGTCGGCGAGGTCGTCGATCCGGGTCACCCGGGCGCCCGCCAGTTCCGTCGGTGGGAGCGCCCGCAGTCCGGACATGACCTCGCCGATGCGGCTGAGCTCCGCGTAGCGGATGGAGATCTGGTCGCTGCCGAAGGAACCGAAGGTGTCCGCGAACTGGTCGAGGAGCCCCGCGACGCTCTCGCCCGCCTGCGCCGACGCCGTCGCGAGACCGAGGAACGCGACGGCGGCCGAGATACCGTCCTTGTCGCGCACGGTCCCGGGGTTCACGAGGTAGCCGAGGGCCTCCTCGAAGCCGAAGAGCATGCCCGGCGTCCGGGAGATCCACTTGAACCCGGTGAGCGTCTCGCGGAACTCGAGGCCGTGCGCCTCGGCGACGACGCGCAGGGCGGGGGAGGAGACGATCGAGCACGCGAGCGTGCCCTCGGGAGCCGCATCGCCGTCGAGTGCAGCACTGGCGGCCTGGGCTGCCCGCCAGCCGAGGAGGAGACCGACCTCGTTGCCGGTGAGTCGACGGAACCCCGAGGGGGCCGCGTCGTCTGGGATCGCGATCGCCAGGCGGTCGGCATCGGGGTCGTTGGCGATGATGAGGTCGGCGCCGACTGCTCGCGCCGTCGCGAAGGACAGGTCGAGTGCGCCCGGCTCCTCCGGATTCGGGAAGCTGACGGTCCGGAAGGTGGGATCGGGATCGATCTGCTCGGTGACGAGTTCCGGTGCCGGATACCCGGCGGTCTCGAAGACGCGTCGGGTCGTCTCCCAACCCACGCCGTGCATGGCCGTGTAGACGACGCGCAGCTGGCTGCCCGCCGGGGCGGGAGCGACGGCCGCGGTCTCGGCGACATAGGCGTCGACGACGTCCTCGCCCGCGATCTCGAACCCGTCGCTGCGCGGGAGGTCCTGGACGAGCGCCGTCTCGGCGATGCGCCCGATGTGGGCGGCGATGGCCGCATCGGCGGGGGAGACGATCTGGGACCCGTGGTGCTCACCGCCCAGGTACACCTTGTAGCCGTTGTCGGCGGGCGGATTGTGACTCGCGGTCACCATGACTCCGGCCGAGGCGTCGAAGAACCGCACGGCGAACGCGAGGACGGGCGTCGGCAGGAGCCGTGGGAGCAGGATGGCGCGGACACCGGCACCGGCCATCAGCTCGGCGGTGTCGCTGGCGAACACGGCGGAGTTCTTCCGGCCGTCGTAGCCGATGACGACGCTCGGCGTCACGCCTTCCGGCGCCTGCTCGAGCAGGTAGGCGGCGAGTCCGGCCGCGGCCTGTGAGACGAGGACCCGGTTCATCCGGTTGGAGCCGGCCTCGATGCGACCACGGAGCCCGGCCGTGCCGAACTGCAGTCGGGTGTCGAAGCGGTCGTGCAGCTCGGCGACGGCCACGTCGTCGGACACCCGGGCGCGTTCGACGAGGCCTGCCAGTTCGGCCCGGGTCTCGTCGTCGGGATCCTGGGCGAGCCAGGCCTCGGCGATCGCGAGCAGGCTCGTCGCCTCGCTCACAGGGCCGCGACGATCTGCGCGAGGAGCTTGCTGATCACCGGCTCGGCCGCCTGGCCGGCCTCGATGACCTCGGCATGGCTGAGCGGCGTCTGCTGGATGCCGGCGGCGAGGTTCGTGATGAGCGACATCCCGAGGACCTCCATGCCGGCCTGGCGTGCGGCGATCGCCTCGAGCGCGGTCGACATGCCGACGATGTGGCCACCGATCGCCTTCGCCATCTGGACTTCGGCCGGGGTCTCGTAGTGCGGTCCGCGGAACTGCGTGTAGACGCCTTCGTCGAGCTCCGGAGCGACGCTGTGCGCGATGTCCCGCAGCCGCTTGGCGTAGAGGTCGGTGAGGTCGATGAAGGTCGCACCTTCGAGCGGCGAGTCGGCGGTGAGGTTGATGTGGTCGCTGATCAGCACGGGCGTCCCCGGCGTCCAGTGGTCCTTGATGCCGCCGGCGCCGTTCGTCAGCACCATGATGCGCGCGCCGGCAGCCGCAGCCGTCCGGACGCTGTGCACGACGCGGCGGACACCGTGGTTCTCGTAGTAGTGCGTCCGGGCGCCGATGACGAGCGCACGCTTGCCGCTCGGGAGCAGGATCGAGCGCAGGGTGCCGACGTGGCCTTCGAGCGCCGGCTTCGAGAAGCCGACGATCTCCGAGGCCGGGATCGTCGCCGTCGTCTCGCCGATCAGGTCGGCCGCCTTGCCCCAGCCGCTGCCGAGGGTGAGCGCGATGTCGTGGCGTTCGACGCCGGTCTTCTCGGCGATCTGGCCGGCGGCTTCGCGGGCGATCTCGAAGGGATCGACATCGGACAGATCGAGTGGATTCGCAGAGGTTTCGGACATCCTCTCACTCTAGACAGGGGCGGGGCCGCCGCCCAACCGTGCCGACCCCGCTCATCCGCGCACGATCCCCGCCGCCGCAGGCCCGAACGGGTTTGGTCCCGCCCCTGGTGGCGCGCGAGAATGGAGGCATGGCCTACGAGTTCGAACGCAAGCAGCGAGTGGCGATCATCGGAGGCGGACCCGGCGGGTACGAGGCTGCCCTCGCCGGGGCGCAGCTCGGGGCCGACGTCACGCTCGTGGAGCGTTCGGGCGTCGGCGGAGCGGCGGTCATCACCGACGTCGTCCCGTCCAAGAGCCTCATCGCCACGGCCGACGCGGTCGGGGCCATCGGCGAGGCGGCCGACCTCGGTGTGCAGTTCTTCGTCCGCTCGGAGACCACCGGGAAACCCAGCCGTCCCGAGGTCGCGGTGAACCTCGCCGCCGTCAACAAGCGACTGCTCGGACTGGCCCGCCAGCAGTCCGAGGACATGCGGGCGAGTCTCATCCGTGCCGGGGTCCGCATCGTCAACGGCCAGGGGCGGCTCGACGGACCGAACGAGGTCATCGTCTCGACCGATCTGTCCGCCGGCACCGATTTCGACCGCATCGAGGCCGACACCGTCGTCGTCTCCGTCGGGGCCAGCCCGCGCCAGTTGCCCTCCGCGCTGCCGGACGGCGAGCGCATCCTCACCTGGACGCAGCTCTACAACCTCACCTCCGTCCCCGAGCACCTCATCGTCGTCGGCTCGGGCGTCACGGGCGCCGAGTTCGCCTCCGCCTACACGGCGCTCGGCTCCAAGGTCACGCTCATCTCGAGCCGCGACCAGGTGCTGCCCGGTGAGGACGCCGATGCTGCGGCGGTCATCGAGAACGTCTTCAAGCGCAACGGCATGACGGTCCTGTCCAAGTCGCGGGCCGACTCCGTCACCCGCACCGAGCACGGTGTCGTCGCCACGCTCTCGGACGGCCGCACGGTCGAGGGGTCGCACTGCCTCATGGCGGTCGGTTCGGTGCCGAACACCGCCGGGATCGGTCTCGAGGAGGCCGGCGTGCAGCTGACCGATTCCGGGCACATCCGCGTGAACCGGGTGGCGCGCACGAGCGTCCCCAACATCTACGCCGCCGGTGACTGCACGACCTTCCTGCCGCTCGCGTCCGTCGCCTCGATGCAGGGTCGCACCTCGATGCTGCACGCGATGGGCGACGCCGTGAACCCGACCGAGATCCGCAACGTCGCCGCGAACATCTTCACGCAGCCGGAGATCGCGACCGTCGGCTGGACCCAGAAGCAGATCGAGGACGGCATCGCCCAGGGTGAGATCTACAAGCTGCCCCTCGCCCAGAACCCGCGCGCGAAGATGATGGGCATCAAGGACGGCTTCGTCAAGCTGTTCGCGCGGACCGGCAGCGGGACGGTCATCGGCGGGGTCATCGTCGCCCCGAAGGCCAGCGAGCTCATCTTCCCCCTCGCCCTCGCGGTCGAGCAGCGGTTGAACGTCGACCAGGTCGCGCGTGCCTTCACGGTCTACCCGTCGCTCACCGGGTCGATCACTGACGCGGCGCGCGCCATGCACATCGTCGAATAGGCGTCGTCCTCGTCGAACCGTCGCCGAGGTGTCGGGGTTCACCGATCGCGGTTCGCGAGCACGATGCGCGCGACAGCGACCCGCGAGCGGACGCCCCAGGCGTGGAAGACGGCGCTCAGGTGCTTCTCCACGGTCTTGCGTGAGATGCAGAGGGCCGTCGCGATCTCGTCATTCGACAGGCCGTCCGCGACGAGTTCGGTGAGGTCCCGCTGTCGGGGCGTGAGCGGTGCGGTCGGGACGGGGACGGCGGTCAACGGCAGTGTCGCCGGGAGCCGTGAGGGGAGCTGGCGGCGGGACACGATCCCGAACGCGGCGAGCACCCGGGTGACGTGCGCGTCGACCGTGCGCGAGGAGAGCTGGAGGACGGACGCGATCTCCGCCGTCGAGTTGCCCTCCGCGGAGAGGAGGGCGACCTCGCGTTCGCGCGGCGACAGTCCGTCCCAACCGGATCCCGCGACCGGCGCGAGACGTCGACCGATCGCCTTCAGCTCGCGGGCTGCGGAGCGGGTCGCGGCCGTGTGCCCGCCGCGGACCGCCTGCTCGGCGAGCGCGGCCAACTCACGGACGGCCTGCGTCCGGTCGGACATGGCGATGAGGGCACGCGTCGCGAGGATCTCACCGATCCCGGCTTCCAGCATGCGGCCGTCGACCAACGCGCGGGTGGTCGCCGTGCGCGCGAGCGCCAGCGCCTCGGCGGGTCGCCCACGGAGGAGTTCGAGCTTGCACTGCATCCGGAGGATGGCCGGCCCGGGGACCCTGCGGTCGACGTCGGCGGCGATGAAGCCGATGAGGCGTTCCGATTCGACGATGTCGCGGTCGAGGAAGGCGCTCGAGACGAGCAGCTCGATCGCGAGGGCCCGGTCCTGGACGGACAGGCCGCTGAAGTCGTTCCCCGAGGCGCTCCGCGCGAGGGCTGCGGCTCCGTGGTCGTCCGCGAGGGCGGCGAGACCGTAGCCGACGAGGAGGTAGCACGTCGTCTGGAAGGCGCCCGTGGGTTCGGGGATGGCCTGACGGACGCGGCGTGCGAGCGTCCTGGTCGCCCCCTGCTCGGCACGGTTCCCGGCGACGAGGCACTGCACGGCCTCCGCGTACAGGGCGGTCGGTCCGCTCCCGGCCCGCTCGAACATCGCGAGCGCGGCGGCCTCTGCCTCGGCGACGCGTCCCTCGTTGAGCAGGAGGCGGGCGAGGACCCCGTCGACGAGGGTCCGGTACAAGCGGCCCGGGGTGGCGGCGATGTCGTCGGCGAACGCGTCGGCGAAGCGCCGGGCCGCGTGGATCAGAACGTTGACGACGGCACCCTCGACGAGCAGGTACCCGACGAGCCAGGCCAGGGTCGGTTCGAGGTCGCCGCCGTCGTCGACGAGGGCGTCCGCCTCCGCGAAGCACCCCTCCAGCTCCGAGCCGGACGAGCGGTCCGACCCGAGGGCCAGCCCGGCGGCTCCCAGCACGAGCAGGCGCGTCGTCCGGTCGGAGTGCGTCGAGGCGGCGAGTGCATCCACCGCGTCCCGGCGACAACCCGCGAAGTCGGCGGTGGTGAACCTGGCGTAGGACAGGAGGGCGAGGACGCGGGGATCGGACGCCGCGTGCGGCTCTGCCTCGAGCAGCGCGATCGCACCGGCGGCGTCGAAGTCCGCCACACGATCCAACGCATCTTCGAGGAGGTCGGCTGCTGACACCTGCTCAGCGTATCGTCGCCGGGTCCGATGCGACGCCCGAAGGCGCCGGTCGGGTCAGCTGATGGTGAGGAGCTGGTGACCCGAGGAGACCGTGGCACCGACCGTCGCGTCGATCGCGCCGACCGTGCCGTCCTTGTGCGCCGTGATGGGCTGTTCCATCTTCATCGCCTCGAGGACGACGACGAGGTCGCCCTTCACGACGACATCGCCCTCGGCGACCGCGAGCTTCACGATGGTCGCCTGCATGGGCGCCGAGACGGAATCTCCCGTCGCACCAGAGACCACCGCTGCACCACCGCGGCGGTGCGGAGCGGGAGCGGCGACCGGTGCACCGACGTTCAGCCCCAGCTGTCCGCCCGGAAGGCTGACCTCGAGCCGCTTGCCGCCGACCTCGACGACCACCGTCGAGCGGGCAGCGGGTGCCTGCTGCGCATCGATGGATCCGTCCCAGGGCTCGATGTCGTTGACGAACTCCGTCTCGATCCATCGGGTGTAGACACCGAAGGTGCCGTCCTCCGCGGTGAACGCAGGGTCGCGGACGATCTTGCGGTGGAAGGGGATGACGGTGGGGAGGCCGGCGACCTCGAACTCGTCGAGCGCGCGACGGCTGCGCTCGAGCGCCTCCTCGCGGGTGCGTCCCGTGACGATGATCTTGCCGAGGAGCGAGTCGAACGCCCCCGAGATCGTGTCGCCGGCCGTGACGCCGGAGTCGAGGCGGACACCGGGGCCGCCGAAGGTCTTGAAGACGTGGATCGGGCCCGGCTGCGGGAGGAAGCCGCGTCCCGGGTCCTCGCCGTTGATGCGGAACTCGAAGGAGTGGCCGCTCGGCTGCGGGTCGTCGTAGTCGAGGACGCCGCCCTCGGCGAGACGGAACTGCTCGCGGACGAGGTCGATGCCGGTGATCTCCTCGGAGACCGGGTGCTCGACCTGCAGGCGGGTGTTGACCTCGAGGAAGGAGACGGTGCCGTCCTTGCCGATGAGGAACTCGCAGGTGCCGGCACCGAGGTAGCCGACCTCCTTGAGGATCGCCTTCGACGCGCGGTAGAGCTCCGTCACCTGGTCGTCGGTGAGGAAGGGTGCCGGTGCCTCTTCGACGAGCTTCTGGTGGCGACGCTGCAGGGAGCAGTCGCGGGTGGAGACGACGACCACGTTGCCGTGCGCGTCGGCCAGGCACTGTGTCTCGACATGGCGCGGCTGGTCGAGGTACTTCTCGACGAAGCACTCGCCCCGGCCGAACGCTGCGATGGCCTCGCGGGTGGCCGACTCGAAGAGCTCGGCGACCTCCTCGCGCTCGCGGGCGACCTTCAGGCCGCGACCGCCACCGCCGAACGCCGCCTTGATGGCGACGGGCAGGCCATGGATGTCGACGAAGTCGAGCACCTCCTCGGCACCCGAGACGGGGTTGAGCGTGCCGGGGGCGAGCGGAGCGCCCACCTTCTCGGCCACGTGGCGGGCGGAGACCTTGTCGCCGAGCCGCTCGATGGCCTCGGGCGACGGGCCGATCCAGATCAGCCCTGCGGCCATGACGGCGCGCGCGAAGTCCGCGTTCTCGGCGAGGAAGCCGTAGCCCGGGTGGACGGCGTCGGCGCCGGACCGTCGGGCGATGGACAGGAGCTTGTCGATGACGAGGTACGTCTCCGCGCTCGTCGTCCCGTCGAGGGCGTAGGCCTCGTCGGCGAGTCGGGCGTGCATGGCGTCGCGATCCTGGTCGGCGTAGACGGCGACGGAGGCGATCCCGCTGTCCTTCGCGGCTCGGATGACGCGGACGGCGATCTCGCCACGGTTGGCGATGAGGACCTTGGTTATACGTGGCACAGTCCACGAGCCTACCGGGAGGCCCGGGTGAGCCTTTGGCTCACACGCACAAAAAAGCCGCAGGAATGACGTGTCGCCTCTACAAGACCCGGGTCGTCAGAGGGCGCCGCGCCGGTTGCGGAGCTCGTGCCAGTCGTGTCCCAACGTGCGGACGAGACGCCGCAGGGTCGGGAGCGAGAGGCCGACGACCGTCGACGGATCGCCCTCGATGCGGGTGATGAAGGCGGCGCCCAGACTGTCGATCGTGAACGCCCCCGCCACCGCCAGGGGCTCACCCGATGCGATGTAGGCGTCGATCTCGGCGTCGTCGAGGTCGTCGGCGAACGACACCTCGGCGCTCGCGACCGCACCGATCCCGACCGGCGAGGCACCGGTGCAGTCGATGAGCCAGTGACCGGAGTACAGGGTCCCCGTCCTCCCACGCTGGGCATGCCAGCGTTCGCGGGCGCGCTCGGGTGTGTGCGGCTTGCCGTGGACGACGCCGTCGAGGACGAAGACCGAGTCGCCGCCGAGGATGAGGTCGACCGCGTCGCCGCGTTCGCGCACCACGGCCAGAGCGGCCTCCGCCTTCGCTCGGGCGAGGAGTGCCACGACCTCGTCGGGGGCGAGCGGCGCACCCGCGGCGAGGGTCGCGTCGTCGACGGCCTGTTCCTCGTCGACCGACGACGGGACGATGATCGGCTCGATGCCACTCGACCGCAGCAGGGCGAGTCTGGCCGGTGACGTGGAGGCGAGCGTGAGGCGCATGACGGTTCCTTCTGCAGTGGACGGTGGACTCCCCGCAGCCGCCCGTGTGACATGCTCGACGCATGAGCACGACGACTGCACGCACCGTGGAACTGGACATCACCAACGTAGCCCACGGGGGTGTCTTCGTCGCCCGGCACGAGGGCCGGGTGGTCTTCGTCCCCGACACGCTCCCCGGTGAGCGCGTGCGGGCACGCATCGTCGACGAGAACGAGAAGCGCTTCTGGCGGGCGGAGACCCTGGAGGTCCTCACGCCGTCCGAGCACCGCCGTCCGCACGTCTGGGCCGAGGCCTCCGTCGACCGCGAGCCGAGCGAGCGGGCCGGGGGAGCGGAGTTCGGACACATCGAGCTCGCCCACCAGCGCGCGTTGAAGCACCAGGTCCTCGCGGAAGGGCTCGAGCGGTTCGCCGGAGTCGCTCCCGAGTTCACGGTCGCCGCGGTCGACGGTGAGACGCCCGACGGCACCCGGTGGCGGACAAGGGTCTCCCTGCACGTCGACCAGCACGGCAACATCGGTCCCTACGCCTCGAGGTCCCACCACGTCGTCCCCGTCGACGACCTGCCGCTCGCGATCGAAGCGGTGGCCGAAGCGGCCAAGCTCGAGGAACTGCCGCACGGCACCACCTCCATCGACATCGTCGCCTCGTCGACCGGGACGGTCCGCGTCCTGACGCGTGCGGACGAGGCCGGAGGCGGCGACCGCCGACGCGGTGGCGGGCGCGGTCGACGCGGGGGACCGAAGCCGGTCCGTCCCGCGGCAGACCCGATCCGCGAGCTCGTCGGCGAGCGCGAGTTCATCGTCGACGCGAACGGATTCTGGCAGGTCCACCGTCAGGCTGCTACGACCCTCCAGCAGGCCGTGTCCGCGGCCATCGACGACGCGCGCTTCGATCCGCGCGCCGCGAACCTCGACCTCTACGGCGGCGTCGGCCTGCTGGCCGCTGGCGTGGGCGACCGCTTCGGCTCCACCACCCGCATCACGACCGTGGAGAGTGACGAACGCGCCACCGAGTACGCGGGCGAGAACCTGTCCGAGTGGGTGGGCGCACAGGCCGTCACCGCGAAGGTCGACGCCTTCCTGCGGTCGGAGATCGCGACGGGCAGTCGGATCGAGCGGTCCCGGTACGCCACCGCGACCGTCGTGCTCGACCCGCCGCGCTCGGGGGCCGGCGCGGAGATCGTGGCCATGCTCGGCGAGCTGCGGCCCGCGTCGATCGTCTACGTCGCCTGCGACCCCATCGCGCTGTCCCGCGACGTCGCCCTCCTGGCGGAGCAGGGCTACGAGCTCGACCACCTCGCGGCCTACGACCTCTTCCCCAACACGCACCACCTCGAGGCCGTCGCGGGCTTCTCGCGAACGGCTTGAGCGGGCCCGTGCCGACGGAGGCGACTCGCGATCAGGCCGTCGCGCCCGGCGGGTCCGTCACTCGCTACGATGGTGCCGTGGTGACCGTCGCAATCATTGATGATCACGAGTCCGTCAGGCTCGGGATCGAAGCGGTGTGCGCGCACGCCGGGTATCAGGTCGTGGCGAGTGCCCCGACCGCCGTCGAGTGCATCGCCGCGTTGAACGGCGTGGTGCCCGACGTGGTCGTGCTCGACCTCTCGCTCTCCGACGGCAGCACGCCGACCTCGAACATCCACGCGGTGCAGGCGGTGGGGGCGCACGTCCTCATCCACTCCATCGCCGATCGGGTCGCACTGGTGCGCGAGGCGCTGGCCGCCGGAGCGTCCGGGGTCATCCCCAAGTCGTCGCCGACGGACACGGTCATCGCCGCCATCGGCACGGTGGCCCGTGGCGAGGCGCTGAACAACATCGAGTGGGCGAGCGCGATCGACGCCGACAGCGACTTCGCGCGGGCGCAGCTGGGCCGTCGTGAGCGCGACGTCCTGCACCTCTACGCGTCCGGCCTGCCACTGAAGACCGTCGCCATGCAACTCGGCATCGCCTACTCCACGGCCCGAGAGCACATCGACCGCATCCGGGTGAAGTACGTCGAGGTGGGGCGCCCGGCACCGACGAAGGTCGACCTGCTCCGCCGAGCGGTCGAGGACGGGATCCTCCCCGGCCTCGATCAAGGCGGGACGGATGTCTCCTAGCTTCCGGGCACCGACCAGGCATCCCGCGATCCCCTCGACCACGAGAGATGCCCAGGTTCAGCGCCGGATGCTGAACACCGCGAACTTCGAACGCCTCCTCGGCCGTTCGGTCGCGATCATCGGACTCGTCTTCGGACTGCAGACCGCGTTCACCACGCTCGGGCAGGGCGTCCAGATCACCGGCTGGTTCGGCGTGCTCTACGTCTCCCTCGTCTTCGGGACGATGTTCGGCGCCATCATCTGCTGCTTCTTCCTGTGGCACCACCGCATCGCCTCCGGCGTCTTCGCCGCAGTGTTCTTCGTGGCCCTCCTCATCTGGCCGGCGGTGAACGCGCAGGCGTCGGCGGACATCAACCAGGAACCCTGGATCTGGTACCTCTGCACGATCGCCGTCGCGTTCGCCTGCATCCCGCTGCAGTTGCGGGGGGCCATCGTGTACCTCGTCGTGACCTCGGTCATGTACGGCGTCAACCGCGTCATCGACGCCGACTTCGCGCCGGCGTCCTTCGAGATCGGTGCGCTCGACGCTTCGTACGCGACGATCATCGGTGGGCTCATCGTCGTCCTCGTCGGGCTGTTCCGTGTGCTGGCCGGTCGGGTCGACATCGCGAGGGCGGCCGCCCTCGCCACCTACGACGCGGCCGTCAAGCAGCACGCCACGGAGGTGGGGCGCGTCGAGGTCGATTCGATCGTCCACGACAGCGTCCTCGCCTCCCTGCTCGCCGCGGATCGGGCGCTGACCCCGAAGTCGGAGGCGCTCGCCGTCATGATGGCGCGGGTCGCGATCGAGCAGCTCGAGGGCGTTGGAGCGCCGATGACGAACGAGGACGAGGTCACCGGCCTCGCCGAGCTCATCGAACGGCTGCGTGCGGCCGCGTCGATGCTCGGTGAACCGTTCTCCGTCACGGTCGAGGGGGCCTCCGGCCGGGTCCTGCCCGTCACGGTCGCGAACGCGGTCTACTGGGCGACGGTGCAGGCGATGGTCAACAGCGTCGAGCACGCGGGTTCGGGAGTTGCGCGGAGCCTGTCCATCGAGGGCACGGTCTCCGGCGGCGTCTGCGTCATCGTCGGCGATGACGGCGTCGGGTTCTGCCCCGAGCAGGTCGCCGAGGAGCGGCTCGGGCTGAAGGTCTCGATCGTCGAGCGCGTCGCCGCGGTCGGCGGACGCTCGACGGTGATCTCCCGTCCGGGTGAGGGTGCCGTGATCCGCATCGAGTGGTCACCGGAGCACGGCTCGTGACCCCGGCACCGCGGTACGCCCTCGTCATCCTCGCCGCCCTGTTCTCGGCGTACCACCTGCTCCGTGCGGCGCTGACGCTCGAGACACCCCGCGACGTCGTCCCGGTCCTCATCGCGATGCTCGTCTACGCCGTCGCGAGCGTTCTGAGTCTCTGGCCGATGGGCACGACGCGCATGCCGTCGTGGCTCGCGAGCATCAACCTCGCGACCGCGATCATCGTCCCGTTGCTCGTGACCAGCCAGCTCGACCCCACGCGGAACAACGGGTACGCCACCTGGCACGTCGCGTCGATCGGGACGCTGATGACGATCACCGTGGTCCGGCAGCGGGAGGCGGTCGCCTACATCGGGATCGTCTTCCTCACGGTCCAGTCGCTCCTCTGGGCGGGTCCGGGACTGGCGCTCGGGATGGGTGTCACAGGCAGCCTCATCTGGGTCGTCCTCGCGAGTGTGCTCACCCGATCGATCGCTGGGGCGCAGCACGACGCCGAGCGCCTCACGCAGGCGGAGCATGCGACCTCCGACTGGCAGGCGGCGCAGTACGCGCACGTGCACGAGCGGCGACGACGCCTCAGTCAGACGGGCCGCCTGGCGACTCCGATGCTCCGCACGATCATCGCCAACGGCGGCAGGCTCTCCGTGGCCGATCGCACGGAGTGCCGGACGCTGGAGGCCAGTCTCCGCGACGAGATCCGCGGGCGACACCTCCTGAGCGACCCGGTCCGGGCCGAAGTGCTCGCGGCCCGGCGGCGCGGCGCGATCGTGAACATGCTGGACGAAGGCGGCCTCGAGGAGCTGGACGCCGGCGTCCTCGACGCGATCCACGAGCAGATCGCCGAAGCGCTCGCCGCCTCGCACGCCACGCGCCTCATCGTGCGGAGCGTCCCGGACGACGAGCGCGTCGCGGTGACCGTGGTCGGCCTGCGTGCGGTGCACCGGGAACCGGGCGTCGCTGCGGGTCCGGATGACGACGACGAGGAACTCGACGTCTGGCTCGAGATCCCGCGCGACGGCTCCCGTGCCGGCGTGGGTGCGTTCGGCGTGTCCGACGAGGACTGAACCGTTCCGACGGTGCAACACCCTTCGACAGGCTCAGGGACCGGAACGCATCCGGGCACACTTCCTCCGGTCACTGAGCTTGTCGAAGTGCCCACGAGGACTCCTCATCGTTCCGGGCACACCTCTTCCGGTCACTGAGCTTGTCGAAGTGCCCACGAGGACTCCTCATCGTTCCGGGCACACCTTTCCCGGTCACTGAGCTTGTCGAAGTGCCCACGAAGAACCCTTCGGCAGGCTCAGGGACCGAGGCGTTCCCGGTGAAGCTCCTCCGGTCACTGAGCTTGTCGAAGTGCGGCACAGCTCAGGGACCGGAACTGGTCAGAACGGTGCAGGGTCCCGTTCGGTCCGGTGGTGTTTCCCGTCGGGTGTCGTCCAGTCGAGGACGCCGCCGGCTCCGTGTTCGAGGTTCCACCCGGCTAGGTGCTTCATCAGGTGATGATGTCGGCACAGGCAGGCAAGGTTCCCCACATCCGTGGTCCCACCGTCTTCCCACGCGACCGAATGGTCGAGATCGCAGGCCCGGGCTCGTCTGCCGCAGCCCGGTGCCCGACAGGTGCCGTCTCGCAGGCGGACCGCGCGTTGCAGGTCAGCCGGAACCCGGTACTGATTGCGGCCGACGGAAAGGACCGCGCCGGTTTCCGGTTGGACGAGGATCCGGGTGAAGCTTGGTGCGTTCACGGCGATACGTGCGGCGGTCTCCGGGTCGATGGGTCCGTAGCCGTCGAGCGTCGCCGGGGCATCGCTCACACCGGCCATCGTGAGCGCCGGGACCGTGATCTGGACGGTCGGCTTGATGTGCTCCTGCACCTCGATCGGGTGGGGAAGGACCGGGCTCGACATGACGTCTTCCGGGGTCACGCCGGTGAGCGCGAGCGCCGCCAGGGCATCTGCCTGCAGCTGGGCGCAGGTGCGGGTGTCGCCAGCTGCGCGCGACTCTGCTGCCGCGGCCTCGACGCGCTCGATGAGCCCCTGGGCGATCGGCGCCGTGGTGAACAGGTGCACCCACGCCATGCCGTCGGCGGCCGGTTCGAACTCGACCCGGCGGTCGGCCTCGGAGCGGACCGCTCGGGCGGTGATGGACTCGGGGTGGAGTCGCTCGCGCAGGATGCGGGCGCGCCTGCGGAGGTTCGCGTTGGTCGTCTCCTCCGCGACCTGTAGTACCTCAGCGAGGAACGCCGCCCGCCCCGCGGTCGGCACGTCACTGAGTTGGTCGATGATCGTCTGCGCGTGCCGCGCTGAGATGCGGCCCGCCTCGAGCGACTCGAGCACGGCCGGAGCATCATTCACAAGGCGCTCGGCGTCGTTCGTCGCCCGCTGCACGGTCCGCTCGGGCGTGCGGGTCGCCATCGCGAGCGCCATACAGGTCGACCGGCGGGAGAGCGCCTGCCGTTCCGCGGGCGGGAAGATCGCCGGAACCGTGGCGTCGGCGAAGGCGTCCGCGTAGGCGGCAGACCGGGCGAGCAGCCGAGCCTCCTCGGCGTCCAGAGCAGCACGCCGACGCTGGATGTCCGCGTAGTGGTCCGAGAACTCCGCGAGGCGCGCGGCGCACTCGTCGCCCACGCGGATCGCGGCGGAGGTGGTCTCGGTCATGGAACCAGTCCACCACGGACCACTGACATTCCAGATGCTGAGTCGGGACGGCTGTGGAAGTTGCTCGTGTGCCCTTCGACAGGCTCAGGGACCGGAGGAGGCATGCCGGATTGGCGGGGTTCTCCGTGGGCCCTTCGACAGGCTCAGGGACCGGAGGAGGGTCACCAGGGCGAGAGGTTCCTCGTGTGCCCTCGACAGGCTCAGAGGCTGGATGGGGTTGCTCAGGGACCGGGAGAGGGTCAGTGGAGCGGGAAGCTGCTCGTGTGCCCTTCGACAAGCTCAGGGACCGGAGGGGGTCACTCGGAGGGCCGGAGAGGGTCATCGAAGCGGGAGCTTCCTCGAAGCGGGAACTTCCTCGTGGGCCCTTCGACAAGCTCAGGGACCGGAACGCGTCCGAGTGGACTTCTCCCGGTCGCTGAGCCTGTCGGCGTGCCGGGTCTCGAACGAACGAAAGGAGGGCCAGCACCCGATGCTGGCCCTCCGTGACGTTCGTGGGTCAGAGCGGTAACCCGAATACCGCTCTGACCCGCCCCCGAACTCCTGCCCGCTTACCCTAGATGGAGCAGGAGCTGGTGAAGTGGTCTCGATGAGACGCAACTTTCGAGAATGATGATCCTCCATCAGGGGTACCCCCGACAGTCGGCACTATGGAGGACACGAATGGGGGACAGCACCGCGCGCCGCGAGGGGCAACCGGCGTGAGTCCTCCCTCGAGACGGCTCAGCCCGTGAACGCGCGCCAGTGTCCTGGGCCCACGGTGATCCCTGTGCGGAGGTTCCGCCTCGTCCGCTCCCACGTCGACGGGACGCGGGGTGCCGGGGCGGTGTCGGCGTCACGCAGCGCCTGTTCGGCGATCGCGACGCTCAGCACAGCGGTGAGCGCCGCGAGTTCCTCGTCGGTCGGGGTACCGCGCTCGATCCGGAGATCGATCGACGACGGCTCGGTCGTGTTCGGCTCGGCGCCGGTGCTCACAGCGGGATGTTCCCGTGCTTCTTGGCGGGCAGGCTCGCACGCTTCGTCCGGAGCGCGCGGAGCGCCTTGATGACCGAGACCCGCGTGGCCGCCGGTTCGATGACGCCGTCCAGCTCGCCGCGCTCGGCGGCGAGGAACGGGCTCGCGACGTTGTAGGTGTACTCGTTCGCGAGGCGCGTGCGCACGGCGGCGACGTCCTCGCCGGCTTCCTCGGCCCGCTTGATCTCGCCGCGGTACAGGATGTTGACGGCACCCTGCCCGCCCATGACCGCGATCTCGGCCGTGGGCCAGGCGAGGTTGATGTCGGCCCCGAGCTGCTTCGAACCCATGACGATGTAGGCGCCGCCGTAGGCCTTGCGCAGGATGACGGTGACCAGGGGCACCGTGGCCTCGGCGTAGGCGTAGAGGAGCTTCGCGCCGCGGCGGATGACGCCGGTCCACTCCTGGTCGGTGCCGGGCAGGTAGCCGGGGACGTCGACCAGGGTGAGGATCGGGATGCTGAACGCGTCGCAGAACCGGACGAACCGACTCGCTTTCTCGCCCGCTTCGATGTTCAGCGTCCCGGCCATCTGGGAGGGCTGGTTGGCGATGACACCGACCGACCGTCCCTCGACGCGCGCGAAACCGATGACGATGTTCGGCGCGAAGAGCGGCTGGACCTCGAGGAAGTCGGCGTCGTCGACGACATGCTCGATGACGGTCTTCACGTCGTAGGGCTGGTTCGGCGAGTCGGGGATGAGGGTGTTGAGTCGGCGGTCCTCGTCCGTCGTCTCCAGCTCCACCTCGACGTCGAAGACCGTGGCCTCGGACAGGTTGTTGTCGGGCAGGAAGCCGACAAGGGTGCGGGCGTAGTCGAGGGCGTCCGGCTCGTCGCTCGCGAGGTAGTGCGCGACGCCCGAGCGGGTGTTGTGCGTGTACCCGCCGCCGAGCTCCTCCATGCCGACGTCCTCGCCCGTGACGGTCTTGATGACGTCGGGGCCCGTGACAAACATCTGGCTGGTCTTGTCGACCATGATGACGAAGTCGGTGAGTGCGGGGGAGTAGACGGCGCCGCCGGCCGCCGGACCCATGATGATGGAGATCTGCGGGATGACCCCGGAGGCCTGCGTGTTGCGTCGGAAGATCTCGCCGTACTTACCCAGCGCGACGACGCCCTCCTGGATGCGCGCGCCGCCGGAGTCGAGCATGCCGATGATCGGGACGCCCGTCTTCAACGCGAGGTCCATGATCTTGATGATCTTGTCGCCGGCGACCTCGCCGAGCGAACCGCCGAAGATGGTGAAGTCCTGCGAGTACACGGCGACCTGGCGGCCGTGGATGGTGCCGGTGCCGGTGACGACGGCATCGCCGTACGGCCGAGAGCGGTCCATGCCGAAGGCGGTCGTGCGGTGCCGCACGAACTCGTCGAGTTCGACGAAGCTGCCGTGGTCGAGCAGCTGCGCGATGCGCTCCCGCGCGGTGAGCTTGCCCTTCTTGTGCTGCTTCTCGATGGCGGCTTCGCCGCTCGCCGTCACGGCCTCGTGATAGCGGTTCTTGAGGTCGGCGAGCTTCCCGGCCGTCGTGTAGAGGTCAGGGCCGGAGGTGGTTTCGTCGGTCACGCTTTCACCTTACCCGGTGGTCCCCCGGCCGACCCGTTGACGATCGGGTACAAGTGGCGCGCCGATCCGTTGTCGGCATCGTCCAAGCGTGCCGGTGGGCGACGCGGGCGCCGACGACCGGCCTCAGTAGGGTTGTGCCATGGATCTGCCCCTCACCGCCGCCCTCGTGCCACGCCTCGAGATCCTCGCCCACGCCGGCTCCACCAACGACGAACTCGCCCGACGCGTGCGCGAGGACGGCGGCGACGCGTGGCCCGACCGCTCGGTGGTCCTCACCGACGACCAGCGCGGGGGACGCGGTCGCCTCGGTCGGGTGTGGACGGTGCCACCCGGCACATCACTCGCCGTGTCGGTCCTGCTCCGGCCGGTCACTCCGTCGGGTGGTCCGCTCCCGCTGCAGGCCTACGGCTGGCTCCCACTCCTCGCGGGCGCGGCGCTCGCGGAGTCGCTCCGGGAGCTCGGGGTGGCCGCCGACGTGAAGTGGCCGAACGACGTGCTCATCGGCGGTCGCAAGGTGTCCGGCATCCTCGCCGAGCTGCTGCCGAGCGGGGACGCGGTGATCCTCGGGACCGGTGTCAACCTCCGCCAGCGTGCCGAGGAACTGCCGACCGACCGGTCAACCTCGCTCGCGCTCGCCGGCCTCGCCGATCCGGACCCGGACACCGTCCTCGTCGGTTACCTGCGCGCCTTCGGCACCCTGTACGACGCCTACCTGGAGGCGTCCGGTGACGCCGAGGCCAGCGGGCTCCGAGCAGCGGTCACCGAGCGATGCGTGACGTTGGACAGCTCGGTGCGGGTGGAACTCCCCGGCGGCGACGTCCTGACCGGCACGGCCGAGCGGATCGACGCGGACGGGCGGCTCGTCGTCCGACCGACCGACGGCGGTGCGCCGGTCGCGGTGGCGGCCGGCGACGTCACGCACGTGCGCTGAGCGTCCCCGCCTGTTCGGTGAGGGACCGGCGTGCGAGCACCGTCGCGCCGGAGACGGCGGCCGGCATGACCAGCACGGACAGGACCGGCACGAGGAAGAGGACCGCGACCGTCATCCCGAAGCCCAGGGTGCGGGCGCGTCGCCTGGCGAGGGTCCGGCGGCGGTCCCGCAACGACAACCCCCTCGCGTCGAACGCGTAGCCCGTCAGTTCGAGGGCGAGGAACCACCCGCTCACGGCGAGCCCGAGCACCGGGACCACCGTCTGGCCGATCACCGGGACGAAGCCGAGGAGGAAGAGGACGGCCGCCGTCGGGATGGTGAGCAGGAGCAGGCCGAGTGCCCGGGTGACACCGGTGAGGAGGCCGCGCCACGCGGACTCACCCGACTCCGGAGGAGCGTCGCCGAGGGTGCGTTCGACGTCGGCCCAGATCCGCTCGTAGAAGGGGTCGCCGACGAGGAGCGTCGCTGCGGCGTAGGCGTACAGCATCACCACGACGGCCACGGCCACCAACGCGACCGCGGCGGCCACCCTGATGGACGAGCGGTACGGCTCGTCCCAGGTGTCGGCGAACGGTGTCGCCCAGTCGACGATCGTGGCGGCGTTGACGCCGAGGACGACGAGCAACGCGATGAACACGACGCCCACGATCGCGGCGGGGATCATGCCGAGCAGCATGCGCTTCGGCGAGGTACCCCAGAGGCGGAACCCGCCGAAGAGGATGCCGATCCCCTCGAGGAACGACCCGACCACGCCGGGGTGCTGTGCCGTCGGTGCGGTGCTGTCGGCCGGTTTCACGCCTTCATGCTAGCCGGGCGGCCGATGCACGGATGCTCGGGATCGCCGACGGGCGGGGTGGGAGCAGGCGGCGGGTTGCCGCGACTGCTAAGAATGGGAGTATGGCTGATCCCGGTATGACGGGGCCGGGCAGGCCGGCTCCTCCCGCGGCGGCGACCGAACGTGTGGTCGCACGCCTGCGTCCGCATGCCCGGCGGCTCCTGCTCCCCGCGCTCCTGCTCATCGCGGTGAGCGGCGCCGGTGCGTACTTCTTCGGCTCGTTCGACCTCGAGTGGCAGAACTGGGCCGTCCTCATCGGCGGCGGGGTGATCGTGCTGGTCGCCTGCGTCCTGCCGTTCATCGCCTGGCTGTCGGTCCGTTACGTGATCACGACCCGCCGACTGATCGTCCGTCGCGGGTTCTTCGTGCGGACGCGCCAGGAGCTCTACCACGCCCGTGGCTACGGCATCACGGTGCACAAGAGTTGGGTGCAGAGCGCCTTCGGCAGCGGCAACGTCCGGGTGACGAGCGGTGGCGAGGTACCGGTCGTCCTGCGGGACGTGCCCGGTGCGGTCCTCGTCCAGAACGCCTTGCACGAGCTCGTCGCGGAGAACCAGAGCATCGCCGCGCCGTACCCGGCAGCACCGGCTCCGACGCAGCAGCCACCGGTCCGACGCTGACCGGTGACCGGCCCGCCCGGCCGGTACGATGTTCGAGTCGGGGCACCCGCCGATCCGCCTCCGGATCCGCCCGTCCCGCCTGCTGAAACGAGACCCGCCGGCCGGTCGCCGGAGAGCTGGAGTGAACCCATGAGCATTCGCGTCGGAGTGATCGGCGGCGGTCAGCTGGCCAGGATGATGGTGCCCGCGGCCGTGAACCTCGGACTCGACATCCGGGTGCTCGCCGAGCAGGAGGGCATGTCCGCCCGACTCGCCACCGTCGAGGTGGGCGACTACCGCGACGCGGACACCGTGCTCGCCTTCGCCGAGACGGTCGACGTCATCACCTTCGACCACGAGCACGTGCCGCAGCACGTCCTGCGGGCACTCGTCGACGCCGGTGTACAGGTGCACCCGGGACCGGACGCGCTCGCCGTCGCCCAGGACAAACTGCTCATGCGCGAACGCCTGACGGAGCTCGGACTGCCGGTCCCCGACTGGGCGCGCGTGCACGATCAGGAGGAGCTCGCGGCCTTCCTCGCCGAGCACGGCGGGAAGGGCGTCGTGAAGACGCCGCGTGGTGGCTACGACGGCAAGGGCGTCCGTGTCGTCCACGGACCGAACGAGGTCGACGACTGGTTCACGGCGCTCTCCGAGGACGCCAACGGCGGAGCACTGCTCGTCGAGGAGCTGGTGTCGTTCCGGCGCGAGCTCGCCCAGCTCGTCGCCCGGCGCCCGTCCGGCGAGGTGGTGCCGTGGCGCGTCGTCGAGACCGTGCAGCTCGGCGGGGTGTGCAGCGAGGTCATCGCTCCGGCGCCCGGCTCGGCGGGCCGGCTCGCCGACACCGCGGAGGAGATCGCCGTGACCGTCGCGACCGCGCTCGGGGTGACGGGCGTCCTGGCCGTCGAACTCTTCGAGACCGACGACGACCGCCTGCTCATCAACGAACTCGCCATGCGTCCGCACAACAGCGGGCACTGGACGCAGGACGGCAGCGTCACCAGCCAGTTCGAGCAGCACCTGCGCGCCGTCCTCGACCTTCCCCTCGGCTGGACGGGCTGCCACCGCGATTGGACCGTCATGGTGAACGTGCTCGGCGGGCCGGCCGAGGGGACGCTCGACGACCGCTACCCGCAGGTCCTCGGTGCGCACCCGCTGGCGAAGGTGCACAACTACGGCAAGGACCCCCGCCCCGGGCGCAAGGTCGGCCACGTCAACGTCGCGGGCGACGACCTCGACGACGTCGTGTACGAGGCACGGGCCGCCGCGGCGTTGCTCGGCGCCGAGAACGCCTGACCGCCCTTCGACAAGCTCAGGGACCGGTGGTTGGGCTCAGGGACCGAGGGCCGGGCTCAGGGGCCGAGGGCTGGGCTCAGGGACCGATGACCGGTCGCCGAGCCTGTCGAGGTGCGCCCTTCGACAGGCCCAGGGACCGGTCGAGGTGCGCCTCAGTACACGTCGCGGATGTAGCGCTTCTCGCGCTTCAGCGTGTGCACGTACTCGGCTGCGGCCTCCGTCGAACGCCCGCCGTGTTCGGCGATGAGCTCGTGCAGCGCCTGGTCGACGTCCTTCGCCATCCGTGAGGCGTCACCGCAGACGGCGAAGTGGCCGCCCTCCTCGAGCCAGGCGTAGAGCTCCTTGCCGTTCTCGCGCATCCGGGTCTGGACGTACACCTTCTCGCGCTGGTCGCGGGAGAACGCGAGGTCCAGACGATCAAGCACCCCTCCGGTGAGCAGCTCGCCGAGTTCGTCCTCGTAGATGAAGTCGTGCGCCCGGTGCTGGTCGCCGAAGAACAGCCAGTTCCGACCAGCGGCCCCGCGCTCGCGGCGCTCCTGGAGGAACGAGCGGAACGGCGCGATCCCGGTTCCCGGGCCGACCATGATGAGCGGCGCATCGTCGTCCGACGGCACCCGGAAGCCCGCGTTCGCGGAGACGAAGATCCCGCTCGTGGCACCCTCCGCGACCCGGTCGGCGAGATGCGTCGACGCGACGCCGCCGTGCAGACGGTCGCCGACCGCGTACCGGACGCTCGCGACGGTGAGGTGCACGCGCCCGTCGGCCGCCAGCGGACTGGACGAGATCGAGTACGCGCGGTGCTGGAGCGGACGCAGCACGTCGAGGAGCGCGGCGGCGTCGAACCGGACCGCGGTGGAGCGCAGGAGGTCGAGGATGTCGCGGTCGCGCAACCAGGAGTCGAGCGTCTCCGCCTGGGCGAGCGCGAGGATCCCCGCCAGCTCCGAGTCCGGCGCGCGGTCGGCGAGTTCGGCCACAAGGTCCTTCGACGGGGTGCGGATCTCGAACCCGTGGGTGAGCCGGTCCGCCAGGGTCGAGCCGTCGACCGACTCGTCCGCGGTCGCGTCCAGTTCGGCGATGATGGCGTCGACGAGCGCCGGGTCGTTGCTCGGCATGACGCCGAGGGCGTCGCCGGCCGCGTACTCGATGCCGCTGTCGCCCAGGTCGAACTCGTAGTGCCGGATCTCCTTCGACGAGGCGGGCCCGGACAGGACGCGGTTGACGGCGAGGGTGGCACCGTACGGCGTCTTGCGGGTCCACGGTGAGCGCGTGCGGCCGGGCTTCTTCGCCGGCTTGGCCGCCGGCGCGGGAGCGGGTGCGGCATCGGCGTCCGTCGGGGCGAGGGCGCCGAAGAGCGACAAGGCCTGTGTGGTCCACGCCGCGGCGGGCTCCTCGTAGTCGACGTCGCAGTCCACGCGGGCGAGGATGCGTTCCGCGCCGAGCTGCTCCAGACGCGTGTCGATGAGCTTGCCCGCGTGGCAGAACCCGTCGTATCCGGAGTCGCCGAGCGCGAGCACGGAGAACTTCAGGCCGTCGAGGCGTGGTGCGGTGCTCGCCTGGAGCGTCTCCCAGAACAGTTCGGCGTTGTCGGGCATCTCACCCTCGCCGTACGTGGAGGTGATGACGACGACGTGTCCCATCGTCGGGAGCCGGTCGACCTCGACGTCGTCGAGTCCGATCGTCGTCACCGCGACGCCGTAGCCGGAGGCGGCTCGGCCGAGATCTTCCGCGATGGCCTCCGCGGTGCCCGTCTGCGTCCCGACGAGCACGTGCAGGGCGAGCTGCGGCGTGCGGCCACCGGCGTCGGTGGCGTCGATCGCGCTGGAGCGGACCCCTGCCAGGAATCCGGCGAGCCAGACCCGCTGCTCGGGGCTGAACGGCGCGTCCGCCGGGATGAACGGGTCGTCGGCGCTGCTGCCGAGCGCGGCGAGCGCCTCGAAGAGCACCGGGCTCGGTGTGCTGGCTGCCGGGGCCTGGGTCGAGGTCATCGTCCCCTCCAGTTCGGGCGCGCTCATCGGGAACCCGCCAGGGTCAGTTCGGCCAGAGCGGCCGATGCAAGGAGTGCTTCGGTGCCACCGGTCGCTGCGGATCGGGCACGGTTCTTGGCGTGCTGGTGCATGATCCACCCCGTGGTGCCCGGGTGGTCGATCGACCGCACGTTCCGCAGGCGCAGGGCCTCCGTGTAGTCGTGGAGTCGCTTCGCGGCGATCATGGCGGCGAGCGCCCCGTCGTCGTACCGTTCAAGCAGCTCTCGAGCCGCCCGCTGCACCCGCTGCATGACGAAGAAGTCCTCGGTGAGGATGAGCGTGCGGACGCTCGCCTGCACGAGCGGGTGCGCCGGGTCGTCGACGCCGGGTGTGCGGGACAGCGCGACCTCCTGGGCGAGCTTCAGCACCGTGTAGCTCGTGAGGAGCGCGTAGACGTCCTGCGGGTCCGCCGCGGGCTCGCCGAGTCCGGGGGCGCGACCGCCGCGGACCGGTCGGCGGTCGCGGTAGTCGAGCTTGAAGGTGCGGAGCTGCTGCGCCGCGAGGGCCGCGCCGAGCTCGTCGAGGAGTTCCTTGCGGCTCTTGGCCGCGAGGATCGCGTCGCTGTCCTGGTAGAGCAGCAGCGCGCGCGGCATGCCGAACACGAACTGGTGCCTGGCCGTGTCCCACTCGGCGAGCAACCGGGAGGCGAGCGGCGAGCCGGTCGCCTCGACGTGCCACTCCAGCAGCAGGAGCACGGCGGCCTCGTGGAACGCCGCCTGCTCGCCCTCGGTGATCGATCCGAGGAGGAGGGAGTCCGCGCTGACCTTGCTCGGCAGTTCGCTCCGCGGGTCGTACTGGTAGACGAAGCCACCGCTCATCCCGTTGCCGAAGCCGCTCCCGAAGCCGCCGAGGTTCAGCACGGCGCCGTTGGTCATGTATTCGCAGGCGTAGTCGCCGACGCCCTCGACGACCGCGGTGGCGCCCGAGTTGCGGACGGCGAAGCGGTCGCCGGCCTCGCCCTGGACGAAGGTGCGGCCACCGGTCGCCCCGAAGAGCGCGAAGTTGCCGATGAGGACGTTGCCGCCGTCCTCCGAGCTGCCGCCGCCGGGGGAGAGGATCGCGATGGTGCCACCGGAGGCGCTCTTCCCGACGCCGTCGTTGCAGGTGCCGGTGTGCCGCCAGTGCAGGCCGTCGACGCAGAACGCCGCGTACGACTGCCCCGCGGAGTGCTCGGTGCGGATGGTCACGGTGTCGGCGGCGAGCGAACGGTGGCCACGGTCGTCGGTGACGACGGAGGGGATCGCCGCCGCCTGGGCGTCGTCGAGCTCGTGGTTGAGGATGCGCTCGAGGTCGATCGCGAGCTGCCCGCCCACGGAACGCCAGCGGTTGCCGAGGCGGATCCCGCCGTCGGCGTCCTCGGCGCCCAGGTCGAGCGTCGTCCGGCCGTCGTCGAAGAGTCCTGCCCGTACCCGCTCGATGAGGGCGTCGTCGAGCGTGAAGTCCTTCTCCAGGTACACGGGGTCGGTGACGACGACCTCGGGGACGACCGCGAGCATGGCGCGCAGGTCGAGGTCCGCGACGGCCGCCGGGTGGTCGACGAGGTGGAGGAGGTCGGTGCGACCGCGGGCTTCGCGGAGCGAGCGGAGGCCGAGGATGGCGAGCCGCTCGCGGACGTCGTGCGCGATGTTCAGGAGGTACTGCGCGAGCGCGCGCGGGTCGCCGTCGAAGGTCTCCGGGTTGGTCGTGAGACCAGCCGGGCACTTCACGTTGCAGTTCTTCGCCATGACGCACTTGAGCATCATGAGCGCGGTGGTCCCGAACTCGAAGCTGTCGCCGCCGAGTAGGGCGGAGATGACGACGTCGCGACCGGTCTGGTGTGCGCCGGAGCAGCGCAGGGTGACCTTCGACCGCAGACCGTTCGCGCTGAGGGCCTGGTGGACCTCGGCGATGCCGATCTCGGCGCTGCGTCCGGCGTACTTGAGGCTCGTCACGGCGGCTGCGCCGGTACCACCGGTGTTGCCGGCCACGTTGATGACGTCGGCACCGGCCTTGGCGACGCCGACGGCGATCGTGCCGATGCCTTCGGAGGAGACGAGCTTGACGACGACGCGGACCCGTGCCGCCTTGCAGTCGTGGATGAGCTGCGCGAGGTCCTCGATCGAGTACGTGTCGTGGTGCGGCGGCGGCGAGACGAGCTCGATGCCGGGCGTGCCACCCCGGGCCGCGGCGATGTCCACCGTCACCTTGGGAGCCGGGAGCTGACCGCCCTCGCCGGGCTTCGCGCCCTGGCCGATCTTGATCTCGAGCTCCTGCAGCATCGGGTCGGCGAGGTAGCCGGCCCAGACGCCGAAGCGGCCGGAGGCGAACTGCTTGATGCGCGAGCCGCGGATGGTGCCGTAGCGGGACAGGTGTTCGCCGCCCTCGCCACTGTTCGACATCCCGCCGACCATGTTGGTGCCGTGCGCGACCGCCTCGTGCGCGGTCGCCACGAGGGCGCCGTGGCTCATCGCCCCGGACGCGAGGGATCGGGTGATCTCGCTCGCCGGCTGGACGAGGTCGGTCGAGATGCTCTCGGCACCCTCGACGAGCATCGAGAAGTAGTCGTCGGCCGAGCCTGTCGCCTCCACGATGAGGTCGCCACCGGAGATCCAGTGCCCCGTCACCTCGCCGCCGAAGCGGTGGACGTAGTACTCGCCAAGCGCCGAGACCCGGGTGAGGTCGCCTGCGAGCGGTCCCGTGAGCTGCAGCCGGTGCCGTCCCTGCTCGGTCCGCGTCGCACGCAGGCCGCGGACGACGATCGAGGAGTTGCCGACGGGGCCGAGCCGGTCGAGCTCGCGAGCGAACTCCTCCGGGGTGGTCAGCCGGGTGATGTCCTCGGGCAGCACGAGCACGTCGCGAAGGGCCGCCGGGCGACGGCGCCGCTCGGTCGTCATCGACTGGACGAAGGAGCGGTAGCCGGGCGTGATGGTGAAGGCGTCGATCTCGTCGTCGTCGAGGGCATCGAAGGAGGTGTGCTGGTAGGCGTCGTCGTCGATCCCGAACGCGTCCTCGAGGTTCCCGATGGTGTGGAGGCGCAGCGGGTCGTCACCGAGCGTGCCGCCGTCGCGGTCGACGGCCGTGGTGTCCGCTCGCGGCAGCTGGACGGGTTCCTCGGTGAGGTCGACGAAGCCGCGGACCGCGGTCGTCCCGTAGGAGTGACCGGCGCCCTCGGCGCGTTCCTTGAACAGGCCGAGGAGCGGGACGTCCGCGTCGCTCGACGTCGTCAGGGCGCGCTGGTGCCAGGCGCTCGCCGTCCGGGCGATCCCGGCGAACCCGACGCCGCCGACGGGGGCGCGGAGGTGCGGGAAGGCGCGCGCGAGCACGGGGTCGCTCGTGTCGAGGTAGTTCGGCTCGAAGAACTCGCCGCCGATGTAGCTCTCGACGGTGCAGAGGCCGACCCGGCCCATGGTCTTCAGGAGCGACTTCTCGGCGGCGTAGGCGAACCGGCGGAACGCGGCCTCGACGTCGTCGGGGTGCTGCTGTTCGGCACGGAGACGGACCGCGAGCGGGTGCACCGCGGACGCTCCGAAGCCGAGGGCTGAGGCGACGTGGTGCGAGGACGGCAGCTGGCCACTGTCGACCACGAGCGACACGCGGAGCCGGAGGCCGTCGTCGATGAGTCGCTGGTTGACGGCCGCCACGACGAGGATGAGCGGCAGGGCGGCACCCTCCGCGTGGACGCCGCGGTCGCTGAGGATCGCGATGCCGCCGTTCTCTGCGGCGAACCCGGCGACCTCCGCGGCCACGCGCTCGACGGCGGCCTCGAGCGCGTCGGCGTTCGCCTGCGCGTCCACCTCGGGCCGGTAGAGGATGTCGAACCACGCGACCGGCGACTCGTGCTGAGCGCTGAGGCGCCGCAGTTCGTCTTCGCTGACGATGGGGGATCGGAGGACGAGCTGCTTCGTTCCGATCGTGCCGCTGCCGGGCTTCGGGCCGAGCGCGACCCGGAGGGTCATGCCGTCCGCCTCACGGATGCTGTCGAGCGGCGGGTTGGTCACCTGGGCGAAGCGCTGGGAGAAGTACTTCGCCAGGCCGCCCTCCTGGTCGGACAGGGCGTTGATGGCGTTGCCGTAGCCCATCGCCGAGATCCGCTCCTTGCCCGAGGCGAGCATCGGGTCCGTCATGAACCGGAAGCTCTCCTGGTTGAGGGAGTACGCGACGTAGCGCTGCACCTGGCTCAGGCCACCGCGGTAGGCGAAGGCGTCGTCCGCCGAGGCCGTCGGTGCCGACACCGGGACACCCCGGTCCTCGAGCGCGTCGAGGTCGGTGGCCGATGCGGCGAGCATCGCCAGGTAGTCCTTGCGCGCCGCGAGGAGCTCGAGCGCCTCGCCCGTGCGGAGGCGCGTGCCCGTGCGGTGGTCGTAGGCGAGCATGCCGCCGGCCTCGATGCGACCGCGGTGGACCACCTCGTCGTCCGGGAACGGCAGCTGCCCGGCCTCGGAGGTGACGCAGAGGTAGTCCGCCGTCTCGACGCTGCGCAACGGGCGCAAGCCGAGGCGGTCGAGGCGGGCGCCGACGGTCGTGCCGTCGTTGAAGATGAGCGCGGCCGGGCCGTCGTTCTTCTCCTCGACGAGCGAGAAGTACTCGAGCATCGCCCGAACCTCGCGGCTCAGCGTGCGATCGTTCTCCCAGGCCGGGGGCATGACCGACACGACCGCCTCGAGCAGTTCGAGGCCGTCCTCGACGACGCGGCTGTGCAGCGTCTGGTCGAGTCGCGAGCTGTCCGACTGGCCCCTGGCCCGGATGATCTTCCGGCCACGTGACGCCGCCAGCGCCGTCTCGGACAGACGGTTCTTGCGGTCGGTGTTGAGCTCGCCGTTGTGCGCCATGAGGCGGAAGGGCTGCGCCATCGACGGGTGGGGAGCGGTGTTCGTCGAGAACCGGGTGTGGAAGGCGAGGGTCCTGACCCGGTGCAGCGGGTCGGCCAGGTCGGCGAAGTAGGGGATGACCTCGCCGGAGTTGAGGCGTCCCTTGAGGACCTGGGTGCGCGTGCTGAGCGACAGCGGGTACAGGCCGTCGAGGGTGAGGTCCGTGTAAGCGGTCGCCTCGATCGCGAGCAGGGCCGCGTGCGCGCGCCGGTCGAGGTCCTCCGTCGAGGCGTCGACCGACGGCTCGAAGATCCACTGCCGGATCGGCAGCTGGTACTGCACGGCCTTCGGGCGCAGGACGGCGTCGACCGTCGGCACGGCACGAGCGAGCAGCACGGTGAAACCGGCCTCGCCCAGCGAGCGTTCGATGAGCGCCTCGGCGTCGCCGATCCGACCGTGGTCGACCGGGAGGAAGACGTTCGCGACGCCGAACCGGCCGGCGACGAGCGGCTTGCCGACGAGAGAGCTGAAGAAGTCGACCGAGAGGTCGATCTGTACGCCCGCTCCGTCGCCGACACCCTCGGAGGACATGCCGCCGCGGTGGGGGATGGCGCACAGGGCGGTGTCGCCGAGTGCGATGACGTCGTGGCTCTGCACACCGTCCTTGCGGGTGATGAAGCCAACGCCGCAGTCGCTCTTGTCGGTCTGGCGATCGACGAGGTCGGGCAGGGGCGATGGTGCGGCGGTGCGCGGGCGCGGTGGGACGGAAGACGAGATCACGACGGGGTACCCCTCGGAATGCGGGCGCTGGACGGCCCGGAGACGGTGAGATGACGGGACCGGATCTACGTCGCTGGAGGGTGGGTCCGTGTCGACGCGGGCGCTGGGTGCGGCGGCCGTCGTCTGCATGAATGGAGGTGTTCCGATCCTAACCGGGCCGTCCCGCCCACTCAACCGTAACGAGCCGAACCGGGCCGTTCGGCGTAGGCTGGGTGTTTCCGGTACGCATGGGACACGCCGTGAGCGCTCCGGCGGCTCCCGTCGACGGCCCATCGTGCAGCGCCCGGATGCGCTGCGGGACAGCTCACGAGCCTGCCCGTGGTGAATCGGATCGCGACCGGACGACCGATGTGCAGCCAGCTGCATGTTTTTCGGACCAGAATGGTGAGATGACGACAGAGCACACGGCTGCGACCGGTCGCGGCTTCGCGCACGCCAAGGCGATCCTGCTCGGCGAGCACGCCGTCGTCTACGGGTCTCCAGCCGTCGCCCTGCCCATCCCGTCGCTCCGGGTCGAGGCGACCGCCCGACGCATCGACGGGGCCTCGGTCCTCGACACCGAGATCTCGCTCGGCCCGCTCGACGCGTCGGATCCGCTCGGGACCACCGTCCTCGAGACCCTCGCGCACGTCGGTGCGGCCCCGGCCGGCGTCGAGGTCGTCGTCCGCGGGACGCTCCCGATCGGACGGGGCCTCGGTTCGAGCGCCGCAGCAGCCAACGCGATCGTGGACGCCGTCGCCGACCTCCACGGCGTGGCGCTCGACGACGCCGACCGGTTCGAGCTCGTGCAGCGCGGCGAACGCGTCGCCCACGGGACGCCCAGTGGTCTCGACGCCCGGGCCACGAGCGCCTCGACGCCCATCCTCTTCACCGCCGGCCGGGTCGACCATCCGCCGATCCGCTTCGGCGGCAGCTTCGTCGTGGCCGACACCGGCGCGCGCGGGTCGACCCGGAAGGCGGTCGCCGACGTCAGAGCCTTCGTCGAGCTGCACCCCGAGCGTGGTCACGCGCTCCTGGCCGATCTCGAACGCGGGACCGTGGCGGGCGTCGCCGACCTCGCCGCGGACCGCCGCGACGACCTCGGGACCCGCATGAACGCGGCGCAGGTGGTCCTCGACGAACTCGGCGCCGGCCACCCCGCCATCACCGCGCTCATCGCGGTCGCCGCGGCGAACGGCGCCCTCGGCGCGAAGCTCACGGGCGGCGGGCAGGGCGGATGCATCATCACCCTCGCCGCAGACCCCGCGTCAGCCCGACGCATCTCGCAAGCCCTCCTCGAGGCCGGAGCACTCGGCACCTGGACGATCGACGCGGAGGACTACGCGTGACCCTGACCCCGCAAGAGCTCGCGACGACCGCCTCGGAGGAGGGCAGTGCGACCGCGCTCGCCAACCCCAACATCGCCCTCGTCAAGTACTGGGGCAAGCGGGACGAGGCGCTCATCCTCCCGTGGACCGGAAGCCTCTCACTGACCCTCGACGCAGCGCCCACGACGACGACGGTGCGACTGACGGACGCAGCCGACGACGTCGTGCTCCTCGGCGGTCGAGCCCTCGAGGGCACCGCCCGCTCCCGCGTCACGCGCTTCATCGACCTCGTGCGCGCGCTCGCCGGCCGAGACGAGCGCGTCACCGTCGACTCCCACAACGAGATCCCCACGGGCGCCGGCCTCGCCTCCTCGGCCTCCGGCTTCGCTGCACTGGCGCTCGCCGCATCGACCGCGTTCGGACTCGACCTCGATCGGCGTGCCCTCTCCCGGCTGGCCCGCCGTGGCTCGGGATCGGCTTCCCGTTCGATCTTCGACGGGATCGCCGTCTGGCACGCCGGGCACGACGACGAGAGCTCCTTCGCCGAGGCGGTGCCCGCGCCCGGACTCGAGCTCGGCATGGTCCTCACCGTCCTCGACGCCCGGGCCAAGTCGGTCTCCAGTCGCGACGGCATGCGGCGCACGGTCGACACCTCCCCGTACTACCCCGCCTGGGTCGAACGCACCCCCGTCGAACTCGAGGAGATGCTCGCCGCGATCGCCCGCGCCGACTTCACCGCGGTGGGCACGATCGCCGAGCGGAACGCGATGCGGATGCACGCCACGATGCTCGGCGCCGAGCCGCCGGTCAGGTATTGGGGACCGGCGAGCGTGGAACTGCTCGATCTCGTCGCAAACCTCAGAGGCGACGGCCTCGAATGCTATGCGACGATGGACGCCGGCCCGAACGTGAAGATCCTGTGTCGAGCCGACGCGGTCGACGAGCTCGCGACTCGGATCCTCGAGGCGCAGCCCGACATCGGCGTCATCCCCGCCAGAGCCGGACGGGGCGCGAGGCTCATCACCTCGGAGCCCGGCGGATCGGCGGGCGAGCAGACAACGGAAGGAGCGCGATGATCGAGATCAAGGCGCCCGGCAAGCTCTTCGTGGCCGGCGAGTACGCCGTCGTCGAACCAGGGCACCCATCCATCCTCGTCGCGGTCGACCGGTGCGTCACCGTCCGACTCGAGGCGAGCGAGCACGAGGGCCGCATCTTCTCCGACCAGTACGGCCGAGCGCCCATCATCTGGCGTCGCAACCGCAACGGGGTCGTCGTCGAGCACGAGGAACGCCCGCTCGACCACGTCCTCTCCGCCGTGAGCACGATGGAGACCCTCGTCGCCGAGCTCGGCGTGGCGCAGCGGTTCTCCGCGCTGTCGATCACCAGTGAGCTCGACGACGCGAGCGGCCGGAAGTTCGGCCTCGGCTCGAGCGCGGCCGTGACGACCGCCACCATCCGCGCCCTCGACGAGTTCTACCAGCTCGACCTCACCCGGACGCAGATGCTCAAGCTCGCGATCCTCGCCACCATCGACGTCGCGCCGGCAGCCTCCGGGGGCGACCTCGCGGCGAGCATGTTCGGCGGCTGGCTCCGCTACACCTCGCCCGATCGGGCGCGGCTGAGGGAGGTGCGCCACCGAGAAGGGGTGCTCGCCGCCCTCCGCGACCCCTGGGCCGAGCTGGGGCTCGAGCGCCTGTCGCCACCGACCTCGCTCCGTCTCCTCGTCGGCTGGACCGGCGAGCCCGCCTCGACCACGCGTCTCGTCGACGAACTACAGTCCCGCAAATGGGCGGAGACCGCCCACTACACCTCGTTCCTCGCGGCCAGTCGCGCCGCCGTCGACGCCCTCACGATCGGCTTGAACGACGAGGACCCGGCCCTCGTGCTCGGTGCCGTCCGCTCCGCGCGCGCGACGCTCGCCGGTCTCGGACGCGACGCCGGTGTCGACATCGAGACCGCCGCGCTTGCTCAGCTCTGCGACGCCGCCGAGCGCCTCGGCGGGGCGGCCAAGTCCTCCGGTGCCGGTGGTGGCGACTGCGGGATCGCGTTCATCGGCCAGTCCGTCTCCACCGCCGCCCTCGAGGACGACTGGTCGGCGCACGGCATCGAGCGGCTCCCGCTCACGGTGCACCCGCCGACCGGACTCATCGACGCCGCCCACAGCCCGTGGGGGCCGTCGGAGATCAGCCGTACCGACGACGACGCGGTCGAATCCATCAGATCCACCTACGCTCGTGCCTTCGCCGAGCAGCACGACGTCCTCCGGGGCGGAACGGAACCCCACGCATGAGCAACGAACCCGACGGCGTCGCACCGGTCCCACTCAAGTGGATCGGTCCGCTCCACCTGAGCGGCAACGTCATGGAGGGCGAGCAGGAGGTCCCGCTCGCCACGTACGAGAGCCCGCTCTGGCCGTCGGTGCGCCGGGGCGCCCGCATCTCCTCCATGGTCCCCGGCGGCATCCGCGCGACGCTCGTCGACGAGCGGATGAGCCGCTCCGTCCTGTTCGAGGTCGACTCCGCCGGCGACGCCCTGCAGGCGCTCCGCGAGATCGAGCGCAGCCTGCCCGAGCTGCAGGCCGTCGTCGCCCAGTCGAGTCACTTCGCAGAACTCATCGAGATCAACTCGCAGATCGCCGGCAACCTGCTCTTCCTGCGCCTCGAGTTCCGCACGGGTGACGCGTCCGGTCACAACATGGTCACGCTCGCGGCGGACCGCCTCATGCCGTACATCATGGAGCGTTGGCCGATGCTCCGGTACGGCTCGATCTCCGGCAACTTCTGCTCCGACAAGAAGGCGACCGCGGTCAACGGCATCCTGGGCCGTGGCAAGAACGTCGTCACCGAGATGACGATCCCGCGGGCGATCGTCGAGCGGTTCCTGCACACGACGCCCGAGCAGATCGTGCAGCTGAACGTGCGCAAGAACCTCGTCGGGACGATCCTCGCCGGTGGCCTGCGCAGCGCGAACGCCCACTACGCCAACATGCTGCTCGCGTTCTACCTGGCGACCGGCCAGGACGCGGCGAACATCGTCGAGGGCTCGCAGGGCGTCACGCACGCCGAGGTCCACGACGGCGACCTCTACTTCTCCTGCACCCTGCCGAACCTCATCGTCGGCACGGTCGGCAACGGCAAGGGGCTCGGCTTCGTCGAGGAGAACCTCACCCGCCTCGGGTGCCGCGAGGACCGTGAACCCGGCGCCAACGCCCGGCGACTCGCCGTCCTGTGTGCTGCCGCCGTCTGGTGTGGCGAACTGTCACTCCTCGCCGCGCAGACCAACCCCGGTGAGCTCATGGCCGCCCACCTGAAGCTCGAACGCAGCGCACAGACCGCAGCCGGCGCGCCCGCCTGACCCTCCCACCGCACCGGGGGACCGGTGCATCGTCGACGCTCGAACGGAGCACCCCGCACGTGAACACCAACCAGACCAGCAACCCCGCCGTCGGCATCGACGACATCGCCTTCGCGACCGGGGCGAACCGCATCGACCTCGCCGAGCTCGCGGGGCGCTTCGGTGTCGAACCCGCCAAGTACTACGTCGGTCTCGGCCAGAGCGAGATGAGCGTCCCTGCCGCCGACGAGGACATCGTCACGATGGCCGCCGCCGCTGCCGCGCCCATCATCGAACGGCACGGCAGCGACCGGCTCCGGACCGTCTTGTTCGCCACCGAGTCCGGGATCGACCAGTCGAAGTCCGCGGGCGTCTACGTGCACCGGCTGCTCGGTCTGCCGCAGGCGGTCCGCGTGGTCGAGCTCAAGCAGGCCTGCTACTCGGCCACCGCGGCGCTGCAGTTCGCGGCTGCGCTCGTGGCGCGGAACCCCGAGGAGACCGTGCTCGTGATCGCGAGCGACGTCGCGCGGTACGAACTGCACTCCAACGCCGAGCCGACGCAGGGCGCCGGGGCCGTCGCCATGCTCGTGGCCGCCGATCCGGCCATCCTCGAGCTCGAGACCGCGACCGGCGTCTACACGCAGGACGTCATGGACTTCTGGCGCCCGAACCACAGTGCGACGGCGATCGTCGACGGCAAGCTGTCCATCTCCGCCTACCAGGACGCGATCGAGGGGGCCTGGGCGGACTACCGGTCGCGCGGCGGAGCGGACTTCTCCGAGGTCGATCACTTCTGCTATCACCAGCCGTTCACGAAGATGGCGATCAAGGCGCACCGTCACCTGGCCAAGTCGCTCGGCTCCGAGCGCACCCAGGAGGAGTTGGACGCACAGATCGAGCCGACGACCGGGTACAACCGCCGGATCGGGAACAGCTACACGGCCTCCGTGTACCTCGCGCTGCTCGCGCTGCTCGACGGTGACGACGACCTCGCTGGTCGGCGCATCGCGTTCCTCAGCTACGGATCGGGTGCGGTCGCGGAGTGCTTCAGCGGCATCGTGCGTCCGGGCTACCGCTCGGCTCTGCGGAGCGACGCGAACCGTGCGCAGCTCGATGCGCGGACGGTCGTCGACGACGCCCGCTACCTGCAGCTCCTCGAGGACGCGGCGTCGGCCGACGTCCACGACTCCGACCGCCCTCGCGAGACCGGCGCGCCGTTCCGTTTCGCGGGCGTCGTCGGCGACCGCCGCCAGTACGAGCCCACCTCCGCCTGACCGCTCCTCGCCCGAGCTCTCCCGGGTGGTCGCCAGCGCGGTGCGCTGACGTCACCGCGGGTCGGGGACGTGAGCGCGGGTCTCCGGAGGGGCGCGCTCACGTGTGTGCCCCGCGCTCGTGCCGGGTCCGCCGCGCTCGCGTCAGCGCACCGCGCCGACGCCGGGTTCGGCCCACTCGCGTCAGCGCACCGCGCTGGCACTCCACCCGATCGGGGACTGGTCACCCCCGGGAGGTGGCGGCTCGGATGCGGTCGACGAGGAACGGGCCCAGGGTCCGCGACCAGGTGGCCGTGATGTGGTGCAGATCGCGATAGACGAGCACGTTCCCGACGGCTAGCGGACAGGTTCCGGCCGCACAGTACAGCTCGCCGAGATCCACGACCGGCACGGCGCCGTCGGTCATCGCCGCCGTGGCGGTGTTCAGGTCGAACGTCGGGTACGCCTCGGCCACGGGGAAGGCGCACGCCCCCGCGATGAGCTCGGCGGCGCTCGAGCGGTCGACGCACGCGGCGGCTTCGGTCGGCACGCGGGGATTGTCCCGCAGCACTACGATCGACGTCCCCTGCTCGAGCACCGGTCCCCACGCGGCGAGCGTCGCGCCGCGGATCGCGGCTTGTTCGGCCACCGAGGTCTCGTCCGGACTCTTGGAGGTCACCAGGATGATGTCGTACGGCCGCTCACCCGTGAACGCCTCCTGCATGAGCGTCCGCCGGGCGTCGCACGCCGCCGAGTCGTCGGGTCCCGGTGCCCGCCACTCGCAGCCCTTGCCGACGTACACGTCGAGCCGCCAATTGCGTGCCTCGAGCTGGTCGACGAGGCCGGGGATGAGCATCGTGGCGTGCGAGTTCCCGGTGAGCGCGACCCGCGTGGCGTCCGGGCGATCGGAACCGAAGGTGCAGCCGGGGAAGTCCGGCGCGTCAGCCGCCGCGGAACACCGAAAGGTGTCGCCCGTGTCCTCGGTCCGCACCGAGAGCGGCGGCAGCAGTTCGTCCGCCATTGCCGGATTGGTGCAGCCCGAGACGGCCGCGTCGGCCCCGAAACACGGCTCGCCGTCCGTGACGTAGGCGTCCACGGTGCTCGCGAGGTTGCGTTCCTCGGCGGCGACGGTCAGCAATCCCGCCGTCGGGATGCAGAGCACGAGTGCGGTCGCCGCGCCAGCCCACAGGACGGTCCGTCCGGAGCGCGCGTGCAGGAGGACGGGGGCTCGTCGGACGGGGTCCTCGACGATGCGTTTCGTCAGCGCGGCGAGGACCACGGCGACGACCAGGAGAGCGGCCGCGATCGCCCAACCGAACGGGTCGTCGAGCGCGACGGGCACGCCGAGCATCCACGGTGCGACCACGATGAGCGGCCAGTGCCACAGGTACAGCGAATAGGAGAGATCGCCGAAGAGGAGTGATGTCCGCGTCCGCGCGAGGGTCGTCACGGACCACCGGTGGGTCGACGACCCACCGACGATCACGAGGAGCGTCCCGAGAACCGGGAGGGCGGCGGCGATCCCGGGGAACGCCGTCCGCTCGGTGAACGCGACCAGCGCGACCGCCAGGAGGACGACCCCGAGGACACCGGAGGCCGTCCGCCACCGGGTGCGGTGCACGACCACGACCGGCCCGAGCAGCGCGAGGAGACCGCCGGCCGCGAACTCCCAGGCACGGGTCGGCGTGGCGAAGTACGCCGGTGCCGGGTCCGCCGCCGTGTACAGGATCGAGCACGCGAGCGAGGCCGCACCGATGATCCCGAGCGCCACACCGAGGGTGCGACGGAGGTCCGCCTGTCGCCGCCGGGTGAGCCACACGCACAGCACGACGACGAGTGGCCAGCCGAGGTAGAACTGCTCTTCGACGGACAGCGACCAGAAGTGCTGGACCGGTGAAGCGGCGCTGCCCTGTGCCAGATAGTCGACGGAGCTCCCGGCGAGGAACCAGTTCTCCCAGGAGGTCGCGCTCGCTACGGTCTCGGTGAAGAACTGCGTCCAGGCGCTCGGCGGAGCGAACCGCCAGATGAGGACGGCGGTCACAGCGAGGACGAGCAGGGCGGCCGGCAGGAGTCGCCGGATCCGGCGGGCCCAGAACGCCGGGAGGTCGACGCGGCCCGTCTCGTCGGCCTGGCGTGCGAGGTGGCTCGTGATCAGGTACCCGCTGACGACGAAGAACACGTCGACGCCGACGTACCCACCGGGCAGGAGGCTCGACGACAGGTGGAAGACCACGACGGACAGGACGGCGATCGCGCGGAGCAACTGGATGTCGGGCTGCGTGCGCGGAACCGCTCCGAGGAGGGGAGACGCGCCGGTCCGGTCCTGCACCTGCCTCACGCGCCCTCCTTCACCGTCCGGGTCGACGGACGGATGGCTCAGCGTAGGGAACGCCGGTGACGCGCTCGTGGACGGCAGATGACGGGTTCGCATCGGCTCCCGGTGTCGCGCGGCGGAGGGCCGGCGGCCGGTCAGCCGACGTTCGCGCCGAAGAGCAGGCCGAGCACGTAGGTCGCCGCGGCTGCGCCGTACCCGATCGCGAGTTGTCGCAGTGCCCGGCGGAGCGGGGGTCCGCCGGAGAGGAGCCCGACGACGGCGCCGGTGCCGAGCAGGGCCACCCCGACCAGGAGCGCGGCGACGAGGAGCGCAGCGACGCCCTGCAGTCCGAACAGGTAGGGCAGGACCGGGATGACGGCGCCTGATGCGAAGAAGCAGAAGCTCGAGAGCGCGGCACCGAGCCCGGTCCCGATGGCCTCGTGCTCCATCGCCGTCCGGGCCTCGCGCTGGTAGGTGCCGGCGCCGACGCGGGCCAGGACGTCCGCTGCGTGGGCCTCGGCTTCGCCGACCTCCATGCCGCGTGCCCGGTAGACGAGCGCGAGTTCGTTCGCGTCGACGTCGAGGTGGGGGAGGGCGTCGTCGGCCGCCGGGTTGGGGCTGGACGCCTCGAGCAGTTCCCGCTGCGACCGGACCGAGACGTACTCGCCGGCTCCCATCGACAGTGCGCCCGCCAGGAGGCCCGCGAGCCCGGCAGCGAGGACGACGCCGTTGCCGACGCCGGTGGCGCTCATGCCGATGACGAGAGCGAGGTTCGAGACGAGGCCGTCGTTCGCTCCGAACACGGCCGCCCGGAAGGTTCCGGACAGGCGGTTGCGTCCTCGGGCGGCCAGGCCCCGGACGACCTCCTCGTGGATCTGCTCGTCGGCGGCCATGCGTTCGGTGGCCGCCCGTTCGGTCGCGTAGGGCGAGCGCGACTCGGCGCGCTGGACGAGCGCCAGGACGAAGACGGATCCGAACCGCCTCGCGAGCCAGCCGAGCAGCCGGGTCCGCAGGTCACCGCGTTGCGGCTTGCCGATGTCGTCCCCGAGCAGGGCGATCCAGTGCGACTCGTGACGTTTCTCGGCCTCGGCGAGCGCGAGCAGGATGTCGCGCTCCTCACCGCTCCGCCGGCCGGCGAGATCCCGGTAGACGGCGGCTTCGGCGCGTTCGTCGGCGAGGTACCCGCGCCACCGCCGCAGCTCGCGCTGGCTGGGTGGCTCCTGGCGTGCTGCGGATCCATCCGCGGTCGGCGTGCTCATCCGCCGATTGTCCCAGACACCTGTCGATCGATGCGCTGCGCGGTGCGGAGGCGTCCCCGGACTGGGGTCGCTTTGGGGAGGGCTTGTCCGCCAGCTGCGGTGCGTCCTGAGCCGATCTTCAGACACTGCGATCTACGATGGTGCTCATGCCCGAGAACTCCGCCCCGTCCCCTGACGCCCCGCCGCTCGTCGGCGTCGTGATGGGCTCGGACTCCGACTGGAACGTCATGAGCGATGCGGCGCAGGTGCTCCGCGACTTCGGCGTGCCGTTCGAGGTCGAGGTGCTGTCGGCCCACCGCACGCCCGAGAAGATGATCGCCTACGGCAAGGCCGCCCACGGCCGTGGCGTGAAGGTCGTCATCGCCGGAGCCGGCGGCGCGGCGCACCTCCCCGGGATGCTCGCCTCCGTCACGACCCTGCCGGTCGTCGGCGTGCCGGTGCCGCTCTCCCGCCTCGACGGCCTCGACTCGCTGCTGTCGATCGTGCAGATGCCCGCGGGTGTGCCGGTCGCGACCGTCTCGATCGGCGGCGCCAAGAACGCCGCGCTGATCGCCGTCAAGATCCTCGCCACGGCCGACGACGCCCTGCACCAGGCGCTCGTCGCCTATGCCGAGGCCCTCGCCGACTCGGTCGAGGAGAAGAACCGGAACCTCAAAGCGAAGCTATGACGAGTGTAGCCACCGCCGCGAAGCCGATGCGGTACCCAGACACCCGTTCACGCGAGGTGATGACGAAGCGTGCCTGGTGGCTCGTCGTCCTCAACCTCCTGATCCCCGGCTCCGCACAGGTGCTCGCCGGTAACCGGAAGCTCGGGCGGTTCGGACTCGGGTTCACGCTCTTCCTCTGGCTGCTCGTCGTCGTCGGCATTGCCACGATGTTCCTCGCCCGCGAGGTGCTCTTCACCCTCGCGACGAACCCGATCGCGCTGACGGTCGCCCAGGTCCTCCTCGTCGCCTACGCGATCCTGTGGGTCGTGCTGACGCTCGACACCCTACGACTGGTCCGCCTCGTGAAGGCCTCGCCGAACGCCAGGCTCGGTGTCGCGCTGTTCACGACCCTCGCCATGGTGCTGGTGGCCGGCGGGGCCGGGTACGGAGCGGTCGTCGCAGGCGCCACTCGCGGCTCGATCTCCTCCATCTTCGGCAACACCGGTCCGTCGGAGCCGCCGGTGGACGGCTACTACAACATCCTGCTGCTCGGTGGCGACGCCGGCCCCGACCGCGACGGCATGCGGCCGGACAGCATGTCGGTCGTCAGCATCAACGCGGAGACCGGGCAGGCGACGACGATGTCCATGCCGCGCGACCTCGTCGACATCCCGTTCCCCGAGGGCAGCGAGATGGCGTCCCTCTACCCGGACGGCTACGACGACTCCTGCGACGTCGACGTCTGTCAGCTCAACTCGATCTACACCGAGATTGAGCTGAAGAACCCCGAACTGTTCCCCAAGGCGACGGCCGAGGCGAGTGAGCCCGGCATCGAGGCGATGAAGCAGGCCGCCGAGGGCATCACCGGGCTGCACATCCAGTGGTACGTCCTCATCGACATGTACGGCTTCGCCACGCTGATCGACACGCTCGGTGGCGTCGACATCGACGTCAAGGAACGGCTCCCGATGGACGGCGACGCCGACCTCGAGAACGTCACAGCGTGGATCGAGCCCGGCAAGCAGCACATGGACGGCTGGACGGCGCTCATGTACGCCCGCTCGCGACACTCCACGAGCGACTACGACCGCATGGCCCGCCAGCACATCCTGCAGACGGCGATGCTCAAACAGTTCAACCCGGCGAACGTCCTCGCCCGATTCCAGGACGTCGCGGCGGCCGGAGGCGATGTCGTCAAGACCGATGTGCCCCAGGGCATGCTCGGCTACTTCGTGAACCTCGCGCTCAAGACGCGGGAGCTGCCGATCAACTCCCTGCAGTTCGTCCCGCCGACGATCGATCCGGAAGAGCCCGACTACACGCTCATCCACCAGATGGTGCAGGACCAGCTGTTCCCGCCGTCGCCGAGCCCGGAGCCCGACGCGGGCTGAGCCCCGGTCCCTGACCCTGTCGAAGGGCTCAGCGCACGGTCGCGATGATCTCACCGTGCGGAACGGCGAACCATCCGTCGTCCGCGTCGACCCAGTCCCGCCATGCCGTCGAGATGCGTTCGAGGTCGGCGTCGTCCGCGATCCCGGTCTCCAGCGCCTGGGTCGCGAAACTGGAGGTCTGCGCCCGCTCCGACCACGCGCCGCCCCACCACTCGCGGTCCACCGGGGATTCGAACGACCAGACGCTCGCCGTGCTGCGCACGTCCGCCAGCCCGGCTTCCATCGCCCACGACTTGAGCCGGCTACCGGCATCCGGTTCACCGCCGTTCGCCCTGGCGAGCTCCTGGTAGACCTCCATCCACCGGCTGAGGCCGGGGGACAGCGGGTACCAGACCGCCCCGCCGTAGACGATCTCGCGGAGGGCGATGATGCCGCCCGGTCGGACCACCCGCCGCAGTTCGCGGATCACGGCGACCGGGTCGGCCACATGCTGGAGGAGCTGGTGGACGTGTGCGACGTCGACGCTGTCGTCGGGGAGGTCGAGTGCGTAGGCGTCACCGACGGTGAAGCTGACGTTCCCGACGCCGGCGGCGGCCGCGCGGGCTCGGGCGTCGGCGGGGGCCTCGTCCGAGGCGTCGACGCCGACGACCGTGCCTGGCGCCACGAGGCGGGCGAGGTCGAGCGTGATCGTGCCTGGTCCGCTGCCGAGGTCCAGGACCTGGAGGCCTGCGTGCAGATGGGGGAGCAGGTGCGCTGCGGAGTTCTCGGCGGTGCGCCAGGAATGGGTGCGCAGGACACTGGGGTGGTGGCCGAGCGTGTAGCGCTCGCGAGCGGTCGAAGAGGTCACCCATCCACCCTACGAGTGTCGGATCGGTCGTCCGTCCACGTTACGAACGGGCTGGTTCAGCGGCGTGAACCGACGCTGATCGTCATCGTCCCGACCGGCTCAGATCTCCGCGTGCAGCTGCCAGACGCGTTCAGCGGAGTCTCGCCAGCTGAAGGCCTGCTCGCGGTCCATGCCGAGGATGCGCAGGCGTGAGAGGCGCTCGCTGTCGCCGATGACGTCGTTGATGGTCGCGATGAGGCGATCGGCGTACCCCTTGGCTCCGGACTCGACCACGACGCCGGCTCCGCCGCCGACCTCGATGAGCGCCGGCACGTCGGAGTGGATGACGGGCGTGCCGAAGCGGAACGCCTCGACGAGTGGGAGCCCGAACCCTTCGGCGAGACTCGGGTAGACGAAGGCGGTCGCGCGGTCGAGGACGACGGCGAGGTCGGCGTCGTCGAGGAACCCGAGTGCACGCACCCGCCCCTCCGGCAGACCGGCTTCATCGGCCACCTGGGCGAGGGTGACGTCGCCCCAGCTGTCGGTGCCGACGATGAGCAGCGGGAGGTCGGGGGCGCCGGGGCGGCCGAGACCGGTGATGAGCTCCGTGATGCCACGACGGGGGTCGAGTGAACCGACGGACACGAGGTACTCGGGCGGGAGGTCGAGCGTCCGTGCGCGGCCGTCGGCGTCGGTCGGGATGCTGAGCGTGGTCGCGGCGGCACCCCCGATGACGCGGACGCGGTCGCCGAGATCGACGATGTCGCGCAGCTCATCGGCGACCGCGTGCGTCGGGACCACGATGGCGTCCGCGTGCTTCCTCGCCCGCTTGACCATCGCCTTCTGCCAGGCCACCGACATCGGCGTCAGTGACGAGGGGTGCGACCAGGCGAGCGTGTCGTGGATGGTGACGACGATCTGGTTGCCGTCGTTGATGCGGTCATGGCGGTTGAGCGGCGCGAGCAGGCCTGGGGCGTGCACCATGCCGTTCGCCGTCCCGGGTGCCACGATGCCGAGTTGCCAGGCGGCACTGAGCTCGCGACGCGGCAGCGTGGTGCGATGCAGCGCCGTCAGCCCGGGGAGCTTGGACTCCAGGAGGTCGATCTTCTCCTTCGGCACCGCCGAGACGATGCCTTCGACGTCGCATCCCGCCGGGGCACTCGCGATGAGTTCCCGGGTGAGTTCCTCGGAGTAGCGACCGACCCCACCGGCGACCGGTGCGACGATCTGGTCGACGACGACGCGGAGGGTGGTCACGGTGCCGTGACGACGCCGTGCTGCGTCGCTGCCTCGAAGGCCTCCTGCCAGTCACGCATCGGCGCGAGGCCGGCGGTGGCCCATGCATCGTGGCCGAGCACCGAGTAGGCGGGGCGCGGCGCGGGGCGGACGAACGCCGAGCTGTCGGTGGGGGAGACCCGTGCCGGGTCGGCGCCGACCGCCTCGAAGACCGCCTGGGCGAACTCGTACCAGGAGGCCTGCCCGGCGTTGGTGCCGTGGTAGACCCCGGCAGGAGCGTCGGCGTCGAGCAACGCGACGATCTGCGCGGCGAGGTCCGCGGTCCACGTCGGCTGGCCGAGCTGGTCGGTGACGACGGCCGGGTCGACGCCGTTCGCAGCCAGCTTCGCCATGGTGGCGGCGAAGTTCGGTCCGTTCTTGCCGTAGAGCCAGGCCGTCCGGACGATGTAGCCGCCGTTCGGGTGCTCGGCGAGGACGGCGCGCTCCCCGTCGGCCTTCGTGCGGCCGTACGCGCTGATCGGGGCCAGCGGGTGGTCTTCCTGGTACGGCGAGGTGGCGGAGCCGTCGAACACGTAGTCGGTGGACACCTGGACGAGCTTCGCACCGGCCTCCCGGGCGGCGACCGCGAGGTTGCGAGCGCCGATGGCGTTCACGGCGGCTGCGTCGGCCTCGTGCGATTCGGCGTCGTCGACCTTCGTGTAGGCGGCCGCGTTGATGACGGCGGTGTGACCCGCGACAGCGGCGCGGACGGCCTCGAGGTCGGTCACGTCGAGCTCCGCGCGACCGAGGGCGGTGACCTCACGACCCGTCAGGGCCTCCTGCAGGTCGTGGCCGAGCATGCCGGAAGCGCCGGTGATCAGGTACGTCAAGATAGGGGTCCTCTCGGGAGTGGCCCGTTCATCGTACCCGGCTCGGTCGGGGAGGTCGCTGACCGGGTGGCGTCGGTCGGTGGCTCCTCGAACAGGGTCCGCTGTGCCTCCTCCACCCGAGCCAGGTTGGCCAGGCCGTCCGCCCGGTGGTGTCCGTAGACCCAGAAGCGGTAGAGGAAGAAGCGGAACAGGGTTCCGAGGCCCAGCCCGATCACGTTCGACGCGATGTTGTCGGCGAGCAGCGAGGTGAAGCCGAGCACGTAGTGGCTGACGTAGAGGCAGCCGACGGCGATGGCCATGCCGCCCAGGGAGACGATCACGTACTCGCCGAGCTCCAGGACGAAGTTCTTCCGACGGTGCTCGCGGAAGGTCCAGTACCGGTTGCCGATCCAGTTGAAGACGATCGCGACCGAGACGCTGATGACCTTGGCGCCGATGGGGGACTGCGCGAGGTGGTCATGCCCGAAGACGCCGACCCGCAGCAGGTTGAACACGAGGACGTCGAGGCCGAAGCCGATGAGTCCGACGACGCCGAACTTCACCGCGTACGCGGCGACGCCGTCCCAGAGTCGGCGGAGCAGGGGGATCATGGCGGGCCGTTCTGTGCGTGGACACTCGATTATGCCTGAGGCGACCGGGAACAGGACCGCGGCGTCCCGCCGCTGGGCGCATCCGTCTTGGTAGACTCCCCGGGTGCAGATCCGCGAACTGAACGTCCCCGACAGCTATGAGATCACGCCGAAGCAGTTCGGTGACGACCGAGGCGTGTTCCTCGAGTGGTACCGCTTCGACAAGCTCGAAGAGGCCTCCGGCCGGTCCATCAAGCTCGCCCAGTCGAACACCTCGGTGTCGAAGCGCGGTTCGGTCCGGGGCATCCACTTCGCGGACATCCCGATCGGGCAGGCGAAGTACGTCACGGCCACGCGCGGTGCCGTCCTCGACTACGTCATCGACATCCGCGTGGGCTCACCGACCTTCGGCCAGTGGGACTCGGTGTTGCTCGACGACACCGACCGCAAGGCCATCTTCATCTCCGAGGGCCTCGGTCACTGCTTCGTGGCGCTCACCGACGACGCCACGGTCAGCTACCTGGTGACCGACGTCTACCGTCCTGACCGTGAGCACGGCATCAACCCGCTCGACGAGCGGGTCGGTCTCGTCATCCCGCCGGAGGCCGGCACCCCGCTGCTCTCGCCGAAGGACACCGAGGCCCCCGGCCTCGACGAGGCGGCCGCCGCCGGCCTCCTGCCGACCTGGGATGACGCCCGGGCGTTCTACGCGACACTGCGCGGCTGAGTCCATGCGCGGCTGACGTCCTGCACAGGTGAACGGCCCTGCGTCCCTGAGAGCGACAGCTGCAGGCCGTTCCCGCACAGCCCGTCGCTACGGGATGTACGGGTCGTCGGTCGGCTCGCCCCAACGGGCGAACAGTCCTGCGGCGTGCTCGTCGGCAGTGTCGGCGTCCTCGGGCCTTCGGTCGACGACGGCTTCCGCTGACGCCGACCACAACACACGTCGCCCGAGCCACGCGAACTTCCGACCGAGGTCGAGGTCCGCGATCTCGCCGCGCAAGCCCTCGTTCCAACCGCCGACGGATTCGAATCCGAACCGATCGACCGCGACGAGCATCGCGGAGACGGCGCTCACCTCACGATCCACGACGAGTGCGTTGGCCTCTCCGGCGGCATCGGCGGCGCGGCCTGAGTACGGCCGGCGGTAGTCACCCCGGGCATATCTGAATCCGGCATGCAGGATGTGCCCTGACGTGTCCAGCAAGCGAGCACCCACTGCGCCGACGTCCGGCTGCGACAGCGGTCCGGTGAGGTTGGCCAGGGAGTCGACCGCGACCGATTCGAGCCGAGTGTCGACGAACACGACCACGTCTGCAGTGCTGTGGGAGAACCCGATGTTCCGTGCGACGGAGGAGGAATCGGACGGCGCGGGCACGAGCACCCGACGTGACGTCGGGGTCTCCTCGAAGCGCTGGAGCGTGGCCTCCGACACTGCGGGGGCATGGACGACGACGAGTTCGACATCGGTCTCGACCCCGGTGGTCAGGGCGACGACGGCGTCGGTTGCTCGCTGTACCTCAGTGTCGTCGTCGATGCACAGCACCAGGGAGACCGCGGTGGGCAGCGACCACGCGATGCGATAGGTGCCCGGGAGGCGGCCAGGCTCGGCCACCCCGGCGAGACGTCGGCGACCGACCGCCTCGGACACGGCGCGCAGCCCGGCGTCCCAGGCGTAGTCCTTCTCGCGGACGTCGATCGCGGTCGAGCCGGCGGTCGCTCGCCAGTGGTAGAGGACCTCGCCGAGGTGCACGATGCTTCGCGCACGCTCGGTGACGCGCAGGATCGCGTCGTGGTCCTGCGAGCCGTCGTAGTCGGAGCGGAACCCTCCCACCTCGCGGAGGAGCGCGGTTCGGATGATGGACACATGCGAGGTGTACATCTGGGACAGGAGTCGAGCCGGCGACCACCTGGGCTTGGCGAAGGCCCCGGAGAGTCCGCCCTCATCATCGATCTTGTCCTCGTCTGAATAGAGGTAGTCGACCGCCTCGTCCGCGGCGATGGCAGCTGCCGCTACGGCGAGGGCGGCGGGGGAGAGGGTGTCGTCGTGGTCGACGAGCACGACGAACGTCCCGGCGGCCGCTTCCAGGCCGGTGTTCGTCGCCGCAGAGATGCGTCCGTTGGTCGACCTGCGGACGACGGTGATACGCGGATCGAGGTCCTGGATCACGGTGAGCGCCTCGATGGTCGCGGCGGACGTCGAGCAGTCGTCGACGAGCAGGAGTTGCCAATCACCCGAATGCTGCGCGAGCACGGAGTCCACCATCTCCCGGAGCTGAGCGGGGTCCGTGTCGAAGACCGGCGTGACGATCGAGAAGAGCGGAGCGTCAGCCGGGCTCACCGACGTCGCCTCCGAACACGGTCGATCGGGCTGAGGAGCGCGTCCCCGACTCGCCAGCGCGTGGATCCGGTGAATTCGGCGACGAGACGCTCGACGTCTGCGGCGTGGGCGCGCTGCTCAGCCGCGAGCGCGTCCTGCAATTCAGCGATCTTCAGTTCGGCTCGCGCACGCTCGGCGCGGGCCCCTACGAGGGCGTCGTTCGCCTGGATTAGGCGGTGCCGGACGTCGGGTTCGGATGTGTGCGGTGGTGGTGCGGCGTCTTCGGTCACGTCGGCATCTCCTCCAGTGGTCGGCGCCGCCCCAGACTACCCGACAGGCCCTGAGAGCCGGTTCCTGCGATAATGGCACGTCGAGCGAACGCGCGGGCACCGATCAGGGCTCGTCCGACGCACGGACCGACTGCATCGAGCGAAGGAAGTACAGACAACTATGCGCGGCATCATTCTCGCCGGTGGATCCGGCACGCGGCTGTGGCCGATCACCAAGGGCATCTCGAAGCAGCTGATGCCGATCTACGACAAGCCGATGATCTACTACCCCCTGTCGACGCTGATGATGGCGGGCATCAAGGAGATCCTCATCATCACGACGCCCGAGTACAACGAGCAGTTCCGCGCGCTGCTCGGCGACGGCTCCGATCTGGGCATCCGGCTCGAGTACGCCGTGCAGCCGTCGCCCGACGGTCTGGCGCAGGCGTTCATCATCGGTGAGGAGTTCATCGGTGACGAGAGCGTCGCACTCGTCCTCGGTGACAACATCTTCCACGGCACGGGCCTCGGCTCCGCGCTGCGCAACCACAACAGCATCGACGGCGCGCTCATCTTCGCGTACCAGGTCGCCGACCCCAAGGCGTACGGCGTGGTGGAGTTCGACGACGACTTCAAGGCGCTCTCCATCGAGGAGAAGCCCGCGCAGCCGAAGAGCAACTACGCCGTGCCCGGCCTCTACTTCTACGACAACTCCATCGTGGAGATCGCGAAGACGATCGAGCCGTCGGCCCGTGGCGAGCTGGAGATCTCGACCGTCAACGAGCGTTACCTCGAGCAGGGCGACCTCCAGGTCCAGGTCCTCGACCGTGGTACTGCGTGGCTCGACACCGGGACCTTCGAGTCGATGATGCAGGCATCCGAGTACGTCCGGGTCATCGAAGACCGCCAGGGTTTCAAGGTCGGCTGCATCGAGGAGATCGCCTGGCGCGCCGGCTGGATCGACGACGAGCAGCTCGCGGCTCTCGCCACCCCGCTCGTGAAGAGCGGCTACGGGCGGTACCTGCAGACGCTGCTGGCACAGCAGGCCTGACCCACCACCTCCCGAGCCCGGCTCGCGCTCAGCGCGGGTCGGGCTCTTGCGTGCTGTGGGCGGAGCGGCTTCCCGGCGGCTGAGGATCGACGGCGACGACGCGCACGTGTCCGCGTACGACCGCATAGCCGCAGACCGCGACATCGACGACGATGAGCACGAAACGGCTCACGAGGACGATCCCGAGGATCGACGACGCCGTCACGGTGTTCGCGAGGACGAGGGCGAGGATCGCCTCCCGGACGCCGGCGCCGGCCGGGGCGATGACCGCGAGGAATCCGACGACCCAGGCCAGAGCGTACCCGCAGATCGCGGGCAGGATCGCCGCGACGTCCACGGTGCCGAGCGCCGACACGATGCACCAGAGGTGCAGACCGAAGGCGGCCCAGCTCGCCAGCGACCAGCCGACGGCGGACAGCAGCGGCAGGGTGCGGAGCTCGGGCAGCTCGTCCCGTCGCTTCATGACGGTGAACATCCAGCCGAGCACGCGTCGCATCACGGGCGGCAGGAGGGCGACGACGCCGATCACCACGAGCACGACGAGCACCCACGCGTACTCACGCAGGGCCGGGAACCCGAAGAGCGCGCCGACGGCGAGTGTCGAGCCGGTGACGAGGCTCACGCCGAGCTGAGCGGTCAGCGTTACGACGGTCGTCGCCGTCGGGAGTCCGGCGCGTCGTCCGAGCTGACTGCCCGCGACGATCGGCCAGACGCCGCCGGGGATGTACTTACCGATCTGCGAGACGAAGACCACGTACCCGGCGTCGCGGACGGAGATGCGGTGCCCGAACGCGATGACGATGGCGCGCCAGGCGAGCATCGACAGTGCTACCCCGGTGAATCCGGCAGCACCGGATGCGACGATCCACAACGGGTCCATCTGCGACACGCTCGCGCTGAACGACGCCCAGTTGGCGACGACCGTCCACGCGATGCACGCGATGACGACGACGGCGAAGCCCACCTGGATGGGCTTCCTATACTTGGTGAGGATCTTCATGGGAAGTGCCCATTATCCCGGAGCGATGCAGGAACGGAGTCTTCGGATGGCGCGACCGCGACTGCTCGTCCTCGCCTCGACCTGGCCCGCGGTCCCGGAAGACGGTACGCCGTCGTTCGTGCGCGACCTCGCGCTGCAGGAGGCGTCCGACTTCGAGGTGCTCGCCCTCGTCCCGCGCGTCCCCCGCTCGGCGGCCCGAGAACATGACGGACCCCTTCGCGTCCTGCGCTACCGCTTCTTCCCGAAACGATGGGAGGACCTCGCCGACGGCGCGATCCTCGAGAACCTCCGCAGGCGTCGGAGCCGCTGGCTGCAACTGCCGTTCTTCCTCCTCGGCCAGACGATCGCCACCGCCCGTGCCGTGCGCTCCTTCCGGCCTGACGTCATCCATGTGCACTGGATCATCCCGCAGGGCATCGTCGCGAGGCTCGTCGCCCCCGGTGTGCCGAAGCTGCTCACCTCGCCGGGTGGGGACCTCTACGCGCTCGACTCCCCACTCATGCGGCGCGTCAAGCGCTGGGTGCTGGGGGAGGCCGACCGCGTCACCGTCATGAACCGGGACATGATGCAGCGGGCGATCACCCTCGGCGTCGCGCCGGACCACGTGCAGGTGCTCCCGATGGGTACGAGGGTGGGCACGACGACCGACCTCGAGACCGCTGAAGCGGTCCGAGACCGGACGGGACCGCCCCGCGTCTTCTTCGTCGGGCGACTCGTCGAGAAGAAGGGTGTCCACGTCTTGATCGAGGCCCTGCGGCTCCTCCCGTCCCGACTCGACTGGACCGCCGAGATCGGCGGGGACGGTCCGCTCCGCGCAGCGCTGGAGGCACAGGCGGCGGGCCTCCCCATCGGGTTCCTGGGGCAGCTCGATCGTCCGGCGCTCGACGCCGCGTTCCGTCGCTCCGACATCGTCGTCTTCCCATCGGTGCTGTCCACCTCGGGCGATCAGGACGGCCTCCCTGTCGCGATCCTCGACGCGTTCGCGGCAGGTGCCTGCGTCGTCGTCTCGGACCTGCCCGGGTTGAACGAGGCGGTCGACGACGGCTCGAGCGGTGTGATCGTGCCCTCGGACGACGCTGCGGCGCTCACTGCGGCGATCGAACGGCTCCTGGACGACCCCGCGCGCCGATCCCGGCTCCAGGCGGGCGCGCTCGCCCGCGCGGACGACTATTCACTCGAGACGGCGGGGGAACGGTACTCGGCGCTCCTGCACGACATCCTCGCCGCGCGGGAGGCCGCCGGTCGTCAGTCGCCGTAGCGCTGCAATTTGAGGTAGTCGAGCGTCTCCTCGTTCAAGGTCCGGTTGATCCGCGTGAGGTCGGCGACCACGCCGATTGCGAACGAGAGCAGGGAGCCCATGAGCAGTGTGGCACCGACGAGGAGCGACTGCAGATGGTCTCCGCCATCGTCCACCCACAGGAGCACGGCGTACCGCACGAACGGTGTCAGGCCGGCGAGTGCGAGCACGAGCCCGAGGCCGGCGAAGACCACGTACGGGCGGTACATCAGGTAGGCCCGGGTGATCGCCACCCCGGACTGGTACATGTGCTCGCCGATGCTCCGGAACAGCCGTGACTCCCGGGTCTTCGGATTGGTCGTCACGGGGATGCTGGTGATCGCCAGTCGCTTGTAGCCTGCCTGGATGATCGTCTCCATGCAGTAGCTGAACCGGGTCACGACGTTCAACCGGATGAGCGAGGTCTTCGAGTAGGCGCGGAAGCCGCTGGCCGCGTCGGGCAGGTCGGTTCCTGCGGCGACGTTCACGACGCGGCTGCCGAGACGCTGCATGATCTTCTTGAAGGGCGAGAAATGCTCGATCAGGGCCGTCTGTCGGTCTGCGACGACGATGTCGGCCTCACCACGGAGAATCGGCTGGACGAGGTCGCCGATGCGGTCCTGCGGATACTGGTTGTCGCCGTCCGTGTTGACGACGATGTCGGCGCCGTGGAGCAGCGCGTAGTCGACGCCGTCCTTGAACGACTGCGCGAGTCCGCGGTTGCGGGTGTGCCGCACGATGTGTTCGACGCCATGGGCTCGAGCGACCTCGACGGTGCGGTCCGTCGAACCGTCGTCGATGACGAGGATCTCGATGCGGTCGACGCCCTCGATGACCTTCGGAATCGAGGCGAGGACGAGCGGAAGCGTCGTCTCCTCGTTCAGACAGGGGATCTGGACGAAGACGATCATGGCTGCCTTTCAATGGAGCGGACGTTCCAGTATCCCCGATCCGAACGACCGGTCCGGCCCGCTGCACCCGTCCGGTACCGCGCACGATTCAGTCCCGTGGGGGTTGTCGGGGATAATCGTTCAGGACCCGGGGACGGGCCCACCCCCTGATTTGCGAGGATCCGCGTGTTCACAGCCCTGCGCCGAACCACTCCTCGTGCGTCGCGCCCCCTGCCCTGGCCGGGTGGCATCTGGATATCCATCGTCGCCTGGGCGGCTCTGGTGACGTTCGCGTTGTTGAGCGTCGGCCCACCACTCCTCGGTATGGGGACCTTCCTCGGAACGGATCTGCTGCAGAACGCGGCGCCGTGGCAGTCAGCGTTCGGACCGACCAGACCAGTCGTCAACGCGCTCGTCGGCGACACCGTCGACACCGTCGTCCCGCAGACCTGGGCGATCGTCGACATGCTCCGAGCGGGCACCTCTCCGGCGTGGAACCCGTGGGTCGGCGGCGGCACGGAACTCGGAGGGCTGCCGAACTCCGGCCTCTACTCGCCGCTCTCGGTGGCGTGGTGGGTGCTGCCGTTGAGCGCGGCTCCCGGGGTGACGAAGCTGTTGGAGATCGTCGCGGTGACGATCGGTATGTCGCTGTTCCTCCGCCGACTGCGGCTGCCCGACCCGGCCTGGGCTCTCGCGAGCCTCGTCTTCGTCTCCTCCGGCTTCATGGTGTCTTGGACCAACTGGCAGCACACGAGGGTCGCCGCGGTCATCCCGCTGCTGTTCTGGGCGCTCGATCGAGCGGCCGTCCGGCGCCGTCTGGTCGACGTCGTGCCGGTGGCGATCGTCGTGGGCGTCATGCTGCTCGGTGGTTTCCCGGCGGTCACGGCTTACGCGCTGTACGCCGGTGCCGTGTGGGTGGTCTTCCGCGCCATCACGACCGGACGCTCGTTCGGCCGTGTGGTCGGGGCAGGAGCCGTGTGCGCCGCCGGTGTCGTCCTCGGCGTGGCGCTCTGCGCCTGGACCATGGTCCCCTTCGCCATCAACGCGACGAGCGTGCTCGACTTCTCCGTCCGAGCCCAGAGCTCCACCGACTCCCTGCAGCTCATCGACCTGGTGTCGGCGTTCGTGCCGGAGATCATCGGCGACGTGTCCATCCCGACCGCCTACGGCTCAGGGTCACCGATCGAGCGCCTGTCCTACGTGGGAATCGTCGCGATGTTGCTGATCGCGTCGCGGTTCCTGCTCCGAAGATCGTCCGTGGCCCTGCCAGGCGCCCGCTTCCAGATCATCGCGCTCGCGGTCTGCGTCGTCCTGGTCTACATCGGCGGACCGGCGCTCGCCGCCGCCCAGGAGCTTCCGGTCTTCTCGAACAACCCGATCGGGCGCCTCCGCGTGCTGGTCGGATTCTTCTCGGCGACGCTCGCCGCGGCAGGATTCGCAGCGCTCATCGCCGAGGCCCGGCCACCACGCGACGTGCTCGAGCTCCCGGCCGCACGCGTTGCGCTCGACGGCCGCCAGCTCACCCTGCGCATCCTCACGGCGCTCGCGATCCTCGGTCTCATGGCGTCGCTCACCGCGACCGCGATGGACGAGGTCCCGGCGTGGGCCGAGGGTGGGATCATCGCGGCGATCTGGACGACGGCCGGCTTCGGTGCCGCGGGCCTCGCCCTGATCCTGCTGGGGCGGTTCGCCAAGCCGTCCGTCGTCAGGGCCGCTGCGGTCGGCCTCCTGCCACTCCTCGTCCTCATCCCCGCGCTCGACCTCGTGGACCACTGGTGGGGCTGGTCGGACGAGTCGACCCTCTATCCCGCGACGGAGACGACGGACTATCTAGCGCAGCACCTCGGCGAACAGCGATTCGCCAACACCGACGCGGCCCTGTTGCCAGGGACCAATACGATCTACGGGCTGCGCTCCGTCGGTGGGCACGCCTACCAGACGGCCCAGTGGCAGGATCTGCTCCGCGAGGTCGACCCGAATGCGATGATCTCGCCGACCTACTCGACGTTCCTGTCGAGCATCGCCGCGATCAACATCGCATCGCCGGTACTCGACCGCCTGGGTGTGTCCTACATGCTCTTCGATCCCAACGCGCCGGCGCCGGGGGTGTTCCAGGGCGTCGATCGATCGAGCGACACCGTCGAGCTCGGTGACGGGCCCGTGCGCTCGACGGTCCGGACCGGCCCCGTCCGGACGATCGGGTTCGCGATCGACGGCGACGCGTCGATCGGCGGCGGCGCCGAGCTGACTGCGGACATCGTCGACGAGGTCTCCGGAGACGTCCTCGCCTCGACGACGACCTGGTACCGTTCCCTCTCCGGGGAGCGCAACGTCACCCTTGCCGGTGAGTCCATTCCGGCCGGCACCGCCTGGCACGCCGAGATCCGTTTGTCGAGCGGCTCGGCACAGGTCTTCGCGGCGGTGGACGATCCCGCGGCAGCGGCCGTCGCGCTGACGCTCCCGGCCGACGACGGGGCGCGGATCGTGCAGACCGGGGAGGCGACGATCATCGAGCGCACCAATGCGCTCCCACGAGTCCGATGGGCCGACAGCGCCATTGTGGAGACCGACGCGGACCGGAGGCTGAGCCTTCTCGCCGAGGGCGCGATCCCACCGACGACCGTCCTGCTGGAACGTGACGAGGACCTGGAGAAGGCCGTTCCGGCGCAGGAGGACGAGGAGTCCTCCGCCACCGTCGACCTCGCCCCGACCGAGGACGATCCTGCGGCGGTGTCCGCTCGGACGACCTCGGATCGTGCAGGATGGCTCGTCATCGACGACTCGCTCCGCCGTCCGGGCTGGTCGGCCACGATCGACGGTGAGCCTGCGGCGCTCGTGCCGGCGGAGCATGCCGGAGCAGCGGTGCGCGTCCCCGCAGGCACCCACGACGTGCGTGTGCAGTACACCGTCCCTGGCCTCGAGACCGGGACCCTCGTCTCGCTCGCGGCGCTCGGTGTCACCGTGCTACTCATCGCCGCCGAGCTGCTGATCGCCCGGCGCCGCCAGAGACGACGCTGAGCGCCGCCCGAGGGGGCGACGCTCAGCGGATGAAACCTGAGAGCCGACTACGGCTGGTGCGGGTAAGAGCTCTCGTAGGCGGCGATGACCGGATCGATCTCGCCCACCAGCTCGAGGTGACCCTTGTTGATCCAGGCGGCGTGGTCGCACATCGTCTTCACGGAGCCCATCGAGTGGGACACGAGGATCACGGTCTTGCCGGCGGCCTTGAAGTCTTCGAACTTCTGGAAGCACTTCTGCTGGAACTCGGCGTCACCGACGGCGAGCACCTCATCGACGACCAGGATGTCGGGGTCGACGTTGATGGCGACGGCGAACCCGAGCCGCACGTACATGCCCGAGGAGTAGTTCTTCACCGGCTGGTCGATGAACTGCTCGACGCCGGAGAAGTCGACGATCTCGTCGAACTTGCGCTGGATCTCCTTGCGGCTCATGCCGAGGATCGATCCGTTGAGGAAGACGTTCTCACGACCCGAGAGCTCGGGATGGAATCCGGAACCGACCTCGAGGAGCGCTGCGACCTTGCCGTTCGCGGTGATCGTGCCCGTCTCCGGGTACAGGATCTTCGCGAGGCACTTCAGCAGGGTCGACTTGCCGGACCCGTTGCTCCCGATCAACCCGAAGGTCGACCCCGTCGGCACATCGAACGTGATGTCGCGAAGCGCCCAGAAGTCCTCGTGGACGGACACCTTCCGTCGCATGATGGCGGACTTGATGCTCTGATTGCGCTCGTGATAGAGGCGGAACTTCTTGCTCACGTCCTGGACGTGGACCGCGATCTCACTCATAGGATCTCCGCCAGTCTCTTCTCTTTTCGGGTGAATACGAGGAAGCCGGCGACCAGGGCGACGAGCGCCCAGGCGAGGCACGCCAGGACATCGGCGGGGTCGGGCCAGCGTTGGTCGTACATGAGGTTCCGGAAGACCTGCACGAAGTGGAACATCGGGTTGGACTCGTAGATGTCCATCACGGTGATCGGGGTGCCCAGCAGGCCGCCGACCTTGTCCGACTGCACGCCCACGAGCGACGCAGGGTAGATGATCGGGGTGAGGTACATCCAGATCTGCAGCAGGATCGAGATCAAGTGCTGCGTGTCGCGGAAGTAGACGTTCGCGATGGCCAGCAGCATGCCGACGCCCACTGCGAAGGCGGCGAGAACCACCATGAACACAGCGACGAGCGGAAGCCAGACGATGACGCCCCAGCCACCGACGGCGCAGAGGACGATGACGAGGACCGCCATCTCGAACAACCAGTTGTAGCCGGTCGTCAGGACCGCTGAGACCGGGAGCACGACGCGAGGGAAGTACACCTTGGTGATCAGTCCGGCGCCGCCGACGATGGAGCTCATGCTCGCGGACAGCGCCCCGGAGAAGAAGGACCAGGGGAGCAGCCCGCACAACAGCCAGACGGCGAAGATGTGGAGTCCGCTCGGGTCACCGGCGGCAGGCTCCGCGCGCAACAGGAAGTAGAAGACGAAGGAGTAGACCAGCATCGACGAGAGTGGACTGACGAGCGACCACAGGCGTCCGAGGATGGTCCGCTTGTACTGACCGCGGATGTCTCGGAGAGTGAGATTCGCCAGGAGTTCCCTGGCGGATGCCAGTTCCCTGAGATACTGCATTGAGCCTCGATTGTGCGTTCGGGAGTGCTTCGACGTGAACCACGTCAATCTACCGTAGCTTTCCTGAAGATCACGCCGACGTTCCGACCTCATCCGTACAAGGAGCCCCATGACCCTCGATGACCGAGCATCTGCACGCCGAGAAGACCCGGTGGTCGGGTCCGCCTGGATCAGCCACGCCTCCTATTGGATGCCTCGACACATCGTGCAGTCGGCCTGGCTCGAGCACGCGCCGTTCGCCTTCTGGATGATCGACGCGCTCCGGCCCTCCAGCTACGTCGAGCTCGGCACGCACAACGGCTTCTCCTTCTTCACCGCCTGCGACGCCGTGACCCGGCTCGGTCTCGACACCGCGTGCTCGGCACTCGACAGCTGGGAGGGCGACGACCAGGCGGGCTTCTACGGCGAGGACGTCTACCAGTCGGTCCTCGCGATCCGTGACGCGGAGTACCCGCGGATCGCGACCCTGCTCCGCGGGTACTTCAGCGACAGCGTCGACCGGATCCCGGACGGCTCGGTCGACCTCCTCCACATCGACGGGCGCCACGGGTACGAGGACGCGCTTGAGGATTGGACGGCGTACGCTCCCAAGCTCTCAGCGCGCGGCGTCGTCATGTTCCACGACACCTTCGAGTTCGATCGCGGCTTCGGCGTGCACCGCTTGTGGGCGGAGCTCGCTGCGCAGTTCCCGGAGCGGAGCTTCCAGTTCGAGCACGGCCACGGCCTCGGGGTCATCGGCGTGGGTGCCGATCTCCCGGCGCCGGTCGTGGAGTTCTTCCAGGCGGCGCAGTCCGACGGGCCGCAGATCGAGAGCGACTACCACTGGCTCGGCAAGCAGGTGTCCGCGCACTACGAGCGCGATCTCGACTACCGGAACCAGTTGCACCTCGCGGAGGTCGAGCGTGCCTCGCTCCGCGCGGAGGCCGAGGCCGCCGATGCGAGCCGAGCCGTCGCGGTCGGCGAGCTCGACGCCATTCGCACGAGCACCTCGTGGCGACTCACCTCGCCGCTGCGCAAAGCAGTCGGCGTCCTCCGGCGACGCTGAGGGGTGCGCCGGATTCCTGAACGTCGCCCCCGAGCTGGCCTCGGAGCCCGGTGCTACACTCGACCAGTTCATCCGGCAGACGCAGAGCGAGGCCCTTTCCATGTCAGCTGACCGTCCGACTCCTGAACAGATCGCTGCGGACCGGCGCGTTCTCGAGCTCATCGACCGCGTCATCGGGCTCGAGGCCGAGCTCGCGAGGGTCTCCGTCTACAACAACCCCGGTCGCGAGCAGTTCGAGGCGCTCGAGCGTGAGAACGCAGGCCTCAGGCAGCAGCTGGAAGCCGTCCACGGCACGCGGACCTGGAAAGCCGGCAGGGCCGTCCTGGCGCCACTGCGGGTCGTCTCCCGGAACCGGGCCTGATCCGTGGCGGTCACCCACACGGACGCCGCACCGTTCGGCCTCACCTTCATCCTGTCCGGCCTCACCGCTGCTGACGCCGAGTCGTTCCGCTCCTCGGTCGGTACTCGGGCCGAGGTGGCGACGGTCGTCGACGGCGACATCGACGCCCTGAACGCTGCCGTGCAGGCTGCGCCGACCCCGTACGTGTCGGTCCTCTCCCGTCCCGGGATCCTCGTCGACGGCGCCCTCGACACGATCCGGACGTTCATCGACGAGCATCCCGACACCGAGGTGCTCTACACCGACGAGGCGGTCGTCCTGCCGGACGGATCCCTTGATCCGGTCCTCAAGCCTGAGCCGGCCGCAGAACGCCTGCGCAACCAGTACTTCTGGGGAGACCTGGTGCTCGTGCGTCGTGAGACGCTCGAGCGGCTCGGCGGGTTCGGCATCGGGTACGCCGGTGCCCACGCATACGAGTTCGCGCTACGTGCCACCCGAGGCGACGCGGTCATCGGCCACCTCGCCGCGACGGCGTTCGTCCCGAGCGGAGCAGGAGCGCTCGGCGACTTCGGCGTGGAAGCGGCAGAGGGCGTCCGGCGCGCGCTCGAAGAGCACCTGGCCGCCACTGGTGGCGGCTCCGTGCTCGAGATCGGCACCGACGGCGTCCACCACACGGTCCGCGCCGTCCAGGGCGAACCGCTCGTGTCGATCGTGATCCCCACTCGCGGCCAGTACCTTCCCGGTTCCACGCGGAGCTACCTCGTCGACGCGATCGAGAGCATCGTCGAGCGGAGCACGTACGAGCGCTACGAGTTCGTCGTCGTGATCGACGACGTCGCGGACGCGGGCGTCGTCGAGCGCATCACCGAGACCGCGGGGTCGCGTCTGCACCTGGTCCCGTGGACGGAGTCGTTCAACTTCTCGGGGAAGATCAACCTCGGGGTCCTGTCGTCGATCGGCGAGTACGTGCTCATCCTCAACGACGACGTCTCGGTGATCACCCCGAACTGGATCGAGGATCTGCTCGCGCTGGCGCAGCTGCCGAACGCCGGGATGTCCGGCTGCATGCTGTATTACGAGGACGACACCATCCAGCACGCCGGTCACCACTACTGGCGCGGCGACACCATCCATGTCGGGATGCAGCTGCCCCGCGGCACCGCGGGCCCCACGAACGGCTACCGGGTCGAGCGCGAGGTCGTCGGCATTACCGCGGCCTGTGCCATGATGCCGCGCTCCGTCTACCTCGAGGTCGGTGGGATGACCACCCTGCTCCCCGGCGCCTTCAACGACGTCGACCTGTGCCTGAAGGTGCTCGAGCAGGGCTACGACATCCTGTGGACGCCCCATGCAGAGCTCTACCACTACGAATCGAAGACCCGCGACGCGCGGGTCCGCCACTACGAAGTGCAGACCGCCTGGGGGCGCTGGGAGCACAAGATGCACCAGCCCGGGTTCTGGCCGTACCCTGTCTAGGTGACAGAGAGAGAATTATGAGATCCTTCCTTCGGAAAGTCAGCGTCGCCCTCGATGTCCTCAAGAACGACGGACCGCGCCACTTCTGGCGACGGGTCCAGATGAACCTCCGGGCGCGCGTCGCCGGAAAGACGATCTACCTCCCCGTCAAGGTGTCCGACGCGATCGCGGTCGACTGGACGAAGCCGGGTCCGCAGCTGCAGAACCCTGTCGTCGTCACCGACCGGAAGTCGCACATTGCATGGATCATGTCGCCGCCCAGCGCGACGAGCGGCGGGCACCAGAACCTCTTCCGCTTCATCGACTTCGCGGAGCGCGCCGGACACACATGCAGCGTCCACTTCTACAACAGCATCGGCGTGGTGGTCGACCTCAAGGACATGCGTCGGATGCTCGACCAGTCGCCGGCCTACCCGGTCCTGAAGGCTGACTTCCACAACTACGACCCTGAGCTCGGTGTCGGTCCCGGCATCGACGCGCTCTTCGCGACCGGTTGGGAAACCGCGTACCCCGCGTTCACCGACGCCAGCGACGCACGTCGCTTCTACTTCGTGCAGGACTTCGAACCGGCGTTCTACGCTGCGGGCACGGAGGCGATCCTCGCCGAGAACACCTACCACTTCGGGTTCCACGGCATCACCGCCGGCGGCTGGCTCTCCAAGAAGCTGCACGACGAGTACGGCATGCCGACGGACCACTTCGACTTCTCCGTCGAGCGCAAGCACTATTCCGTCACGAACACGGGGCCGCGCAAGGAGATCTTCTTCTACGCACGGCCGGTCACTCCGCGTCGCGCGTTCGAACTCGGTGTCCTGGCGCTCGCCGAGTTCGCGAAGCAGCGTCCCGAGTACACGATCAACATGGCCGGATGGGACGTCTCCGACTGGGACATCCCTTTCCCGTACGAGAACCTGTCCGGACTCGAGATCTCCGAACTCAACCCGATCTACAACCGGTGCGCTGCAGGCCTGGTGCTGTCGCTCTCGAACATGTCGTTGCTCCCGCTCGAGCTCATCGCCGCCGGTGTGGCGCCGGTGGTGAACGATGCTCCCAACAATCGGCTCGTCTCCGACAACCCCTACATCGAGTACGTGCTCCCGGCGCCCGGCGCGATCGCGGACCGTCTCGTCGAGGTGGTCGATCGTCCGGACGCCGCCGAACGCTCGGTCGCGATGTCCGAATCGTTGGAGCACACCACCTGGGCCGACAGCGGCCGCCAGTTCGTCGAGGCGTTCGAACGGGCCATGCGTGGCTAGAGCACTCGTCATCGGGGCGAACGGTTTCATCGGATCCCATCTGGTGGACGCCCTGGTGGCCGACGGACACGAGGTCGCCGCATTCGACCGTTTCAGCGGTGGCGGCGAGCCGAGCTTCAGCAGTTCGGGTGTGGAGGTCATCCGTGGTGAGTTCCTGAGTCGCACGGACCTCGACAGCGCGGTACGAGGTCGCGACCACGTCTTCCACTTCCTTTCGACCACGAACCCGGCTACCGCCGAGGCTGATCCCACGCTCGACATCCGGACGAACGTGGCCCAGACCGTCGAGCTGCTCGAGTCGAGTTCGGCAGCCGGCGTCGGACACTTCTACTTCGCCTCGACCGGCGGGGCGATCTACGGTCCGCAGGGCAAGGCGAGCTACGCCGAGAACGACCGGGCGCTCCCGGTCTCGCCGTACGGCATCGGCAAGCTCACGATCGAGCACTACCTGCACTACTTCCGCACCATGCACGGCCTCGACTCCACGAGCTTCCGGATATCCAACCCGTACGGCACGCGGCAGCACCCCCACAAGAAGCAGGGACTGATCCCCATCGCGCTCCGCCAGGTGGTCAACGGCGAGACGACGGTGCGGTTGGGTGACGGATCGATGGTCCGCGACTACATCTACGTGACGGACGCCGTCCGGATGATCACCAATGTGGTCGGACGTGATCGCGAACACGACCTCTACAACATCGGCAGCGGGCGGGGGTACTCGGTGAACGAGGTCTTCGAATCGCTCCGCCGCGTCACCGGAATCGACTTCGCCATCGAGGATCGGCCTGCGCCGGCGACCTTCGTCGATCGGGTGGTGCTCGACGTGGCCCGCTACGTGGCCGAGTTCGGTGAACCCCCGACGATCGCGCTCGACGACGGCGTCAGGGCGACCTATGAGGAGCTCGAGCGTTCCGCCTGAGGAAGCCAGCACCTGTTCGCTGGATTCTCCCTCAGCCACGCCGATAACCTCATGTGTCGCATTGACCTCACAGGTACCGCTACCCTGAACGGGGGTAACCGCCCTGCGAGATGATCGGGGAGACGATGGCGGCTGGACGAAGGACCGTCGTAGTGCGTGTGGCCGTGGTCGCCGCCGTGCTCGGTCTCCTCAGTGGATGCACCGACCCGGGAACGGGCCCGAAGCCATCCGGAAGCGCCACGAGCATCGCACCAGGGGTCACCCCGCCGCCGGAGAAGACCGAGACGCCCAGCCCCGTGACCGCCGATGCGGTCGTCAGTTACGTCGGCGTCGACGTCGACGGGGTCAACGTGTCCGCAGGCGGTTACATCCAGGGCGTCCTCGAGAACGGTGGCGCGTGCACGTTCACCTTCACCGGCACGGCCGCGCCCGTCGCGGTGTCCAGCGAGGGTGTCGCCGACTCCAGCACCACGTCCTGCGGGACCGTCCAGGTCCCGCTCGCCCAGCTCCCGTCCGGCACCTGGTCGGTCGTCCTCAGTTATTCATCCGATTCGATCGACACCCTGGTCTCGACCGCTCTCACCGTGGAGGTGCCATGAGGCGCTTGCGTTTTCCCGCGATCCTTGCCGCGATCGCCCTGATCGCCGGCGTCTTGACCATCGCCCCCGTCGCCGCACCGAGCGCTTCCGCCGCTGACGGCCGGGACTTCCAGGCGGGGAACATCATCAGCGACTCGCTGTTCTACGACGGCGGCACCATGAACGCCGGCGAGGTGCAGAACTTCCTCAACGCAGCGCGGCCCGGATGTCGAGCTGGGTACACCTGTCTCAAAGACTTCGCCGAGGCCACGGCCAGCCGAGCCGCCGTCGCCGGTCGCTGCGCGGCGTATGCGGGTTCCGGGCGCGAGTCTGCTGCGAGCATCATCGCGAAGGTGGGTGCGGCCTGCGGAATCAGTCAAAAGGTCCTCATCGTGATGCTGGAGAAGGAGCAGAGTCTCATCACCGACGACTGGCCGAGCGCGCGTCAGTACCGTTCAGCGATGGGCTACGGCTGCCCCGACACCGCCGACTGCGATACCAACTACTACGGGTTCTTCAACCAGGTCTACGCGGCCGCGCTGCAGTTCAAGAACTATCAGGCCAACCCGACGCGTTGGAATCACGTGCCGGGCCGGATCAACGCGGTTCGATACAACCCGAACGCTGCGTGCGGCTCGAGCTCGGTGTTCATCCAGAACTACGCGACGGCCGGACTGTACAACTACACGCCGTATCAGCCGAACGCGTCGGCTCTCGCCAACCTCTACGGCTCGGGCGACGGCTGCGGCGCCTACGGCAACCGCAACTTCTGGCGGCTCTACACCGACTGGTTCGGCTCCACCACGGGCGGTAGCAGCCTCGTGAAGTCGGCGGCTTCCGCCGCGATCTACCTGGTCGCAGGCGACCAGAAGTACTACGTTCCCGACCAGGCGACGCTCTCCGCCTTCGCCTCCCTCGGCGGCGTCGCGACCGTGTCGCAGGCCTACCTCGACCGCTACACGACGGTTGGGAACGCGACACGCATCGTCCGAGCACCGAGTGGGGCGATCTACCTCGTCGACGCCGGACTCAGGGTCGGCTTCACGAGTTGTGAGATGGTGCTCGATTACGGCGGGTCCTGCACGACAGCCGGATACACCCAGCTCACCGATGCACAGATCGCCCTGTTCGTGGAACCGGCGGCCAGGGTGACGCCGGTGTACGCCACCACGGCAGGCGCCCGGTACTACGTCACTCGTGGTACCAAGCGCGAGATCGTCGATGCGACCGCGCAGGCTCTCGCCGGCATCCCCGCCGACCTGATCGTCCTGACCGAGGCCGGAGTCGCGAACCTCGCGGACGGAGCGCCGATCCTGCGCGACTCGATCTATCTGGGCAGCCGCGGAACGGGTGGGTACTCGTTCGTCTCGGGCGCCACGAAGTACCCGGTGCAGGGAAACGCAACGGTTTCGCTCGGACTCCCCGCGAAGTCGGGCAGCGCGCTCTGGCCTCGGAACTACGATCGGGTCGTCACCGGCGGGACGTTCCCGGGTGCCGTCGCGGCGCCGGGTGGGGCCGCTCAGGTGCTGAGCACGGATGGGCGCTATGCGTGGAGTGTCGGAACTCCGATCGCGACCGTGCCCGCCTCGCAGGACTTCGTGAACAGCTACCCTGCGCTGGGGACCATCGGAGAGGGCAGCACCGTGACCGGCAACACCGGCGCCGTGTACCTGGTCGCCGACGGCATACTCCGGCCGTTCGCGTCGTGGTTGGCCTTGACCTCGACGCAGAACACCACGTCGCCGTCGTGGATCAGCGTCGCGCCGAACGTCCTCGGCCAGGTACCGCAGGGCAACCCGGTGCTGGCGCCGGGAACCCTCGTCCGCTCGCCTGAGAGCGCAGCGGTCTTCCTGATCGACGGCACGAAGACCAAGGTGCCCGTGTCCAGCTTCGAGTACACCAACGCGATCGGTATCTCGGGTGTCGACTTCATCCCACAGGCACAGCTCGACGCCTACGCCACTTCGCCGAACCTCCAGTACGGCGTGACGTGCAATGGCGTGGACTACGTCTCGGCGGGTGGCAAGATGCACAAGCTGACGCCCGAACTCAAGGCGCTCTACCCGGCAGTCACCTACGTGACCTTGTCCGCGATCAACTGTCAGCCTCGCCCCATCGGGAACGATGCCGGCAGGTTCATGCGGACGCCGAACGGCACGATCTACTATCTGGATGCCGGGACGAAGCGACCGATCTCCTCGATGGCCCGCTTCGCGGAGTTGGGCGGGACCTCGTCCAACTACCTCGACGTGAACTACCCGTTCGCCGGGCTGTTCGCCGACGGTCCAGTCGCGTGAGGGGCGGGCGACGAGCCTGTCGCCCGCCCCAGCCGTGGTCAGCGGGTACGCTGGACAGGCCATGACTCCTTCAGTACCTCGTTCCATGTCAGCGCGTATCCGGAGATCATGGGAGCCGGATGTCGACGGCCTGCCCAACCTCCGCGTCCTCGTCATCCCGCTCGTCGCGCTGGCGGTCATCTTCCTCGGTCTCGTCGCTGGGGGCATCACCGGGAGCTCCTCCGGCATCCTGAACGCTTCGTACAACTCGAAGCCGGACCCCAACCTCCTCGCCGGGACGCCGCAGGCCATTCGCAGTGACGAGTGGGGGGTCAACAACTCGTGGGTGATCTCGCAGGTCGAGCAAGGTCTTCCGACCGAGAACCACAACTTCCCGGGCGGCACGGACGTCACGGTGCTGCAGGACCTGCCGAGCCACGACTGGTCAGTCGCGTTCCGACCGCATCTCCTCGGGTTCTCCTTCCTGCCCCTCGACAACGCCATGGCGGTGAAGTGGTGGCTCCCTGCCCTCGCGCTCGTCGCCGGGTGTTACTTCTTCCTGGTGACGCTGCTTCCACGCAGACCCGTCACGGCCGGGCTGGTATCGGTCGGCTTCTTCTTCTCGCCGTTCTTCCAGTGGTGGTTCGGGCCGAACACCTTTTGGCCGGCAGCTTGGGCGTTCCTGCTGATGGGGGCCACGATCTGGCTCCTGCGAACTCGGCGGCGCCTACCCAAGGTCATCCTGCCGGTACTCGTCGGGTACGTGGCGGTGACCGTCGGCATGACGGTCTACGTTCCCTTCATCCTTCCGGTGACCCTCGTTGCGCTGGCGTTCTGCGTCGGAGCGGTGCTCACCAGAGACACGACCGTCACCATCGGCGTGTGGCGCCGTCTCGCCTCGTTGCGAGGGATCTTCATCGGCGGAGTCGGCGCGGCCCTCGTACTCGCGGCGTGGATTGTCACACGCCTGGACACCATCCGAGGCTTCACCTCGACGGTCTACCCGGGTGCTCGGCTGGAACCCACCGGCGCGGCCGGCGGTCAAGGTCTCCTGGCTCTCTTCGGCGGGCCGTTCTCGCGCGGGCTCGGACCTGCAGAGGGGCAGCCCCTCGGCGCGAACGCGTCCGAGGCCTCGACGTTCGTGCTGGCGGGACTGTTCCTCGCGATTCCGCTGCTCTGGGGCCTGGTGGATCGCCACCGGCGGCGTCTCCCCGTCGACTGGATGACGCTCCTCCTGCTTGCGCTGACCGCCCTGCTCATGGCCTACCTGTTCGTGCCGGGGTGGGATGCGATCGCCCACCTGCTGATGCTCGATCGGGTCCCGTCGCAGCGCATGCGGTTCGCGTTCGGCATGCTGTCTGTCGTGCTGATCGGTTTGACGGTGCTTCGCGCCGACGAACGGCGCTCCAGCGGTCATGCGCGATTCCCCCGCTGGACCGCGGCGATCGCGGGTGCGCTCTGCCTCGGTGCATCCGGTGTCGTTGCGGCATACCTCGTGCCGCTGCACACGCCGCTGACATCGAGTTGGTTCTGGATCGCGGCGGTGCTCGCCACGACCGTGGCCGTCGTCCTGATCGCGGTGCGTCTGCCGGCTCTCGGGTCCGCCGCGCTCCTGCTGGTCATGCTCGGTGTGGGAGGCGGGGTGAACCCCGTCTATGCCGGGGTCTACGACCTGAACGAGACGACGCTCGTGAAGACGATGCAGCAGATCGACGCGGAGCGACCCGGCTATTGGGTCGGTGCAGGAAACACGCCGCTCCTCGGGATCACCCTCCTTCAATCGGGCTTACCGTCCTACAACGGCGTGCAGGGTGCTCCGTCTGAGCAGATGTGGAAACAGATCGACCCGACCGGGGAGCGTGAGCGAGCCTGGAACCGCCTCGCGAACATCGCTTGGGGTGTCGGCGACGGACCACCCGACCCGTTCAATCCCAGCGAGGACCAGATCCGGATGATCTTCGACTCCTGCTATTCGTTCGCCCAGCAGCACGTGAGCTACGTGTTGTCGGAGTTCGACATCCAGCAGCCATGCGTCGAGCGATTGAAGACCGTTCGACAGGGACCGTCGACCTTCTTCATCTACTCGGTCGTGCCAGCGAGCTGACACCGGCGAGGACGACACGTCAACGCGATCCCACGGGACAGAGCCGGTTCGTCAGGATCCGGAGCGACCGCGTCGGCCGGGCTCGTCAACCGGACGTGTCCGTGCGCACGACAGGGGAGGGCTCCAAGCGCTCGATCTCCGCGGTCTCAAGGCGCTCGGCGGGAGTCACCAGCTGGTCGTCACGGGTGATCTCCGCGCCTGCTGAGCGGACGAAGACGCGTCTGAGCAACACCACCGTGAGGACCGAATCGACCAGGAAGATGATGGCCAGCGTCTTCCAGCCGAACGGCGGCTCCCAGCCGTCAGTGAAGACCATGTCCGACAAGCTGCCGTTCGCGCCGACGATGTACCGGCGCAGGACCATGACGAACGCCAGAAGATGGCCGAGGAAGAGGAACGCGTAGGCGCCGGTGACGAAGTGGCGAACCCGGCCGTCTGCACCGAGACCGGCGTCGTCGAGGGCGACACCGGCGGCGATGAGGAGGCAGATGAAGATGGCGAGCATGTAGCGGCCCTGCCAGATGAACCCGTGCTGCGCATAGACGGCCACCTGGGTGATGCCGGGGACCAGGATGCAGACGGCGAGCAACACCCAGATCGCCCACTTCGTGCTCCGTTTGCCCCAGAGCAGGGCGACGGCCACGAGCAGGGTGATACAGCTCGTCCAGGCGGCGATCGTCAGCGATGGAGCGCTCGTGTCGACCCAGCCGAACACGCCGACCATCCCGAACAGGAAATCGACGGTCTGGAGCTCGGTGAACAGGAACACGAACGCGAGGCTCACCGGGCTGACCGCGGAGGGAGGCGTCTGCGCGGCGAGGGTCGGCGGGTTCAGGTACCAGAGCACCGAGGCGATCCCGACGACCCCGAGCGCGAGGACGAGCGCCCATGCGATCGGCGTGCGGAACAGACGCAGGATCCGGTCGCGCTCGCCGAGCAGCATGGCGACGAGGGCGATCACGAGCAACCAGAGCAGCGAGATGCTCCTCGTGCTGATCAGGAATGACGCGGTGAGCAGCGCGAAGCCGGCTTGCTCGACGAGGCGGCGGCCGACCTGCCGCCCTCGGAACGTGGCGAGCAGGGTGGCGAAGAGCCCACCGGCGGCCGCGACCTCGAGACCGTTGGGGTTGATCGACCCCGCGAGGTAGACGACCATCGGGGTGACCGCGATTGCTGCTCCCGCGACCGCCCATCGGAATCGGGGGAGCAGGGTCAACTGCATGAACATGATCCCCAGTGCCATCGCGCAGAGGACCGCGCCGGCGATCCGCATGCCGAAGAAGGCGGCGTCGCCGGTGAGGAACAATGACGGCCAGCCGACGAGTACGTAGAAGACGGGACTGTTGAGCCCTGCGGACGTGCCGGTCGTGACGAGCGTCTGGTCGGTGTTGCGGACCGGGAGCTGACAGTCGGCGGTGACCTCGGGTTTGAATGCGAAACAGACGAGGTCGTGAGCGTTCGCGATGTTCTCGGGGACGGTCGCGGCCGTCAGGGTCGGGTTTCCGGCCCAGGGGCCGGGTACAAGTTCTCCGCGGGCCACAGCTGCCGCCTTGATCGCGTGGGACGGTTCATCCGGGACCGAGCCGATCGGAGAGGCCAGCGCCCAGAGCATGCTCGGCACGAGGACGGCGATGAATGCGACCAGGAAGGTGAGCCAGCGACGCTGCTCCCAACGGTGCGTCGTCTCCATCGAGGTCGGGGACGAGGTGAGGGGCGAGGCCATGGAGGTCCGGTCCAATCGGTGGCGAGCGAACGGCGGCGCCGTCCGCGCGCGGAATCGCAGCCGTCAGTCATCCTACCGTCGGCATGCCTGGGCGGCCGGTGACCGGAGGGCGGTTCGCGAGGCCCGCCCCGGACACGGCGAGCCCGAAGCCGTCTCGGGGTCCGTACGGCCCTCGGGCGACTGGTAACCGCCGACCGTCTTGTACGATCGGAGGGCCATGCTCCGAGATGAAGGGACGACCTCATGCGTGTCCCGCCCCTCGATCCGACCGCGCGGTACGGAGGCTCGGATTTCCGGCGCTAGCGACGTTCCGCCCCCGGCAGCAGCACGCCGCGGGCCGAACGGGGCCGTCCTCATCCTCGCTGCGACCGCGATCGGTGGCGGTGCCGGATACGTCCTCCAGCTCCTCGCCGGTGCGGCACTCGGAACCGCCCTGTACGCCCCCTTCTCCGTGTTCTGGTCTGCGCTGTACCTGTTGGTCAGCGCGCTCTCCGGTGTGCAACAGGAGGTTGCCAGAGCATCGCGTCCGGTCGATACCCGTGCCGCGACGGCTCCGAGGCGCGCGCCCGTCGTGCGCAACTTCGCCGTGGTCGCGGCTGTGCTCGTCGCAGCGGTGGTCACTGCGTCCGCCTGGTTGTGGGTCGGCACGGTGTTCCCGGATGACGGATGGTCGCTCGTCCTGCCGCTCGTGATCGGCCTCTCGGCCTACGTGATCGTGGCAGCCACCGCCGGCGTCTTGTATGGACTGGCCATGTGGACGTCCGTGGCAGCGTTCACCATCGTCGACGGCGTCCTGCGCTTCGCGATCGTCGGGGTGATGTTGCTCTCGACCGACGACGTCCATGTCCTCGCCTGGGGTGTCGTCGCACCGTTCGTCCTGACTCCGATCCTGCTCTGGCCGTTCGTCCGATCCGGGGTGATCGGTCGCTTCACGATCGACGTCGGCCCGAGACCGCTCACTTGGAACGTCTTGCGCACGGTCGTGGCGTCGACCGCGACCGGGATCATGGTGAGTGGTCTGCCGCTCGTGATCCAGGCGACCGGCGACACGGTCTCGCCCGACGCGTTCGGTTCACTGACGTACGCCATCACCTTGACGCGCGCACCGATCGTCATCGTCGTCCTCGCCTTGCAGAGCTACCTGGTGATCGTCTTCCGGTCGCATGCCGAGGCGGTCCTCAGCTGGGTGGTCAAACTGGGTGTCCTGGTCCTCGCCGCCGCCGGATTGTTGGGCCTCCTCGGTTGGTGGCTCGGGCCCTGGGCGCTCGGCGTGCTCTTCGGCCGCGACGAGGTGCTCGCCGGGGGGACGATCGGGTTGCTCATCGCGACCGCCGGGCTGGTCGGCGTCCTCTGCGTCACGGGCTCCGCCACCTTGTCCCGCTCCCAGCACGGGGCGTTCAGTGCCGGCTGGGTCGCTGCCGCGCTCGTCCTCGTCGCCGCGCTCGCCCTGCCTCTCGGGCTGCATGAGCGGACGCTGCTCGCGCTCACCATCGGACCGCTGACGGGCCTCGTCGTCCACGCCGTCGCGCTCCTCCGCCGTCCGCGAGAGCGTGCGTGACCGGGAACAGCTTCGCCGGGTTGCGGATCATCGCTGCGCTCGTGGTCCTGGTGCGGCACTCACTGATCGTCCTCGACGACGCCATCTCGCCGTTCGGCCCGGTCGGAATGGACGACCTCCCCGCGCTCGGTCTGTGGGTGTTCTTCGTCGTGTCGGGGTTCCTCCTGCCAGCTGCGTGGGAGCGGCGCCCCCGTTTGGTGCGTTACGTCGCCGCCCGGGTCCTGCGGGTCTTCCCGGGTCTGTTCGTCGCGCTGCTCGTCACAGTCCTCGGCATCGGTCTGGCGGCGACCGCCCTGCCGCCCGGGGAATACCTCGGCCATCCCCAGACGCTCGTGTTCCTCGCCGACAACCTCACGCTCCTCCCGAACTACGTCCTCCCGGGCGTCTTCGAGTCGAACCCGTACCCGGTCGCCGTGAACGGCGCGCTCTGGTCGATCGGCCCTCTGTTCGTGTTGTACCTGCTCGTGCCCGTCGTCGGGAGTATTCCGCTGCGGGGCCTGCGAGCCGCGACCTGGTCGGGCATGGTCGTCGTGTGCTGGCTCGCGCCGGTGCTCGAAGCCGTGGACACGGACGGGATCGTCTGGGGCAACTTCACCCACGACATCCTGCGGGTCGGGGCGTTCTTCAGCGCGGGAGCGGCCATCCGTGAGTGGCGGCTGCCCCTGCGGGGTCCGGCGGCGCTGACGGCTGGTTCGATCCTCGCCATCGTGATGGTCGTCGTCCCCGACCTCACCTGGCCGGTCGCGCACGTGACGGTGCCCTACCTGCTGGTGTACCTCGGATCACGCCCGATCCCGGTGCTGCGTTCCCTCGGTCGGTTCGGCGACCCGAGCTACGGGATCTTCCTGATCGGCTTCCCCGTCCAGCAGCTGCTCATCCACGGCAACCCCGAACTCGACTGGATCCCGAGCATCCTCTGCACCGCCGCGGTCTCGGTCGCCTTCGGCTACGGGTTGTGGTGGTTCGTCGACCAGCCGATCGCGAGGCTCAGGCTTCGCGGGACCCGTCGTCCCGCTGCAGCTCGCCCAGTCGCCGTTCCAGTTCCCTGATCCGCAGGTCTTGGAGTGCGCTCTCCTCGGCGAGCGTGCGGGAACGTTGTTCGAGCGTGGTGAGCTCCGAACTGTGCTGGATACTGACGAGGAACAGGATGAAGATGCTGACGAAGAAGACGAGGTTGGTCGGGATCTCGACGCCGATGAGCTGAGCCGCCCAGACGAGGACTTGCGGGAAGACGCCGATGACGAGCGCCAGGAGACCGGCGATCAGCCACCAGACGGCGTGCCGCTCGCGCAGGGAGCGGCGGCGGAGCATCTCGATGACGATCCCGAGGGTGAGGAGCGCTCCGACGATGCCGAGGATGTAGGTACCGAGCGGCATCATGCCGTCACCACCTCTCCTTCGCCCTTCAACGGTACCGGCGGTCGGATCAGGGCGAAGGCGAGCGCGAGTCCGGCCCTCGCCAGATATTTCGCCGCCTTGACCGGGTTGTGGGACGGAGTGCCACCGGCGCGCGGACGCATGGCGACGGGTACCTGCCTGATGACACATCCGGCGCGTGCGGCGATCACGAGTGACTCGATCGTGTCGCCGAGGTACTCAGCGGGGTAGTGCTCGGCGAAGAGACGCACGGCGCGTGGTCCCGTCGCGCGGAACCCGCTCGTCGTGTCGGAGAGGCGGGTGTGGGCGATCCGGCTGAGTACGCCGGAGAGCACGACCATCGCCCACTTACGCGGTCCTCGCACCTCGTAGTCGCCCTCGCCGGCGAATCGGGCACCGAGCACGAGGTCGGCCGTCTCGAGCTCCTCCACGAGTCGGACGACACCCTCCGGGTCGTGCTGGCCGTCGGAGTCGACCTGCACCACGTTGCGGTAGCCGTTCGCGATGGCGTACTTGAAGCCGGCGCGCATCGCGCCGCCCACCCCGAGGTTGAACGGTAGCTCGATCACCGCAGCACCGGCGGCGGAGGCCACGAGCGTGGTGTCGTCCGTCGAGCCGTCGTTCACCACGAGCACTGAGACACCGGGCAGTTTCCGGTGCACCTCGCGCACGACGTCTCCGACCGAGGCCTCCTCGTTGAGCGCAGGCATGACGATGAGGGTTCGGTTGAGAAGCGTGGCCATGCCGCCAATCCTACTCAGCCGTGGCGATCCACCAGCGTCGGACGTCAGGAGAGGATGTGGGTGCGGAGGACTTTGAGGCCGGCGCGATCCTTCGCCGACAGTGCCTTCGGGAGCTGGAGGATCGCGTTCAGGCGAGAGGTGAGGTGTGTTCGCGCGACCCGGGCCGATTTCGTCCAGCCGAGTGCGCGCTGCCGCTCCGACTCTTCGGCGAAGACCTGACGCTCCTGTTGGAAACGCCGTCCGTCGACCGCCGTGTAGGACGACACGCTCCCGGTGTGTCGCCGGTACCGGAAGACGGGAACGTCGTCGACGACGAGTGATCCGCCGTTCCGGAAGATCTCCATCATGAGCGCGAGATCTTGAACGACTTGGAGGTCGTGCCGGAATCCGAAGCGTCGCACCGTCGCGACCTTCCAGCTGACCGACGGGAAGTACGCCCAGTTGCCGCGGAGGAGGCTGGTCGTCAGACGTTGGCCGGACAGCAGCTCCGGTTTCGGGCCACGGGGGCGCAGCAGCGCCTTCACCCGGTCACCCACCGGCCGTACGAGGTGTCCGTCCTCGTCGATCACCTCGACGCCCGGCTGGATCAGATCGGCTTCCGGGAACTCGGTGGCAAGGACGGACATGCGGGCGACGAAGTCCGGGAGGAGTTCGTCGTCACAGCCCATGAGCACACAACGATCGGCTGTGGCGAGGTCGATGCACCGGTCGAAGTTGCGGCTGACCCCCAGGTTCTCGGCGTTGCGCAAGACCTCGATCCTCGGATCGCCGAGCGACCTCGCCCACTCACCAGGTGCGAGGTCCGGGTAGACGTCGTCGACGATGACGAGTCTCCAGTCCTGATCGGTCTGGGCGAGCACGCTTTCGACGGCGACCCTGAAGTGGTCGAAGCGTCCGTAGAAGGGCATCATGATGTCGAGCGTCACTCGGGTAAGCTAGCAACGTTTCTCGGGCAGTGCGGCATTCCTCGAAAGAACGCCCGGCCCGACCACACGATTCGATCCAGAGCGGAACCCCATGACTGAAACCCCTGTGACGCCGGCTCCCACGACGCCAGCCCCCGTCAAGAAGGCCGTCATCACCGGTATCACCGGCCAGGACGGCAGCTACCTCGCAGAACTCCTGTTGTCGAAGGGGTACGAGGTGCACGGCTTCGTGCGGCGCGCGTCCACCTTCAACACCGGCCGGATCGACCACATCTACGACCCCGAGACGACCCACGACGGTTCGCCCCGACTCCAGTTGCATTTCGCCGATCTGGCCGACGGCTCGCGCCTCGCAACACTGCTCGCCGAGATCCAGCCCGACGAGGTCTACAACCTCGCCGCCCAGTCCCACGTGCGCGTCAGCTTCGACGAGCCCGAGTACACGGGCGACACGACCGGCATCGGGACGGTCCGTCTCCTCGAGGCCATCCGCCAGATCGGTCTCCACTGCCGCTTCTACCAGGCGTCGAGCTCCGAGATGTTCGGTGCGACGCCACCGCCGCAGAACGAGGAGACCCCGTTCTACCCGCGTTCGCCCTACGGCGTCGCGAAGGTCTACTCCTACTGGATCACCCGGAACTACCGTGAGGCCTACGGCATGTTCGCGGTCAACGGCATCCTGTTCAACCACGAGTCGCCGCGGCGTGGTGGCACCTTCGTGACCCGCAAGATCACCCGTGCCGCCGCGCGCATCGCCGCCGGCCAGCAGGACTTCCTGTACATGGGCAACCTCGACGCCGTCCGCGACTGGGGCTACGCGCCCGACTACGTCGAGGGCATGTGGCGGATGCTGCAGGCCGACGAACCGACCGACTTCGTCCTCGCCACCAACACCGCGTACACGGTCAAGGACTTCCTCCAGTTCTCCTTCGAGCGGCTCGACCTCGACTGGGAGAAGTACGTCAAGTTCGATGAGCGCTACCTCCGTCCCACCGAGGTCGACGCGCTGATCGGCGACTATGCGAAGGCCGAGTCGGTCCTCGGCTGGACCCCGAAGGTGCTGCCACCGCGCCTCGCGCAGATCATGGTCGACTCCGACGTCGCCGAGCTCGAGGCGTCGGGCAAGCCCTACATCGACACCGCGGAGGTCTAGGCGCGGTGCGCGTCCTCCTCACGGGTGGTGCCGGCATGCTCGGTTCGAGCATCGCCGAGGTCTGGCCCACGCTCCGCGCCGCCGACGAACTGATCGTGGCGACGCGCGCGGACGCCGACCTCACCGATCGTGCCGCCGTCGCCGCCCTCATCGGGCGCACGTCGCCGGACGCGATCGTGCACGCCGCCGCGAAGGTAGCCGGCATCCAGGCGAAGCTGCAGCGTCCCACCGACTTCCTGCTCGACAACCTCCTGATCGACACCTCGGTCATCCGAGGCGCGATCGACGCCGGCGTCCCCGAGCTGCTCTACGTGTCGAGCGCGGCGATCTACCCCGAGGGGCTCCCACAGCCGATCGGTGAGGGCGCGCTCCTCAGCGGCACGCTGGAGGGCGCGAACGAGGGATATGCGCTCGCGAAGATCGCCGGGACGAAGCTCTGCGAGTACGCGAGTCGGCAGTACGGGTTCGCCTATCGCGCAGCAGTGCCGTCGAACCTCTACGGCCCGGGCGACGACTACACCCACGGTCAGGCGCACCTCATCGCCGCCGCCCTCGGTAAGGTGCACGCCGCCGTGACGAGCGGCTCCGACGAGGTCGAGGTCTGGGGTGACGGCACCGCCCGACGCGAATTCACCTACACGCCCGATCTCGCGGCGTGGCTCGTCACGCAGCTCGGCTCACTCGACGCATGGCCCGTCACGCTCAACCTCGGGCCGGGTGTCGACCACAGCATCACCGAGTACTACGAAGCAGCCGGTCGCGCCGCCGGCTTCACCGGTCACTTCCGGTACGACGCCACCAAGCCTTCCGGCGTGCACCAGCGCCTGCTCGATTCGGCCGCCGCCCGTGCGCTCGGCTGGAACCCCACCACCCCGCTCGCGGCCGGCGTCGCCGCGAGCTACCACGCCTACCTCGCAGCTCAGGAGCCACAGACAGCATGACCGACGACACTTTCGACTCCGGTTTCCCCCTCGCCACCTCCTCCTGGGATGCCGCGGAGTACGCCGCCATCCAGCGCGTCGTCGACAGCGGCCGCTTCACCATGGGTCCGCTCGTCGCGCAGTTCGAGCGCGATTTCGCCGGTGCGTTCGGCGCCGGGTTCGGCGTCATGGTCAACTCCGGGTCGAGCGCGAACCTCCTCGCGATCGCCGCAGCCGTCCTCGACGACCGGGTCGACCTGCAGGCGGGCGACGAGGTCCTGGTGCCCGCCGTGTCGTGGGCCACCACCTACTACCCCCTCCAGCAGTACGGCCTCATCCCGAGCTTCGTCGACATCGACGTCGACACCCTCAACCTGGACCTGTCGCTCGCCGAGGCCGCCATCACCCCGCGCACCAAGGCGATCTTCGCGGTCAACCTCCTCGGCAACCCGAACGACTTCGCGGCGCTCACGGCACTCGCCGAACGTCACGGTCTCCTCCTGCTGGAGGACAACTGCGAGTCGCTCGGCGCGAAGGACGACGGTCGGTTCGCCGGAACGGTCGGAGCGATGGGCACGTTCAGCGCCTTCTTCTCCCACCACATCTCGACGATGGAAGGCGGGATGATCCTGACGGACGACGAGGCCACGGCGCAGATGCTCATCTCGCTGCGGGCCCACGGCTGGACCCGTGGACTCCCCGAGCAGAACGCCGTCCACGACAAGTCGGGCGACGAGTGGGACGACCTCTTCCGCTTCGTCCTTCCCGGTTACAACGTCCGTCCGCTCGAGATGTCCGGCGCGATCGGCATCGAGCAGATCCAGAAGGTCCCACAGCTCATCGCGGGTCGTCGGGAGAACGCCGTGTACTGGACGGAACGCTTCGCCGACCTCGATTCCGTGCGCATCCAGCGCGAGCAGGGCGAGAGCAGCTGGTTCGGCTTCTCCCTCGTGCTCGAGGGCGCGCTCGCCGGCCGACGCAAGGAGGTCGTGCAGGCGTTCGCTGCCGAGGGGATCGAGTCACGGCCCATCGTGGCGGGCAACTTCACGAAGAACCCGGTCATGAAGTACCTCGACGCGAAGGTCCCGGCCGAACTCCCCGCCGCCGACAAGATCCACGAGGACGGGCTGTTCGTGGGCAACCACCACTTCCCGGTCCACGCCGGTATCGACCGCGTGTACGACGTGGTGGCCAAACTCTCCTAGGCTGGGTCTGCGCGGCCGCCCCACCGGTCCGCAGCAGCTTCCGTTCCACTGTCCACCTCTTCCCCCAAACCGACGAGGACCGTGCACCGTGACCCAGCCGATCAACGCGCCATCGAACGACGTCCTGACCCTCGACGAGGCGGCCTCGCGGCTCCTCGGCTGCCGGGCGGTGCTGTTCGACCTCGACGGCGTCATCACCCCGACCGCCGAGATCCACATGCACGCCTGGGCGAAGCTCTTCACCGACGAGCTCGTCGCCCACGGGATCGCCGAGCCGTACACCGACGCCGACTACTTCCGGTACATCGACGGCAAGCCGCGGTACGACGGGGTGCGCGCGATGCTCGCGTCACGCGGCATCACGCTCCCCGAGGGTTCGCCGACCGACGCGCCTGAGCTGGAGACCGTGTGCGGTCTCGGCAACCGGAAGAACTCGGTGTTCACGGCCGTCCTGGAAGCGGACGGAATCGCCGCGTACCCGGGATCGTCGACCTTCCTCGACACGGTCGAGGAGGCAGGGCTCGCGGTCGCCGTGGTGTCGAGTTCCAAGAACGCCGAGGTCGTCCTCCGAGCGGCAGGACTCCGTGAGCGGTTCCCGGTCGTGATGGACGGCGTCGTCGCCGCGCGTGAGGGGATCGCCGGCAAGCCCGCGCCGGACACCTACGTCGCGGCCGGTCGTCTGCTCGGTTACGCGCCGTCTGAATGCGTCGTCGTCGAGGACGCGCACTCCGGGGTAGAGGCCGGTCGACGTGGCGACTTCGGTCTCGTACTCGGCGTCGACCGCGGCATCGGGCACCAGGCGCTCATCGACGCGGGAGCCGACATCGTGGTCGACGACCTCGACGAGCTCGTCGACCCACTGCGGTCGGCCTCGCGAACAGCGGGGCCGGACGATCCGGCCGACTCCCAGACCTTCACGGCACCCCACGACTCCTCCGAGGACCAGGCATGAACCACATCACCAGCGACCCGCTCGACCGTCACCGGTTCCCGCTCGACGACTGGGCGCTCGTCGAGACCCATGTCGACGCGGACGACGAGGGCACGACCGAGACCCTGTTCGCGCTCGGCAACGGCTACCTCGGCTTCCGCGGCAACGTCGAGGAGGGCCGCGACGGCCACGTCCACGGCACGTTCATCAACGGGTTCCACGAGACCTGGCCGATCCGTCACGCCGAGGAGGCGTTCGGCTTCGCCCGCGTCGGTCAGACGATCGTCAACGCGCCCGACACGAAGGTCGTGCGCCTCTACGTCGACGACGAGCCCTTGATCCTCAACGACGCCGACCTCCTGAGCTTCGAGCGTCGCCTCGACTTCAAGACCGGTGTCCTCAGCCGTGAACTCGAATGGCGGACGCCCTCGGGCAAGCGGGTCCACATCCGCTCCCGTCGCATGGTGTCCTTCACCGACCGCCATCTCGCGGTCCTCGACTACGAGGTCACGTTGCTCGACGCGGACGCGTCGCTCGTGCTCTCCAGCCAGATCATCAACCGGCAGGACCGTCAGGACGACTACCTCACGAACGCACCTGAGCCGGGGATGGGTGACCCGCGCAAGGCGGAGTCCCTCACCGAGCGGGTGCTGCAGCCGCGGTACAAGCTCATCGACGGTCCGCGCGCGATGCTCGGGTACCAGACGACGAACTCCGGCATGACGATCGTGGCCGGCGCCGACCACACGATCGAGACCGAGAACGAATACGAGGTCTCGACGCACATCGAGGCCGACCTCGCGAAGCACGTGTACACGATCCGCGGCCGCGCGGGCGTGCCCACGAAGCTCACCAAGATCATCAGCTACCACACGTCCAACGCCGTCCCGCCGAAGGAACTCGCCGACCGCTGCGCCCGCACGCTCGACCGTTCCGCTGAGAACGGCATCGAATCGGCGATCCGCAACCAGGAGCTGTGGCTCGAGGACTTCTGGGCGCGCTCCGACGTCGAGGTCCACGGACAGCCGGCCATCCAGCAGGCGACCCGGTGGAACCTCTTCCAGCTGGCGCAGGCGTCGGCACGCACGGACGGCGGCGGTGTCGCGGCGAAGGGCGTGTCCGGCTCCGGGTACGGCGGCCACTACTTCTGGGACACCGAGGTCTATGTCCTCCCGTTCCTCAGCTACACGGCACCGCTCGTCGCGCGGAACGCCCTCCGGTTCCGTCAGAACATGCTCGACGCCGCCCGCTCCCGCGCGACCGAGCTCAACCAGCACGGCGCCCTGTTCCCGTGGCGCACGATCAACGGGCTCGAGTCGTCCGCGTACTACGCGGCCGGCACGGCGCAGTACCACATCGACGCCGACATCTCCTATGCGCTGCGGCAGTACGTCGCGGCGACGGGGGATGAGGACTTCCTCGCCCGCGGAGCCGTCGACATCTTCGTGGAGACGGCGCGCATGTGGGCCGACCTGGGCTTCTGGCGCGCGAACGGCAAGGACTCGTTCCACATCTACGGGGTCACGGGGCCCGACGAGTACACGACCGTCGTGAACGACAACCTCTACACCAACGTCATGGCGCGGTCGAACCTGCTGTCGGCCGTCGAGGCCGTGGAGCGCCTCCGCGAGGACGATCCGGCCTCCTTCGAACGCCTGGTCACGCGGCTCTCGCTCGACGATGCCGAGGTCCGCGAGTGGCAGCGCGCCGCCGAGCACATGCACATCCCCTTCGACAAGCGGCTCGGCATCCACCCGCAGGACGCCCAGTTCCTCGAGAAGGAGCTGTGGGACCTCGACCACACCCCGCCCGAGCACCTCCCGCTGCTCCTGCACTTCCACCCGCTCGTCATCTACCGGTTCCAGGTGCTCAAGCAGGCGGACGTCGTGCTGGCGCTGCTCCTGCAGGGCGACCACTTCACCGACGAGGAGAAGCTCGCCGACTTCGACTACTACGATCCGCTGACGACGGGCGACTCGACCCTGTCGGCGGTCGTGCAGTCGATCATCGCCGCCGAGGTCGGGTACCAGCGGCTCGCGCTCAAGTACTTCTGGTCGGCGCTGTTCGTCGACCTCGCGAACCTGCACCGCAACACCCCGGACGGCGTGCACGTCGCCTCCACCGGTGGCGTGTGGAGCGCGCTCGTGCTCGGCTTCGCCGGGATGCGCGACCACGGCGGCGTGATCTCCTTCTCGCCGCGCCTGCCGGTCGACTGGCAGGGCATCACCTTCCGGCTCACTGTCAAGGGCACTCGGGTGCGGATCTCCGTCCGGCGCACCGAGATGCGGTTCACCGTCGAGGAGGGCGATTCCGCCTCGTTCGTCGTCGGCGGCGGCAACGTCCTCGTCGAGGCCGGCACCACGGTCACCGTTCCACTCGACAACCAGGGTCCGCACCTCGTCGGCGAGCCGAGCGCGAGCGACATCGAGGGCAGCCGCCGTGCCGACGGCTCACTCATCACCGTCTCGATGCCGACCATCGCGCTCGGCCCGGCCGACACCGAGTCGATCCCGGTCATCCAGCCGCAGTCGGAGTGAGGCGACGCGGCTGGATGGCGGTGGCCCGTCGGCCAGCCGCGGCCGTGTCAGGCGAGTGTGGTCCGGAAGGTCTCGAGCGTGCGTGTCGCCACGCGTTCCCAGGAGAACTGCTTGGCGCGTTCCCTGCCCTGATCGGCGAGTTCGGCCATCCGTGCGGGGTCACTGACCGCCGTCGTCATGGCAGTGGCGATCGACTCGAGCGAATGGGGATCGAAGTACTCGGCCGCATCGCCGGCGACCTCCCGGTACACGGGGATGTCGGAGATGAGCACGGGGAGCCCCGCCATCATGGCCTCGAGGGCGGGCAGGCTGAAGCCGTCGTGGAACGACGGCATGGCGAGCGCGGTCGCGGTCTCGTAGAGGTGACCGAGTTCCTCGCTGGTCAACCAGGATCGCAGCTCGACCCAGTCGTGCATGCCGACCTCGTTGACGACGGCGCGCAGAGGGTCCTCACCGTGGCTGCCGGTGATGACCACTCGAGGGCGGATCGCCTCGTCAACGAGCGGCAACGCCCTGATGAGACCAGCCCAGTTCTTGTGCGGGCGCCGGTTGCCCGTCGCCAGGATGAAGGGGTGCTCCTTGTCCGGTCGTCGTTCGCCCATCGGCAGGGCGGTTCCGGCGAGGGGGATGAGGTCGATGCGGTCTGCCGGGAAGCCGAGGTAGGTGATGATCTCGCGCCGGGACACCTCACTGATGGTGATCATCCGGCTGGCGTTCCGTGCACCCAGGCGCTCCATAAACTTCACGGGTTCCGTGAACGCCGGGGTGCTCATCATCTGGGGCTGGCTCCAGTAGAGCATGTCGTGCATGGAGATCACGGTGGGCATGCTGCTCCGGGCAGGACCGAGCAGAGCCGGGCAGTGCAACAGATCCGCACCGTGACGCTTCGCGATACGACCGATCGACCAGAGCTCGCCGATCGCCCACCGGAAGCGGTTCTCTCCGGTGATACCGGTGTCGATCATGTCCCCGGGGAACCAGGAACGGTCGAGCTGGTATCCCTCTTTGCTGGCGAGTCCGACGAACTCGAATTCACTGCCGAGTCGGCCGATCTCGCGGTACAGCTCGCGCGCGTATGTCTCCATACCGCCTTTCGTTCCGGTGTACGAGAGGAGGTCGACGGCTACGCGGGGCATAAGGCACGAGGATACCAGTGGGGCGGGCGGGATAGGCTGGTCCGCGGTCCGATGAGCGGTGAGGGGCGGGTCCATGCCAGCAACAGCAGCAGTCGACGGACGCGTCTCCGTCGCCCTGTGCACCTACAACGGCGCCGTGTTCCTCGAAGAGCAGTTGGCCAGCATGCTCGCGCAGACCGTGCTCCCGGGCGAGATCGTGGTCAGCGACGACGGTTCGACTGACGGGACATCCGCCATCGTCGAGCGCTTCGCCGCTGAGTCGTCCGTCCCGGTGCGTGTCCTGCGGAATCCGAGTCCACTCGGCGTCACGAAGAACTTCGAGGGGGCGATCCGCGCGACCACGGGGAGCCTGATCGTCCTCTCCGATCAGGACGACGTGTGGCGGCCCGACCGCGTCGAGCGTGCCCTGGCCGCCTTCGACGCGCGTCCGGAGCTGCAGATGGTGTGCTCGGACGCCCGGCTCGTCGGAGCCGACGGGGTGTCCCTCGGCACCACGCTCTTCGCGTCGCTGTCGATCGGCCCGCACGAACGCGACGGGATCCGGGCTGGTGATGCTTTCGGCGTGTTGCTGCGACGCAACCTCGTCACTGGCGCGACCGCGATGTTCCGACGTGCGGTCTTCGACGCGGCCGCGCCGTTCCCCGCACCGTGGGTCCACGACGAGTGGTTGGCGATCGTCGCCGCATCACGAGGACCGATCGAGTTCCTGGATGAACCGCTCGTCGACTACCGGCAGCACGGCGCGAACCAGATCGGGATCGTCGAGCCGACGCTGGCGTACAAGATCTCGAGACTGATGCAGCCGGGGCGGCAGCGCAACCGCGACATCGCGGATCGCGTCGCAGGGCTCGCATCCTGGCTCGACGACGCCCGTGATCCCGCGCCGCGCGCCGACCCCTCGGCGGTCGTCGCCAAAGCGGCCTTCGAGCGGTTCCGGGCCGATCTCGCTCCGGCCCGGTGGCGACGGATCCTCCCCGTCATGCTGCGTGCTCCCCGCGGCGAGTACCAGCGGTATGCGAGCCAGGGGGCGCTGGACATCCTGAGGGATCTGCTGCAGCCGGCCTAGCCTCGGGTCAGATGCCATACGGCCGCGCCGACCAGGACGACGCCGAGGGCGAGGAGGCCACCCCGCCACGGGGCCCGGTGGCGAGCGGCGAGGAGGAGCAGCGCCATCACGACGAGTTCCCGGGCGTTCACGAGCCAGGCCGCGAGCTGCAGGTCCTGGAGGGCGACGAGGCCGACCGGGAGGGACAGCAGCACGCCGACCGCTTTGATCGGACTCGCCCAGCGCATCCGGCTCTCGGCCTGGAGGACCGCTGTGATCGACCAGGCGACGACCGAGGGAGCGACCGACAGGGCGAGGACGGGGACGAGTGCGAGGGCGGGGTCCCAGTCGTCTGCGAGGAAGGGGGCCACGATCAGCTCAACCCCGATGCTCGTCGCCACGGCGGCCACGACCGCCAGGACCAGCGATCGTCGGAGCGAAGCTTCCGTGACCGCGACGATCTCGGACCCTCGGCCGTCACGTGCCGCCTCGGTGAGGGCCGGCCGGAGGACGTTGACCGCGGCAAGCGCCGCCGCGTCGCCGATGCTGCGTGACAACGACATGGCGAATGCGTATTGCCCCAGGCGCGACCCGCCCGCAAGACCCCCGATCGAGAGGCGGTCGGTCTGTCCCTGTCCCCAACCGAGGAGGGCGAAGAGCGCCGTGTGCAGGTAGTCGCGGAACACGCCGCCGGTCAGCTCCGAGGGTCGCGTCCCGGTGTCTGCTCCACGTCCCAGTCGCGCCGCTCGCCGACGGTTGAGGACGGCGAACCCGGCTTCGGCGAGGAGCGCCTGCAGCGCGCTCGCGAGGAGCGACCCTGTCGCGACCAGCGTCGGCACGCTGCACAGGAGGGAGCAGGTCGACGACCATGCCTGATTCGATGCGATGTCCTTCCAACGCCCCGATCGCTGCAGTCTGACCAGGGCATCGATACCGGCGGCCGACGCGGCGGGGACGAGGACGAACGGCGCGAGGGCGAGCGCCTGCCACCGGTCCTGCTCCGCGTGTGTGAGGAGGAGCGCCATGACGACGACCGAGAGGAGGGCTCCTCCGACGACGGCGGACCACACCCGGAATCGTCCGATGAAGCGTGCCCCGGAAGCGGTCCCGTCGTGGACGACGGCGGTCTGCCGAGCGGCCGTGTCGCCGACGGTCTGGACCAGCGTGAGGGCGAGGACCATCCACGCGTACATGCCGACGACGGACGGCGCGAGGCTCGCGGCCAAGACGAGCATGATGAGCGCCGAGGCCGCGCGCGGCAGGACCCGCTCGAGCACCGACCACGCGAGGTTGATCATCGAGGCGTCACAGGTAGAGCGTCCGGAGACGGAGGCTCTCGACGAGTCGACCGGCCCGAGAGCAGAGCCGCTCGACTGCTCGACGGCGCCGCAAGCTCGACGGGCGGCTCGACAGGAGGAGGAGGACCCCGGAGCTGACGGCCGCGGGCATGGACCACCAGGGCGACCGTGGCATACCGGCGGGCCGGTGCTCCCGGTACAGCCTGACATTCGCGCGGCCGTAGGCGAAGAACTGCCTCGCGACCGAGCGGAGGTCGCCACGCAGGGTGTAGTCGAGGACAGCGTCGGGCACCGCGATCGTCTCGAAGCCGAGTCGTGCCGCGCGCCAGAAGAAGTCGGTCTCGTCACCGCCGCCGACGAACGACTCGTCGAACCCGCCGACGCGGTCGTAGACCGTTCGTGCGAAGCCGCAGTTTGCGCCGACCGGCCAAGGGACGTTCCACAGCGTGCGGTAGACACCCTCATCGCTGGTGACGAGGCGTCCGTCGGGCAGTCGTCGATCGACCGCCCCGCCGACGCATTCCGCACCCGCGGCGAACGCCCTGGTATGGGCGGTGAGCCAGCCCGGTCGAACGACGTCGTCCGCGTCGCACATCAGTACGATCCGCCCGCGCGAGGCTGCCACGCCGCTGTTCCTGGCGTGGTTGATCCCGGGTCTCCCGCTCGCGTCGACGAGGTTGACGCGAGCATCGAGACGGGCGTATCGCCTGACGATCTCGGCCGTGGAGTCGGAGGAACCGTTGTCCGCGACGACGATCTCGAACGCCTCGTCGCTTTCCTGGGTGAGGAGCGCGTCGAGCTGTCGATGCAGTGTGGCCGCCCCGTTCCGACAGGGGATGACGATCGAGAGCATAGGTCCCCTTCATGGGATGTGATGTTTGTATACTCGGTATTTTAGTTGATCGTGTCGACTGATTCGAGCGGGGATGAAGAATGGTACGGAAACGAGTGGGCTTGATCGTCGGGTCAGCCGAGATGGTCGCCCTGCGGGCGGCCTCCTCAGTGCCGAGCAATGACGTTCGTGTGGCGGCACTCCGGTCGTGGGGGGCGGCCATCGGCGGAGGGTGCGCGATCCATCACGGACTGCAGGTCCGCGCGGCTCGCCGTCTGGCGCTCGGGGAGGATTGCTTCGTCGCGGAGGATGTCACGCTGGATGCGCGGGGCGGCCTGTCCATCGGATCGCACGTGAGCATCAACAGCGGCGCGCAGATCTGGACGGCACAGCACGACCTCCGTTCGCATGACTTCGCCTTCGTGTCAGAAGCGGTCCGGATCGGCGACCGCGCATGGATCAGTGCTCGGGCGGTGATCCTTCCGGGGGTGACGATCGGTGAGGGGGCGGTCGTCGCGGCCGGCGCCGTCGTGAGTCGAGACGTCCCGGAATGGACCCTCGTCGGCGGCGTTCCCGCTGTCCCGATCACCTCGCGTCCACGGGCTGATTCCTATCGACTCGACGCGCGGCGGAACAAGGTGTGGTGGTGGTGACCGTGGCGTCGCTCTGGTCGGGGGGCGCACTGCGCCGGGCGGTTCCGGTGCTCGTCAGAGATACATGGTGCGATGCCGCACGCTACCGACGAGTCGACCTGCGCGGACTGCGATCCGCTCGACAGCCTTGCGTCGTCGTCGCGGGTCCGGCGCGACAAGCTGCGCTGCTGCGATCGCGATCACGACGGGAGCCTGCCACCACCGTGATCTCGGCATTCCCCAGGTTCGATGGGCGACATACAGGGCGACGGTTCCGAGGCCGTATCCGAAGAACTGCCGAGCGACGTCCGAGAGCTTCGATCGCAAGGCGTAGGAGACCAGTGCGTCCGGCACCGCCGTGGTCGGGAAGCCCGCGGCATGCGCGCGCCAGAAGAAGTCGGTCTCGTCGCCGCCTCCGCGGAACGACTCGTCAAAGCCCCCGATGCCGTCGAAGACCTCCCGGCGGAACCCGCAGTTCGCGCCGATGGGCGAGGGGACGTCCCAGTTCACGGTCACGACCCCCGGGATGTGGTCGATGACCGTACCGTCGTCGAGGGTGAACTCGACGCCGCCGCCCACGCATAGGGCTCCTTGGGTGAATGCCTGCGCGTGGCCGGCGAGCCAGCCGGGTTGCACGAGGTCGTCGGCGTCGCACAACAGGATGTACTGGCCATTGGCCGCTCGGATGCCGACGTTGCGCCCGTGATTGATCCCGATGGTCCCGTGGGCGCTCACCAGACGGACGCGGTCGTCGTGAGCATGGAACGTCTGGACCAGCTCTGCGGTGGTGTCGGTCGAGCCATTGTCGGCCACGATGATCTCGATGGGGAGGTCCGTCGCCTGCGCCAGGATGGCGTCGAGTTGGGATGCGAGCGTCCGCGAGCCGTTCCGGCACGGGATGACGATGGACAGCATGATGCTCCAGCTGGCTGGTCCGGCGCGGGGGGAGGATGCCACCATATCGTTTGGGCGCGGAGAAGTCCGGCGACGTCTGTTGTCTCTGTGTGCCTCATCGCCCGGTGCGTCTGAAGTCGTCCGGGACGTCGAACCCGTCGATGACGACGGCGGCCGGCCCGGCGACGAGGGAGCCTGCGGGGATGGGCCGGGTCACGACGGCGCCGGTGCCGATGACCGACCCCCGGCCGATGGTGACGCCGGGGAGGATCGTGACGCCGGCGGCGATCCAGACGTCGTCCTCGATGACGATCGGTTCCGTCTTGACCGACTGCTCGGGCCGGACGGGATGGAATCCGGTGTCGTAAATGCGGACGCCATCACCGATGGAGACGCGATCGCCGATGCGGATGGAGCGCTGAGCGTGGATCGTGGTGCCCTGGTTGATGAACACGCGGTCCCCCAGGATGAGTTCGCCCTCGGGGCTGGTCGACAGTGCTGAGCGCAGGGTCACGGCCCGCATCTTCAGCCGGGTTCCCGCTTCGAAGGACCCGAGGATCCGCAACGACGGAGAGCGTCCTTCGAAGACGGCGAGCCGTGGGGTTGCGCCTGCGAACAACCAGAGGAGGACACACGCGCGCATGAGGCCGGATCCGTTGGACCACACCTGCGTGCACCGCCGGAACAGGCGGCGGATCGGAGCGGGCATGCGGTGAACTCCCAAGGCTGGTGGTGGCACTGATATATGTCATATGTTAGATGAACATCAGACTGTTCGCTGCCGGAAGCGCGCGCTGGCCACGTCGCGCCCGTTCGACGGTCGACGATCGAAGGGCGCCCCATGACCGCAACCGTTCTCCATGTCACCGATTGCTATGCGGGAGGTATTCCGGTCGCCATCGACGCGTACGTCCGGAACGCGCCCGCCGGGGTCGAACACCATCTGCTCGCCGAGGTTCCGGTGGGGGCATCGGTCGACGAGAGCCTGTTCGACCGCTTCGCGTCGGTCACCGCGCTCGGTCGGAGCCGGCTCGGTGCCGTGCGCGCGATCAGGAGCGCTCGGCGTCGGACGGGCGCGGACATCGTGCACGCCCACTCGAGTTTCGCCGGTGCGTACGCCCGTGTCGCCATGCGCAGCTCGCCGCGGTCCCGCATCGTCTACACCCCGCACTGTTACGCGTTCGAGCGTGCCGACCTCCCGCGATGGAGTCGTCGAGCGTTCCGTGCCGTGGAATGGTTGCTCTCGTTCAACGTCGAGACCATCGCCGCCTGTTCCGAGGGGGAGGCGGCAACCGCGGAACGGCGCGGACCCTTGCGGCCACGGGTGGTCCACGTGCCGAACGTGGTCGCGGTTCCGCCTCCCAGCGCTCGCCGGAACGATGACCCGGACCTCCATCGGCCGCTGCGGGTCGCGAGTCTCGGACGCATCGCTCCGCAGAAGGATCCGATGCGGTTCGCCGAGGCGGTCGCGTCGATCCGGTCGGGCGGGGTCGAGGTCGCTCCCGTGTGGATGGGCGGCGGCCGCGTCGACGACGTCACCCGACTGGAGGCGGCCGGCGTCGAGGTCACCGGTTGGATCCCGCACGCCGAGGTGGGCTCGCGCCTTGCGCGGAGCGACGTCTACCTCCACACTGCCGCCTGGGAAGGGTTTCCGCTCGCCGTCCTGGAGGCCGTGCAGGCCGGCGTCCCGACGCTCGTCCGCCCGATCGCCGCGTTCGGGGCGCTCCCGGACGTCCTCACCCTCGACCGCGGCCTCGAGGTGATGGTCGCCCGGAGGCTGGCCGGCCCGGAGGCGTTCGCCACCTGGGCGGAGCGGAACGTCTCCCGCTGGTCGGAACGCCTCAAGGATCACACCCCGGCCCGCCAACGGGCGGCCCTCGCCGAGGCGTACCGGATACCGCAGGTGGCCTGATGCGCGTCGCGGTCGTGCAGTGGGGTCGGACCGGGGGAGGCCCGCTCTTCGCCCAGGAACTGGCTCAGGCGCTTCAGGAGGGCGGCTGCGATGTCGTCGTGTCCTATTCCCTCGACGCCGAGGTGGCGGAGCGGTTCGTCGCCCTCGGGGTGCCGTCCTTCACGATCCGCACGTATCGCGACAAGCGCGGCGCGGTGCTCGGCCTCCCGCGCCTCCTCTGGGCGGCGCTCCGGCTCGACCGCTTCCTCCGTCGGCATCGCATCGACGTCGTCGTCATCGCGATGGAGCAGCTCTGGCAGGGGGTGGTCGCGCCCGTGTTCCGCTTCGGTGGTCGTCGGAGTCTGCTCTGCGTCCATGACGCCACGATGCACCCCGGGGACTTCTCGCGGCTCGAGCACCTCCTGCGTCGTGCCGAGCGTCGGGCGACGGACGGAGCGATCGTGTTCTCCGCCCCGGTCGCCGCTGCACTCACGTCCCGTGGTGAGTTCCGCGCGGACCGTGTCCACGAGACCGTCCACGCCGCGTACCGGGTCGACGCGGGCCGTGCCGTGGTCCGGTCGACGCACCGGGAGGGCGTTCCGGTCGTCGGATGCTTCGGTCGGCTGTCGGCGTACAAGGGGCTCGGTCTCGGTGTGGCGGCGATCACCGAACTGCGGGCTCGCGGTGTCCGCGTCCGGCTTCGGGTCGTCGGGTCCGGGACCGACGACGCCCTCGCACTCCTGCACCACCCGGACGACGAACTGGAGAACCGCTGGGTCGCCCAGGAGGAGATCGTCGACGTGGTGGACGGCTTCGACATCGCCCTGCTGCCGTACACCGAGGCCAGTCAGTCCGGTGTGCTCGCCTATGCAATGGCACTCGGGGTGCCGTCCGTCGTGACGCCGGTCGGCGGACTCGCCGAGCAGGCGATCGCGTCAGGATCGGGCATCGTGGCCACGGCGGTGACGTCGACCGCGCTCGCCGACGCGCTGGAGGAGCTCCTCGCCGACGCCGGTCGTTACCAGGCGCTCTCCACGGCGGGGGTGCTCGCTGCAGCGGGTCCGTTCTCCTGGGTGCGCGTCGCAGCCGACGTGCGCGTCGCGGCAGCATCCGTCGTGCCCACGGGTCGCTGACCCCGACGGCATGCGGCGGATGTCGGCCCCCGCCGGGCTGAGGCTCCCGTCGCTCCGGGCCGCAGGCTCAGGAGGAGGCACACGGCGACGATGAGCATCGGTGTGAGATGCCGGAGGAACGAGCCGTAGTCCGGCTCGAAGATCGACTGCACGATCAGGAACGCGAGGATCGCCGCGAACAACCGGTTCTGGAACGCCGTGAGGACCGACGAGCCGCGGGGCGCTCGGATCCTCGCCGACCGGATCGCGGCGATGAGCGACCCCCAGATGGCGAGCAGGACGAGCGCCACGACCAGGTAGATCGCCCCGCCGCGGAGCATCAGCGGGATCGGGATGACGAACGAGGCGAAGGTGAGGACACTGTTGACGAACCCGGACACGGGGCCGGCACCGGGGAAGAACTGCACGATCAAGGTGTTGACCGATTCCGCGGTGCGGTGCTCGTTCACCATCAGGCGGTAGTGGTCGAGGTCGACACCGACGACCAGCGGGAAGACGACGGACAGCCCGGCGTAGAGCACCAGGATGAGCGCCAGGGTGGCTGTCCAGCCGCGCCGCGCCCGCAGTGCGAGACGGAGCGCCAGGTAGAGACCGGCCACGAGGAACCAGTACGTGCGGAAGCCCTGGGCGTACAGCAGCATCGCGGCCACCGGTACCAGCTCGGCCGGCAGGCCTCGTCCCCGGTTGACGACGAGCGCGAGGACCGCTCCCACGGTCAGCAGGTCCTTCGTGTATGCGCCGTGGTAGACGGCGGCGAGCGCGACGCAGCAGATGATGATGGCCCAGTCCACCCACTCGGCCGTCGTCGTCCGGGTGCGTGAGATCGCCACCGTCAGGACGAGGAGGTAGCTCGCGACACCGACGAGCGCGGCGAGCGTCGGCATTTCGGCGAGGCCCATCCAGCGGTAGACCGCGGCGATGAGCTGGAACGACGAGTCGGCCTCGGTGAACGTCCCCCGGTTCACGCTGATGATCGTGCCCTCGTCATTCGCGAAGTGCCCGGGCAGTCCTGGTTGTTCGGCTGCCACCCAGGCGAGCGCGAGGAGTGAGGCGATCATGAGGAGCGACCCGCCGACGAACGGACGGTGGTGCCCGCGATCGCCGATCCCGGGTGTCCGCTGGATCAGCCGATGGCGGTACTCGGTCCGGCGGGCGGCGGCGTCGGCCCGGGCGCGGGTCAGTTCCCGCCGGGTCAGGGGTTCGGAAGACTGCCGGGCGGTCACGGACGGAGCGTGTGCGGAGCGTGCTCGAACCGTAACGACGGCTGGAGCTCGCCGAACCAGGTCTCCGCGTACCTGGTCAGCTTGCGGTTGTTGTTGTCGATCGCGATGACGTGGCGTCCCATCTGCAGGGCGATCAGCATGGCGTGCAGGCGATCCGTGACGACCTCCTCGCCGCGGGAGATGAGTCGGACCGCCGCGGTGAAGCGGCGCTCCGCCCGTCGCATCCACGCCTCGTGGTCCCGCGCCATGAGCGGCTTCAGGGCCGGGTGCTTCGCCGCCCGCCAGCCGAGCCACTCGTGCGCCCGGAGGTCCAGGGGGTCGGCTGGCCAGTCGGCGCTCTCGGAGCCCGCGAGCCGACCCGAGGTCTCGTCGTCCGTCCGGGCGATGACGATGCGCCGCTGTGTCGGTTCGGGGGCGCTGATCGAGCCGAGGAGATGCACCGCGTCCGGCGAGAGGCTGAGGTCCTCGACCTCGTCGCGGAGGAGGTCGTAGGAGGTCTGGTCGCGGACGGCGACCCGCAGGTTGGGCCGGGCGGCGAACCGTCGGGAGAACGCCCGGCGGTCTGCATCCGTGGGGAACACGACCGACTGCGGTGCCTGGATGAGCAACGTGTCGGCAGGGAGGCGCTCCGCGAGGTCGTAGCGGGCTTCGCTCAGCACCGGGTAGAGGCCTCCGAGATTGCCGCCGCCCTGGATGAGGACCGGGATCGACGAGTCTCGGACCCGCTCCGGCATGCTCCCGGCGCTCGACGTGGTGCGGACCGCGATGCCGTGTTCCCGCCAGAACCGGGCCTGTCCGAGAGCGATGGCCGAGTCGCCGGAGTTCTTGTGGTCGGGGAACTGCGTGTAGTGGAGCTCGGAGACGCCTCGGTGCAATGCGGTGAACGCCGCTTCCGTGCGTCGACGCATGGTCTCGAGATAGGTCATGGCACTCCGTCCGGCCCGCTTGCATCAGCGGATATGAGTTGATGGAATACATTATGCTCGAACATCGGTCGACTCGTTTGCGACCCCAGCCGGGACCGGTCCGGCTGACTGGATCGGTCCGAACCTAGGAAGGCCACCGTCATGCCCTTCGTCGAAGCTCGACGCCTCTGGGAGCGCCGGTGCTCACGCGTGATCCTCGTCCTCGACCTCCTGGCCGTCACGGTGGCGCTCAGCGTGACCCAGCTCCTGTGGTGGGACGCGTACTGGCACGGGACCGTGCAGGTCGTCGGGTCGTTCGGACGCTTCGACCTCGGCTATCCCGCAGTCACCTTCGCGCTCGCCGTCGCGTGGTGGTCGCCCCTGGCCGCTGCCCGGTCGCGCCACCCGCGGGTCCTGGCGGACGGGTGGACGCCGTATCGACGGGTCGTCGTCGTGACGACGACGGTCTTCGGCACCGTGGCGATGGCGTCCTACCTCCTCAAGCTCGAGATCGGACGCGGGTTCCTGCTCACAGCCATGCCGCTCGGGGTCGCCCTGCTCCTGGCGGTCCGCTGGGGCGCCCGTCGACACCTCCGTGCGCGGCGGCGCGGAAGCGCGCTCGTCTACCGCACGCTGCTCGTGGGTGACCGCGACCACGCGGTGCATGTCGCCGAGCGCATGCGACGGGGCGACTGGGCAGGGCATCGGGTGGTGGGAGTCGCGACCCCGGGTATCGACGACGATGCACGCATCGCGGACGCCCCGGTCCTCGCCGGGCGGCCGTCGATCCTCGACGCCGCGATGGAGGTCCAAGCGGACACCGTGATCCTCGTCGGCCCCGCCGAACTCACCCCCGCAGATCTCCGACGCCTGGGTTGGGACCTCAGCGAGCGCGGGGTGAAGTTCATCATCGCACCGACGCTCACGGGTGTGGCCTCGACCCGCCTGTACCTGCAGGCGGTGGCCGGCATCCCGCTCATCCACGTGGACCATCTCGAGATGTCCGGGGCCAAGGCTGCGGCGAAGCGGACGTTCGACATCATCGGGTCCGCGACGCTGCTCGTGCTCCTGGCCCCGGTCATGCTCGCGGTCGCGCTCGCAGTGAAGACGACGAGTCGGGGGACCGTGCTGTACCGGCAGGAGCGCATCGGTCTGCGCGGCCGCCCGTTCCGTATCCTGAAGTTCCGCTCGATGGCCGCCGACGCCGACACCGGGGCAGCCCTCGCGGTGCAGCAGCACGCGGACGAACTGCTGACGAAGGCCCCGGACAATCCGCTCGTGACGCCGATCGGACGGCTCCTCCGGAAATACTCGCTCGACGAGCTGCCGCAGCTGTTGAACGTGCTCGGTGGTTCGATGAGCCTCGTCGGTCCGAGGCCCCATCGGGGCTGGGAGGTCGAGCGCTACGACCTGCTCGCGCAGCGACGCCTCCTGGTGAAGCCGGGTATGAGCGGACTGTGGCAGGTCAGCGGGCGGTCCAACCTCTCCTGGGACGACTCGGTCGATCTCGACCTGTACTACGTGGAGAACTGGTCGGCTGCGGTGGATCTGAGGATCCTCGCGCAGACGGTGCGAGCGGTCGTCGCCCCGGGAACCGATGCACGGTGATCCGGAACCGCGCGGCCGGGTTCAGCGTTCGGGGAGCTTGTGCCGCCAGCTCAGCCCGCCGGCACCGATGACGGCGCAGACCACGAGGAGCAACCACCCGCCGCTCAGCAGCAGGCTGCTCTCGGCAGCGCCCGATGCGAGCAGGGTCACGACGATGAGCGCAGCCCAGACGTGCACGACGCTCCGCCGGTTGGTCGCGATGAGCCAGGTCCGCACGAGCGCCAGGCCGCCGAGGAGGAGGAACAGGGCGAGCCCGATCAGTCCGAGCTGCAGGTACACGTCCAGGTAGGCGTTCAGCGCCGAGTCGTTCGTGCGGCCGAGGCCAGCGTCGATGAACCGGTATGGGACGGCATCGGAGACCCAGCCGCCCGTCCATCCCCAGCCGTTGATCTCGCTCGGAGCCAGGCGTCGCAGGGTCTCCTGCCAGAGTGCGTAACGCTGCTCGATCTCGAGCCCGAGACCGAGGACGCGGAACACCTCGGATCGGAACAGGTACCCGATGAGGCCGACGAGCGCGAGGACGGTGAGGAGGACGAACTGCCAGGTGCGGCGCGGTTCCGGTCGGAGTTGCCGGAAGCCGTAGAGCACGGCGGTCGCAATGCCGAGGGCTGCGGCGAGGAGCGCGACGCTCGGTGAGCGCGTGCCGAGGATGAGCCCGGCGGCGAGGGCGATGGACCCGATCGTCACCCCGTGCCGCACGGAACGGGTCCGCCATTCGACGACGAAGGTGACGAGACCGAGCAGGGCTGCGATGCCGAGGGCGCTCCGGGTTCCGAAGACCCCCTCCAACGGGCCGCCGAAGGCGAGGTTCCCGCTGATCCCGAGGAACGGCAGTGGGGTGTCGATGAGGACGCCGCTCACGACCTCGAGGGCCAGTGAGGTGCCGAGGAGCGCGCGGAAGGCGGTGCCCGTCGCCCGGACGATCTGGATGGTGTCGCGGGTGAGAGCGATCACGATGGCGATGAAGGCCCACGCGAGCTGTCCGCCGATGGCGGGTACGGTCGCGAGCGGCGTGGCGCTCCACACGACCGACACCGCGCTCCAGGCGAGGAACAGCAGGACCGAGATCGGCAGGAGGCCACGCCACTCGATGATGGGGAGGCGTGCGAGGAGGATGCCCGTGCCGATCGTCGTGAGGCCGACGAGCATCGCGCTGAACCCGGCGACACCGATCAGGCTCGTGATGAGATGCTCGCCGAAGGCGGTCGCGACGGCGATGGTGGCGAACGCGGCGGCCAGCGGCGCCGACGACAGGACGCGCGCGGCGACGGAGAACGCGTCGAAGTCCGCCGGTCTCACGCCGGGCTCATCCGCCGACGACGTCGCGCCGGTGCGCAGGTGCAAGGTCGGACGAGGCTGCGACGGTGGGGATCGGCCAGGCCGGTTCCTGCTTCGTCTTCACGACGAGGAGCACGAGGAGCACCCACCCGGACTCGATGAGCAGCCGGCTCTCCGCGACGGACTGCACGACGAGGGAGACCGCGATGAGGACGGGGGCGAGCGAGAGGGCCGTGTACGGCCGATGTGCGTCGAGGTCGACGCGTGGACGGTCGACGGCCAGGAACCAGGTGCGGGTCAACATCGACAGGACGACCGCGGCGAAGAGCACGAGGCCGACGACGCCGAGTTGGAACCAGACGTCGAGCCAGGCGTTGTGCGCCTGGAGTTGTCGGACGCCGCGTCGGATGACCAGGTCGGTGAAGAGCGGCTCCCACGGTGCCCACGGGCTCGAGAAACCCCAACCGAAGACCGGCCGCTGTTCGATGAGGCGCCAGACGGTCGCCCAGATGTCGAGTCGACCGGTGAGGTCCGGGCTCTTCCCGAGGAGGCCGAGGAGTTGCGTCCGGAAGACGACCGCTCCCACCGCGCCGACGACCCCGATGCCGAGGAAGCCGAGGTACACCGGTGTCCTCGCCTCCGGGCGAGGCGCCCGACGGATCGCGAGTGCAGCGGCGAGGACCACCGCCGTCACCACGGCGGCGAGCAGGATGGTGGTCGAGAAGCTCAGGAGGAACATCACGACGGAGAGACCGAGGCGGACGAGCAGGGTCCAGCGACGTTCCGGGCCGGTCAGCCTGGCTGCGCCGGGCTCGTCGCGGCGCGCCGCCAGCCGGAGCCCGAAGACGATGATCCCGAGCAGCGCCACCACGGCGAGGAGGTTGGCGTTCCCCGAGATGCCCTGGATGCGTCCTCCGGAGAACAGGAGGTCCCGCGACCAGTAGTCGAGCAGGGGCGGGTCCGCCGAGTCCCCGGCGTAGAAGTTCGGGAGGACCGGGTGCCGGATGATCGCTGCGACGACGAACTCGAAGAGGAGGGACAGTGACAGCACCCACGTCACGGCACGGCCGAGGACCCGGATGACCTCGGGCCAAGTGAAGCAGCCGGCGAGGGTCACGCCGAGGATCGTGCACAGCGCCGCACCGAGCAGGGTCGCGGCCGTGCCGCTGGGGTAGGCGGACCAGGCGAGCGACACGATCGACAGCACCCCGTAACCGACGAGCGACCACGGCACCCTGGTGCGCCGCCAGTTCGGGCGGACGACCATCAGGCACGCGAGCGCGGCGCCGCCTGAGACCAGGGCCACCGCCGTGTACCCCCAGATGGTGAAGAGGTTCGTCCAGAACGTCCCGGCGAGGACCGCGAACGTCGCGAACACCGCGACGTGCCTGACGACGAGTGCGCGTGTCGTCAGCGCTGCCGGCGGGCGGGGCGGGGCGGGTTCGGTGGACAGCATCGTGCCCCCAGGGTAGCGGCTGCGGCCGCCACCGAGGCCCTGGTCCAGCGCGGTGGTCAGACGAACGCCGCAGTGCCGGTGATGGCCCGCCCGACGATGAGCGCGTTCATCTCCCGCGTGCCCTCATAGCTGTAGAGGGCTTCGGCATCCGCGAAGAACCGGGCGGCGTGGTAGTCCAGCACGATGCCGTTCCCGCCCATGATCTCCCGTGCCCACGCGACCGTCTCGCGCATCCGCGCGGTGCAGAACGCTTTGGCGAGCGCGGAGTGCTCGTCGCGCTGGGTTCCCTCGTCGAGCATCTGCGAGACCCGGACGCACATCGCCATCGATGCCGTGATGTTCCCGAGGCACTTCGAGAGCAGGTCCTGGATCAGCTGGTGGCCCGCGATCGGCTTGCCGAACTGCACGCGCTCCTTGGCGTAGGCGACCGCCGCCTCGTACGCGCCGACAGCGACGCCGACACTCGACCAGGCGACGCCGGCGCGCGTGAGTCGCAGTACCTTCGCCGTGTCGCGGAAGGAGTTCGCGTGCTGCAGCCGGAGGCGCTCGGGGACCCGGACGTTCTCGAGGGTGATGTCGGCGTTCTGCACCATGCGCAGGCTGATCTTGCCCTCGATCTTGGTCGCGGAGTAGCCGGGGGAGTCGGTCGGCACGATGAAGCCCTTCACCTGACCGTCGGCGGTGTCCTTCGCCCAGATGATCGTGATGTCGCTGAAGGTCGCGTTGCCGATCCACCGTTTCGAGCCGGACAGAATCCACTCGTCGCCGTCCCGCGTCGCCGTGGTGCGGAGCCCCTGTGCGCTGTCCGACCCCGATTGCGGTTCAGTGAGTCCGAAGGCACCGAGGACCTCGCCGGAGGCGAGCTTCGGGAGCCATTCGTCCTGCTGCTCCTGGGAGCCGCACTCGCTGATCGAGCCCATGGTGAGACCGTCCTGCACCCCGACGAAGGTGGAGATCGACGCGTCGATCCGGGAGAGCTCCATCGAGGCGAGGCCGCGGAACACGGCGCTGTTGTCGAACGGCGTCGTCTCCGGCCAGGCCCACCGGGCGACGTCGAGCTCGAGGAGCGGGGTGATGAGGTGCTTCGGGAACTCGGCCCGCTCCCAGTACTCGTTCACGATCGGCTTCGCCTCGGTCTCGGCCCAGGCTCGGAGGCGGGCGATGGCCTCCTGCTCGGGAGCCGTCAGAAGGCTCTCGAAGCCGTAGAAGTCGCTGGCGAGGGGTTCGAAGATCATGGTCCGTTGCTCCATTGCGTCCGCTGGCGCCGGATCGGCGTCCCGGCCAGCCTAGGCAGGTGTGCTCGGCGCGGACAACGGCTTGGTAGTTTGGTGCACGGTGCCGGGCGACCGCGTCGCACGGCTTGTAGGACGACGCCAAGCGGCCCCAGGGTCCGGCTGGCGCGTCACCCTCGTCCGTCGAAAGGGCCCCACCATGTTCGTGCCGCTCAGTGCCACTCCTCGTGACTACGCGTGGGGGTCGTCGACGGCGATCGCGGAGGTGCTCGGGTCCGAGCGCTCAGGACGTCCGGAGGCGGAACTCTGGCTCGGCGCACACCCCGGGGCGCCGACGCCGATCGCGGATCCGTCGACGGTGGGGGGACACGCCGACCTCGAGCGCTGGCTCGCCGCCGATCCCACCGCGCTCGGCGGGCACGGCTCGCTGCCGTTCCTCCTCAAGGTCCTCGCAGCGGCCCATCCGCTCTCGCTGCAGGCCCACCCCGACCTGCACCGCGCCGCCGCGGGCTTCGCCGCCGAGAACGCACGAGGGGTGCCGCTCGACGCTCCGCACCGCAACTACAAGGACGCGCTCCACAAGCCGGAACTCATCGTCGCCCTCCGGGACGGCTTCGAGGCGCTCTGCGGGTTCCGCGAGCTCGATGCGACCGATGCGCTGCTCGCCGAGCTGGTGGCCTCGGCGCCCGATCCGGCTGCTGCGGCGCGCATCACCATGCTCCGGGGGATGCTGGCCGCCCCCGACGGGCTCCGCGACACCGTGCGGATCCTGCTCGAGCAGCTCCCCGGCGGGCTGCTCGACGCCCTCGTCGTGTCCGCCGCGGCTCCCGGTTCGGGCGCGTTCGACGCCGAGCGTGCCCTGGTCGGGCGGCTCGCGCAGGAGTATCCGGGTGATCCCGGCATCGCGGTCGCCCTCCTCCTCAACCTCGTGACGTTGCGAGCAGGAGAGGCGCTGTACCTCCCAGCCGGGAACATCCACGCCTACCTCCGCGGCATCGGCGTCGAGCTCATGGCCGCGAGCGACAACGTCCTGCGCGGCGGGCTCACCCCGAAGCACGTCGACGTGCCCGAGCTGCTCGAGGTCCTGGAGTTCGAGCCGCGGCCGGTGCCGTGGCTCACCCCGACGGACCTGGGTGGGGGGCTCAGCCTCTTCGTCCCGGACGTGCCGGACTTCGAGCTGCTGCGGGTGGACCTGTCCGATGAGCCGTCCGAGCAGGAGTCGTCGTTCCGGCTCCCCGGCCCCGGGATCGCGATCGTGGTCGACGGCTCGGTGCGGATCACCGGAGCCACCTCGTCCATCGAGCTCGGTCGAGGTGGCTACGCCTTCATCACGCCCGACGAGGCGGAGCTGCGCTTCTCCGGGACCGGGACCCTGTTCCTGGCGACGACCCAGGCCTGACCACCCAGGCCGGACCGCCCGGCCGGGTGGTCCGGTCCACCAGCTCAGGCGCTCTCCCGCACCCCGAAACTCCGCCGGTAGGCGGCGGGCGTGGTGCCGAGGACGCGGTCGAAATGATGACGGAGGACCGCCGCGGTGCCGAACCCGGTGTCCGCAGCGATCCGCTCGACACCGTGGTCGGTCCGTTCGAGCATCTCCTGGGCTCGGAACAGGCGTTGCCGGTTCAGCCAGGCGGCCGGCGTGCTGCCGAGCTCCGAGCGGAAGCGGCGTGCGAAGGTCCGCTCGGACATGTGCGCCTGCCGCGCGAGGCGCCCGATGGGCAGGTCCTCGGCGAGGTGGTCGAGCATCCAGTCGACGACCGGGGCGAGGGACTCGCACTGCTGCGCCGCGACGGGGGAGAGGACGTACTGCGCCTGACCGCCGTCACGCTGTGGCGGGACGACCATCCGGCGGGCGATGACGTTCGCGCTCGCCGCGCCGTACTCCTGTCGTACCAGGTGCAGACACGCGTCGATGCCGGCAGCGGTCCCCGCGCCCGTGATGACCTTGCGGTCCTCGACGAACAGCACGTCCGGGTCGACGGTGGTGCCCGGGAACATCGTCTGCTGCTCGCTGGTGTACATCCAGTGGGTCGTGCTGCGCCGACCGTCGAGCAGCCCGGCCTGACCGAGGACGAACGACCCGCTGCACACGCTGAGGACCCAGGCACCACGTGCCTCCGCTGCTCGGAGGACGTCGAGGTAGGCCTCGTCGACCGCTCCGGCACGCGATCCACCACGACCGGTGATCACCACGAGGTCCGCCTCGGCCGCGAACGACAGGTCGTCGTCGACGATCATGTCGAAGCCCCGCGAACCGTCGTCGCTCAGGTTCATTCGAACCGGACCGGGGTCCTTCGTGACGATGCGGAGGTCGAAGGCGGGACCGCCCTGGTCCGACCGGTCGATGCCGAAGACCTCGCAGACGACGCTGAACTCGAACGGTTGCAGCCCCGGGATGGCGAGCAGGGCGACCTTCGACAGCATGGGACCTCCGGATGATCGATTTGGCAGGAATGTGCTGCTTTGCGTCCATCCTGCCACTGGTGGCAGTTTTTCGCCATTCCTAGAGTTTCAGACATGTCCATCATCGCACTCGTCATCGGCATCATCACCGTCCTCATCGTCGTCGTCGCTTCCGTCGCGACCCTCCGTGCCGTCCTGACCGACGGCTATCGCCGTGTCCCCAGCCGTGCTGGCGCACGACGCACGCGCCTCCAGTAGTCTGGTCACTCCGTCTGCAGCACGGCAGGTGGAGGACTCCCTGGAGGAAGCATCGTGGCGTGGCTGGTGACGGGCGGAGCCGGATACATCGGAGCCCATGTGGTTCGGGCCTTCCAGGCGGAGGGGATCGACGTCGTCGTCCTCGACGACCTGTCGAGCGGGCACGAGCGCTTCGTCCCGGCCGGAGTGCCGTTCGTCCGCGGAACCCTGCTCGACGGCTCGGTCCTCGAGCGCACCTTCTCCGAGTTCGAGCTGAGCGGCGTCGTCCATGTCGCCGGGTACAAGTACGCGGGTGTCTCCGTGCAGCGCCCACTCCACACCTATGCCCAGAACGTCACGGCCACCGCGATGCTGCTCGCCGCGATGGAGGAGCACCGGGTGGAGCGCATCGTCTTCTCGTCGAGCGCCGCGGTGTACGGGACCACGGACGTCGACCTGGTCACCGAGGACACCCCGAAGGCCCCTGAGTCGCCCTACGGCGAGTCCAAGCTCATCGGCGAGTGGCTGCTCCGCGACCAGGGTGTCGCGACCGGGCTTCGCCACACCTCGTTGCGGTACTTCAACGTCGTCGGCTCCGGGACGGACGAGGTCTACGACACGAGCCCGCACAACCTCTTCCCCCTCGTCTTCGACGCGCTCCTCGCCGGACGCACGCCCCGCATCAACGGCGACGACTACCCCACGCCGGACGGCACCTGCGTCCGCGACTACCTGCACGTCGCGGATCTCGCGGCCGCGCACGTCGCCGCGGCCAAGCGGCTCGATGCGGGTGAGCCCCTCGAGGCGGCGTACAACCTCGGGAGCGGCGACGGGTCGAGCGTCGGCGAGATCATGACCGCGATGGCGGAGGTGACCGGGATCGACTTCACCCCCGAGATCATGCCGCGGAGGGCGGGCGACCCCGCACGGATCGTCGCGTCCGGCGCGCTCGCAGCGCGCGACCTCGACTGGCGGATGCGACACGATCTGCGCCAGATGGTGGAGAGTGCATGGCGGGCCAGGCGCGCCGCCGACTGACGTCGCGCGGCCGCACGATCCGCCCCGACGGGCCCCGACACCCAGTTCGGGTCACACTCGGCGCGTCGCGAACCCTCACCTCGTGATTGAGGCTTTACGATGTGCGACTTGACTCGACCATAACTACAAGGGTGTAATTATGTATCGCGCCGCGTGGCGCAGGGTACGAGTAGGTGGGGAGACGGTATGGCGATTCCTGAGTATCGTGCCGGAGTACCCGACGACTGGTTCGTCGATCCGGTCAATCTGGGAGTCCCCGGCGTCCGTCAGCCCGCTGCGGAGGGCGAGGACGACACCCAGCTCTCCTGGCAGACCGATGCGCTGTGCGCGCAGACCGACCCCGAGGCGTTCTTCCCCGAGAAGGGTGGATCCACGCGCGACGCGAAGCGGATCTGCACCAGCTGCGACGTCAAGTCGCAGTGCCTGGAGTACGCGCTCGCGAACGACGAGCGCTTCGGCATCTGGGGCGGCCTCTCCGAGCGCGAGCGCCGGAAGCTGCGCAAGCGCGCCGTCTGACGCTTCCTCGAACGCTGGCCGAACCGCTCCCGGCTCACCGGAACGCCCCCGATTCGGGGCGCGCCCGCTCGGTTCCCGCTCTTCCGGCCGGACCCGCTTAGTCTGAATCCGATGTCTCCCCGAGTAACGGCGATTCTCGTGGTGCGCGACGGCTCAGAGCCGCTCGCACGCACGCTCGACGCCCTCCGTGCCCAGACCCGTCCGGCGGACGGGATCATCGCCGTCGCCACCCGCGCGAGTGAGGCGACGATCGAGGAACTCGGTCGCGTCCCCGGCATGAAGCTCGTGACCTCGACCGAGGACCTCAGCTTCGCGCAGGCCGTGGCCGCCGGCGTCCGCGTCACCGATCAGCCGGAGGACGCCGAGCAGATGCTCTGGTTGCTCTCCGAGGACACGGCTCCCGAGCCGACGGCGCTCGCCGCCCTGTTGGGCGCCCTCGAGGTCTCGCCGTCCGTCGGTGTGGCCGGCCCGAAGATCCTCGACTGGGACGACGCGTCGTTCCTCCGTCGCTACGGCGAGACGATCACCACCCTCGGGGCGGCGGTCCCGGTGGTCGAGGACGAGCTCGACCAGGCCCAGCACGACACGATGAACGACGTGATGGCGGTCGGTCCGGCCGGCATGCTCGTGCGCCATCAGCTGTGGGACCGGTTGGGCGGCTTCGACCAGGCCCTCGTGGCGGACGACGCCCTCGACTTCTGCATCAGGACCCGCCTCGCGGGCTACCTGGTCGCGGTCGTGCCGACGGCGCGGGTCGCCTCCGCCGGCGAAGGCATCGCCGGGCCCTCCTGGTCGAACCGGCTCGGCGCGCGTCGTCGTCGCCACCGCCAGGCCCGCGCCGCACAGCTCCACCGCCGTCTCGTCTATGCGCCCGGGATCATGGTCCCGGTGCACTGGCTCAGCCTCGTGCCCCTCGCCATCCTGCGGGTCATCGGCCACTTCGTGAAGAAGCAGCCTGAGCTCGTGCTGGGCGAGCTCTCGGCGGCGTTCGCCGTCGCGTTCTCCGGGACGAAGGTCGGGAGTGCGCGGCGCCAGCTCGCGAAGAACCGCACCTTGGGCTGGTCGAGTATCGCCGGCCTGCGGATGCGACTCGACGAGGTCCGACGCAAACGCGCGCTCGCGCGGGAGGCGACGCAGATCGGCTTCATCGGTGAGGAACGCGACCTTCGCTTCTTCTCCGGCGGAGGCGCCTGGGTCGTCCTCGCGACGGCGGTCATCGGAGCGGCGATCCTCGCTCCGCTCCTCGGAGCCACGTACCTCACCGGCGGGGGACTCCTCCCGCTCTCGGCGACGGTCGGCGAACTCTGGCAGCACATCGGCTTCGGGTGGCGCGACGTCGGTCTCGGCTTCGTCGGTGCCGCCGACCCGTTCAGCGCGGTCCTCGCAGTGCTCGGGACCATCACCTTCTGGCAGCCGTCCTTCTCCCTGGTCCTCCTCTTCCTGCTCGCACTGCCGCTCTCGGCGCTCGGCGCCTGGTTCGCTGCCACCCGGCTCACGGAGCGCAGCGGTCCTCGAGCGGTGGCGGCGCTGCTCTGGGCGCTCGCCCCGGCGCTCCTGACCGCACTCGCCGATGGACGTCCCGCGGCCGTCATCGTCCATGTCCTGCTGCCCTGGCTGTTCTACGCGGGTGTGGTCGCGTCCCGGTCGTGGGCCGCAGCCGGCACGAGCGCCTTCCTGTTCGCCGCGATCGTCGCGAGCTCGCCGTCCCTCGCCCCGGCGTTGCTCGTCATCTGGGTCGTCGCGATGGTCTTCGCCGGTCGTGGTGTCGCCAGGGTCGGCCTCGTCCCGATCCCCGCCATCGCGCTGTTCGCTCCGCTCATCTGGCAGCAGGGGCTCCACCGGAACAACTGGCTCGGAATCCTCGCCGACCCCGGTGTCGCGACGCCTGCGACCGCGGCGTCCGGCTGGCAACTGTCCCTCGGCTTCCCCGGCGGCAGCCTGGGTGGATGGAGCCAGCTCGGTGCAGCGCTCGGACTGCCGGGTGCGGCTCCCGCCATCGTGGTGCCCGCGCTGCTCGCGCCGCTCGCGATCCTCGCTCTGCTGGCCCTGTTCCTCCCGGGGTCCCGACGGGCCGTCCCGTTGCTCATCGCGGCGTTCCTCGGACTCGTGTCGGCCGTGTTCGCCACGCATCTCCTCCTCGCCTCGGCCGCCGGAACGGCCGTCCCCGTCTGGGCCGGCGCGGCGATCAGCCTGTACTGGCTCGGGATCGTGGGTGCTGCGACCCTCGGCCTCGACCGCATCCCACGGTTCCGGGCGGTTCCGGCGCTCGTCATGGTCCTCGCCGCCGCGGTGATCGCCCTCCCACTCGCCCTCGCCCAGCCTCTCGGCACCTCGGTGGTCCGTGAGAGCTCCGGTCGCCAGCTGCCCGCCTACGTGACGGCCGCGACGCAGACCGATCCTCGGCTCGGCACCCTCGTCATCACGCCCGGCGACGACGGGACCATCACCGCGGTCGTCATCCGTGGCCAGGGGGAGACGCTCGACGGCCAGTCGACCATCGCCCAGACGGCCCCCGGCGTGTCCTCGGACGACCGCGTCGTCGCCGAGCTCGCCGGCAACCTCGCGTCGCAGAGCGGACTGGACCCGACGGAGACCCTCGTCGAGCACGGTATCGCCTTCGTGCTGCTGTCGCCGGTCGCCGACGGCGAGGAGCAGACGGTGGCGGGTCAGACCGCCGGTCGTGCGGCGAGTGCGCTCGACGCCAACGCGGCGCTGGTTGCCGTCGGTGACACGACGAGCGGCACACTCTGGCGCACCGTCGCGGACGTCGGCACCGGTCCCGAGCTCCCGACGTCGAATGTGCTCGGCACCCTCATCGGTGTCGGTCTTGGCGTCGTGTTCCTCATCACCCTGCTCCTGAGCATCCCCAACGGTGCGTCCCGCGACGGATACCGCGCGGGATCCCGGAAGCCCGTGAAGCTGAAGGGTCGTGCTGCTCGCAAGGCGGCCGCGTCCGGGGCGACGGTCGCGGTGATCGACGACGAGGCGACCGGCACGTACGACGACGAGGAACCGACCGCCGATCTCGACGACGAGGCGGAGGGTTCCGAGTCGGNGCGTTGGTGGCGTCGGGGGCAGGCCTCCTCCGCTGAGGCGCCCGTGCCCGCGGCGGTGACTGCCGAACCAGCCGATGACGCCGAGTCCGTCGACGACCGTGCATCGACCGTCGACACCGGGTCGGCCGACGACACCGTCGCTCGCGATGGAACCGTGCCGGTCACGGACGACACCGTCGACACGGACCGCGACGTGACCGGGTCGACTCCAGACGCCGACGCGGACGCGAACACCACAGCCGACCAGGTCCCCGACGAACCGGCGGTCGCCGCGCGCGATGCCGCCGTGCCAGATCCGGATCCGAGCGACTCGACCGAGACGACGCCGGATCCCGACACCACCCGCCGGGACACCCCGGGAACGGAGCAGCCGCATGCCCAGTAAGCGCGGAGTCGCCATCACCTCCGGTCGGATCGTCACCGGCCTCGTCGGGATCGGGATCGCCGCGGTCACGATCGCAGCGGCCGGGCAGCTGCCCCTCCCGACGGTGGAGATCGCCCCTCAGGACATCCGAGTCACCCCGGTGGCCGGCGACCAGTCGGTCGTGTGCCCGGGGCCGCTGCTCGCCCTGGCCCAGGACGCGACAGCCGCGACGGCAGCCGGCTCCTTCGGCCCGGCGAGTGTCGACTTCGGAGCGAACGGGGTGACGCCCACGACGAGTGAGCTCGCCGCACCCGACAACACGAGCGGCGCGGCGGACGGCGGACCCACGGTGATCACCGTCCCCGGCGCGACCGACGGGACGGTGACGCCCCTGAGCGGTGCGCAGTCGCAGATCGCCGCCGAAGCCGAGGTCGCCGGCCTGGCCGCCGCCGCCTGCACGCCGGCATCGGCCGAGAGCTGGCTCGTCGGCGGATCGAGTGACATCGGTCGCACCACGCTGGTCCTCCTGAGCAATCCGTCGGCCGTCGATGCGAACGTGACCCTCGAGGTCTTCGGCGCCGCCGGGCGGATCGACGCTCCGGGTGCCGCCGGGATCGTCGTCGCCACCGGCACGCAGCGGGTGATCGCCCTCACCGGCCTCGCACCCAACGAGCCGACCCCGGTCGTGCACGTGACGAGCGAGGGCGGCCAGGTGGTGGCCGCGCTCCAGCAGAGCACGGTCCGCGTCCTGACCCCCGGTGGTGTCGAGGTCCAGGGGCCGACCGCGTCGCCGTCGACCGACCTCGTGATCCCGGGCGTCGTCGTCACGGCCCCGGCGGCCGCCGGGGCGAGCTCCGACACGGCGTCCGTCGACGACCGGGCGACGGCCCTCAGACTGTTCGCGCCGGGATCCGAGCCCGCCGACGTCGTCATCACCGCCACCCGAGAGAACGCGAAAGACGAGCCGATCGTCATCGACGCGACCATCCAGCCGGGAGTTCCCGGTGAGATCGCGCTCGCCGAACTCCCGGCCGGTGAGTTCTCGCTGGAGGTCACCTCGACCCGACCCGTGGTCGCGGCGGCCAGGACGAACTCGCGCGGCGGAACGCTCGAGGACTTCGCCTGGTTCGGAGCGACACCCGCTCTCGACGACACCGCAGCCTTCACGGTCCCCACCGGGCCGGGGCAGAAGCTCCACGTCTTCAACCCGTCTGGCTCCGAGGCCGAACTCACGCTGACGGGGGCTGACGGCAAGGAGACCACGACGAAGGTCGGAGCCGGAGCGGCGGTGACGATCGGCGTCGGCGCCGGTCAGAGCTACGTCCTCGCCGGGGCCGACGGCCTCCACGCCTCGATCAGTCTCTCTGCGGCGGGGCGGCTCACGTCGCTGCCGGTCACACCGCCGAACCCGCTGGCGGCACCGATCAGCGTCTACCCGCGCTGACCGCGGCGGCCTCGGGTCAGAGGAACCGGTAGCGTTCCGGCCCGAGGTCCCAGGGGTCCTTTCCGAGGAGCTCGGCGACGGCGCGGAACACGCAGCTCTCCACCATCATGCGCTGATGCAGCTCGTCGTTCCGGTGGAGCTTGCTCATCCGCTGGATGGGCAACCGGTACAGGATGATCCGTCGGCGTGCTCGGTCGACGAACCAACGGTCGACGCCGTCCGTCCCGGAGTTCTGCGCGGGCATCGCGCCGACCTCGAACCGGACGTCGGCGAGTTCGGCGGGCCAGGCTCCGCGGAGGTAGTCGGCGGTGGTGGCGACCGTCAGGTCGAACTGGTCGATGCGAGTGTCGATCGGTGGAACGTCCGGTCCGACGACGCTCGAACGACCGTTGCGACCGTGCCGTGATCGGCGGCGCGAGAGGGCGCCTCGCGTCTCCTCGTCAGCCAGCGCCATGCGTCCAGTCTAGGTGTCGTCGGCGGCCCGGTTCAGACCCGCTCGACCGGCGAGCCGGACGGTGCCGCCGTCGCCCGCGGGCTACGCTGGGGCAAATGGTGGACAGGATGTGTTCGAAGGTCGGCTGCTCGCGCGATCCCGTGGCGACGCTGACCTACGACTACCGTGACTCGATGGCCGTCCTCGGACCGCTGAGCATCGAGAAGAGCCCGCACAGCTACGACCTGTGCTCCATCCACGCCGTGCGGCTGAGCGTGCCGCAGGGCTGGAGCGTCGTGAAGCACAGCGTCCTCGGCGACGTCGGCTACGGCTCCTGACCAGCGGCATTCCACCGCGCCGTGCCGATCTCGGGGCCGACATGAAGGTCCACGACGCGTGACGGTCTGCGAGAATGGCGTCATGAGTTCTTCCGCACCGTCTGCCCCCACGACCACCCTGCCCTACAAGGTGGCCGACCTGTCGCTCGCCGAGGCCGGCCGACACCAACTCCGCCTCGCCGAGAACGAGATGCCCGGCCTGATGGCCCTCCGCGAGGAGTTCGGCGCGAGCCAGCCCCTCGCCGGCGCCCGTATCGCCGGTTCGCTGCACATGACGGTGCAGACCGCGGTGCTCATCGAGACGCTCGTCGCGCTCGGTGCCCAGGTCCGCTGGGCGAGCTGCAACATCTTCTCGACCCAGGACGAGGCGGCGGCCGCCGTCGCCGTCGGTCCGCACGGGACCGTCGAGGCACCGGCCGGTGTGCCGGTCTTCGCCTGGAAGGGCGAGACGCTCGAAGAGTACTGGTGGTGCACCGAGCAGATCTTCGACTGGTCGACCGAGGCGGCCACGGCCGGCGCCGAGTGGACCGGCCCCAACCTCATCCTCGACGACGGTGGCGACGCGAGCATGCTCGTCCACCAGGGCCGTCGGTTCGAGCTGGCGGGAGCGGTCCCCGACACGACGGACGCCGACAGCCACGAGTACAGCATCGTCCTCGACGTGCTCCGTCGCTCGCTCGCCGGCAGCAGCGACCGTTGGACGAAGGTCGCCGCCGACATCCTCGGCGTGACCGAGGAGACCACCACCGGTGTCCACCGCCTCTACGAGCTGGCGAAGCAGGGTGAACTGCTGTTCCCCGCGATCAACGTGAACGACTCGGTCACGAAGAGCAAGTTCGACAACAAGTACGGCATCCGGCACTCGCTGCCGGACGGCCTCAACCGCGCGACCGACGTGCTCATCGGTGGCAAGGTCGTCTTCGTCGCGGGCTACGGCGACGTCGGCAAGGGCGCGGCCGAGGCCCTCCGCGGCCAGGGCGCTCGGGTCATCGTCTCCGAGGTCGACCCGATCTGCGCCCTCCAGGCGTCGATGGACGGCTTCCAGGTCGCGACCCTCGAGAGCGTCGCCGACCAGGTCGACATCATCGTGACGTGCACCGGCAACTTCAACGTCGTCACCCTCGATCACATCCTCGCGCTCAAGCACCTCGCGATCGTCTCGAACGTCGGGCACTTCGACAACGAGATCGACATGGCCTCGCTCGAGGCGCTCGAGGGGGCCGAGAAGATCGAGATCAAGCCCCAGGTCCACGAGTGGCGCCTCCCCACGGGGCGCAGCGTCCTCGTGCTCAGCGAGGGACGCCTCATGAACCTCGGGAACGCGACGGGGCACCCCTCGTTCGTGATGAGCAACTCGTTCACGAACCAGGTGCTCGCACAGCTCGAGCTCTGGACGCGGATCGAGGAGTACCCGATCGGCGTGTACGTGCTGCCGAAGCACCTCGACGAGAAGGTCGCACGCCTGCACCTCGACGCGCTCGGCGTGCAGCTGACGACGCTCACGGGCGAGCAGGCCGACTACATCGGCGTGCCGGTCGAGGGCCCGTACAAGGTCGACCACTACCGCTACTAGGCGGTGCCGCCGGTTCCCCGCCTCAGCGGTCGGGGAACCGGTGCGGCTGACCGCTCAGCACCGGCTGGAGGAGTGACAGGCGCTGACGGGCCGCGAGCTGGGCCTGGTACTCGCGCTCCCGGCGGATGACGGAGACCCCGACGAGGAACGCCTCCGGCGGAGCGATCGGCAGGGGCGACACGAATCGGGACACCTCTGCCGCGAGTTCGGCCGCCAATCGGGTCCTCGTGGCCGGGGTGAGCGATCCGGCCTGCTTGAGGAACTGGGTGACGCGCCGCGCCAGCGGGTCGGGCAGTCGGGCCACGTCGGCGCCGCCGGCCCAGGCGGCGAGCTGCGGCGGGATCATCGCGACGGGCTCCACCACCCGCGGCAGACGCTCACGTTGGCTGTAGGTCCCGGCGAGCACGTCGCCCAGACGCTTCGAGCGAGCACTGAGCAGGCCGGTGAGTGCGGCGATGCCGCCGGCTGTGGCGTAGATCTCGAAGTACCCGGTGAGGGCACGGATGAACGCGTGCCGGAAGCCGGGTGCACCCCCGTCGTCTCGGACGATGCGGGCACCGACCACGAGTCTGCCGAGCGACCGTCCGCGGGTGGCGATCTCGACCGCTGCCGGCAGGACGACGAGACAGAGCACCGTCAGGCCGAGCACGATGGCGGTGAACATCGCGGTGTCCATGGCGACCCCGGACAGGATCCAGGAGAACATCGCGAGCATGAGGCCGACGAACACGAGGATCGACACCACGTAGTCGATGATGGCGCCCGCCGCGCGCAGGATGAATCCGGTGGGCCGCACGTCGAGGGCGACCGCCTCGCCGGTGATCAGCTCGGTGCCGTCGTCCAGCGTCGTCTCGTGCAGCGGGACCCGGGCCGGTTCGGACATGTGCTCCATTCAAGCAGATGCGCGGGGGACCGGCCATGGAGCGCCACCAACGCGTAGCATGGCTGCGATGGACCTCGACGCCTACTCCGCAGCCCACCGTCAGGAATGGGACCGCCTCGACGCGCTCGGCAAGCAACGGTTCTTCAGCGGGCCGGAGGCCGATGAGCTGATCGACCGCTACCAGGCCGGAGCGACCCAGCTCTCCGCGATCAAGACGACGGCCGGATCGACCCTCGTCGGAGACCGCCTCTCGGTCTCGCTGTCGCGGGCGCGCCTCCGGTTCACCGGCGCCAGCGCGAACGTGTTGTCGAGTGTCCCGCGGTTCTTCGTCCTGGCGCTGCCGGCCGCGCTCTACCGGGTCCGGTGGGTGACCCTCGCCGTCGCGGTCGCGACGGTCGTCATCGCGACCCTCTACGCCGTGTGGATCGCCGGCAACCCGCAGGTCCTCGCGAACCTCGGTACCGACGCCCAGCTCAAGCAGTACGTCGAGGACGACTTCGTCGCCTACTACTCCAACAACCCGGCGGCGAGCTTCGCCGGTCAGGTGTGGACCAACAACGCGTGGATCGCAGCGCAATGCGTCGCGTTCGGCATCAGCGGTGTCTGGGTCCCGTACATCATCGTCACCAACGCCCAGGGGGTCGGGCAGGCCGCAGGGGTGATGTTCGCCTACGGCAAGGGCGACGTGTTCTTCGAGTACATCCTCCCGCACGGCATGCTCGAGCTCACGGCGGTATTCGTCGCGGCGGCGGCGGGTCTCCGCATCTTCTGGGCCTGGGTGGCACCGGGGCCACGGACGAGGGGCCAGGCGCTTGCCGAGGAGGGCCGAGCGCTGTTCACGATCGCCATCGGGCTGGTGATCGTGCTCTTCGTCTCGGGGCTCGTCGAGGGCTTCGTGACGCCGGCACCGTGGCCGTGGGCGGTCAAGATGCTCATCGGCGGGGGAGCGCTCGCCGCGTTCCTGACCTACATGTGCTGGTGGGGCGGTCGCGCGTACCGCTCGGGGGAGCGGGGCGACCTGGCTGAGTTCGAGGCCGGCGCGAAGCGGATCGTCGCCGGCTGACGGCTACTCGCCGGCTTCGGATCGTGCGCGGCGCTCGGCGTTCCTGGCGTTGACCCGGGCGTTCTCGGCGTTCACCTCAGCATGGACGGCGCGCTCCTGCACGAGCCAGGCGGGCAGCGTGCGGAGGAGCTCCTGGATCTGTTCGGTGGTCAACGCCTCGGTGATCTCGGCGCGAGCCAGACCGGAGGTCGATACGCCCAGCTTGCGGGCGACGACGTCGCGCGGGTGCGGTCCGTTCTTGCGGAGCTCGACGAGCCAGTCCGTCGGGTTCGCCTGCAGTTCGAGGAACGCCGACCGCGTGATCGGCTCCTCCTGGAACGACGCCGGGGTCGCCGGCAGGTAGACCCCGAGCTTCTTCGCCGCGGTCGCCGGTTTCATGATCTGTTCGCTCGCACCCATCCGCTCAGCGTACCTCGCTGCGGTGTCCTCGCCCAACCGGCCGGATCACCCGTCGACTGAGCTGCAGTAGTGTGGCAAGCCGAGCAGTGGAGGCTTCGATGGACAGGCAGGACGACCAGGTCGACGGGATCGAGGTCGGCGACGACGGGATCGGTGCCGACACGGTGCCGGAGATCGTCCCGCCGGCGCTGACCGTCGCCTACGCGCGCGGTGTGAACCCGGGGAAGTGGGCGCGCATCTGGAGCGAGCGCCGTCCGGAGGACGAACTCCGCCTGATCCGAGTGGACCTCGACGAGCAGCGAGCGGTCCTGGCCTCCGGTGCGGCGGACGTCGTGCTCGCCCGGGTCCCGATCGACCAGGACGGGCTGAACACGATCTCCCTGTTCGAGGAGCTCCCCGTCGTCGTCTTCGCCAAGGGCGCTGCCCTCGGAGCCGAGGACACGGTCGGGATGGCCGCGCTCACCGACGAGCAGCTGATCATGACGCCGCTCGTCCTCGAATGGGCCGAACGTGCCGCCGTACTCGGGTTCGACGCCCCGGCGGCCCCGTTGACCGACGACCCGGAGGCAGCGGTCGAACTGGCCGCGTCCGAGGTCGGGATCGTCGTGGTCCCGCAGTCGGTCGCGCGACTGCACCAGCGGAAGGACGTGGAGTACCGTCCGATCGTCGGTCTTCCATCGATCCCGGTCGTGCTGGTCTGGCCGCAGGACCGCGAGGACGAAGCCGTGGAGGAGTTCATCGGCATCGTGCGCGGACGCACGGCCAACAGCTCGCGACGGTCCGCCCCGACCGAGCAGGCCGCCGCTCCTGCACCGCAGCAGGCTGCGAGACGACGGAAGAAGCCGAAGGCCGGTTCGACCCAGGGCACCGCCGCCGGGACGAGCCGAGGCGCCCAGCTCGCCGCGCGGAAGGCCAAGCAGGAGGAGCTCGCCCGGGAACGCCGCAAGAAGCGCAAGGGCCGCTGATCCGTCCTCCCGGGTCCCGCCGTCACGCGGAGGGACCCGACCGATCGGGCTAGAGCCGACCGGAGGCCTTGAGCGCGATGTAGGCGTCGGCGAGCGCCGGGGGCAGGGTCTCCGGCGAACCGGTGACCACGTCGGCCCCGAGCTGTCTGATCGCCGCCGACACGCGTTCGATGTCGAGCAGGGCGCGTTCGGCCGCAGCGGCGCGGTACACGGTCTCGCGGTCGCCGCGGTCGCGCGTGGCCTCGAGGGTCGCCGGGTCGACGACGCTCGTCACGACCACCGTGTGGCGCTGCGTGAGCTGGGGGAGGACGGCGAGGAGCCCGCGCGCGGCCCCCGGGGCGTCGATCGAGGTCTGCAGGACGACGAGAGCGCGCTGGTTCGTGATCTGTCTGACCTGGCCGGGGACCGCGTCCCAGTCGGTCTCGATGAGTTCCGGGTCGACGAGCGCCATCGCGTCGACCATCCTCGAGAGGAGTTCGGCACCGGTCGCGCCCTGGACGCGACCACGCACCCGACGGTCGTAGGCGAGATAGTCGATGCGGTCCCCGGCTGTCGTGGCGAGCGCGGCCAGCAGGAGCGCGGCTTCGAACGCCGTGTCGATGCGCGGCTCATCGGCGATGCGAGCAGCGGAGGTGCGGCCGGTGTCGGTGACGATGACGACCCGGCGGTCACGCTCGGGCCGCCAGGTGCGGATCATGACGTCGCCGCGTCGTGCCGTGGCACGCCAGTCGATCGAACGGACGTCGTCACCTCGCACGTATTCGCGGAGGGAGTCGAACTCGGTGCCCTGACCGCGGACCATGACGCTCGTCGCGCCGTCGAGTTCGCGGAGGCGTGCGATCCGGCTCGGGAGGTGCTTCCGGGAGTTGAACGCCGGCAGGACCCGGAGGTGCCCGGCGCTGTTCAGCGTCGCCTGTCGTGCGAGGAGACCGAGCGGGCCGAACGACCGCACCGTGACCTGGGACACCCGTCGCTCGCCCCGGCGGAACGGGGTGAGCTCCAGGCTGACGCTCCGCCGCTCCCCGGGAGGGAGGTCGACGCGGAGCCGCGCGGTGGGCGCGCCGGCGGACGGCTGCCAGGCGTCGCGCACCAGCGCCCGGACGCGGCGACCTCCGCGGTTCGTCAGGAAGAGGGTGCTCGTGGCCGAGTCACCGAGCCTGACCCGGGACGGCAGCTGCCGTTGCAGGAGGATGTCGCGAGGCGAACCGGCGACCACGAGGTCGAGCGCTCCGAGCGCGGCGGCGAGGATGAGCCACGCGATGAACGCCGCAGCGGCATCGCCTGTGAGCACGCCGAGCACCACGATCGGCACGATGCCGAACGCGACGAGCGCGACGAACCTCCCGGTGACGGCCATCTAGATGGGCACCTGCACCTGCTGCATGATCGACCGCAGGATGGCGTCGACCGAGACACCCTCGAGCTCGGCCTCGGGCCGCAGCTGCATGCGGTGGCGCCACACCGGGAGGACCATCGTCTGCACGTGGTCGGGGGTGATCGACTGGTAGCCGCTCAGCCAGGCCCAGGCCTTCGCCGACGCGAGGAGGGCGGTCGTCCCTCGAGGGCTGACCCCGAGCCGGACGGACGGGCTGCGCCGCGTGGCGCGCGCGAGGTCGACGATGTAGGCGAGGACGTCGGCGCTGGCACCCACGCGTCCGACCTCGAGCTGCGCCGCCCGCAGATCGGCCGCGCCCATGACCGGGGTGACACCCGCGGCCGTGAGGTCGCGCGGGCTGAACCCGGCGGAGTGCCGCCGGAGCACCTCCACCTCGACGTCGCGTTCGGGCACGTCGAGGACGAGCTTCAGCAGGAAGCGGTCGAGCTGCGCCTCGGGGAGCGTGTAGGTGCCCTCGTACTCGATCGGGTTCTGCGTGGCGGCCACGATGAACGGGTCCGGAAGTGGCAGCGAACGGCCGTCGACGCTGACCTGGCGCTCCTCCATCGCCTCCAGCAGGGCCGACTGGGTCTTCGGGGGCGTTCGGTTGATCTCGTCGGCCAGCAGGATGTTCGTGAACACCGGACCCTCGCGGAACTCGAACTCACCGGTCTTGGCGTCGTAGACGAGGGAGCCCGTGACGTCGCCGGGCATGAGGTCGGGCGTGAACTGCACACGCTTCGTGTCCAGACTGAGCGCATGGCTGAGCGATCGGACGAGCAGCGTCTTCGCGACGCCGGGCACACCCTCGAGGAGCGCGTGGCCCTTGGCGAGGAGCGCGATGACGAGCCCGGTGACGGCGGCGTCCTGACCCACCACGGCCTTGCCGACCTCGATGCGGACCTGGGCGAGTGCTCGCCGGAGGTCGTCGGGGTTCGGTGCGGTGGATCCTGGCACGGGGGCGTCGGTCATGGATGGTTCCTTCCGGTGAGGTCCGTGGCGCGCGCGACGGCGGCTTCGAGATCGAGCAGGTGATCGGACAGGGAGACGAGGTCGGCGTCGCTCGTCGGTACGGCGTCGAGGAGGACGGAGCGCACGTGTCGAGGGTCGAGTCCGGTGAGTCCGGCCACCGTGTCCGCGACCTCGACGACAGAGGCGTGGCGCGAGAGGCCTGCGGCGACCGCGAGGCGGGACACGGTGCCGATCCGCAGCGCGTCCAGCGCCCGCTGACGGTTGCCGGACCTCTGGTAGAGGCGTGCGCGCCCCTCCATCGTCTCGCTCGCGCGGACCGCGACGGGCAGGTCCTCGATGACGAGCGGGCCGAAGCGGCGCCCGCGCCAGAACATGGCCAGGATCGCCGTGATGATGACGGTGCCGGTGACTCCGGCGACCCAGCTCGGCGTCAGCGCGTCGAGGCTCGGGGGGCCGGTGACGGGCACGTCGGCGAGGCTCGGCAGGTACCAGACCAACTGCTCGGTCGAGCCGAGCAGGCCGAGTGCGAGGGCGGCGTTCCCCGCACGGTCGACGACGTCGTTCGTCAGTGCGTCGGCCGAGCCGAGCAGCACCCGTGCGCCGTCCGCCTGTGTCACGACCGCGCTCCCGCCGCTGTCGGCCGTGAAGCAGCCCTCGGCGTCGGCGTCGGTGGTCGTGTACAGCGTCCAGCCACCGGTGACCGTCCCCGCCCGCTCGGCGGTGGGGTCGCCGCAGTCGGACGACAGGACGTCGGTGGCGTCCGAGCTGCCCGCGAACGAGACGCCGGGGAACAGGGTGCGGAGCGCCGCGGCCCGGGGGGTGACGACGACGAGTCCGGCGTCGGTGTCGCCCAACCGCTCGAGCTGCGAGGCGTCGAGCAGCCCGCTGGGATCGAACAGGAGGACGGTGCTGTCGGTGTCCTCGACCGCCTCGAGCGTCGCGTCGAGCGTGGTGGTCTCCGTCACGGTGACGCCCTCCTGACGGAGCACCTGCGCGAGCGCGCGTCCGCCGTTCGGGGTCTGGTTTCCGGGGCTGAGCAGCGCCGCGTCGATCGATGCGCCCCGCGTGGCGAACATGAGCACGAGGGCGATCCCGACCGCGAAGACCGCCGCGATGATCCAGAACCGGTTCCGTCGCAGCCGGGTCCGCAGCCGTGGTGTGGCGACGTCGGGCTCGGGCTCCCGCTGCACCGTGGGCTTCGTCGCGAGCGTCACCGGACCAGCTCCTCGGGGTCGGCGAGGAGCCGCGGCGCGGCGGCGGAGAGCCGGGCGTCGAGCGCTTCGAGCTCCCGGTACTGTGCCTCGGTGCCCGTCGCCTCGAGGTAGCGGACGGCGTCGAAGACGTCCGCGGCCTCTGCGAGCGCGCGCCCGTCCTGCGGGAACGCGGCCGCCGCCCGGGCGGCGAAACCGTGCGCCGTCGTGCCGGGGGTGACCACGACGATCGTCCGCTCGGACAGTCCGCGAGCGATCGCCCGATACAGCTCCTGGAGCGCGAGGGTCCAGTCGCCGGCCGCGGCGGCGGTCCTCGCGTCCTGGCGCAACCGCTCGGCGGTCCGATCGTCGCGTTCGCCGAAGAGGTCGAGCTGACGGGCGCTCCGCCGGTTGAGGCGGGGGACGCCCCACACGATGAACGCGATGACGATCCCGACGACGACCACGGTCATCGCGATGATCGGGAACAGGCCGGTGAAGGGGCCCTCACCCGGCACCCGGAGGGAGTTCACCCAGTCCCAGAACGCCTTCGACACGATGTCCCACAACGACGGTTGCGCTGTCTGATACTCGGGCTTCGACAGCTCGCGCTGCAGGAGGTCCCGGGCGCCCGGTGCATCCGGGACGAGCGGGACGTCGAGGCGCGACGCGAGGAACAGCGGGCTCATCGGGTCGCTTTGCCTCCGGCGGCGGCGGCGTCGAACGGGTTGTCGACCGTCTCGCGACCGCCAGCGCGCGCCTCGACGAACCGCGCGAGGTCGAGGTCGAGCCCCTCCTTGCGCATCCGCAGGTCCACATAGATGACCGCCGACGTGGCACTGATGACGACGACCGTGATCGCGCCGATGATGACGGAGACGAGCAATGACAGGCCCTGCGCGGCGATGGTGGCGACGATCATGGTCGCCTCCGAGTCCACCCCGACGAACAGCACGGGGACGAGACTCGCGAGCAGGCTGATCGGGGTCGCGACGACCTGCGACGCGACACTGACGACCGAGGAGACGAGGAACTGGACGCCGAAGGTCCGCCAGAAATAGCCGTCGGTCAGGCGCCAGGAGCGAGCGAGCGAGGGGAAGACCTTGCCGTTCTCGAGGACGATGATGCTCGGTGTGAGGGAGAACTTCGTCCCGAGCCACACGGAAGCGGCGATCAGGACGAGCAGCGCTCCGATGCCCATGACCACCGTCAGAACCACGCCCGCGGTCCCGCCGAGACCGGTCAGCACGAATCCGAGGCCCACCGCGACGGCGATGAACACCGTCACGACACCGATCAGGAGGAAGGTGTAGCCGATGAGCGGCAGGAAGCGCGCCTTCGTGCGCCGCCAGAGCACGCCGAGCGGCAATTTCTCGCCGAGGGTGCCGCGAGCGACCTCTTGCGCGATGATGCCCTGCAGGATCGCGCTGCCGGCGATCGAGACCGCCACCGGGATGAGGAAGGACAGGATGATGGCCGTGATCGCCCCGGCGCTGATGGCGTCCTCCTCGCCAGGGGCCGCCTGCGACAGCCGGCTCAACGAGAGCCAGGTGACGACGCCGACGATCACGAGGGAGAGGACGGCGGTGAGACCCTGCAGCAGGAGGGCGCTCCCGAACGTCGCCTTCGGGTTGCGTCGCAGCACGAGGAAGGGCGCGCCGAACAGGTCGCTGAAGGACAGTGGCCGGAGCGGGATGAGCCCCGGCTTCGGCGGTGGTGCCCAGCCCTGCTGGGGACCCGGGGCCCAGGGCGCGCCGATCGCATACGGATTCGCGTCGTAGGCGGCGGTCGGAGCCGAGGGAGGGGTCCCGTACCCGGGCTGCTGAGCCTGGGGGTACGGCTGGGTGTACTGGGGCGGGACCTGCTGCGGATACGGCTGCTGGCCGTATCCCGGCTGTGGGTACGTCGCCTGCGGCGGGTACCCGGGCTGCTGCGGGTATCCCTGCTGCGGCGGATACCCGGGCTGCTGTGGATACCCCTGCTGCGGTGTCGCCTGCTCCGGCGCCACCGGCTGCTGTGGCCCCTGCGGCGTCGCCCACGGGTTCGGATCCTGATCGCCCATCTCGCCCCCGGCTCGCTGTTCCGTGTCCATCAGCAACACCCCCTCGCCGTCTCGAACCCCTCCATGTTGTCACACCGAGCCTGCCCGCGACCGGCGGTTCGGCGGTTCTCCTGGACACTTCGACTACGCTGAGGCGAGACGTAAGGACACCGGTCAGGCAGCGCGGCCGGCCGGTCACACCCGAGACGGAGCTATGAACGCACGCATTCTCGTCGTCGACGACGACACCGCACTCGCCGAGATGATCGGCATCGTGCTGCGCACCGAGGGCTTCGAGCCGTCGTTCTGTGCGGACGGCGGCGGCGCGCTCCAGGCGTTCCGCGACACCAAGCCCGACCTCGTCCTCCTCGACCTCATGCTCCCGGGGATCGACGGGATCGAGGTGTGCCGCCTGATCCGTCAGGAGTCCGGTGTCCCGGTCATCATGCTGACCGCGAAGTCCGACACCGCGGACGTGGTGAAGGGGCTCGAGTCCGGCGCCGACGACTACATGGTGAAGCCGTTCAACCCGAAGGAGCTCGTCGCCCGGATCCGCACGCGGCTGCGCGCGCCGGCCGCCGACCTCGCGGAGACCCTCCGCATCGGCGACCTCACCGTGGACGTCGCGGGCCACGAGGTCCGTCGCGCCGACGGGGTCATCGGGCTCACGCCGCTGGAGTTCGACCTCCTCCTCGCACTGGCGAGCAAACCCCAGCAGGTGTTCACCCGCGAGATGCTGCTCGAACAGGTCTGGGGATACCACTACAAGGCCGACACCCGACTCGTGAACGTCCACGTGCAGCGGCTCCGCGCGAAGGTCGAGGAAGACCCCGACAACCCGAAGATCGTCATGACGGTGCGTGGCGTCGGATACCGCGCCGGCGCGGTCACCGGCTGATCCGACATGGCCTCCCGACTCGCCGGCTGGGCGGCCGACTGGCGGCTGTGGCGGAGGTGGCCGCAGCAGGTGCGCTCGCAGTGGCGGCGCTCGCTGCAGTTCCGGACGGTCGCCATCACGGTCGGCCTCTCGGGACTCGCCATCCTCCTGACCGGTGCCTACCTCTCGTTCAGCATCGGCAACGATCTCTTCCAATCCCGACTGCAGCAGGCGCTCGGCGGCTCCGGTCGTGCCATCGCGTCCGCGCAGAGCATCCTCGACGCGTCGGACGCCAGCGAGCGCGTCGCCCTCCAGCAGCTCATGGGGACCGTGCGGACCGATCTCCAGACGACCTCCGGCAGCAGTCTCATCGCCGCCTACCGGGCGCCCGGGCAGGACCCCAGCCAGGTCACGCCTCCGGGCTTCGAGTCGCCGGGGCTGGGAGGGGGCGTCATCTCGGACGCGCTCAGCGAGGCGGTCCGGGCCGATCCGGACACCCTCCAGTGGCAGTCGGTGACCCTCACGGCCGCCGACGGCTCGACCACCGCCGGCATCGTCGTCGGTTCCATGGTGTCGATGCCGACCGCGGGGTCATACGAGATCTACCTGGGTTACGACCTGAGCGACTCGGAGCAGACGCTCGGCTTCGTCCAACGGACCCTCTTCCTCGCGGGCGTCGGCCTCATGATCCTCGTCGGTGGTGCCGCGTGGTTCATCGTCCGCTTCGTCGCGACACCGATCCGGTTCGCCGCCGAGACGAGTCAACGTCTGGCCGGTGGCGACCTGGACGTGCGGATGCCCGAGAAGGGCGAGGACGAGCTCGCCATCCTCGCCCGCTCCTTCAACGGGATGGCCGCCAGCATGCAGAAGCAGATCAAGGAACTCGCGGACCTCTCGCTCGTGCAGCAGCGGTTCGTGTCGGACGTCTCACACGAGCTGCGCACACCTCTGACGACCATCCGCCTGGCCGGCGACGTGCTCTACGACCAGCGCGACTCCTTCCCACCGGCCACCGAGCGGACGGCCGAGCTCCTCCACGATCAGGTCGGGCGGTTCGAGATCCTGCTGGCCGATCTGCTGGAGATCAGCCGCTACGACGCCGGGAGCATCGAACTCGAACTGGAACCGACGAGTCTCGTCCATCTCGCGGAGGAGGTCGTGGAGGAGCTCCGACCGCTCGCGGAGCCGACCGGTTCGGACCTCCGGATCGTCGCACCGGGTGGTTACTCGGCGGTCCCGATGGACCCGAGGCGGATCCGGCGGATCGTGCGCAACCTCGTCGGCAACGCCATCGAGCACGGCGAGGGCAAACCGATCGTGGTGTCGGTGGACAGCAACGAGTCCTCGGTCGCGATCGCGGTACGCGACTACGGCCAGGGCATGACGCGTGAGGCCACCGAGCGCGTGTTCGACCGCTTCTGGCGCGCGGACCCGTCCCGCAAGCGCACCATCGGCGGCACCGGGCTCGGACTCGCGATCTCCCTCGAGGACGCGGTCCTGCACGAGGGGTGGCTGGAGGTCTGGTCGGAGCCCGCCGCCGGCTCGTCCTTCCGCCTCACCATCCCACGCGAACCCGGGACGGAGATCGTCCGCTCGCCCATCAGCCTGCCGCCCGACGATGCGATCGAGTCCATCGTCGACGAGCTCACCGCGCCGACGACCCGCTCACTCCCGACCGTGCGATCGGCGGACGACGACAAGGAGGATGCTCGTGGTTGACGTCCCCGCACGATCGCCGAGACGACGATCCGCAGTACGTCGGATCGCTGCGGCGGCGCTGCCGATGCTCCTCGTGGTGGTGCTCAGCGCCTGCGTGGGCATCCCGCGGGGCGGTTCCGTGCAGGACGGCGGAACGGTCGAGGGGGACGGCGGCGACGTCGACGTCAACTTCATCGCGCCGGGTCCCGCCGAGGGGGCGACGCCGGAGCAGATCCTCCGGGGCTTCATCGACGCCGCCGCGAGCCCGCAGAACAACTACGAGATCGCGCGCGAGTTCCTCGCACCCGCGCTCCGGTCCGACTGGGATCCCGACGCCGGAGTGACCATCGACCAGGGCGGCCGCACGTTCGCCCCGGTCGCCGACACGGTGCAACTCACCGTCAGCCCCGTCGCGGCGGTCGACGACCGGGGTGAGTACCGCGAATCGGGGAACTCGTCGCCACTGAGCTGGACCTACTCCTTCGAGCAGGTGCGGGGGGAGTGGCGGATCGCGGCCGCTCCGCCGGGCATCGTCCTCGAGTCATCGACCTTCGCCGACGTCTTCGCGGCCTACTCACTGAGCTACTTCGACCCGAGTTTCACCCGACTCGTCCCCGACCAACGTTGGTTCCCCTCGCGGGCGTCGACCGCGACGAGGATCGTGGGGGCGCTGCTCGACGGACCGGCGGAGTGGCTGAAGGGCGCGGTGGCGACGGCGTTCCCCGAGGGGACCTCGCTCACGAGCGACGCCGTTCCGGTCGAGGCCGGGACCGCGCGCGTGGACCTGACCAAACCGGCCCTGCAAGCGGACGCGGTCACCCTCCAGCGGATGCAGCTCCAGCTGAGCAGCAGCCTCGTGCAGCTGTCCGGCAGCGTCGGCGGGGTGGCCGCCGTCTCGAACGTCGCGATCACCGTCGTCGGCAATTCCACGCAGACGGTCTCGCCGCTGTCGCTCGCCGCACCGCGGGTCGACCCCCGGGCACTCGTCCAGCGCGGGGACGAGTTCGGCTTCGCCTCGGGGAACCGGCTCGAGGCCGTGCCGGGGATCTCGACGGCGGTCGTGGCGGCCGGGGCCGACGCGGCCGTGTTGTCCGCCGACCATGACCAGGCCGCGGTCCGTTCCGCCGCCGGTGTCACGGTGATCCAGGCCGACGGCGACATCCGGCTCGTCGACAACCGCCCGGGACTCCTTCCGCCGACGATGGACCCGTTCGGCTTCACCTGGACCGTGCCGGCGGCGGCGCCGTCCGCGCTGCTCGCGCACGACGCCGCGGGTGGCACGGTGCAGGTCGCGACGAGTTGGACCGGCGCGTCCACGATCGATTCGATCCAGGTGTCCCGGGAGGGTACTCGCCTCGTCGCGCTGCTCCGGGACGGGACGCAGTCGCGGCTCGTGGCCGCCGCGATCATCCGCGGTGACCGGAACGCGCCGTTGCGACTCGGCGATCCCGTCGAGCTCCGCGTCATGTCCACGGAGGCGACGACCGTCACCTGGGTAGACGACATCACCGTCGCCGTCCTGCTGGGCGGCGGTGACGGGACGACGATCGTCACGCAACAGATCGGCGGCCGCTCCGCGCCCGTACCGAAGCTCGCGGACGTCACGAACCTGGTCGGGGGCAACGGACCGACGCAACTGCGGGCCCTCACGAGTGACGGTCGGCTGCTGTTGCCCCGTGGGTCGAGCTGGCAGGAGGCGGGCAGCGACGTCCGGTTCATCGCGACCCAGCTGGGGTCGCCCGACTGAGTGAATGCGCTCCACAGCGCGTTCGGAGTGCCGAAGCCGTCTGCGTCTCGGACGATGCGCCACCGGACGCGCCGCGTGGGCGCGACCATCGGATGATGCGATCCTCGTCGAGTCGAAGCACGCCCCTCGCTCATGCCCGCGAGGCCTGCCTGGACGCATGGGCCCTCGTGGTCCCGGTCACGTGCGCCGGATGCGGTGCGCCGGACCGCGGGCTGTGCGACGACTGCCGCGGGCGTCTGGTCCGACCGGCGGCCCCCGACGACGACGCCCTCCTCGTGCGGTGGAACGGTGCGGACGGTACCCCCGGTCTCGCCGCCCGTCGCTACGACGAGTTCGTCGGCGCCATCCTCCTCGCCTACAAGGAGGATGCCCGGACCGGCCTCGTCCGACCGCTGGCCGCCGCACTCGAACCGGCGTTCCGGTCCGCCGTGCTCGAGGCGAGCCGGGCGATGGGCGGCGTCTCGCCGGAGATCGCGACGATCCCGGCCAGACGACGCGCCGCCCGCGATCGGGGCTTCCACCCGGTGGAGCAGCTCGTGCGCCGGCTCGGCGCCAGACCGTCGCGCCCGCTGCGATGGGCGCGGGAGCCCGCCGACCAGCGGGACTTCGGCCGGGCGGAGCGTCTCGAGAACCTCGCCGATGCCCTGGTCGCGCCACGGCGGCTCGACGGGCGCCGCTTCCTGCTCGTGGAGGACGTCGTCACGACGGGCGCCACCGTCGGGGAAGCGGTCCGGGCGATGCACGACGGCGGTGGCCTCGTCGTCGGCGTCGTGGCCCTCGCCAGGGTCGGACCGTGAACGGACGGCGGGTCACGAGGCCGGAAGATGAACGTTCCCTGAACACCGCTGATGACTTCCGCAGGCTCGGGCACTACGGTTGCAGAACGGCGTGAAAGGACCGCCCGGGACCGGGTGGTCAGCCGGATGAGGAGGTCGAACGTGGATATCAACATCGTCGGACTTGGACTCGGCATCACCGATCGGTTCCGCGAGTACGCGACCGAGAAGGCGGAGAAGGTCGCCCATCTGGTCGAGCAGGCGCAGTCGCTCGACATCAAGGTGTCCCGCCATCACGACGCCAACGGACGCAAGGGCGAGGACCGCGTCGAGCTGACGCTCGTCGGCCCCGGACCATTGGTCCGTGCGGAGTCGACCGGCTCCGACAAGTACGTGGCCTTCGATCTCGCGATCGCGCGGATGCTCGAGCGCGTCCGCCGCTCGAAGGACCGCAAGAAGGAGCACCGCGGCAAGCACCGCACCTCCCTGCACGCCGCCAGCAGCGAGGGGTTCAGCGGCGTCGACATCACGCCTGCCGCGCCGGAGCTGCTCGAGCAGGTTGCGACCGGCAGCGTCGCGACGCTGACCCACGAGGACGAGGAGCAGGAGGCGTACTCGCCCGTCGTCATCCGCACGAAGGAGTTCCCCGCGGAGTGGATGAGCGTCGAGGACGCCGTCGACCGCATGGAACTCGTCGGCCACGACTTCTTCCTGTTCATCGACGCCTCGTCGGAGCGGGCGAGCGTCGTGTACCGCCGCAAGGGCTGGGACTACGGCGTGATCAGCCTCGAGGACGGCTCGAACTAGCGTCCTGCACCCCGACCGACGCGGTCGCCCGGTTCGCCGGGCGGCCGCGTCGTGGCATGTCGGTGGCGACGTCGAAGACGGCGTCGTGTACCCGCAGGCGTGCCGAGGTCACCTCGAGCCAGTCGAGCTCGGCCAGGGAGCGTCGCCGTCTGGCTTCGAGCCCGATCCACGCGATGTCACCCTGCGGCGTCGGGGGGAGCGTCGACAGATCCTCGTCGAGCTGCTGCACGAGATCGAGCGCCCACGCGCGTTGGACGGCGATGACCCCGAACACGTCGACGCCGTCGAGTGACGCCGCGAGGGCGACCTTGTTCGGGAGTTCGTCTCGCGAAGCGCTGGCCGCGACGGGTGTCGCCCACCAGCGTTCGAGGACGTCGCGCCCGTCGGCGGTGATGCGGTAGAAGACATGCCCCTGCGCATCCACGGCGGCCCGCTCGACGAGCCTGTCCCGCTCGAGACGATCGAGGGTCGCATAGGCCTGGCCGACGTTGAGCGGTGTGTCGGGTGTCGTCCGCCGGTCGAACTCACCGCGCAGACGGTACCCGTAGTCGTCGCCGAGCGCGAGGATCGCGAGCAGACCGTGCTTGACCGACATCGAACCTCCATGAAATACCTACGCCGTAGGTGTCGCCAGCCTAGTGACCCGTCCGGCCCGCGCTGCGGCGGCGCTCCGTCGACATCCGTCCGCCCCTCGATACACAGCGTCCACTCAAGGGACTCCCCGCTAACATGTTCAGAGGACTGCCCCGTTCTGGTGCACCCCGTCCGTCCCGGTCAGTCGACCAGGACGGAGATCAGGAACACGTAATGGAGAGCAATTCGTGGCCTCACCACTTGAGAAGATCCTTCGCGTCGGCGAAGGTCGCATCCTCCGGAAGCTGACCAGCCTCACGAAGGCGGTCAATGCCCTCGAGGACGACTTCACGGAGTTGAGCGACGAGGAGCTGAAGAGCGAGACCGTCGAGCTGCGCGAGCGCTTCGAGAACGGCGAGACCCTCGACGACCTCCTCCCCGAAGCCTTCGCCGCGGTGCGCGAAGCTGCACGCCGCACGATCGGCATGCGCCACTTCGACGTCCAGATCATGGGTGGCGCCGCGCTGCACCTCGGCAACATCGCCGAGATGAAGACCGGCGAGGGCAAGACGCTCGTCGCGACCCTCCCGGCCTACCTCAACGCCATCGCCGGCAAGGGCGTGCACATCGTCACGGTGAACGACTACCTCGCGTCCTACCAGTCGGAGATCATGGGGCGCGTCTTCCGCGCGCTCGGCATGACGACCGGCGTGATCGTCGAGGGTCAGACGCCGGAGCAGCGCCGCGAGCAGTATGCGGCCGACATCACCTACGGCACGAACAACCAGTTCGGGTTCGACTACCTCCGCGACAACATGGCGTGGCAGGCCAAGGACATGGTCCAGCGCGGTCACTTCTTCGCCGTGGTCGACGAGGTCGACTCCATCCTCATCGACGAGGCACGGACCCCGCTCATCATCTCCGGGAAGGCCTCCGGCGAGGCGAACCGCTGGTTCCAGGAGTTCGCCCGGCTCGCGGTGCGACTCGAGCCCGGTGAGGACTTCGAGGTCGACGAGAAGAAGCGCACCGTCGGCGTGCTCGAGCCCGGCATCGAGAAGGTCGAGGACTACCTCGGCATCGACAACCTCTACGAGTCCGCCAACACCCCGCTCATCTCCTTCCTGAACAACGCGATCAAGGCCCGCGCGCTCTTCAAGAAGGACAAGGACTACGTCGTGATGAACGGCGAGGTGCTCATCGTCGACGAGCACACCGGTCGCATCCTGGTCGGACGTCGCTACAACGAGGGCATCCACCAGGCGATCGAGGCCAAGGAGGGCGTGGCCGTCCAGGCCGAGAACCAGACCCTCGCGACCGTGACGCTCCAGAACTACTTCCGTCTCTACGAGAAGCTGTCCGGCATGACCGGTACGGCTGAGACCGAGGCGGCGGAGTTCATGTCGACGTACAAGCTCGGCGTCGTCCCGATCCCGACCAACCGCCCGATGCAGCGCATCGACCAGTCGGACCTCGTGTACAAGAACGAGGAGGCGAAGTTCGCGCAGGTCGTCGAGGACATCGTCGAGCGCCACGAGCAGGGCCAGCCGGTCCTCGTCGGCACGACGAGCGTCGAGAAGAGCGAGTACCTGTCGAGGCTCCTCGCCAAGAAGGGCGTCAAGCACGAGGTCCTCAACGCGAAGAACCACGCGCGTGAGGCCGCGATCATCGCCCAGGCCGGTCGACTCGGCTCGGTCACCGTCGCCACCAACATGGCCGGTCGTGGAACCGACATCATGCTCGGCGGCAACGCCGAGTTCCTCGCCGTCGCGGAGATGAACGCCAAGGGTCTCAGCCCGATCGACACCCCCGAGGAGTACGAGGCCGCGTGGGACGAGGTCTTCACCGAGGTGAAGGCCGCGGTCAAGGAGGAGGCCGACAAGGTCATCGACGCCGGCGGACTCTACGTCCTCGGTACCGAGCGCCACGAGTCGCGCCGCATCGACAACCAGCTGCGCGGTCGCTCCGGCCGTCAGGGCGACCCCGGCGAGAGCCGGTTCTACCTGTCCCTCACCGACGACCTCATGCGCCTCTTCAACGCCGGAGCCGCGGAGAGCCTCATGGGGCGCCAGAACGTGCCGGACGACCTCGCGATCGAGTCGAAGATCGTCAGCCGCGCGATCCGCAGCGCCCAGTCGCAGGTCGAGGCGCGGAACGCGGAGATCCGCAAGAACGTGCTCAAGTACGACGACGTCCTCAACCGGCAGCGCGAGGCGATCTACTCCGACCGCCGCCACATCCTCGAGGGCGACGACCTCCACGATCGCGCACAGCAGTTCCTGGAGAGCGTCGTCGACGACGTCCTCGACGAGCACACCGGCGAGGGCAACGGCGACGACTGGGACTTCGACGCACTCTGGGCCGAACTGAAGACGCTCTACCCCGTCGGCCTGACGATCGACGAGGTCGTCCAGGAGGCGGGGACGAAGGGGCGGATCAACCGCGACTTCATGCGGCGCGAGATCCTCTCCGATGCCAAGCTCGCGTACACCAACCGCGAGGAGTCGCTCGGTGCCCCGGCGATGCGCGAACTCGAGCGCCGCGTCGTCCTCCAGGTGATCGACCGCCGCTGGCGCGACCACCTGTACGAGATGGACTACCTGAAGGACGGCATCGGTCTGCGGGCCATGGCGCAGCGCGACCCGCTGGTCGAGTACCAGCGCGAGGGCTACGCGATGTTCCAGCAGATGATGGGGCAGATCCGCGAGGAGAGCGTCGGCTTCCTCTTCAACCTCGAGGTCGAGGTCGCCGGCGAGGTCGATGCGGGCACCGCTGCACCGGCGATCACGGCCAAGGGCCTGACGCAGGAGACCCCCGACACCGAGAAGCTCAGTTACTCCGCTCCGAGTGAGCAGGGTGGGGTCGAGGTCCGCAACCAGCGCGGGCAGATCGAGAAGGCGGCCACCGAACGCGCACAGCGGCTCCAGCAGACGAACCGTCCCGCCGGCGATGCGGCTCCGGCGACGAAGGCCGCCCCGGCCGCGAAGGCGTCGCGTGGGGCCTTCGGTCAGCAGTCCGAGGCGCCTGCGGCTGCTCCGAGCAACCGTTCGGACCGTCGCAAGCAGGGCAAGAAGAAGTAGGCCCACGCCGGCACGAACGGGAGCCCTCCGGACCATGGTGACATCGGTCCGGAGGGCTCCCGTCTGTCGGTTGCGGGCGGATGTGCAGCGGCGGTCAGAGCACGCTCACCGAGGTCGCCCGCCAGCGGCCGTCCAAGCCCTCCAGCCGGATGGCCACGGCTCGGGACCGTGCTCGTCCGTGGACGATGACCACGGACTCGACGACGCCGTCGCGTGGCTCGGAGACGGTCACGGTGCCGATGGAGACGGCCGGCACGGTGCCCGGGACGCCGCGGACGCGTCGTGCCCGTTCGGCGAGGATCACGCGCTTCAGCAGGACGGTGTGCACGTCGGCGGTGATCCACCGCGCGAGCTGCGTGAGGTCCCGGGCTCCCGCGATCACCTCGATCACGCTCCGTGTGAGGTTCTCGAGCAGCGGTCGCGGATCAGGGAGTTCGGCTCGGGGCGCCGGTTGGGGCGCGAAGTAGTCGTCCGCACCGGTGCGCGCTGCCGCCCGCACCTCCGGCGTGCGTCGCTCGGGGAGCGGAGGCGCCGGCCGGAGGCGAGCCGTGCGTGCTTCGGGCTCGTCGTCGTCGTGCCGGGCAACGGTGCTCATGGGGCCTCCGAGGGGTGAGCGGCCGCCACGAGTCGGGCGACCAGAATCTGACATGTCACACTCATCATGTCAGTTCCCTGGTGTCCAGGACCAGGGGTCTGTGGAGAACGCAGGACGTCGCCGCCCTCTGCGCACTACCGTCGGCGTATGCGTTGGGACAGCCTGTTCGACGATCTCGCCGGTCAGCTCGACGACGAGCTCGCCGTCGACGACGACGCCGTCCGCATCGAGGCCGAGCGGCTTCGGCGCGGGCGTCTCACGCTCCGCGAGCGGCTGGTCGCCCTCTGCGGCGACGCCGACGCACCAGGACCGCTCGTCGTCGAACTCGTCGACGGGACGACCTGGCGGCTGCGGGTCCGGAGCATCGGGAAGGACTGGATCCAGGCCGAATCCGGTACCCCGGGCGGCCGGGAGGTCGTCGTCCCGCTCGATGCCATCGCGGCGGTCGCCATGACGCAGACCCAGATCGATTGGAGTCTCGACGACGTCGCGGTCCGCGAACCGCGACTGCTCGACCGCCTCACCGTCTCGTTCCTGCTCCGTGATCTGTGCCGACGCCGTGCAGCAGTGATCGTGCGGACCCGGACGGGGAGCTGGACGGGCACGGTCGACCGGGTGGGCCGCGACCATCTGGATCTGGCCGTCCACGAGCCAGGGTCGCCGCGCCGCAGCCGGAGCATCGAGCAGATCCGCGTCATCGTGCTCGCTGAGGTCGTCGTCGTCGAGCGTGCCGCCTGAGGCGGCGCGTCGGACGCTTGCCGGAACCGGGGCTCAGCCGAGGGGCGGCACGGGCCGGAGCATCGGGGCGCCGGTGAACTCGGCGAGTTCGGTGAGCTGGGCCTGGTGCCAGAGGCCTGCACGACGTGCCTCCTCGTACTGACCGCTGATGAAGGCTTCGAGTGCCGGGAACTCGATGCGCCACGGTCCGCTGCGCCCGATCCGGATGGCGGGCAGCTCACCGCTCGAGATGAGCTCGGCCACGTGCTGGGCCGAGACGTTCAAGACCTCGGCCGTATCGGCGACGGTGAGGAAGCGACCGAGCGGGGCCGCATCGCGCTGCGATTCCATTCCTCGATTATCCTCTCGCGCGGGCGGCGTCCGCCGGGCTGTGGATAACTTCGGCGCGATGTCCGGAGCCCGGGCAGCATGGGACCGGAGGCGGCGCACGGGGTGCCCATGAAGGAGGAGACGGTGCGGGGAATCGAGCGGGGACACGGATCGGAGTCGGGAGGAGCGCGAATCGACGGCGGGGAACGGATGACCGACCGTCTCGCCGGACTGCGTCATGGTGTCGGCGGACGGCAGGTGTCCCGGTCGCGCATCTGGGTGGACCCACGCTTCCTGGTGGGCCTCATGCTGGTGGTCGCGTCGATCCTGGGAGTGTGGTGGCTCGTCACGACCTCGAGCCGGACGACCCCGGTGTATGCGGCGTCCGAGACGCTGACGCCCGGAACGCGGCTCGACCGCTCCTCACTCCAGGTGATCGACGCACGTCTGGGATCGGTCGAGGGCGGGTACCTCGGAGCTGGAGCGGCACCGCCGCCGGGGATCGTCGTCACGCGGACGATCGCAGCGGGGGAGCTCGTGCCGCTCGACGCGCTCGGCGAGGCGAGCGCCGTCGGCGTGACCACGCTCGTCGTCGAACCGGCCGGACGGTTCGGCGCCGACATCGTGCCGGGGACCGTCGTCGACCTCTGGGCGGCCGCGCCGGACGGCGACGGGTACGGTGTCCCGGAGGTGCTGGTCTCGGCCGCGACCGTCGTCCGGGTCGGCGAGGACGAAGGGCTCCTGTCGGGCCGTGGTTCGGTCGCCCTCGAGCTCGCGGTCCCGCGCTCCGCCGTCGCGACGGTGCTCTCGGCGACGGCGGCGGCGCACCTGCTGTCCGTGGTCCCCACCGAGCCCGGCGAACGCTGATGCTGCGCGTCGGACTCGCCCTCGATCCACGGGTCGAGGGTGAGATCCTCGCGACGATGCTCGACCTCGGACACCGCGTCGCCTGGCGCTGTCACGACGGCGCCGAACTCGAGGAGCGCGTCGGCGCCGGCACGCCCGTCGACGTGCTGCTCGTGTCACCCGGGGCCGACCGCCTGCGCGCCGAACTCATCGACCTCGCGGACCGCGTGGGCACGAGGGTCGTGGCGCTCGCGTCCGGCGAGTCCGAACGGCGCCATGCGGCTGGGCTCGGTCTCGTCGACATCGTCCTCCTGCCGGTCGATCCCGAGGAGCTCGATCGGAGCATCGCGCCGCTCGACCTCGGCGGCGACAGCCCTCGTCCGGTCGCCCAGGCCGCAGGGCGGGTCATCGCCGTGTGGGGTGCGGCCGGGTCGCCCGGCACGACCACCGTCGCCGCAGGCATCGCCAGTGAGCTCGCTGCGCGCGGCCGCCGGGTCGTCCTCATCGATGCGGACACCTACGGGTCATCCGTCGCGGCCATGCTCGGCCTCCTCGACGAGGCACCCGGGTTCGCCGCGGCCTGCCGACTGGCCGGAAGTGGGGCGCTCGACATCGAGCAGCTCGAGCGGATCGCGGTCGTCCATCCGTCGCCGTCCGGCGCGTTCCGGGTCCTGACCGGCATCTCGCGCGCGGCACGCTGGACGGAACTGTCGACGGAACGCGTCGCGACGACCATCGAACGGTGCCGGGCGTGGATGGACGACATCGTGATCGACACGGCGTTCTGCCTGGAGGCGGACGAGGAGATCTCGAGCGACCTGTTCGCGCCCAGACGGAACGGCGCGGCGTTCGCCGTCCTCGGGTCCGCAGACCGGGTGGTCGAGGTCGGTGCGGCAGACCCGGTCGGGGTCACGAGGCTGCTCCGCGGCCACGCGGAACTCGTCGAACTCGTCGACCCGTCGCGCATCTCGGTGGTGGTGAACCGGCTGCGTGGCGTCGCGCTCGGTACCGGCCCGGCCGGTCAATTGGCGTCCACGCTCTCCCGCTTCGGCGGGATCGAGGCGGCCGCGCTCCTGCCGGAGGACCAGCGGGTGGTGGACGCCGCGGTGATCGCGGGGAGGAGCTTCCGCGACCAGGCCCCGCGCGGGGCGCTGCCCGTCGCGTTGCGGCGGTTCGTGTCCACCCTCCTCGACCAGGAGCCGGCGCCGGTGCGCGACCGCTCGCGGCGCTCGGCGGGTGGAGCACGCGGGCGTCGTGCGCGGAGTCGGTCACGCCGAGCGGAATAGTCTCGACAGATTCACTCAATACAATTGGGTGATCAACCGAATATGCATTGGCTCGCCGATATATGCATCTGCATTCTTCTCCGAAGCATCGCTATCCGTTGGGTGATGAATTACTTCGGTATCGTGTCGGTATTCAAATTCGCTTGATGGTGTTCGATATGATCGGATAACCGTCGGACCCACCACGGATATCTTCAGGAGGACCCCCCATGGCTCAGAAAGTCATCACCACATACATCGACGATCTCGACGGCAGCGAACTCGCTTCCGGTGCAGGAGAGACCGTCCGGTTCGCGATCGACGGAACCGAATACGAGATCGATCTCGGGGCAGACAATGCGAAGAACCTCCGCGAGTCGCTGAAGCCTTATATCGGAGCCGGACGCCCGGTCAAGCGTGGGCGCCGCACCTCGAGCACCAGCACCCGTAACAGCGCCGAGAACCTCGCCGCGATCCGCGAGTGGGCCGCGAAGAACGGGCACGCCGTGTCGTCGCGCGGACGCATCCCTCAGGCGGTCCAGGACGCCTACCGCGCAGCCAACTGACATCACGTCCGGCGACGGCGCTCAGCGGCCCCCCACGCGCCGCTGAGCGCCGTCGCCGTTCCACGCCTGCCTGACCAGTGGTCGTCAGGGCAGGCTCGGCGCACTCGGTGTCGGCCGGCCGAGCCTAGACTGGAATCGTGTCGACGCTCAGTGATCTCGTTCTCGCCCAGGGCCGCTCCAGTGCGGCCGACGTGGAGTGGCTGCACATGCTGCTCGCGGACAGCCAACTCCTCGCGGATCTGGCGTTCGCCGATATCGTCATCTGGGTACCGACCGATTCCGGCAGTTTCATAGCGGTCGCGCATTCGCGTCCGTCGAGTGCCGCGACACTCTTCTATCGCGACTTCGTCGGGCAATCCATCAAGCAGGAATGGCGCAAGCAGGTCACCGACTGTTTCGAGAGTGGACGGATCATCGAGTCGTCCGCACCGGACTGGTACGAGGAGACCCCGACCAGGGTTCGTGCCGTACCCGTCGCCCGGCGGATATCTCCGACCGAGACGACCAATGCCGACGGACCGATCGCGGTCATCACCCGCCACACCAATCTCGGTGAGGCTCGGACGCCCAGCCGCCAGGAACTCACGTTCAACGACTGCGCGAGCGACCTGTTCGAGATGATCGCGGTCGGCGACTTCCCGGATCTCGGAGCGCCGACCGGACCGCGCCGGGGCGCGCCGCGCGCGAGCGACGGCCTGATCCGTCTCGATGTCGACGGCACCGTCACCTTCGCGAGCCCCAACGCGCTCTCGGCCTTCAACCGGATCGGATTCGCCGAGGAACTCGAGGGCGAGTCGCTCGCGGACGTCACGACCCATCTGCTCTCCGGGACGGGGACCGTCACCGTCGACGAGTCCCTGCCACTCGTCGTCACCGGTCGGGCGCCGTGGCGGACCGACATCGAGGACAAGGGCGTGACGGTCTCCCTCCGGGCGATCCCGTTGCGGAGCCGCGGCGAGCGGGTCGGCGCGATCGTGCTCTGCCGCGACGTCAGCGAACTGCGTCACCAGGAGCAGGAACTCATCACCAAGGACGCGACGATCCGCGAGATCCACCACCGGGTGAAGAACAACCTCCAGACCGTCGCATCGCTCCTGCGGATCCAGGCCAGGCGGACGCACTCGGAGGACGCCCACGACGCCCTCACGCAGGCCATGCGGCGCGTGGCCGCCATCGCGGTCGTGCACGACACGCTGTCCGAGGGGCTCAATCAGAACGTCGACTTCGACGAGGTCTTCGAGCGCGTGCTCCTGCTCATCGCCGAAGTGGCGAGCTCGCACAACACGACGGTCCGCCCGAAGTCCTCCGGCTCGTTCGGCGTGCTCCCGAGCGAGTACGCGACGCCACTCGCCCTCGCGCTCACCGAACTCGTGACCAATGCGGTGGAGCACGGACTCAACGGGCGCGACGGCGACGTGGAGATCACGGCCGATCGCACGGACGAGCTGCTGAGCGTGCAGGTCCGCGACAACGGCGTGGGGCTCCCGGAGGGGAAGGTCGGGTCCGGTCTCGGCACCCAGATCGTGCGGACGCTCATCCAGGGTGAACTGGGCGGGACCATCGACTGGCACACGCTCATGGGGAGCGGAACCGAGGTCACGATCGCGATCCCGATGCGCTGGGTCGCCAAGAGCTGAGGTCCTGGTCCGTCACGAACGGCCGCAGACATGCGAGAACCCCGGGGCCGTTCGGCACCCGGGGTTCTCGTCTGCGATTAGGAAGCGCGGCGAGCGCGAGCAGCGCGACGCTTGAGGGCGCGACGCTCGTCTTCGCTGAGGCCGCCCCACACGCCGGAGTCCTGGCCGGTCTCGAGCGCGTACTGGAGGCAGAGCTCCGTGACACTGCAGGTGGCGCACACGGCCTTCGCCTTGTCGATCTGATCGACCGCCGGACCGGTGTTCCCGACCGGGAAGAACAATTCCGGGTCGACGGTCAGGCAGGCAGCTTTATCGCGCCAATCCATAGGGGAGCTCCTTTTATTGCATGGTGAGATTTCTTCAACCGAGTGAGGGGTCTCGGGAAGCGAAAGCCGAAATGCGAGGGGGATGATCGTCCGGGAATCGGGATCTGTCCACACCCTCGTGGACCTCATGTCGGCCTCAAACATGGTTTCATATCGGTAAGAGCAAATCAATAGTCAAGTTTGGGTGAACCCTGTGAGTACCGATCGAAACGCCGCCTCCGCTCCGAACCCGGGGAGGCGTCGTGAGCCCGCGGTGCTGGCCTTCATCGTCCTGCTCGTCGCCGAGGCGTTGCTCATGATCGGGCTCTCGGCCTGGTTCCTCTTCGAGCTGGTCGCGGCGACGCCGGCCTCGTTCACGAGCGCACTGGCGATCTTCGTGATCCTGCTCATCGCCACGGCGTTCGTCACGGCGCTCGCCCTCGGCGCGATCCGCGGACGGAGCTGGATCCGCGGGGGAGCGGTCACCTGGCAGCTCGTGCAGATCGCCGTCGCCGTCGGCGCGTTCCAGGGGGTCTTCGCGCAACCCGCGATCGGGTGGTTCCTGCTGCTGCCGTCGCTGGCCGTCCTCGGGCTCCTGTTCACGCCCGCGGTCGCCGCCGTGACCCGACGCGAGATCTGAGCGCGACGGGTCGGTCGTGATGGTCCAGCAGCGACGCGTCAGGCGTCGAGGCCGAGGGCCTTGCGGAGGCTCTTCACATGGCCGGTGGCCTTGACGTTGTACCGGGCGAGGGTGAGGGTGCCCGTCTCGTCGATGACGAACGTCGAGCGGAGGACCCCCGTGACGATACGTCCGTACGAGTTCTTCTCACCGTAGGCTCCGTACGCATGGTGGACCGTCAGCTCCGGGTCGCTGAGGAGCGGGAACGTGAGCCCGTCCTCCTCCTGGAAGGCCTTGAGCTTCTCGACGGAGTCCTTCGAGACGCCGAGCACCACGTACCCGGCACCGCCGAGCGATGCGAGGTTGTCGCGGAAGTCGCACGCCTGGGTGGTGCAGCCGGGCGTCATCGCGGCGGGGTAGAAGTAGAGGATCACCCGTCGTCCGGCGAAGTCGGACAGGGACACGCTGGTGCCGTCCTGGTCGGTGAGGGTGAACGCGGGGGCCGGGTCGCCGGCGGAGAGACGGAGTGCTTCAGGCATACCCCAAGCCTAGTCAGGAGTACTGGTCGGCTTTGATCGTCGCGAAGGTCCCCAGCAGCCGCTGGAGCGAGTCGAGGCGTGCCGGGCCGTTCTCCCCGAGTCGTCCCTCGGCGACGGCCTCGATGATCGCGCAGTCGGGCGCGTCGGGCAGATGGGTGCAGCCACGCGGGCACTCGAGGGCGATCTCCGCGAGGTCGGTGAACGACTTCAGGATGTTGGCGGTGTCGACGTGTCCGAGACCGAACGAGCGGACGCCCGGGGTGTCGATGACCCACCCGGACCCTGCGGGCGCCTCGATGCGCAGCGAGACGGTCGAGGAGGAGGTGTGGCGCCCACGCCCGGTGACGACGTTCACATGCCCTGTGGCGCGCTCAGCGGTCGGGACGAGGGCGTTGACCAGGGTGGACTTGCCGACGCCCGAGTGGCCGACGAAGACCGTGTCGTGGCCGATGAGGGCCTCGGTGATCTCGGCCAGCGGGACGTCGTCCTCCCGGCTGCGGAACACGCGCAGGCCGAGCCCGGCGAAGTTCGCGAGGAACTCGTCGGGGTCCTGGAGGTCCGTCTTCGTGATGCAGAGGATCGGGGTGATCCCCGCGTCGTAGGCGGCGACGAGGTAGCGGTCGACGAGTCGGGCCCGAGGCTCGGGGTTCGCGGCGGCGACGACGATGAGCATCTGGTCGGCGTTGGCGACCACGACGCGCTCCATGGCGTCGGTGTCGTCGCCACTGCGGCGGAGCAGCGTCGTGCGCGGCACGATCCGCACGATGCGCGACAGCGTGCCCTCGGCACCCGAGGTGTCGCCGACGACGTCGACCCGGTCGCCGGTCACGATGGCCTGCTTGCGGAGTTCACGAGCGCGTGTCGACGTCAGGACACGCTCCTCGGGCGTGCCCTCGTCGAGGAGCACGGTGTAGCGGCCGCGGTCGACCGCGAGGACGCGTGCGGTCAGTGCATCGAGGTGCTCGGGCCGCGTCTTTGTCCGTGGGCGGTTCGCCTTCGGGTTCGGCCGCATCCTGATGCTCGACTCGTCGAGTTCCGGCTCGTCGTCGTCGACGCCGTCGTCCCACCAGCTCATCGGCTCAGCCCCCGAGCATCGCGTGCCACAGTTCGGTGAACTGTGGGAGCGTCTTCGCGGTCGTGGCGACGTTCTCGATGGTGACCCCGGGCACGACGAGACCGAGGATCGCTCCCGTGGTCGCCATGCGGTGGTCGTGGTAGCTCGACCACTCGCCGCCGTGGAGGGGGCGCGGCTCGATGCGGAGACCGTCCGGCAGCTCCGTGACGGCGCCCCCGAGCTTGTTGATCTCCGTCGCGAGGGCCGCGAGGCGGTCGGTCTCGTGGTGACGGATGTGCCCGATGCCCGTGATGGTCGACGGTCCGTCGGCGAGTGCCGCGAGCGCGGTGAGGGCGGGCGCGAGCTCGCCGCCGGTGGTCAGGTCGAGGTCGACAGCGGTGATCCGCTCGCCGCCGGTGACGGTGAGGCGGTCGCCGTCCAGGGCGACCGTCGCGCCGAAGCGGGGCAGGAGGTCCGCCAGGTCGGCACCGACCTGGGTGGTGGAGGTGGGCCAGCCGCGGAGCGTGACGCTTCCGCCGGTGACGAGCGCCGCGGCGAGGAACGGTGCGGCGTTGGAGAGGTCGGGCTCGAGGTCGACGTCGAGCGCGGCGATCGTGCCGGGGGCGACGACCCACTCACCGACGGCCGGTTGTTCCACGGTGACCCCGCGGGCCGCGAGGGCCGCGATGGTCATCTCGATGTGCGGCAGGCTCGGCAGGCGCTCGCCCTCGTGGACGAGGTGGAGACCCTGCTCGAAGCGGGCCGCGGCCAGCAGGAGGCCGGACACGAACTGGCTCGACGATGACGCGTCGATCGTGAGCTTGCCACCCGCGACCGCGCCTGTGCCGTGCACCGTGAAGGGGAGCGCCTTCCGGCCGTCGTCGCTGATGTCGACACCCAGCGCCTGCAGCGAGGCGATCATGGTCGCCATGGGGCGGTTCCTGGCGGAGGGGTCGGCGTCGAACACGGTCGGTCCGAGGGCGAGCGCTGCCAGCGGCGGGACGAACCGCATGACGGTGCCGGCGAGCCCGCACTCGACGGTCGTGCTGCCGAACAGCTCACCCGGCGTGACGAGCCAGTCCTTGCCGAACGCGCCCGAGGCCGGGCGCTCGACGATGGTCGTCCCGAGTGCGCGGAGCGCCTCCACCATGTTGGTGCTGTCCATCGAGTGGAGCGGAGCACGGAGCAGCGACGGTCCGTCGGCCAGGGCGGCCAGGACGAGCTCGCGGTTCGTGAGGGATTTCGAGCCCGGGAGGGACACGGTCGCATCGACCGGCCCGTCCGCGACGGGCGCCGGCCAGGCTGCGTCGTCGTGCTCGGGTTCGGCATCGCCGTACACGTCGAAATCTGGTGCGGAATACGGATTGGTCAACATTGGTTCCAACAGTAGTCGGGGTCGAGAGCAGAAGGAGGAGCGGATGTCCACAGCGGTACTGGAACGACCGGTGACGGAGGCCGATCACGGCCGTCTGGCGCTGGCCGTAGACTGGCCGGTGATGACCTCCGTCGACCCAGAAGCCCTTCCGGCCGAGCCGGACCCCCGATCACTGTTCGAAGCACAGGCACTGCCGTTCATCGATCAGTTGTACGGCGCTGCCATGCGCATGACGAAGAACCCGTCGGACGCTCAGGACCTCGTCCAGGAGACGTTCGTGAAGGCCTTCGCCGCGTTCGCGCAGTTCGAACAGGGCACCAACCTCAAGGCGTGGCTCTACCGCATCCTCACGAACACGTACATCAACACGTATCGGAAGAAGCAGCGCGAGCCGTACCAGGGCACCATCGACGACCTCGAGGACTGGCAGTTGGGCGGCGCCGAGTCGATCAGCGCCACCTCCAGCCGCTCCGCCGAGGCCGAAGCGATCGATCACCTGCCGGACAGCGACGTGAAGAACGCGTTGCAGGCCATCCCGGAGGACTTCCGCCTCGCGGTGTACCTCGCCGACGTGGAGGGCTTCGCCTACCAGGAGATCGCCGACATCATGAAAACGCCGATCGGGACCGTGATGAGTCGTCTGCACCGTGGCCGACGACTCCTCCGCGATCTGTTGGCCGACTACGCCGAGTCCCGGGGGTTCACCGTGACGAAGCAGGGGAGCAAGAAATGAGCGACTGCGGCTGCGACAAGGCCAAGAAGGACCTCGAGGAGTACCTCCGTCACGAGGTGTGCACGACCGAAGCGGCCGACATCCGCGAGCACCTCGCGAACTGCCCAGAGTGTCAGAACGAGGCGCTCGTCGCCCAGACCCTCACCGAGGCCGTGCAGCGGGCGTGCAAGGAGACGGCACCCGAAGACCTGAAGAACCAGGTCCTGGCGTCGCTGCGGGCCACCCAGGCCACCCACGAGAGCGCCTGACGACGGACCGACCGCATCAGCCGGCGCCGTCGAGGCGTGACTCCTCGACGTCCAGCATCCGCTGCGCCTTCGCCAGCACCTCGGAGGAGTAGCTCCCGGTCGCCCGCGCATCGAGGAGCGCATCGCGTTCGGCGTCGAGCACCCGGCGTCGCAGTTGTCGGAACTGCTCGTGCGGGCCCACGCCGGCATCGGTGCGTTCTGCCGCCGACTCGACGCGGATGAGGCTGCTCGTGCGTACCCGGTCAACGACCGCGGAGTCGAACGGCTCCCCGCCGTCCGTGCGCAGCTGTGGGTCGTCGAGGGCGGCCACACCGACGGTCGAGATCTCCTCGACGAGACCGGCCAGTTCCGCCATCGCCGCCTGCTCGTCCGTCCCGCCGACCCGGGTCAGCCGGATGACGAGCGGGAGGGAACCGCCCTGGAGCAGGAGGGTGACGATCGCGACCGTGAACGCGATGAGCACCAGTTCTGCGCGATACGGGGTGTCCAACGGGAGCGACTGAGCGGCGGCGATCGTGACGACACCACGCATCCCCGCCCAGGCGAGCACCGCGCCGCCCCGCCATCCGAGGCCCTCGCGTTGCAGGAAGTCCAGGTCGGCGCTCCGCCGGGCGATCGACCTCGAGAAGGCGGCCTTGCGTTTGGCTGAACGCGCGTTCTCCGTCGGATGCTCCTCGAGGCGTGCGGAGACCTGCTCCAGTCTCGGCCGCCGGGCAAGGGCTTCCCGTTCATCGCGTCGCAACGACCAGACGAGGACGCCGACGAACACGATGCGGACGACGATGAGGGTGATGGCGGTCAGCAATCCCAAACCGATCGACGACCAGATGCCGAGGTCGTCCTGCTCCACCTGCGAGACGATGGCCTCGAGCTCGAGCCCCATGAGCAGGAACACCCCGTTCTCGAGGAGGAACTGCGTCGTCCGCCAGTTGATGCGCTCACTGATGCGGTCCTGGGCGGTGAAGTACTTCGCGCTCTGATGCCCGGTGTAGAGTCCGGCGACCACGACCGACAGGACGCCTGAGGCGTGGAAGTGCTCGGCGGGCAGATACGCGATGAACGGCACGGCGAAGGAGATGACGGTCGTCAGGACCGGGTCGCCCAGGCGGGAGCGGATCCGGACCGTGATGAACCCGACGACGATCCCGATCGCGATCGCGAGGGCCACGGCATAGGCGAAGTCGCCCAGGACACCCCACAACGAGACCGTGCCGGCGGTCGCGGCGATGGCGGAGCGCAGGAGGACGAGGGCCGAGGCGTCGTTCACGAGGCTCTCGCCCTCGAGGACGCTCACGAGGCGCGACGGCATGCCCAGCCGCTTACCGATGGAGGTCGCGGCGACCGCGTCGGTCGGGCTGACGACGGCGCCGAGGGCGATGCCGGCGGCCAGGCTCAGGTCGGGGAGGATCGTCGACAGGATCCAGCCGATGAGCACCGACGACACCACGACGAGGACGACCGAGAGCCCGGAGATCGCTTTGAGGTTGCGGCGGAAGTCGACCAGGGGCACGTTGACGGCGGCCGAATAGAGGAGCGGTGGCAGCACGCCGGCGAGGATCCACTCCGGCTTGACCTCGACGTCCGGCACGAACGGCAGATAGCTGAGGGCGAGCCCGACCAGGACGAGGATGAGCGGGGCTGCCACGCGCAGCTTGTTCGCGAAGCGGGCCACCGCGACGATGGTCACCACCGCGACGACGGCGAGGAATGCGAAGTCCATGGCGTCAGCCTATTGGCGGTGGCTCACCGCCCACTCACGGATCGCTGTCGCCGTGCTGACCACCCGCGTCCAGACGACGACACAGACGACGACGCCCGCCTGTCGGAACAGGCGGTCGTCGGTCGTGCGGCTGAGGTCAGAGCGCCAGCGCGGTGCGGAGGAGCTCCGCCTGCTCGGCGGCGTGACGCTTCGCCGAACCCGTTGCGGGGGAGGCGGACGCGGTGCGCGACACGTTGCGGATCGTCCGACCCTCGAGGTGCTTGGCAGCCTCCAGGCAGATAAACGGCCACGCGCCCTGGTTCTCCGGCTCGTCCTGCACCCACACCAGTTCGGCGTTCGGGTACTGCGCGACCACAGCGTTCAGCTCGGCCACCGGGACCGGGTAGAACTGCTCGACGCGGACGAGGGCGATCTCGTCGTTCGGCTGCTTCTGCAGCTCGCTGAGGAGGTCGTAGTGGATCTTCCCGGAGTGCAGAAGCACCCGCTTGACCGCGGCCTTGTCGGTGATCCGTGCGTCGTCGATCACCGGCTCGAAGCGACCGGAGGTGAAGTCCGCCACCGGGCTGGTCGCGCCACGCAGACGCAGCATCGCCTTCGGGGTGAAGACGACGAGCGGCCGACGCGGGCGGGCGTACGCCTGGCGACGCAGCAGGTGGAAGTACGACGCGGGGGTCGACGGCCGTGCGACGGTCATGTTGTCCTCGGCGCAGAGCTGCAGGAACCGCTCGATCCGCGCGGACGAGTGGTCGGGGCCCTGGCCTTCGTAGCCGTGGGGGAGGAGGAGCGTGACACTCGACCGCTGCGACCACTTCTGCTCGGCGGAGGAGATGAACTCGTCGATGATCGTCTGCGCGCCGTTGGTGAAGTCGCCGAACTGCGCCTCCCACAGCACGAGCGCGTCGGCACGTTCGACCGAGTAGCCGTACTCGAAGCCCATGACCGCGTACTCGCTGAGGAGCGAGTCGTAGATCCAGAAGCGGGCCTGGTTGTCGCTCAGGTTCGCGAGCGGCAGCCACTCCTGGCCGTTGACCCGGTCGTGGAGGACGGCGTGACGCTGCACGAAGGTGCCGCGGCGGGAGTCCTGTCCGGACATCCGCACCGGGGTGCCCTCGATGAGCACCGATCCGAGCGCGAGCAGTTCTCCGAAGCCCCAGTCGATGTTGCCGTTGCGGCTCATGTCGAGACGCTTCTCGAGGAGCTGCTGCACCTTCGGGTGCACGGTGAACCCGGCGGGCTTGTTGTTGAACGCGTCGCCGATGAGCTGCACGACGCCCTCGGAGACACCGGTCGTCTCGAGTTCGCCGGAGTAGCCGTCCTCGTCGAGGACCTCGGTCGGGATCGGCGTCGGCGAGGTCTGCTCGGCGTGCGTCTCCATGAAGGCGCGCTCGAGGCGGTCCTGGAAGTCGCGGTGCGCGGCCTCGTACTCCTCCTCGGTGATGTCGCCACGGCCGACGAGCGCCTCGGTGTACAGCTTGCGGACGGAGCGCTTCGCCTCGATGAGGCTGTACATGAGCGGCTGCGTCATCGACGGGTCGTCGCCCTCGTTGTGGCCGCGTCGGCGGTAGCACACGAGGTCGATGACGACGTCGCGCTTGAACTCCTGGCGGTACTCGAAGGCGAGCTCCGCGACCCGCACGACGGCCTCGGGGTCGTCGCCGTTCACGTGGAAGATCGGCGCCTGGATGGTCTTCGCGACGTCGGTGTTGTAGATGGAGGAGCGGCCCTCGCCAGGAGGCGTGGTGAAGCCGACCTGGTTGTTGATGACGACGTGGACCGTGCCGCCCGTACGGTAGCCGCGCAGCTGGGACAGCTGCATCGTCTCGAGGACGACGCCCTGACCGGCCATCGCCGCATCGCCGTGGATGAGGATCGGGAGGGTACCGAAGGCGCCGATCGGCCCGCGGTCCTGCTTCGCGCGGACGATGCCCTCGAGCACGCCGTTGACGGCCTCGAGGTGCGAGGGGTTCGCTGCCAGGTAGACCGGGATCTCGCGGCCGTCCTCGGCCTTGAAGGTGCCCTCGGTGCCGAGGTGGTACTTCACGTCGCCGGAACCGTGGCTCGCAGGGTCCTGAGTTCCCTCGAACTCGCGGAAGATCTGACCGTACGTCTTGCCGGCGATGTTCGTGAGGACGTTGAGGCGGCCGCGGTGGGCCATACCGATCGCGACCTCATCGAGCTGGGCCTGCGACGCACCCTGGAGGATGGTGTCGAGCAGGGCGATGGTGGACTCGCCGCCTTCGAGGCTGAAACGCTTCTGGCCGACGTACTTCGTCTGCAGGAAGGTCTCGAAGGCCTCGGCCTCGTTGAGCTTGCCGAGGATGCGCATCTGCTCGTCGTGCGTCGGCTTCTCGTACTTGCGCTCGACCTTGCTCTGGATCCACTTGCGCTGCGCGGGGTCCTGGATGTGCATGTACTCGATGCCCGTGGTGCGGCAGTACGAGTCGCGGAGGACGCCGAGGATGTCGCGCAGCTTGGCCGTGCGGGCCGAGCCGAAGGCGCCCGTGACGAACTCGCGGTCGAGGTCCCAGAAGGTCAAGCCGTGGGTCTCGATCTCGAGGTCGGGGTGCGAGCGCTGCACGTACTCCAGCGGGTCGATGTCGGCCATGAGGTGGCCGCGGACGCGGAACGCGTTGATGAGCTCCTGGACGCGGGCGGTCTTGTCGACGGCGTCGGCGAGGTCGACGCTGATGTCGGGCGACCAGTGGATCGGGTCGTACGGGATGCGGAGCGCGGCGAAGATGTCCTGGTAGAAGCTGCGGCTGCCGATGAGCAGCTCGTGGACGACCTTGAGGAACTCGCCCGAGCCGGCACCCTGGATGACGCGGTGGTCGTAGGTGCTCGTGAGCGTGATCGTCTTGCCGATCGCCAGCTCGTTGAGCGTGCGCTCGGAGGCGCCCTGGAACTCGGCCGGGTACTCGAGGGCGCCGGCGCCGATGATGCAGCCCTGGCCCTTCATGAGACGGGGGACCGAGTGCACGGTCCCGATGCCACCGGGGTTCGTGAGCGAGATCGTGACGCCCTGGAAGTCGGCTCCGGTGAGCTTGCCCTTGCGGGCGCGGGTCACGAGGTCCTCGTAGGCCGAGAGGTACTCGTTGAAGGTGAGGGTGTCGGCGCGCTTGATGCCCGGCACCATGAGGGCGCGGGAGCCGTCGGGCTTCGGGAGGTCGATGGCGATGCCGAGGTTGATGTGCGCGGGGGCGACGACCGTGGGCTTGCCGTCGGTCTCCTCGTAGTAGACGTTCTGGCTCGGGAAGTCCTTCAACGCCTGGATGAGGGCCCAGCCGATGAGGTGGGTGAAGCTGACCTTGCCGCCTCTGGCGCGCTTCAGGTGGTTGTTGATGACGATGCGGTTGTCGATCATCAGCTTCGCCGGGATGGTGCGCACGCTCGTCGCGGTCGGGACCGTCAGGCTCGCGTCCATGTTGGTGGCGAGCGACTTGGCCATGCCCTTCAGCACGGTGACCTTGTCGACGTCCTCCGGAGCGGGCTCGGTCTGGTCGCTCTTCGGCTGCTGGACCTGGTTCGGGCTCGTCATCGGGGCGTCGGCCGGGATCGGGGCCGGCTTCGCCTGGACCGAGGTGGTGCGGGCGACCGGCTGCGCGCCGATGACCTGGATCGGGGCCGTCGGCGGGTTGACCCGGGCCGCCTCGTCCGCCGCCGCAGGCGCTGGGGCCGACGCCGTGGCGCCGGCAGCTGCCGCACCGTCGTCCGACTGGCCGCCCGTCGTTCCCTGGGCTGCGCCGTTCACCGGCCGGTAGTGCTCGAGGATCGGCCACCAGGAGCGGTCCACGGAATCCTTGTCGACGAGGTACTGCTCGTACATCTCGTCGACGAGCCATTCATTGGCTCCGAATTCGTTCGTTGCGCCGTCATCGGCGCCCACTCCGGTCATCTGGCTCGACACCGTCGATCGCCCACTCTCTCCGTTGAATTCTCACTGTTTGCAGGCAGGGAACATGCCCGCACGATCCAGTCATCAAGCCTAAACCCATTCCGTCGTCGGTGCGGCTCGGACGCCGGTCGGGATACGGTGTTCTCATGCGGTTCATCGGTGAGATTCCCAGCCACGACCTGACGTACTCGGACGTGTTCCTCGTCCCCAGCCGCTCCGGGATCACGAGTCGACTCGACGTCGACCTGGCTCCGGACGACGGCACCGGCGCCACGATCCCGATCGTCTCCGCCAACATGAACTCCGTCACCGGCCCACGCCTCGCGGCGGCACTGGCGCGGCGCGGCGGACTCGGCGTCCTGCCGCAGGACATGCCGCTCCAGGAGCTCGACGCTGCGATCCGCTGGGTCAAGGAGCAGCCGGTCGCCTTCGACACCCCGCTGATCATGCGCGCCGATCAGACCGCGGCCGACGCCCTGCGCCTCATCCCCGCGGTCGCCGGTCACGGCATCGTGCTCCACGACGAGCGCGACGCCTTCGCCGGCTGCATCCCGGCCGCACGTCTCGCCACGGCGCTGCCCGACGCACGGCTCGGCGACCTCGCTCGCGGGTCGCTCGCCTCGATCGACGCCGACGACGTGACCGGTGGCCGGGCCGCGTTCGACCTCATGGTCGCCGCCGACCTCGAGTTCGCGCCCGTGCTGCACCACGGCGCCGTCGTCGGCACCCTCAGCCGCACGAGTGCGCTCCGCTCGACCATCTACACGCCGGCGCTCGACGCGTCGGGCCGACTGCGGGTCGCCGCGGCGATCGGCATCAACGGCGACGTCGCCGTGAAGGCGCAGGCGCTCGCCGCCGCCGGGGTGGACGTCCTCGTGATCGACACCGCCCACGGGCACCAGGAGGGCATGCTCCGGGCGATCGCGGCCGTCCGTGCCCTCGGTCTCGGCCTCCCGATCGTCGCCGGCAACGTCGTGTCCGCCGTCGCGGTGCAGGACCTCGTCGACGCCGGTGCGGACATCCTCAAGGTCGGTGTCGGACCCGGTGCGATGTGCACCACGCGGATGATGACGGCGGTCGGGCGTCCGCAGTTCTCGGCCGTGCTCGAGACGGCCGCGACCGCCCGCGCCCTCGGTGCGAAGGTCTGGGCGGACGGTGGTGTCCGCTACCCCCGCGACGTCGCCCTCGCCCTCGCGGCCGGCGCGTCCTCGGTCATGATCGGTTCCTGGTTCGCCGGCACGATCGAAGCCCCCGGTGAGCTGCAGCGCGCCGCCGACGGGTCGCTCTACAAGGAGAGCTGGGGCATGGCGTCGACCAAGGCCGTGCACGAGCGCTTCGGGCGACTCGACCCGTTCGAACTCGCGCGGAAGACGCTCTTCGCCGAGGGCATCTCGTCCTCCCGCATCACGATCGACCCGCTCCGGCCCTCGGTCGAGGACCTCCTCGACATGATCACCGCCGGGGTGCGCTCGTCGTTCACCTACGCGGGTGCCGACTCGGTCCCCGGCTTCCACGAGCGCGCCATCGTCGGCGTCCAGTCGGCCGCCGGGTACGAGGAGGGCAAGGCGCTGCCCGTCTCCTGGTGAGCCGGGGCGCTGGTGCAACACGCACGACCGCGGTGGGATGATGGGCCCATGGTGGTGAACGGTGGGACGCACGGGTTCGGTGTCGGCATGCAGGTCCTCGTGCTCGTGGACCCGGGATCCGATCCCTCGACGGGGGAGCGTGCCTCCGGGGTCATCGTCGCACCCGGCCGCCAGCGTGCTGCGGCGTTCATCTCGGTGTGGACCGAACAGCTGACGACGTGGATCGTCGAGTTCGACGAACCCTTCACGCCGCCCGACGGCAGCGGCCCGCACGAATCGGCCGAGGTCCGCGAGACCTACCTCATCCCCGCACCCTTCGCCGAGGCGTCGGAGTCCGTCGACGCCTGACCGCCGCGTGCTCGTTCAGGCGAGCGACCGGTCCATGATGGCCGAGGAGAGCGCCTCCACCGGGCCGGCCGCCGCCAACGGGTTCGCGAGCAGGGTGAAGTCGACGCCGCCCAGGGTCGGGAGTTCCAGCCGGTTGCTGAGCATGACGAGGTCGCTCGGGATCAGGCTGCGCGGGAAGACCGCGACACCGAGCCCGGCCCGCACCGCCGCGAGCACGCCGTTCACCTCACGGGTGCTGCAGGTGATCCGCCAGGTGCGCCCGGCGTCCTCCAGGGCGTCGATCGCCAGCTGCCGGGAGAGACTCGGGTCCTGATAGGCGATGAGGGGGACGGGCTGGCCCGGCTCGATCGTGGTCTTCTCGAGACCGACCCAGACCATCGAGTCGGTCCGCACGAGCTTGCCCTCGTTCTGGCCGGGGTGCATCTTGATGAAGATGAGGTCGAGGGCGCCCGCCTTCAGCCGACGGTAGAGCGGCCCGCTCTGGTTCACGGTGAGTTCGAGGTTCAGCTGCGGGTGACCCTGACGGAAGTGGCGCAGGATCCGGGGGAGCTGGGTCATCGCGAGGTCGTCGGCGGCCCCGAAGCGGAGGCGACCGCTCATCGCCGAGCCGGTGAAGTAGCTCTCCGCCGAGGCGTGTGCAGCGAGGATGGTGCGCGCGAACCCGGCCATCGCGTCACCGTTGTCGGTCAGGCGGACCGCTCTCGTGTCCCGGACGACGAGCCACCGGCCGGCAGCCTCCTCGAGCCGTCGGATCTGCTGACTGACCGTCGGCTGGCTCAACCCGAGCTGCGCGGCGGCGCGCGTGAAGTTCTTCGTCTCGGCGACGGCCAGGAAGGTGCGCAGCAGGGCGGGGTCGAACATGCGTGAGCCGATCATTCGGGAATCGAATAGGACTGATAGGGATCATCCTGCTCGGAAATGGTCGCGTCGGCAATAGCGTGGAAGGGAGCCGACGGCCTCCGCGGCTCCACCCATACGACACGCACTCGACATACGAAACGCTGGCCCTCTCCGTGACCCCTCCATCCGACACCGCCGTCGCTCCACCACCGCCCACCGCCCCCATGCCGATCGTGGGGGAGCGTCCCGCCTGGCGGGACACCTTCTCCTCGCTCCGCGTCCCGAACTTCCGACTCTTCACGATCGGGCACATCGTCGCGACGACCGCGATCGGGATGCAGCGCATCGCGCAGGACTGGCTCGTCCTCGAGCTCTCCGGCAGCGTCGCCGCCGTCGGGATCACAGTCGCCATGCAGTTCGCGCCCATGCTGCTGTTCGGGCTGCTCGGCGGCGTGATCGCGGACCGCTACTCCAAGCGCGTGCTGCTCATGATCACGCAGTCGCTCGCCGCCGTCCTCGCGGTCGCGCTGTCGATCCTGACGCTCAGCGGCGCGGTCGAGGTGTGGCACATCTACGTCATCGCCTTCATGCTCGGTCTCGTCACCGTCGTCGACAACCCGGCGAGGCAGGTGTTCGTGAACGAGCTCGTGGGCCCGGCGAGACTGCGGAACGCCATCAGCCTCAACTCCGCCGTCTTCCAGCTCGGCCAGCTCGTCGGTCCGGCCGTCGGTGGTGTCCTCATCACCGCCGTCGGTTCCGGGTGGTCCTTCGCGATCAACGCCCTCGCCTGCTCCGGCGTCGTGCTCACCCTGGCGCTCATGCGTGTCTCGGAACTCGTCCCGACGCCGGTCGTCGCGAAGGCGAAGGGCCAGCTCAAGGAGGGACTCGGGTACGCCATGCGGAAGCCGGCCATCCGGTGGACGGTCATCATGGTCGCGTTCATGTCGGTGTTCGCGTTCAACCTGCCGGTCCTGCTCGCCGCCTACGCCTCGGACGTCTTCGACATCGGCGCGAGCGGCTACGGGTTCCTCAACGCCCTCGTCGCCGTCGGCGCGCTGACCGGTGCACTCGCGTCGACGCGGCGCGGGGGTGTGGACCTGCGCATCGTGATCGTCGCGGCGGCGGCGGTCGGCGTCCTGCAGGCGGCCGCCGGGGCGATGCCCGTGCTCCTCCCCTTCGCCCTCCTGCTCGTCGCGGGCGGGGTCGCGAACCTCCTCTTCATCACGGCGGCGAACTCCCTCGTCCAACTGTCGTCCAACATGGCGATCCGCGGCCGGGTGATGTCGCTGTACATCCTCGTGCTGCTCGGCGGGCAGTCGATCGGCGGCCCGCTCATGGGCTGGCTCGTCGAGGTCGCCGGGGCCCATGTGGGCATGATCGTCTCGGGCGGGGTCCCGGCGCTCGCCGCGGCGTGCATCGGCGTGCGGTTCCTCCTCGTGCAGCGTCGGAAGCGTCGCGCGGCCGAGGAGCGCCGGCGTCTCGCAGAGGCTGAGAAGAACCCCGGAAATCCGGGGTCCACAGCCGCGGATGTCCGATAGACTCGTCCGCACAATGGACGACCCTCCTTCAGACAGATCCCCCGGCCACCATCCCAGCCCCGTGCTGACCCGCTCACGGGAGACGACCGCCCACCCGGGCGACGGAACCCCCACTCCGGCATCGACCGCTCAGCACGGACGGGATCGTCATGTCTGAGTGGATCATGCTCGGCGTCGGCCTCATACTGACCATCGGGACGGGTTTCTTCGTCGCCTCCGAGTTCGCGCTCGTGAACCTCGACCGCGCCGATCTCGAGGCCCGCCGCGACCGCGGCGAGACCCGCCTGACGATGACGATCGCAGCACTCAAGATCACCTCGACGCACCTGTCGAGCGCGCAGCTCGGGATCACCCTGACCACCCTCCTCACCGGTTACACCATGGAGCCGGCGCTGTCGTCGATGCTCGCCGGCCCGCTCGGCTCCATCGGGATCCCCGAGGGCGTCGTCGCCGTCGTTGCGACGATCGTCGCGATCACCCTCGCCACGCTGCTCAGCATGATCATCGGCGAGCTCGTCCCGAAGAACTTCGCGCTCGCGTTGCCCCGACAGACGGCCAAGTTCGTCGTGCCGTTCCAGACGGCCTTCACCTGGGTGTTCAAGCCCGCCATCGTCGTCCTCAACGGCAGCGCCAACGGCTTGCTGCGGTCGATGGGCATCGAGCCCAAGGAGGAGCTGTCCGGAGCCCGGACGGCCGAGGAGCTGTCGTCGCTCGTGCGTCGATCGGCGCTCGAGGGCACACTCGAGGCCGACACCGCGACCCTGCTCAACCGCACCCTCCGCTTCTCGAGCCACGATGCGTCGGACGTCATGACGCCGCGGCCGCGCATCGCGTCGATCCAGCGCGGCGAACCCGCCCAGGCGGTGCTCGCCCTAGCGAGATCGACCGGCCACTCGCGCTTCCCGGTCACCGATGCCGACGTCGACGACATCACCGGTGTCGTGCACGTGAAGCAGGCCATCGCGGTCCCGCGGGACCGACGTGGCGAGGTGCCCGTCTCCGCTCTGCAGTCGCCCGCCCTGCGCGTCCCCGAGACGATGAAGCTGGACGTGCTGCTCTCGCAGCTGCGCGGACGCGGCTACCAGATGGCCGTCGTGGTCGACGAGTACGGCGGCACCGCCGGCGTCACCACCCTCGAGGACCTCGTCGAGGAACTCGTGGGCGAGGTCGCCGACGAGCACGACCGATCGCGTGCCGGGGTGGTCCGCGGACGCGACTCCACGACCTTCCCGGGCAGCCTCCGGCCTGACGAGCTCCTCGAGCGCGCCGGCGTGCGCGTCCCCGAGGACGGTCCGTACGAGACGGTCGCGGGCTACGTCATGAGCGAGCTCGGACGACTCGCTGTCTCGGGCGACGAGCTCGAGCTCGAGGACGGCACGCTCCGCGTCGAGCGACTCGACGGCCGACGGATCGATCGGATCCGATTCACCCCGAGACCCGTCGTGTCGGAGGACGGTGGTGACGTATGAGCGACTGGGCAGGAATCGCCTGGCTCGTGGTGCTGCTGCTCGCGAACGCCTTCTTCGTCGGTGCCGAGTTCGCGGTCATCTCCGCGCGACGGTCGCAGATCGAACCTCTCGCCGAACAGGGGAGCCGGAGCGCCAAGACCGCGCTGTGGGCCATGGAACACGCCACGCTCATGTTGGCGACGAGTCAGTTGGGCATCACCGTCTGCTCGCTGCTCATCCTGAACGTCTCCGAGCCGGCGATCCACCACCTGCTGGAGGTGCCGTTGGCACTCACCGGCTGGCCCGAGGAGACCATCGGTACGGTGGCGTTCATCATCGCGCTGCTCCTCGTGTCCTACCTCCACGTGGTCTTCGGTGAGATGGTCCCGAAGAACCTCTCGTTCTCGATCCCGGATCGCGCGGTCCTGTTGCTCGCGCCGCCGCTCGTCTTCGTGGCGCGTGTCTTCCGCCCGATCATCGTGTCCCTGAACGCCATCGCGAACGCCGTGCTCCGCCTCTTCCGGGTGGAGCCGAAGAACGAGGCCGCGAGTGCGTTCACGCTGGACGAGGTCGCGACCATCGTCGACCAGTCCACGCGCGAAGGCGTGCTCACCGACTCGACGGGTGCACTCGTCGCGGCGTTCGAGTTCACTGAGAAGAAGGTCCACGACGTGGCCTTGCCGCTCTCGAGCCTCATCACGCTGACGGAGGAGGCGACGCCCTCGGACGTCGAGCGCGCGGTGGCGAAGTACGGCTACTCCCGCTACGTGATCGTCGACGACGAGTCGGTGCCGATCGGGTACCTCCACCTGAAGGACGTCCTGCGGTATGACGACCTCGACGGCACCGGCGACGAAGAGCGTCCGGTGCCCGCGAAGCACATCAGGCAGCTCGTGTCGGTGTTCGAGGATTCGGACGTCGAAGACGCGCTGACCACGATGCGTCGCTCGGGGGCACACGTCGCCCGAGTGTTCGACGAAGCGGGCGCAACCACCGGGGTCCTCTTCCTCGAGGACATCATCGAGGAGCTCGTCGGAGAAGTCCAGGACGCCACCCGGCGTCGCTGATCGGACGCCTGNCAGGCGCGCGGCTTGGCCCGCTCGTACTGGCCCGGCCAGGCCACCTCGACGCCGAGCTCGGTGGCGGCGCGCAACGCGAAGTGCGGATCACGGAGCGCCTCGCGGGCGACCATGACCGCCTGCGCCTGCCCGTCGGCGACGATGGCCGCGGCCTGCTGAGCGTCGGTGATGAGCCCGACGGCGCTCGTGTCGACACCCGTCGACCCGATGTGCGCGGCGAACGGGACCTGGTACCCGGGGGAGAGCGGGATGCGGACGCCGCCGACGGCTCCGCCGGTGGAGATGTCGAAGAAGTCGGCCCCGCGCTCGGCGCACCAGGCGGCGACGGTCGCAGTCTGGTGTTCGTCCCATCCGTCGTCCACCCAGTCCGTGGCCGAGAACCGGACGAACAACGGGAGACCGGCCGGGAGGACTTCGCGCACCGCCTCGACGACCCGCAGGAGGAGCTTGGCCCGGTTCTCGAGCGAGCCGCCGTAGCCGTCCTCGCGGTGGTTGACGAGTGGTGAGAGGAACTGGTGCAGCAGGTAGCCGTGCGCCGCGTGGAGTTCGATCACCTGGAAGCCGGCGTCGACCGACCGGACGGCCGCCGCGCGGAAGTCGTCGACGACGCGGTCGATCCCCTCGTCGTCGAGGGCCTCCGGAACCGCGTAGCCCGGGAAGGCCTCGGGCGATGGAGCGACCGTCGACCAGCCACCCTCCTCGATCGGCACACTGCCGTGTCCGTCGGTGCCCCAGGGGGCGAACGTGGAGGCCTTCCGGCCGGCGTGCGCGAGCTGGATGCCGGGGACGGAACCCTGCTCGGTGATGAACGCGGTGATCCGTCGCCAGGCGTCGCGCTGTTCGTCGTTCCAGATGCCTGCGTCCTGGGGCGAGATCCGACCCTCGGGGCTGATCGCCGCCGCCTCGGAGATGACGAGGCCGAAGCCGCCCGCCGCGAACTGGCCGAGGTGCATGAGGTGCCAGTCGGTGGGGACGCCGTCCTGGGCGGCGACGCTGTACTGGCACATCGGGGCGATCCACAGGCGGTTGGGGATGGTGAGGTCGCGGATGGTGATCGGATCGAACAGCTGGGGCACGGAACTCCTCGGGTCTCTGGGCGACGGGCGTCGCCACCCGGCTCAACGTCCCGGCGCGCGCTCGGATTCCCGTCTCCGGGATGACCGACGATCGACGGCTCAGCGTCAGTCCGCCGCGACGACTGGCCTAGGGTGATGGCATGGCCGAACCGCGACTCTGGACCCCTGCCGACGCACGCGACTGGATCGCCGTGCCCGACGCCGAATCGGACAAGTACTCCCGGGGTGTCCTCGGCGTCGTGACCGGGTCCGACCGCTACCCGGGTGCCGCCGTCATCGGTGTCGAGGCGGCGATCCGCACCGGCGTCGGCATGGTCCGTTACCTCGGCGCGGACCGACCGGCGAACCTCGTGCTGCAGCGCCGCCCCGAGATCGTGACGGCGGAGGGGCGCGTGCAGGCGTGGCTCATCGGCTCCGGCATGGACCCCGGCAAGCTGACCCGCGAGGAGAGCTCCCTGCTCGACGCCGCCCTGCACGGGGGCGAGCCGGTCGTCGCCGATGCCGGTTCACTCCGTCGCGTCGCCGCAGGTGCCCACCAGCGGGCGTTCGGTGTCGACGAGTCGTGGCGCATCGTGGCCACACCCCACGTCGGTGAACTGGCGACCATGTTGAGCGGCCTGGGGAGCCCGGCCGAGGTCGAGGCCATCCGTGCCGACCCGGTGTCGTACGCGGCCGACGTCGCCGCCCGCCTCGGCATCGTCGTGGTGCTGAAAGGCGGCACGACCCACGTGGTCGCGCCTGACGGCGACGCCATCACGGTCTCCGGCGGATCGCCCTGGCTCGCGACCGCCGGCACCGGCGACGCCCTGGCCGGGATCATCGGGGCGCTCGTCGCCACGAACGCCGAGCGCGTGCTCGCCGACCCCGGCTGCCTGGCGAGCGTGGCCGCCAGCGGGGTGCTGCTGCACGCGGCCGCCGGGGACGCCGCGGCAGCCGAGGGCCCGCTGGCCGCGCTCGACGTGGCCGAAGCGGTGCGCGGCGTCGTCGGTGGTCTCCTCCGCTGAACGATCGTTCATCGGTGGACGAAGGACAACTCCCAGAACGCTCATAGCTCGCCCATAGGGAAGCTCAGGACACTGGTGCCACCGCGGCAGAGACCTCGCCGCGGCGGCCGCCGCACCGCGGCACACACATCGCCCGAGGAGATTGAACGATGCGCAACCCCACCACCACCCAGCCTCCCGTCCGCACGCCACGCCTGTCCGTGGCGGCGAAGAAGACGACCTTCGCGGCCCTGACCGGCCTCACCCTCGTCGGCAGCCTGGCCGGTTGCTCGGCGGCCGACGCCGGCAGTTCGACCACGACCACGTCGCCCGAGACGAAGAGCACGGCGGCGCCGGAGGCGACCACCTCCACCGACGCCGCGGCGGGCTCCGGCTCCACCGACTACCAGGACGGCTCCTACACCGCGGACGGCAGCTACCAGTCGCCGAACGGCACCGAGTCGATCACGGTGACCGTCACACTCGCCGAGGACAAGGTCACGGCGGTCGACGTCGTCTCGCACGCCGAGAGCGCGAACAGCAAGCGCTACCAGGCGGAGTTCATCTCCGGGATCGCCGCCGAGGTGGTCGGCAAGGACATCGACAGCCTCAAGGTCTCCAAGGTCGCCGGTTCCTCGCTCACGAGCGGCGGTTTCAACTCGGCCATCGACACGATCAAGACCGAAGCGAAGGGCTGAGCCGCGGGGCCGGACCGACGATGAGCGAGACGACACTGCGCTTCGAGGCGATCGGCACCGGATGGGAGCTCGACACGGCTCTGCCGCTCGAGCCCGAGACCGCAGAGGCCGTCGCCGCGTGCATCGACCGGTTCGACCGGACCTGGTCGAGGTTCCGGGACGACGCGTTCATCGCGCGGTTCGCCGCCGGCCCGGTCTCGACCGCCTTCCCCGATGATGCGCGCGAGGATGCGGTCGCGCTGCTCGACACGTACCGGCGTCTGCACGATGCCACCGCCGGAGCCGTGACGCCGTTCATCGGCACCTCGCTCGAACGGCTCGGCTACGACGCCTCCTACTCGCTCGTCCCCCAGGGCCCGGCGGTCGCCGCCCCGCACTGGGACGACGTGGCCCGATGGGACGGCGAGGTGCTCGAGACGAGCCGTCCGCTCGTGATCGACATCGGCGCGGCCGGCAAGGGGCGGCTCGTGGACCTCGTCGCGGACCTCCTCCGCAGCCACGGCCACGAGTCCTTCACGGTCGACGCCTCGGGCGACCTGCGTCACGAGCACGGGTCCCGCGTGGCGGACCCGCTCCGCATCGCGCTCGAGCATCCGTACGATCCCAGCAAGGCCATCGGGGTCGCGACGGTCGACGACGGAGCCCTGTGCGCCTCCGCGACCAATCGTCGTGCCTGGGGCGACGGGCTCCACCATGTCATCGACGGCCGGACCGGTGAACCGACGAGGACCGTCGCGGCGACCTGGGTCACCGCCCCGGGCGCGATGGTCGCCGACGGACTGGCCACCGCGCTGTTCTTCACCGATCACGAGACCCTGGCGGAGGCGTTCACCTTCGAGAGCGTCCGTATGTTCACGACCGGTCTCACCGACCGGTCCGTCGGGTTCCCCGGCGAACTCTTCACCTGAGTCACGCGCCACAGGGCCTGAGCCCGGACGGCACCATCTCCCAGAAAGCAGACCGCACATGAACGGCCGCACCGGCTCCTTCTTCGGCACCGTCCTCGGGCGGGTCACCATGTACCGCCTCGTGACGCTGTCACTCGGCACCCTCGCGATCTACGCCTTCGTGCTGTCGCTGTTCGGGCAGGTGTTCTACAAGCCGCTCGAGCTCCTCGCCACCCTGGCCACGCTGCTCGTCGTCGGCTACCTGACGAACCGCCTGTTCGGTGCGCTGTTCCAGGTGCAGCCGCACAGCGAGTCGTCCGTCATCACCTCCCTCCTGCTGTTCTTCATCCTGTGGCCGACGAGCGAGCCCACCGCGCTGGCCTGGATCGCCCTCGCCGCCACGGTCGCCTCGGCGTCGAAGTACCTGCTCGCGATCCGAGGCCGACACGTCCTCAACCCGGCGGCCATCGCCGCACTCGTGATGAGCGTGCTGGCGAGCTACGTCACCCTCCCCGGCGTGTCACCGTCGGTCTGGTGGGTCGCCAACCCGTGGCTGCTGCCCGGTGTCGTCATCCTCGGCGGACTCGTCCTCATCCGGACGAAGCGACTGACGATGGCACTCGTCTTCATCGTGCTCTCCTGGGCGCTCGTCACCGTCCGGCTCGTCACCGGCGGTCAAGAGCTGGGACCGGCACTGCTGGCCCCACTCACGTCGTACCCGATCCTCTTCCTCGCAGCGTTCATGCTCACCGAGCCGCTCACGCTTCCACCGCGGCGCTGGCAGCAGCTCGCCGAGGCGGCGATCGGCGCGGTGCTGTTCTCCATCCCGTTCATGCTCGGCCAGGTGGCGTCGACCCCCGAGCTCGCGCTCATCGTGGGCAACGTGCTGGCCTTCGCCGTCGCCCGTCGTCGGGGGATGCGACTGACGCTCGAAGGCACCCGCGCGCTCACCCCGACGGCGGTCGAGTACCAGTTCAGCTCGAAGCGGTCGATCCCGTTCGCGGCCGGCCAGTACCTCGAGCTGTCGTTGCCGCACCGTGGGGCCGACGTCCGCGGTTCGAGGCGCGTCTTCAGTATCTCCTCGCCGCCCGACGACGACCGTACGATCCGCGTGGCCATGCGTGTGCCCGAGCGGGCCAGTAGCTTCAAGCGGGCGCTGAGCGCGCTGCCGGTCGGCGCGAGCCTCTCGGCGACCGGCGTGTGGGGCGACTTCGTCCTGCCGAAGGATGCGAGCAAGCCGATCCTGCTCATCGCCGCCGGGATCGGGATCACCCCGTTCGTCAGCCAGCTCTCCCGGCTGCACCTGCGTGCCGACCAGCGTGACGTCGTCCTGGTCTACGTCGTGTCCGACCCGCAGGAGCTCGCCTACGCGGCCGAGCTCGAGACCTGGGGGACACCGGTGCTCGTCGTGGGACCGACCGACGACGTCCGGCTGCCGGACGGCTGGCGTGGCCTCGGACCCGGGCGCCTCGACCACGAGCGCCTCGCCGAGGCCGTCCCCGACCTTGCCGAGCGGGAGGTCTTCATCTCCGGTCCGCCCGCGATGATCGAGGCCCTGAAGCCCGCCCTGCGCGGGATCGGCGTCGGACACGTCCGCACCGACGCCTTCAGCGGGTACTGATCAGCAGGCTCGCGGAGCCGACCCACTCGGGCGTCGAGCGAGTGGCGGACCGGTCCCATCGGCGGCACGAGCCTAGGATGGTCCACGTGATGCGGCGTTGGCTCCTCTGGTGCGGGTTCGGCCTCGTGCACCTCCTCGTCGGGTGGCTGTGCCTCGTGGCGGAGGGCCTCCCGCTCGGCGACGTCGTCCTCGTGTACCGGCCGTGGGTCGAACAGGCGACGTCCGGTGGCCCGATCCCCGCCATCGACCAGCCCTGGGTCTATCCGATCCTCGCGATCGTGCCGATGCTGATCCCGCTGCTGCTCGGCAGTGCCGGGTACGGCGTCGGCTGGCTCCTGCTGGTGACCGCGATGAACGCCGGGGCGTTCGCGGTCCTCCTCGGCAACGGCCACTCGCGCCCACGGCTGATCGCGGCATGGTGGTGGCTCGCGTTCCTCCTCCTGCTCGGACCGATCGCGCTCGCCCGGATCGACTCCGTGACCGTCCCCATCGCGATCGTCGGGCTCCTCTGGGTCGCCGGCCGCCCGCGGGTCGCCGCCGTCCTCCTGACGCTCGCCGCCTGGATGAAGATCTGGCCGGCGGCGCTGATCGGCGCGATCGTCCTGGCGCACCGCCATCGCGGTCAGGTCCTGGTCGCGGCGGCGGCGACGTCGGTCGTGGTCCTCGGGGTCGGCCTCGTGCTCGGCGGTGCGAACGCCGTCAGCTTCGTGACGGAGCAGACCGGACGTGGTCTCCAGATCGAGTCGCCCATCGGCAACGCCTACCTGTGGCTCGCCGTCCTGGGTGTCCCGCAGAGCTTCGTCTACTACGACCGCGACATCCTGACCTTCCAGGTGACGGGCCCGGGCGTCGACACGGCGATCGCCGTCATGACGCCGCTCCTCGGCCTCGCCGTCGCCGGTGCGGTGCTCCTCGGGGTGCTCGCGGTGCGGTCCGGACGCCCCCTCGTGCAGGTGCTCGCGCCGTTGTCGCTCCTCTTCGTCCTCACGCTCATCATCTTCAACAAGGTCGGGTCACCGCAGTTCGCGATGTGGTTGGCGGCACCGGTGATCCTCGGGATCGTCCTGCAGCGTCGGCGCTTCCTCGCGCCGGCCGTGCTCGCGCTGATGATCGCCGCGCTCACGCAGCTCGTCTACCCCTACCTGTACCTCTGGCTGCTCAACGTCGACCCGGTCCTCGTGACGGTGCTGACGGTCCGCAACCTCGCCTACCTGGTCCTCGCAGGCTGGGCCGTCCACGCGTTGTTCTCGCCGCACCACCACGACGAAGACGTCTCCTCGGCGTCCATCCTCGTCCCCGCTCGAACCCACAAGGAGTGACCATGCTCGTCGCCTTCTCCGTCGCCCCCAGCGGCACCGGCAACTCGGACGGTTCCGTCCACGACGCGGTCGCCGCCGCCGTGCGGATCGTCCGAGAGTCCGGCCTGCCCAACCGGACCGACTCCATGTTCACGACCATCGAGGGGGAGTGGGACGAGGTGTTCGCGGTCATCAAGGACGCCACCGAGGCGGTCGGCGCCTACGGTAGCCGGGTCTCACTCGTCCTCAAGGCCGACATCCGTCCCGGCTACACGGGTGAGCTGACCGCCAAGCTCGACCGCCTCGACGCCGCGCTCGAGAACGACGGCTGAACCCACCGGGAGGCGGTGGTCCGGTTTTGCCGCTCGGGGGACTCGAATCGATTCGAGGATTCCCGTACACTCGATCCATGCCCACCATCCTGGACGGGTCGACGCAGCTGTCGCCGACCCGTGTTCGTCTTGCCATCCTCGCGCTCGCCGTCGGGGCGTTCGGCATCGGCACGACCGAGTTCGTGGCGATGGGTCTGCTGCCGAACATCGCGACCGACCTCCTGCCCGAGCTGGCCGCGCGCAGCCAGGAGCAGGCGAACGCGCAGGCCGCCTGGTTGATCACGGCGTACGCGCTCGGCGTCGTCGTCGGTGCGCCGACGATCGCCGCGCTCGTCGCGCGATACCGGCGTAAGACCGTCCTCCTCTGGCTGGGCGTCGCGTTCACCGTCGGCACGCTCGCGTCTGCGCTCCTGCCGAGCTTCGGCCTCGTCCTCCTCGCACGGTTCGTCGCGGCGCTGCCGCACGGCGCCTACTTCGGCATGGCCGCCCTCGTCGCCGCGAGTCTCATGGGGCCCGGGAAGCGCGGAAAGGGCGTCGCGCTCGTCATGACCGGGCTGACGATCGCGAACGTCGTGGGCGTGCCGTTCGCGACCTGGGTGGGCCAGGAGTTCGGGTGGCGCTCCGCCTACCTCATCGTCACCGGCATCTTCGCGCTCGCGACCGTGACCATCTGGTTCGCCGTGCCGGTGCAGGCGGGCAACCCGCAGCAGACGATGCGTCGGGAGCTCCGTGTCTTCCGTCGCGGCCAGGTGTGGTTCGTGCTCGGGTTCGGGTCCATCGGGTTCGGCGGGCTCTTCGCCGTCTACAGCTATCTCGCGCCCCTCGTGACCGAGGTCGCGGGGGAGTCGGCGACACTCGTCCCGTGGGCGCTCGCGACCATGGGGGTCGGCATGACGATCGGCAACCTGGTCGGCGGGCATCTCGCGGACCGCGGGGTGAAGCGGGCCCTGATCGTCTTCTTCGCGCTCATGATCGTGGTCCTGACCGCCTTGGCACTCACCGCGACGTGGACCCCGACCATGTTCCTCTTCGTCTTCGCGGTCGGCTTCGCGTCGCAGGGCCTCGGTCCGGCGATCCAGACGAGGCTCATGGACGTCGCGGGTGACAGCCAGTCGCTCGCCGCCGCGCTCAACCACTCGGCGCTCAACATCGGCAACGCGCTCGGGGCGTTCCTCGGCGGTGTGGTCATCGCCGGTGGACTCGGCTACCTCGCCCCGGTCTGGACCGGCGTGGTGCTGACCGTGATCGGCCTCGGGATCGTCATCACGAGCTTCACGGTCGAACGACGGCAGCTCCGGCGCGAACTCCTGCGGGCGAACGACGCCGAGGAGCGCAGGATCGCGGACCGCAATCCGCCGACGGCACCGATCCCCGTCTGACCGATACCCGGCGCCCGTCCCGGCCCGTGGGGTGGGGTGCCAGCGCGGTGCGCTCGCACGAGCGCACCCCGCACGCGTGAGCGCGGGTCTCCGGAGATGCGCGCCGACGTCTCCGGGTAGCGCTCACGCCGAACAATGCGGTCTCGCGTCAGCGCACCGCGCTGGAACCGATACCCGCGCGCTCGCGTCGGCGCACCGCGCTGCTAGTCGACGATGATGCCGTCGAGGATCGCCCGCTTGCGCAGGGCGACCTTCGTGCCGACGTCGATGCCGGCGTTCCGGTACTTCTCGCGGATGCGCTTGAGGTAGCTCTTCGCGGTCTCGTCGGAGATGCCGAGGCTCTCGGCGACCATCTTCACGGGCTCACCCGCGGCGTACAGCGCCATGACGCGACGCTCCTGCGCGCTGAGGCGGGGGCCGGTCCCGGAGGCGCCGCTCGCCAGGGCGAGGTCGAGCTCGGGGGAGATGTAGGACTCACCGCGTGACGCCGCACGGAGGGCGTGCACGATGGTCTCGGCGTCCTCGCTCTTCGCGAGGTAGCCCAGGGCACCGGCGGCCAATGCCTCGCGGACGACCGCCGGGTCGCTGTAGGTGCTCATGAGGACGGTCGTGACGCCCGTGGTCTTCAGCGTCGCGAGCTTGACGGCGACCGGGACGTTGTCCTTGAGGTCGACGTCGAGCAGCAGGACGTCGACGGGGAAGGCGGGGTGCGTCAGCAGCTCCGGCCAGGACGGGGTCACGACGACGAGTTCGATGTCGTCGGCGACGCTCCTGATCCATTCGGTGAGCGCACCGAGCAGCATCCGGTGGTCATCGACGATGCCGACCCTGATGCGAGACTCCTGTGACGTCATTGACGTTCCCCTTTCCGCTGGCCCGCAGCAGGATTGTCGACGGTGCTGTCGATCTCGATCCTGATCCGGGATTTCTGGTACGTGTCCGTAGAGCTGCCCACGCGTCCGAGCGCTTCCCACACCGCGGGATCCACCTTGGCGCGTTGCACTCCGACCGCTTCGAGGACGATCGGGATGACGAGCGCACCAGATCGGCCCGGTCGTTCGGAGCGGTCGACCGGTCCGAGCGTCAGCACAGCTCTGGCACTCTGCGCATCTGCTTCCCCGAGGAGCAACCATACTGCAGAGAGCAGGCCATCCCGCTGATCCGTTGCGAGATACGTCGCAAGTCGCTCGGGGTCGCGCAGGGTCGCGCGGTCAGACAGCACGGACGACTCCTGGAACGCGTGCTCGAGCCAGGACTCCTTGCCCTCGGACATGAGATGACGTCGGAGCTCGGTCGCGAGACGGGAGGCGCGCGCGGCGAGCTCGGGGCTGAGCGGGAGGTCGACCGAGCCGTCGGCGACACCGACGAACAGCTCCTCCGCTTCGAGGTCGAGGGTGACGAGCTCCTCCGAGTCGAAGAACCCCAGTGCGTCTCGGACGCTCGCGACGGTGGAGGCGACCATGACCCGGTCGAGTTCGAGACGGACGATCCGCCGGTACTGGGAGACGATCGCGCAGGCGATGAGCGGCGGGACGACGGCGACCGCGGCGAAGAGCAACTCGGCCCCGAGTGTCGCGGTCTGGGTCCGCGTGACGGTGAGGATCGACCCCACGAGCATCAGCCCGAGCACCACGGTCGCGGCGGCGATGTCGCGGACCGGGCGGAGGGTGACGACCGCGAGCAGGACGCCGCCGACCGCCGCTGCCGCCGTCGGATAGACCCCTACGGCGTCGCGACTCCAGACGCTCGCGAGGTCGAGTGCGGCGACCACCACCAGCTGGATCAGGAGCGCGACGAACAGCCGGTCCGAGAGGTGGAACGCGGAACGGCGGAGCAGGAGGAAGGTCGACGCGATCGCCGCGGTGAGCAGCAGCCAGGCGACGACGCTGAGCAGTGGTCGCGGATAGTGGTGGACCGATCCGACGAATCGGATCGCGGCGTAGACGACGAGGATGAGGCCGGACACCGACAGTCCGATGCCGAGCTGTGTCGTTCCGAGTGACGAGCGCTGCCGGTCGATGGCGCGCCGATGGCGGTAGCGCCGGGTCGGCCCGGTGGCCTCAACGAGGGCGTCGACACTCATGCTTGCGGGACCTCCAGGATGACGGTCGTCCCGGCCCCCGGGGCGGAGAAGACGCGCGCCTGTCCACCGACCTCCTGGATGCGCGCGACGACCGATTCCGCGACGCCGAGGTGGCCGTCCGGCACGGCCGACGGATCGAACCCGGTGCCGGTGTCGGTGATGAGGAGTCGGGCGGTCAGCTCGTCGATCGAGACCGTGACGTCGGCCGAGTCGACGCCGGAGTGACGCCGGACGTTCTCCAGGCACTCCCCGAGCGCGAGGAGGAACGCTTCCCGCACACGTGGGTCGAGGTTCGCCTGTCCACCGCCGTAGACGTTGACCGTGAGGCCGAGCCCGGCGAACCGGTCCGTCACGGCCTCGATGCCCTCGTCGAGGGTGAAGTCGGCACCGCGCTGCAGGATGTACGAGCCGGAGGAGACGGGGCTGAGCTCCTCGCCGAGGCGGAGGCTGCGGAGCAGATGCGCGTCGTTCCCGGCCTGCGAGCGGAGGGCGGCGGCATCGACGCCTCGTCCGGAGTGGGCGAGCATGGTGAGGGTCGCGAGCGCGGTGTCGTGCAGGAGTCGTGCGTCCTGTCGTCGTTGCGACTCGGCCTGACTCGCGAGCCGCTCCGCGTTGTAGGCGCTGCCGATGGTGTCGACCCGACGGATGAGTCGGGGGATGCTCGTGTCGAGCCACCCGCCGAAGGCGCCGATCGCGATCCACACGACCGCGGTCAGGCCGATGGTCGGGATCGTGAGCGCGGTGGGCCCGGTGACGACGATGATCGTGACCGCCGTCACGACGAACGCGGTCAGGAGCAGCGGCCAGGTGCGCCGGAGCGGCACGAGTCGGGCCGCGACGGCGCCCATGCCGAGGGAGGTGATCGCGGCGATCGCGCTGGCGGAGCCGACCTGGCCGGTGTTCCCGTCGGACAGACCGATCACGATGACGACCCCGACACCGACCAGGAACACCAGCACCACCCACCGACGGCCGTCGTACTGCTCGGCGGCCACGTGGGTGAGCGCGAGGGCGGCGACGAGGACGAGGAGGACGGTGTACCGACCTCCCGAGACGACGCCCGGGACGCTGAGGATCATCGCGGCCGTGACGCACCCCGCGAGTCCGAAGAGACGCGTCGTGCGCAGCAGCAGCCGTCGCTGGGTCCTCGCCACCCGATCCATGCTCACGCTCCTCTGAGGAGTCACCTTATCGGGTGACACGACCGCCGCGGAACGGGTGTCGGACAGACGGGGCGCGGCTGTCAGACGGCGAGGAGCCGGCTGAGATGCGGGGCGACCAGCGCGTTCTCGATGAGGAAGCCGTCGTGTCCGAAGTCGGACCGGAGGACCGATGGTCGGGTGCCGTCGAGGTTGCCGGGGAGATGGAGCGCGATCTCCTCCTGCCCGCTGACCGGGAAGAGCCGGTCGCTGTCGATCCCGAGCACGAGCGATGGACCGGTGTAGGCCCGCAGCGCCGCCCCGACGCCGCCACGATCGCGTCCGACGTCGTGCGAGTTCATCGCCTCGACGAGGGTCACGTAGCTCCCGGCGTCGAAGCGTCGGGTGAACTTGTTGCCGTGGAAGTCGAGGTAGGACTCGACGGCGAAGCGTCCGCCGCGCCCGAGCGGGCTCACGCTCGACTGCCAGCTGCGCTCGAAACGGGCGTTCAACTCACCCGGGCTGCGGTAGTTGAGCAGGGCCATCCGGCGGGCGAGCGCGAGGCCGCGGTGCGGGCCCTCACCGTCCGGGGCGTCGTAGTAGTCGCCGCCCTGGAAGTGGGGATCCGTGCGGACCGCTTCGAGCTGCACGAAGTTCAGGGAGATCTGGTCGGCCGTCGTGACCGGGGGTGCGGCGATCACGGCCAGTCGGTCGACGAGTTCGGGGTGGGTGGCGGCCCACTCGAGGGCGTGCATGCCGCCCATCGAGCCACCGATCACCGCGGCCCAGCGGTCGAGTCCGAGGTGGCCGAGCAGTCGGTGCTGGGCCTCGACCTGGTCGCGGATCGAGGTGTACGGGAACCGCGAACCCCACTCGACGCCGTCGGGCGCGAAGGAGGAGGGGCCGGTGCTGCCCTGGCAGCCGCCGATCATGTTCGGCGCGACGACGAACCAGCGGTCCGTGTCGACGGCGAGTCCCGGACCGACGATGCCGGCCCACCACCCGGCGGTCGCATGTCCGTTGCCGGCACCACCGAGGACGTGGCTGTCTCCGGTGAGCGCGTGGAGGATGAGGACCGCGTTGCCGCCGCCGTCGTCGTCGAGCGTGCCCCAGGTCTCGTAGGCGAGTCTGGCGTGCGGGATGCTTCCGCCGTGTTCGAAGTCGAGGCGGCCGAGCGGGGCGAAGAGCCGGTCGCCTGGCCGGTCGCCGTCGCGCCAGGCGCCGCTCGAGGGCGGGTTCGCGAGCAGGGCGCCGACCTCGGCTTCGGTCACGAAGCGGGAGGGCACGCTGTCTTCCGGGGTCTGCCAGTCCATAGGTCTCCATTGTGGCGTGCCCTGGGGCGTCGACCGGCCGTGTTACGTCACCCGATCGGTCGAGGTCGGCGCGGTGCGCTGGCGCGAGTGCGCTCCCGTCGGCTCCGGCGCACCGGAACGGGCTCGAGTGACGGGGAACGGGCCCGAGCGACGCGGAACCGGTCCGAGTGCGCAACGAACGACGCGAGCGCGGGTCTCTGGAGACCCGCGCTCGCGGTTGTGGGGTGCGCTCGCGTCAGCGCACCGCGCTGGCGCAACCCGGGAAGGACACGTTGCGGGACGGACTCAGACCCGGGCGGCCTCGACGACCTGCTTCGCGGCGGTCAGACCGGCCTGGAGGTCGGCCGTGATGTCGTCGATGTTCTCGAGCCCCACCGAGAGCCGCACGAGCCCGGGCGTGACGCCGGCCGTGAGCTGCTGCTCCGGGGTGAGCTGCGAGTGCGTCGTCGACGCCGGGTGGATGACGAGCGAACGGACGTCGCCGATGTTCGCGAGGTGCGAGAACAACTGCAGGGAGTTCACGAAGGCGCGGCCGGCGTCGACCCCACCCTTCAGCTCGAAGGACAGGACCGCTCCGACACCCTTCGGGGCGTACTGGTTGGCCGCCGCGTACCAGGGGCTCGACGGCAGACCCGAGTAGTTGACGCTCGCGATGTCGGGGTGGGCGTCGAGCCACTCGGCGACCTGCTGGGCGTTCTGCACGTGGCGCTCGATGCGGAGGCTGAGCGTCTCGATGCCCTGGATCAGCTGCCAGGCGCTCGCCGGGGCGATGGCCGCACCCAGGTCGCGCAGGAGCTGCACGCGCGCCTTGATGATGTAGGCGAGCGCGTCACCCACGGCGTCCGTGTAGACCGCGCCGTGGTACGAGGGGTCCGGCGTCGTGAGGCCCGGGAACTTGTCCGCGTGCCCGGTCCAGGAGAAGGTGCCGCCGTCGACGATGACCCCGCCGATGACCGTGCCGTGACCACCGAGGAACTTCGTCGCCGAGTGGACGATGATGTCCGCTCCGTGCTCGAAGGGACGGATGAGGTACGGCGTGGCGATCGTGTTGTCGACGATCAGCGGGACGCCGGCCTCGTGCGCGACGTCGGCGACGAGGCGGATGTCGAGGATGTTGATCTTCGGGTTGCCGATGGTCTCCGCGAAGAACAGCTTCGTGTTCGGGCGCACCGCACGCCGCCACTCCTCGGCGTCGTCCTGGTTCTCCACGAAGGTGGTCTCGATGCCGAGCTTCGCGAGCGTGTACTTGAAGAGGTTGTACGTGCCGCCGTAGATCGACGAGGACGACACGATGTGGTCGCCAGCCTGCGCGATGTTGAGGACGGCGGAGGCCTCCGCCGCCTGGCCGGACGCGAGGAGGAGGGCACCGCTGCCGCCCTCGAGCGCGGTCAGACGCTCCTCGACGACGGCCTGCGTCGGGTTCTGGATGCGCGTGTAGATGTTGCCGAACTCCGCGAGGGCGAAGAGGTTCTTCGCGTGGTCGGCGTTGTCGAACACGTAGCTCGTCGTCTGGTAGATCGGCGTGGCCCGAGCCTTCGTGACCGGGTCGGGCGCGGCTCCGGAGTGGATCTGCTTCGTCTCGAACTTCCAGTCGTTCGTGGCATCGCTCATGGTGGATGGTCCCCTCTGCTCGGGTGGTCGGTGCTGCTCGGGTGATGGGTGCCGCCGGTGTGGCCGCTCGGTCCGACAGCGATGTCGCCGGGCGTGGCTCCGGGTGGTGCTCCGTCGTGACCCCGAGGCTACCGGCCCCACCTGCACGCGCCAACCGCGCGGACACACGGCGTAACGGCTCGGCCCGGTGGCTACCCTGGAGGCATGACGACGAGACGTGTGGTGGTGACCGGTGCGAGTTCAGGGATCGGGGAGGCGACCGCGAGGCGATTCGCTGCCGACGGCTGGGACGTCGTGGCGGTGGCCCGCCGAGCAGAGCGGCTCGAGGCGCTCGTCGCGGACATCGGCGGTACGGCGGTCGTCGCGGACCTGACCGTGCAGGCGGACGTCGACGCGCTCGCCGCCCGGGTGGAGGAGCTCGGCGGCGCCCAGGCGCTCGTCAACAACGCGGGCGGTGCCTTCGGCCTCGCGTCCGTCGAGGACGGCGACGCGGAGGACTGGCGGCGCATGTTCGACATCAACGTCCTCGGCACGAAGCGCGTGGTCCAGGCGCTCCTGCCGATCCTCCGTCGGAGCATCCCGGAGGGTGGTGCCGCCACCATCGTCGGTGTCACCTCGATCGCGGGCCACATCGCCTACGTGGGTGGCGGCGGGTACAACGCGGCGAAGTTCGCCGAGCGCGCCCTGTTCGAGGTGCTGCGGCTCGAGCTCAACGGCGAACCCATCAGGGTGATCGAGGTGGCGCCGGGCATGGTGCACACGGAGGAGTTCTCGCTCGTACGCTTCGGTGGCGACCAGGACCGCGCCGACGCCGTCTACGAGGACGTGCCGGATCCGCTCTCGGCCGACGACGTCGCCGAGGCCATCGTCCACGCGACCTCGCTGCCGCCGCACGTCAACCTCGACCTCATCACGATCAAGCCGGTCGCCCAAGCCGCCCCGTACCGCCTGGCGAAGGGGCCGTTGCGCGTCGCGGAGTAGACCCTTCGACAGGCTCAGGGACCGGTCGGGAGTTCAGGGACCGGTCGGGAGTCCAGGGACCGGTTGCAGTCAGGGACCAGGCGGGAGGTCAGTGACCGGTCGGGTGCTCAGCAGCGGGATCGATGCGTGGCCCGGGTTCCGCGTCGACCGGGGCCGCGTCCGCGAAGGCGAGTTTCGGGACGAAGCAGAGCAGGACGGCGGCGACGAGCGCGCCCGCCCCGCAGATCGCCCAGACCGTGAGGTAGCCGGACAGGCTCGACGCCCCGGCCGTGACGGCCTGCGTGGCGCCGGCGAACAGGACCACGCCGAAGACGGCCGAGGCGAAGGAACCGCCGATCGTCTTCGTCGTGTTGGTCAGCGCCGACGCGACACCCGTCTGCCCGCGAGGTGCGGCGGCCGCGGCCGCGGCCGGCATGGCTCCGACGAGCGCACCGGAGCCGAGCCCTGCGATCGCCATGTTCAGGAAGACCTGCCACGTCTCGAGGTGGAAGGGGAGGAACAGCAGGTACCCGACCGCGACGAGTGAGGCGGCGATGATGAGCGCGATCCGAGGCGTCGCCCAGCGCGACACGAGTGGGAACAGGAGCGCACCGACGATCATCGAGATCAGGTAGGCGCCGATGAGCGTGGAGATGTCGCCGGCGTCGAGCCCGAGTCCGTACCCGTTCTCCCGGGGTGTCCCCGCATAGGTGCTGAGCGGGGCCTGGGCGCCGAGCAGGCTGATCCCGATGAGCCCTGCGGTCAGTTGCACCGGCCACATGTTGGGTTGCCGGAGCACCCGGAGGTCGATCGCGGGGTCGGGCTGCCGCAGTTCATGTCGCCCGAACGGCAGGAACGCGAGCACGCCGATCGCGATGAGCCCCCACACCCACCACGTCTGCGGACCGTTGAGTCGCAGGAAGGTCAACCCCGAGGTGATGAGGAGGAGCGCGAGGCTGAGGAGCACGAAGCCCGCGAGGTCCAGGGTCCTGCCCGGCAGGGGTTCGGACTCCGGGACGCCGAAGAGGATGGCGAAGAAGACGAGGGTCACCGCGACGGCCGGCAGCATCATCGTGAGCGGGATGTCGCCGCCGAGGGCGGTGAGGATGCGTCCACTTGACAGCGCACCGATGATGGCGCCGGCCTCGAGCGCCACGACGAGGAGTCCGGCGGCCCGGCGGGTCTGCGAGGCCCCGGTGCCGGAGCGACGGCCCCGCTCGAAGATGAGTGCGATTTCGAGTGGCAGCCACACGACGTAGAAGCCCTGCAGCGCCCAGGCCGCGAGGAACGACCAGAAGTCCCCGGCGACGACGAGCCACCAGCTGGCGCCGGCCGTCAGCACGGTGGAGACGAGGAGGACCCGCTTGTGCCCGAACATGTCGCCGAGCTTCGCGAGGATGGGGACGACGAGCGCCGACAACAGCAGCTGCGCGGCCTCGAACCAGTTGAAGTCCGCGTCGTGGATGCCCAGGTGCTCGACGAGGTCCGGGATGAGCGGGACGTAGTAGCCCTGCAGGACGCCGCTCGTGATCTCGACGAGGAACAACCAGCCGATGAGGCCTGCGGTGATGCCAGCTGCCGACCCACGGATCGACGTCCGCCATCCGGTCGCCGAGGCTCCGCCGGTCGTCGTGCTGTCTCGCGCCATGTGGGGATGGTACAGGCGGCCCGGCCGGCAGGATAGCGTTGGAGGATGTCGACCGAGAACCCCAGCGCAGTGTCCCCGGAGCGAGAGGTCCTCGACTGGCCCACGTTCGGTGACGCGGCCCGCGAACTGTCCAGTGCGATCGTCGCGAGCGGGTTCCGACCCGACTCCGTCGTCGCGATCGCGCGCGGTGGGCTCCTGCTCGCCGGTGCCATCGCCTACGCCCTCGACGTGAAGGCGTGCGGCGCGCTGAACGTCGAGTTCTACACCGGGGTCGACGCGCGTCTCCCCGAGCCCGTCGTGCTCCCGCCGCTGCTCGACGTGGCCGGGTTGCCGGGGAGCCGGGTGCTGCTCGTCGACGACGTGTCCGACTCGGGTCGCACGCTCGCGATGGTGCTGGAACTCATGCAGGCGAGCGGCGCGGAGGTCCGCACGGTGACGCTGTACGAGAAGCCGCAGACGGTGCTCCGTCCCGACTACGTGTGGAAGCGCGTCGACCGCTGGATCTCCTTCCCCTGGTCGACGCTGCCGACGATCACGGCCTGATCGTCCCCGCCTGATCCGGGGTGCCGGGTAGGGTCTCAGGGTGAGTGTTTTCCTCCTCGGCGGTCCGGCCGCCCCAGAGACCGAGTCGACCGTCTACGCAGCGTTCATCGCCGAGGCGGCCGCGCTCGCGGTCGTCGCCGGTCGGTTGGCCCCGCGCATCGCGATCGTCGTCGTGCACGACGGTGACGGGCTCGAGCAGTCCGCCGCCCTGGAACGCGCCGTGGCACGCTCCGGTGAGATTGAGGCGATCCGCGTGGTCGTCCGCGAGGGTGGAGTGGTCGCGCAGGCTCAGCTGGCCGAGGTCGACGGGATCGTCGTCGGCGGTGGGCTGCCCTCGGCCTACGCGGAGGCGGTCGCGCCGGTCGCCACCGACATCCGACGCCTCGTCGCGTCCGGTCTGCCCTACCTCGGCATCTCGGCCGGCGCGATGATCGCCGCCGAGCACGCGATCATCGGCGGATGGCGTGTCGGCGAGGTCCCCGTGAGCCCCGAGGCGGCGTCCGAGGAGCTCGACGAGGTCACGATCGGCGACGGTCTCGGGCTCGTCGACATCGCCGTCGAGGCGCACGCCGCACAGTGGGGCACCCTCGGGCGCCTCGTCGCCGCGACGGAGGCCGGGGTCGTCGAAGGTGGTGTCGCGATCGACGAGAACACGGCGCTCGTCGTCGGGCAGGGGGCGCTCTCCGTCCTCGGTGGCGGCAGTGTCTGGCAGGTCTTCACCGCCGAGCACGGGGTCGTCGTCCGCACGATCGGCGCCGAGCAGCCGCAGCAGCAGTAGTCCATGACGGACGGCATCCTCGGCGGCAGCCCGGCACAGCTCGCTGCGGCGGGGTCGATGGACGAGGGCTGGGCCGACGCGCTCGCACCCGTCGCGGACGACCTCGCGACGATCGACCACTGGCTCGCGGCCCAAGCGGCGGCCGGCGCCCGATGGTTGCCGGCGCCCGAGCTCGTCCTGCGGGCCTTCCGCACGCCGTTCAGCGCGGTCCGGGTCCTCATCGTCGGGCAGGATCCGTACCCGACCCCCGGTCATCCGATCGGTCTGTCGTTCGCCGCGGACCGGGAGGTGCGCCCGCTGCCGCGCAGCCTCGCGAACATCCATCGGGAACTCCGCGAGGACCTCGGCGTCCCGACGCCGGAGCACGGCGATCTCAGTCCGTGGACCCGACAGGGCGTGCTCCTCCTCAACCGCGTCCTCACGGTCGAGGCGGGTTCCGCCGGGTCGCACCGCCGACACGGCTGGGAGGCGGTCACGGAACAGGCGATCCGCGCGCTCGCCGCACGCCCCGCACCGCTCGTGTCGATCCTCTGGGGCAAGGACGCCGAACGACTGGCGCCGCTGCTCGAGTCATCGAGCGACCCCGACCGCCACGTCATCGTCTCGGCGCACCCGAGTCCGCTCTCCGCCTCGCGGGGCTTCTTCGGCTCGAAGCCGTTCAGCCGCACGAACGACTTCCTCGTCTCCCGCGGCGTGGACCCGATCGACTGGTCGCTCGACTGACGACCGGGTCGTGGCGTCGGCCGCAAGGGCTGTCCGCCGACCCACCCCCTCGTTAGGCTTGGGGGATGCTGGAAGAGGAGTACGAGCCGAGGCGCCGACTGCCGCCGCACCTGCGCAAGCCGCCGACCCCCGAGACGCCCTTCGCCTTCACGATGCGCGACGCCACTGCGGCCGACCTGCCCGACATCCGGGCGATCTACAACCACTACGTCGCCAACAGCATGGTCACCTTCGACGAGGACGCGATGACCCTCGCCGAGTGGCGCTCCAAGTTCGCCTACCTGCAGCGGCTCCAGCTCCCGTTCATCGTCGCCGTCAACCCGACCGGACAGATCCTCGGGTACGCACTGTGTGCGCCGTGGAAGCAGAAGCGCGCCTACCGCTTCACGGTGGAGAGCTCGATCTACCTCGGAGCCGCGGCCACCGGCAAGGGCCTCGGCACCGATCTGCTCGGTGAGCTCATCGAGCGCTCGAAGGCCGCCGGGCTCAAGGAGATGCTGGCCGTCATCGCCGACAAGGGCGCCGAGTCGTCGATCGCCCTGCACGAGAAGTTCGGGTTCACCGAGGTGGGCCGCATGGGCCGAGTCGGGTTCAAGTTCGACCGCTGGATCGGCACGGTCCTCCTCCAGAAGTCCTTGAAGCGCTGAACCGGTCGACGCCCTTCGACAGGCTCAGGGACCGGAACGGACAGGGAACAGGGACCGGAACGGATAGGGAACAGGGACCGGGACGGCCGGGGAACGGGGACCACCGGAGACCGCCGCCTCTAGGCTGGTCGCATGGCGGAACTCCACGAGCTGACGGCGCTCGAGCAGTGGCAGGCGTTGCAGCGGGACGAGGTCTCACCGACGGAGCTCGCCCGGCACTACCTCGACCGCATCGAGCGCCTCGACGACGCGATCGGCGCCTTCACCTCGGTCGCCGCCGGATCGCTCGCAGAACGCGTGGAGGCGGTCGAGGCGCTTCCTCGGACCGCACCGCTCTGGGGACTCCCGATCGGCGACAAGGACCTCGTGTCCCGTGCCGGTCAGCCCGTCCGCTTCGGGTCGCGGCTCACCGCGGAGGTCGTGGCGACGACCGACGACGAGCTGGTCGGCGTCCTCGACCGGGCCGGTGCGGTGAGCCTCGGGAAGACCGCGACCCCGGAGTTCGGGCTCTACGGCTACACGGAGCCGCTCGACGGGGTGCCGACGCGGAACCCGTGGGCCCTCGACCATGGTGCGGCCGGGTCGAGTGGCGGGGCCGCAGCCGCCGTCGCCGCGCGGCTCCTCCCGTTCGCCCCCGGCTCCGACGGCGGCGGCTCCGTCCGCATCCCGGCGGCCGCCTGCGGGCTCGTCGGCCTGAAGCCCACGAGGGGGCTCGTCCCCGCGGGCTCCGGTGTCGACCGACTCGCCGGCCTGGTCGTCCCCGGGCCGATCGCCCGGACCGTCGCCGACGCGGCGCTCCTGCTCGACGCGATGATCGAGCGCGTCCATGGCCGCATCGACCATCACTTCACGCTGCGCGCACCCGACGCCGACGACGGACCCCTGCTCGGGCACGCCGTGCGCGGCGAGGGCCGGTTCCAGTTGGCGGTCCTCGACGGCTCACCCTGGGACAGCGCCTTCGAGCTCACGGTCGACCCGGAGGCCCGCGCCGCCGTCGACGTCGCCACCCGGGCGTTCACCGCGATGGGGCACGGCCTGGAGGAGCTCACCCTTCGCGACGCCGAACGGTACCCGTCCGACTTCACGACGATCTGGCAGGCCTCAGCGGCCGGTGTCCCGGCGTCCTCGGAGGCGGAGCTTGCGCTCCTCGAACCCATCACGAGGTCCCTCGTCGAGCGCGGTCGGGCGCTGCCGGCGACCCGGCTCGTGGAGACGCTCGCCAGTCTCCACCGGTTCGAACGCAGCGTCCTCGCGCAGTTCGCGCCGTTCGACGCGATCATCACGCCGGCGCTCGCCCAGACACCACGGCCGATCGGGTGGTACGACCAGGGCTCGCCCGAGCTGAACTTCGAGCAGCAGGTGCGCTACGCGCCGCACACCTCCTTCGTGAACGCGACCGGCCTGCCGGCCATCACGCTCCCGGTGCACGAGACGTCCGAGGGGCTGCCGATGGGCGTCCAGCTGATCGGGCGTCCCGGAGGCGAGGCGACCTTGCTCGCCCTCGGTGCGCAACTGGAGCGGCGACTGCGTTGGCAGGACCGCGTCCCGTCCGTCGCCCGCTGACCGGTCGTCGCGCTCGCGTCGCCCGGTGGCGTATGACGGGATGTGACACGGCGGCCGGACCTCGTCCCTCCCGCTGCGCCTAGGGTGCTCAGGCGGCCCGGTCCGGACGGACCGATCGCCGCTCCACCGGAGGAGTCGATCATCAGCGCACAGTCCAGCCCAACGCAGTCCAGCCCCAAGCAGCTCATCCTCAACCTGTTCGAGATGAACTGCGTGAGCCACATCACCCACGGCCTCTGGCGCCTGCCGGACAACCGACGCGACCAGTACACCGACATCCGGTACTGGACGACACTCGCCCGGACGGCGGAGGCGGGCGGGTTCGACGCGATCTTCATCGCGGACGTGGTCGGCACCTACGACGTGTTCCGTGGCGGCCCGGCCGACGCCCTGCGCGAGGGCCTGCAGATCCCGAACAACGACCCGCTGCTCGTCGTCCCCGCGATGGCCGCCGTGACCGAGCACCTCGGCTTCGGCATCACCTTCTCGACGAGCTACGAGCCGCCGTTCGCCTTCGCCCGTCGCATGAGCACCCTCGACCACCTGACGAACGGCCGTGTCGCGTGGAACATCGTCACCTCGTACCTGCCCAACGCCGCCCGGAACTTCGGCCTGGCCGAGGAGATCCCACACGACGAACGGTTCGCGATCGCCGAGGAGTACCTGGACGTCCTCTACAAGCTCTGGGAGGGCTCCTGGGACGACGACGCCGTCGTCCGCGACCGTGAGGCCGGCGTCTACTCCGACCCCGACAAGGTGCGGTACATCGATCACGTCGGACGCTACTTCCAGGTCGCCGGACCGCACCTGTCCGAGCCGAGCGCGCAGCGGACACCGCTGCTCTACACCGCGACCGCATCGCCGGCCGGCATCGCGTTCGCCGGTCGGCACGCCGAAGCCGTGTTCACGGGCGTGCGGGGTCCAGGTGGTGCAGGACCCCTCCTGGAGCGGTTCCGTGCGGCAGCGGCCGACAACGGACGCGACGGGGCCGCGCTGAAGATCGTCGTCCAGGCCGCCGTCATCGTCGCGCCGACGCAGGAGGAGGCCGAGGCCAAGGCCGCGCAGTACCGGGAGCACGCGAGTATCGTCGGCCGGTTCGTGCACGCCGGGCTGCCGTTCGACCCGCTGGCCCACCCGGAGGACCGGACCGTCGCCGAGGCGCTCGCCGCAGAGGGGGTCCCGGGGGACGCCCTCCCGCCCCAGGTGACGGCCGGCACCGTTGGCGACTTCGTCAGCCGGGTCGGCAGCGACCTCGAACGGGACTTCTTCGCCGTCGGCACCCCCGAGGTCGTCGCCGACGAGATCGAGCGATGGTTGGACGAGGTCGGTATCGACGGCATCAACCTGCGGCAGTACCACAGCCTCGACACGCTCACCGATTTCGTCGAACTCGTCGTGCCGGAGCTGCGTCGCCGAGGGCGGCTGCGCGACGCGTATCGACCGGGGGAGACGCTCCGCGAGCGCCTGACGGGCGGGGCGGCCCGGCTCCCCGACGACCACCCGGCCGCACGATATCGCGGAGGACGGAACCTCGGCGACCAGCACGAGGGGACCGTCGACGGTCACACGGCGTCATCGAGGGAACCCGCGGGAAACCTGTCGTAACAGAGCGGCGGGGTGGCCGGGTGCGCCGACCAGGATGGGCAACCACACCGGCACAGCACCGGACCACCCCGACCCACAGGAGTACCCGTCATGACCCGAACCACCAGACGGCGAGCACGACTCGCCGCCGCAGCACTCGTCGCCGTGAGCATCGCGCTGACCGGCTGCTCGGCGGCGTCGGCCTCGTCCGACGCGGACGGTGGCAGCCTCACCTACCTCGACGCGGAGATCCCCACCTCGGCGCAGGTGCAGGAGGCGGGCACGTGGCAGACCCGTGCGCTGCAGCAGAACATCACCGACCGCCTGCTCTACCGCAACGCGGAGACGGGCGAACTCGAACCGTGGATCGCCGACTCCTGGACCGTCAGTCCCGACGGTCTCACGTACACCTTCGTGATCCGTGACGGCGTCACCTACAGCGACGGCACCGCCGTCGACGCCACGAGCGTCGCGAAGAACCTGAACTGGCAGTCGACCGGCGACGAGGCGAAGGGCACGACCCCGAACGCGCAGTTCCCGCCCGGTCTCGTCGCGACGCCGGACGACGCGACCAGCACCGTCACCGTCGTCCTCGCCGCACCCTACGCGCCCTTCCTCGACGTGCTCACCGGGTGGGGATCCGGGCTCGTCGCCGACGCCACGATCGACGCGAGCAAGGAGGAGCAGTCGAAGTTCGTGAACCTCATCGGCTCGGGCCCCTTCGTCGTCGCCTCCGAGACCTATGGCAAGGAGATCGTGCTCGACCGTCGTGAGGGGTACGCCTGGGCCCCGCCGTCCTCCCCGAACCAGGGCGAGGCGCACCTCGCCTCGGTCACGGTCATCCCCGTGCAGGAGGACAGCGTCCGGCTCGGCACCCTGAAGTCGGGCGAGGCGGACGTCATCCGCTACGTCCAGCCGAGCGAGGAGCAAGGGCTCGTCGACGCCGGCTACGACATCGTGTCCAAGACGGGTGTCGGTCTCAGCAACCAGTGGTTCCTCCGCAGCCAGGCGCCGTTCCTCGACGACGTCGACGTCCGCAAGGCGCTGCTGCACGCGATCGACCGTGAGCAGATCATCGAGACGCAGTACACCGACAGCTGGACGCCCGCGACGTCGGTCCTGTCGCCGGGCACCTTCGGCTACGTCGACGAATCGGCGAAGTTCGCCTACGACCCGGATGCGGCGAACCGCCTCCTCGACGGCGCCGGCTGGACCGAGCGCGACGCGGACGGCTACCGCACGAAGGGCGGCGAGCGGCTCACGGTGAAGACCTACATCGACGTCTACGACAACACGGCGAAGAGCCTCTTCCAGCAGATCCAGAACCAGTTCAAGGACGTCGGCATCGAGCTGTCGCTCAACGAGCTCGACTACTCCACCTACTGGGCGACCGCGTTCGCGGACCCGGAGGTCGGGGCGCTCCGGGTCGGTTGGCCGCACCCGGACCCCTCGAAGGGCCTCAGCGAGTACTACAGCAAGGACGGTTCAGACCTCCTCGGTCTCGCCGGCTCCGACACGACCCTGCAGTCTCTGCTCGACGCGCAGAACGCCGCGACCGACGACGACACCCGTGCGGCGATCCTCGGACAGATCCAGGACCACCTGATCGACCAGGCCTACGTCGTCCCGATCCTCAACGACAGCCAGGTGTTCGTCACCCAGCAGCGGGTGAAGGGCTTCTCTCTCACCGACGGCGCCCTGCCCGAGTTCTACAACACCTCGATCGAGGACTGAGCGAGCGGGAGGGCGGTCGATCGGCCGGCCCTCCCGTGTCCGGTCCCGTCCCTTCCGAGAGGAGGCCCCACATGTCCAACCAGCATCCGAACGCCAGCGCGGCGGACACGCGACGCCGGCACTACCGCGAGTACGTGATCAGGCGCGTCGCCCAGGCGCTCCTCGTGATCGCCCTCGTCTACACGCTCGTCTTCTTCACCCTCTTCGTCCTGCCCGGCGACCCCATCGAGACCAAGCTGACGAGCCCGCTCAACCCACTGCCCCCGTCCGCAGGCGAAGCGCTGCGGGCGTACTACCACTTCGACCTGTCGCCGATCGAACAGTTCACGCTGACGGTCGGTCGGCTCCTCCACGGGGACCTCGGCTACTCGCTCGTGAGCGGTCGTGCCGTGTCGGACCTCGTCGCGCAGGGCTTCTCGGACACGATCGTGCTCGCGGGCGTGGCGTTCGTCATGACGATCGTGCTGTCGCTCGCGATCGCGCTCACCGCCGTGTACGCCCCCGTCAGGGCGATCAGGAGCATCGCGGCCTCGGCGCCCATCGCCTCGATCTCCGCGCCGAGCTTCCTCATCGGCTTCGTGCTCCTCGCGATCTTCTCCTTCCAGCTCGGCTGGGTGTCGTCGGTGCGCGATCAGGGCTTCGTGTCCTACGTGCTCCCGGCGCTGACCCTGGCGCTCGCGGTCAACGGTCCGTTGACGCAGGTGTTGATCCAGGGACTCCGGAAGGCTGCGGACGAACCCTTCGTCACCGTGCTCCGCGCGAAGGGGACGAGCGAGGTCCGGATCGCTCTCGGCCACGTCCTGAAGAACGGTGCGATCCCGTCGATCACGATGCTCGCCCTCGTCGTCGGAGAGCTGCTGGCCGGTGCCGTCGTCGTCGAGGCCGTGTTCACCCGCACCGGCCTCGGATTCATCACCTTCGAGAGCGTGCGCGATCAGGACACCCCGGTGATCCTGGCCGTCGTCATCCTCATCTCCTCCATGTACGTCGGCATCAATCTCGTGACCGACCTCGTCTACCCCGTCCTCGACCCGCGCATCGTCCGCCCGGGGCATGGGCGGCCCCGACGCTCCCGCCTCGCCAGGCCTGCTGTCGCGACAGCGGCGGCGACGGGGACGGCGGTGCCCGACGGTATCCCGTCGAAAGCGAGCGTGGACGCATGAGCCTCCGACTCCACCCGGACCGCGACGTCACCGCGGCCGACGACGGACCGGACGTGTTCCGTCGACTCCTCGGCCGCCTCGGGGTCGCGGACGTCCTGGCGATCATCGTCGTCGGTCTCGTCCTCGTGTCCGTCGTCGCACCCGGCCTCCTCACGCCGTACGACCCGCTCGAGCCCGACGACGCCAACGCGCTCGCCGCTCCATCGGTCGCGCACTGGTTCGGAACCGACTCCCTCGGTCGCGACCTGCTGTCGCGGGTGATCCACGGCACCGGTCGGACCCTGCTCGGCTCGGCGGTCGCCGTCCTCATCGGTCTCGGCGCCGGCACGGTCCTCGGGCTCGTCGCCGCGTCGTTCGGCGGTCTCGTCGACGCCGTCATCAGCCGGATCGTCGACGTGCTGCTCTCGATCCCCGGGCTGCTCCTCGCGATGGTCGTCGTCGTGGCGCTCGGCTTCGGCACCCTGAACGCGGCCGTCGCCGTGGGGATCTCCTCGATCGCGGCGTTCACGAGGATCATGCGCTCCGAGGTGTTGACGGTGAAGGACCTGCCGTTCGTCGAGGCGAGTCACCATCTCGGCGGGTCGCGGGCGTACGTCCTCGCGAAGCACGTCTTCCCGAACTCGTACTCCGCGGTGCTGTCGCTCACGGCCCTCCAGTTCGGCCTCGCGATCATCTGGATCTCCTCGCTCAGCTTCCTCGGGTACGGAGCTCCGCCCCCCGACCCGGAGTGGGGCCTGCTCGTCTCCGAGGGTCGTCAGTACGTCGTGTCCTCGCCGTGGCTCGTCGTCGTCCCGGGCCTCGTGATCGCCGTCACCGTGCTCGCCATCAGCCGTCTCAGCCAACTCACCCGCGAGAGGACCACCGCATGAACCAGGCAGCCCTGCAGCACAGCGCACTCCATGTCGTCGACGCGGCTCCGGTGCCGTTGCTCGTCGACGGACTCGCCGTCGGGTACCGGACACGTGGCTCGAGGGGGCTGACCGACACGGTGCGCGACGTGTCGTTCCAGGTCGGGCGCGGCGAGACGGTGTCGCTCGTGGGTCAGTCCGGTTCGGGGAAGAGCACGATCGCCCGGGCGGTCGCGGGGCTCCTCCCGGGCAACGGCTCGGTCACCGCCGGTCGGGTCGCGGTCGCCGGACACGAGGTCGCCGACTTCTCCCGGAGGCAGTGGCGCCTCCTGCGCGGCTCGACGCTCGGTTTCATCCCGCAGGATCCGCTGAGTTCACTCGACCCGCTGCAGCGGATCGGCGTGCAGATCGCCCAGGCGGTCCAGGTGGCGGGCGACACCCCGCGCTCGGAGGTCCCCGCGCGCGTGATCGAGTTGCTCGAGCACGTGGGCATCCGTCAGGCCTCGGCCCGCGTGCGGTCCTACCCGCACGAGCTCTCGGGCGGGCAGTTGCAGCGGGTGCTCATCGCGATCGCCATCGCGGCGAGGCCCAAGCTGCTCATCGCCGACGAGCCGACGTCCGCGCTCGACGTGACCGTCCAGCGGCGCATCCTCGACCTCCTCGACGGCCTCCGGCAGGAGCTCGGGCTCGGGATCCTCTTCATCACCCACGACCTGGCGCTGGCGCAGGAGCGCAGCGACGCGATCGTGGTCCTGCAGGACGGGAACGTCCGCGAATCCGGTCCGGCCGAGGAGGTGTTGCTCGCACCGCGGCATCCCTACACGGTGGGGCTGCTCTCGGACTCGCCCGCGTCGTCGCCGCTGCGCTACCGGGAACGCATCCGCGCTGCGGCCGAGCAGGTGCAGGCGGAGCAGCGCGGCGAGACGATCGTGCCATCCGCCGTGGTCGAGGTGTCCCACGTGTCGAAACGGTACGGGCGCGATCCCCAGACGCCGCCCGCACTCGACGAGGCTTCGCTCGTCCTCCGCCCGCGCTCGATCCACGCGCTCGTCGGCGAGTCCGGGTCGGGCAAGTCGACGCTCGCGCGCATCGTCGCCGGGCTCACGTCCTTCGACGACGGGTCGGTGCGGGTGGCCGGCCGGGAGCTGCCACGGGACAACGCCGTCGCCAACCCCTTCGCACGCGACCTCCAGCTGGTCTACCAGAACCCGCTCTCGGCGGTCGATCCGCGGTACACCGTCGGACAGATCATCGAGGAGCCCCTGCGGATCCACGGGGTGCGGAGCGCCGCCGAACGCCGGCGGCGCGTCGCGACCATCCTCGACCAGGTCGCCCTCCCCACGAGTGCGCTGGGGCGTCGTGCACGGGAGGTGTCGGGTGGCCAGCGCCAGCGGGTCGCACTCGCGAGGACGCTCGTCCTCGCGCCGTCGGTCCTCGTCCTCGACGAGCCCACCTCGGCCCTCGACGTCTCGGTGCAGGCGCAGATCGTCGAACTGCTCCTCGACCTCCGGGACGAGCACGCGCTCAGCTACCTGTTCATCTCACACGACCTCGGTCTCGTCCGGCAGATCGCCGACGAGGTGACGGTGCTGTCGAACGGGCGCGTCGTCGAGTCGGGCCCGGCCACGGCCGTCCTCGGGCATCCGCAGCACGCGTACACTCGGGAGCTGCTCGACGCGGTGCCGAGGTTCGACGTCGAGCGGCTCGATCCGAGCCGGTTCGAGGCCGTCGGATGAGCGCACCGACCACCGAGCCACGCACGGAGGAGACCATGTCACGATCGTTCGACGACCTCGTCGCCGAGGCCGACGCCGCCTCGGTCGACGGGTGGGACTTCTCCTGGCTCGACGGCCGGGCCAGTGAGGAGCGCCCCTCCTGGCGGTTCTCGGAGCTGCTCGGGAGACGTCTGGCGAGCGTCCCGTCCTCGCTCGACCTCGAGACCGGCGGGGGAGAGGTGCTCGACACGGCGCCGGTGCTTCCGCCGCTCGCCGCCGCCACCGAGTCCTGGCCACCGAACCTCGCCCGAGCCGCCGCCCGCCTGCACCCGCGCGGCGTCGTCGTCGTTCGCACGGAGGAGGGTGCCGTCTTGCCGTTCGCGGACGACTCGTTCGCGCTCGTGTCGAGCCGGCATCCCGTCGCCGTGGACTGGGCCGACGTAGCGCGGGTGATCGCGCCGGGAGGAGGCTACCTCGCCCAGCACGTCGGACCGGCGAGCGTGTTCGAACTCGTCGAGGCCTTCCTCGGCCCGCAGCCCGAAGCCGTCCGTCGAGCACGTCACCCTGACGACGAGGCCGACGCCGCCCGCGCCGCCGGACTCGAGATCGTGGAGCTGCGGACCGAACGGCTGCGGATCGAGTTCCACGACGTCGGTGCGATCGTCTGGTTCCTGCGCAAGGTGATCTGGATGGTGCCCGGATTCACCTCCGCGCGGTACCTCGACCGCCTGCGGGAGCTGCACCGTTCCCTGCAGGAGGACGGCCCGTTCGTCGCGCACTCCTCCCGAACCCTCATCGAAGCGCGCAAGCCCGCCCGGTGACCGCGGCCCTGCCGAGGCGCCCTTCGACAGGCTCAGGGACCGGGATACAGGCTCAGGGACCGGAAGACGGGAGATGATCCCCCTACGGGTGGGGCCACCGGCATCCCGACGTAGGCTCGTCGTGACGGCGGGTGGAGGACGATCGAGTGGTGGATGTCGGCACCGGACGGCGACCGGTCTCGCGCCTGCGCACCCGACTGCTCGCCGGGCTCCGCTCACGGATCCTCGCGGTCTTCGCGGTGGAGCAGGACCGCCCGCCGCAGTGGACGCTCGATCTCGAGGACGGCACCGACGCGGGGTTCTTCACGCCCGACTCCGCGGCCTGGACGGTGCACGGCGGTGTCGAGACCATGGTCGCCGGCATCCGGGCGCTCCTCCTGCAGGCGGCCCACCCCGGGGCCCTGGCAGGCGTGCACGACTGGTCCCGGTACCGGGAGGACCCCCTCGGCCGGCTCGACGGCACCATCCGCTGGATCTTCACCGTCACCTACGGCGACCGCGACACGGCCCGTCGGACGAGCGACTACGTACTCAAGCTCCACGAACGTGTCGTCGGGGAGTACCTCGACGCCCACGGCGTGGTGCGCCCGTACGCGGCCAACGACCCGGACCTCCTGCGGTGGGTGCACCTGGCGTTCACCGACGCCTTCCTGAGCGTGCGACAGACCTGGGGCGGTCGGATCCCCGGTGGTGCGGACGCCTATGTGGCCGACTGGGCGCTCGCGGGCGAGCTCATGGGCGTCGTCGACCCGCCCCGCTCGGAGGTCGAACTGGCCAGGCAGCTGCGCGGGTACCTCGACGCCGGCGAGCTGACCGGCGGCCCGCGGGTGGACGAGACCCTGGCGTTCCTCCGTCGACCGCCGCTCGACCGCTCGCTGCTCCCCGCCTACGGGATCCTCTTCGCGGGAGCCGTCGCGACGATCCCACCCGAGTACCGCCGCATCCTCGGGCTCCGCACCGCCCACCTCGGCCCGATCCCGCTGCCGGTCGTGACGGCGACCCGGGTCGTCCTGTGGATCGTGGGGCTCGTCCTGCACGGTGAGTCGCCGAGCCAGCGCGCGGCCCTGCGCCGGCACCGGCGCCTGGCGGACCCGCCGGCCGTCTCCGGTCCCTGAGCTTGTCGTCTCCGGTCCCTGAGCTTGTCGAAGGGCTGCGCTCCGCGTTCCGTACTTCGCCCTTCGACAGGCTCAGGGACCGGGTGGAGGCGCAGGACCGGACGGCAGGTCGGCATGCCCTCTTGGGCGTCATCGCGCCGCCAACCGTCTCCGGTCCCTGAGCTTGTCGAAGGGCGGTTCTGCGCGGAGGATTGTCGCCCTTCGACAGGCTCAGGGACCGGGGAATGGTGGCTGAGGGGCCGAGACGGTGGTCCAGCGACGGTGGTCCAGGGACCGTGTGGTGGCTCAGGGACCGGGGCGGTGTCAGAGGCGGGGGACCGAGGCGAGCAGCTGGGTCGTATACGGATGTGACGGCCGACTGAGGACCTTGGCGACCGGGCCCTCCTCGACGATCGCTCCGTCGCGCATGACGACGACCCGGTCGCAGAGATGCTGTACCACGCCGATGTCGTGCGAGACGAGCACGATCGCCAGCCCGAGCTCCTGACGCAGCCCGCCGAGCAACTCGAGGATCTGCGCACGGACGGTGACGTCGAGCGCGCTGAGCGGTTCGTCGCCGACGAGGAGGCGCGGGCGGTGCACGATCGCGCGCGAGAGGGCGATGCGCTGCCGCTGACCGCCGGAGAACTCGTGCGGGAAGCGGTCGGCCGCGTCGGCGTCGAGCCCGACGAGCCGGAGCACCGCGCGGACCCGGGAACGGTGGTCGCCCTCGATCCCGAGCGCCGAGAGCGGCTCGGCGACGATCCGCCCGACGCTCATGCGAGGGTCGAGCGATGCGTACGGGTCCTGGAACACCACGCCCGTCTGTCGACGGAACCAGTGCAGACTCCTGGCGCTCGCCGTGGCGCTGACGGGACGGCCGTCGAACGCCACGGACCCGGAGCTCGGGGTGTCGAGCGCGAGCAGGAGGCGGACGAGCGTCGACTTGCCCGACCCCGACTCACCGATGATGCCGACCGCCTCGCCCGGGGCGACGACGAGGTCGCTCGGGTGGAGCGCGACGGTGCGGCTCGGGCGCTGGAAGAGCGACTCCCGCGGGTTGGTGTAGACCCGTCCGAGCCCCTGGGCGTGGAGCAGCGGCTCAGTCATCGTCCTCGCCCTTCCAGCTCATGGTCTTCGCGGCGGCCAACAGTCGCTGCGTCACGGGCGACACCGGCGTCGACAGCAGCTGGGCCACCGGCCCGGCCTCGACGACCTTCCCCTGCGCGAGCACCACGGCATCACTGGCGATCCGGGAGAGGACCGCGAGGTCGTGGGTGATGAAGACGAGGGACGCCCCGGTCTCGCTCACGAGACGCTCGAAGAGGCCGAGGATCTCCGACTGGATGGTGACGTCGAGCGCCGTGGTCGGCTCGTCCGCGATGAGCAGGGAGGGTCCGCACGCGAGGGCGATGGCGGCCGCGACCCGCTGGCGTTGCCCGCCCGACAGCTGGTGCGGGTACCGCCGGACGATGCGCTCGGGGTCGGGCAGACGGACCCGCGCGGCGAGTTCGACGGCCCGATCGAGCGCCTCCCGTTTCGACAGCCCCTCGTGGATGCGCAGTGGCTCGCCGATCTGACGTCCGATGGTGCGGATCGGGTTGAGCGCCGTCCGAGGCTCCTGGAACACGATCCCGATCTCACGCCCGCGGATCCGCGCGAGTTCGCGGTCGTCGCGGCCGAGGAGCTCCTCGCCCTGCCAGCGGATGCTGCCGCTCACCGAAGCGCCGTCCGGGAGCAGTCCGAGGATCGCCAGCGCCGTCAGTGACTTCCCGGATCCGGACTCGCCGATGAGGCCGAACCGTGCGCCCGCCGGCACGCTGAAGCTCACGCCGTCGACGACCCGGCGGCCGCCGAGCGTGACGACGAGGTCCTGGACGTCGAGACTCATGCGGTCACCCCCTGGGGCGAGGTGGGCGTCGAGGCGGGTCCTCGGCGACCGAGGGTCGGATCGGTCGCGTCCCGCAGGGCGTCTCCGAGAAGATTGAGGGCGAGGACGGTGATGGTGATGGCGAGCCCCGGCCACAGCACCGACAGCGGGTGCACGGCGAGGTAGGTCTGCAGCTCACTGAGCATCCGACCCCAGGACGGGACACTGGAGGGGGCGCCGTAGCCGAGGTACGACAGGCCCGCCTCGGCGAGGACCGCGACCGCCATCGACCACGACAGCTGGACGATGAACACCGGTGCGACGTTCGGCAGCAGATGCCGCGTCAGGTTCCTCACCGGTCCGAGACCGGCGGCCTTGCCGGCGAGCACGTACTCGCTGTGCGAGACCCGGCGGATCTCGGGGCGGGTCACCCGTGCGATGTTCACGCCGAAGCTGATGCCCACCGCCCAGATGACGACCCACAGCGAGCCGCCGAAGACCGAGGCGATCATCATGGCGATGAGCAGTGTGGGGAACGCGATGAGGATGTCGATCAGCACCGCGACCGTCTCCCGGACCCAGCGCCGCGTGAGTGAACCGAGGGCGGCGAGGGCGACCCCGAGGACCGTCGAGACGACTGCGGAACCGATCGCGACGGCCACGGTCACCCGCGCACCGACGAGCAGCAGGCTGAAGATGTCGCGTCCGACCTCGTCCGTGCCGAGCAGATGGGCCGGCGACGGAGCCAGCCACTTCGCGAACGGATCGGTGAGCTGGGGGTCGTACGGCGTCCAGAGGAAGGAGACGCCGGCGCTCAGGAGGAGCAGGGTGACCACGACGAGCCCGAACACGCCTGCCGGGCCGGACACGAGGGTGCGGAGTCCGCCTGATGCCGCGCGCCGACGCGGGTGATCCTGACGGGCGGTCATGTGGTCCGCTCCCGTTCGCGGAGTCGGGGGTCTGCGAGACGGTGGACGACGTCCACGACGGCACCGATCACGAGGACCACCCCGGTGAGGACGAGGAGCTCGCCCTGCACCTTCACGAGGTCGCGGTTGCCGACGTCGGCGACGAGCATGCGCCCGATGCCGGGAAGCGTGAAGAGCTGTTCGATGATGACGCTGCCGACGATGAGCCCGGCGATCTGGAGCCCGAGCACGGTGACGACCGAGAGCGCCACGTTCGGCAGCCCGTGGCGGATGAGCGCCTGCGAACGGGTCAGCCCCTTCGCCGCCGCCGTCCGGACGTAGTCCTGGCCGATCGCGTCGAGGGCGGCGGAACGGACGAAGCGCAGCAGGACCGCGCCCTCGACGATGCCGATCGTGAGTGCCGGGAGGAGGAGGGCACGGATCGCCGCCAGCGGATCGTTCCAGCCCGCGCGCGGGAAGCCCTGCGCTGGGAGCCAACCGAGCACGACGGCGAAGAGGAGCACGAGCATCATGCCGGCCCAGACGACCGGGACGGCGGCGAGCCCCTGCGACGCGAAGGAGATGACGACGCCCGTCGCGCGGGTGCGCCGGACGGCCGCCAGCACCCCGAGCGGAACACTGAACGCGAGGGCGATCACGAGGGCCATGATGCCGAGCGGGACGGTCACCTGCGCCTTCTGGGCGAGTTCGCTGGCGACGGGGGTGCCCGTGATGAGCGAGTTCCCGAGGTCGCCCCGGAGCAACCCGCCGATCCAGTCGAGGTACTGCAGGAGGACGGGCTGGCCGAGTCCCAACTGTTCGCGGATCGCGGCGACCGCTTCGGGCGTCGCATCCGTTCCTGCGATGACCTGGGCGACGTCGCCCGGGAGCACCCTGATGGTGAAGAAGATCAGGGCGCTCGCGGCGAGGAGCCCGACGAGGAGGAGTACCAGCCTCGTCAGGATGAACCGGGTCACCCGGTCACGGCGACCTTCGCCAGGTTGATGCGCGAGTTGACCGAGTCCACGGGGAAGCCGGTCACGCCGTCGCGCACCACCGTGAGGGTGATCGCGGTGTAGAGCCAGTCGGCGGCGTTGTCCTTCGACACGAGGTACGCCGCCTCCTTGAGCTTCTGGGCTGCGACGGCCGGATCGGTCGCCGCTACGGATTCAGCATAGAGCGACTGGACCTGCGCGTTGTCGTAGCCGAAGTAGTAGTTCGGGTTCGCCCAGTTCTGGAAGTCGCGTGCCTCGACGTGGTTCACGTAGCTGAGGTCGTAGTCCTTGTTCGTGTAGACGTCGTTCAGCCAGGTCGGGAACTCGACGCTCTTGACCGTGAGGGTGACGCCGATGGCCTTGAACTCGGACACCAGGACGTTGGCCACCGAGGTGCCGTAGAAGCTCGGGATCGTGAGCGTCAGGGACAGGTTCTCCTGGCCGGCCTGGGCGAGGAGCGCCTTCGCCTGGTCCGGGTCGTACTTCACGAGCTCGCTGAGGTTCTCGTAGCCCGGGTCGAGCTCGGGGATCGGACCGTACTGCTCGACTGCGGCGCCGCCGACGGCCTCGACGATCGCGGCGTGGTCGATGGCGGAGCGGAGCGCCTGCCGGACGAGGGGGTCGTTCAGGGGAGCGCGCTGGTTGTTGAAGGCGAGGGTGTACTTGTCGGTCGTCTTGCCTTCGGTGATGCTGAACCCGTCGGCGCGGGTGATCTGGTCCTTGAGGTTCGCGTCGAGCGCCGTCTGCACGTCGAGTTCGCCGGCGAGGGTGGCGTTGACGGCGGAGGAGGCGTCGGGGATGTAGCTGAAGACGACCTCCTTGACCTTCGGAGCGTCGCCCCAGTACTTCGCGTTCCGGTCGAAGGTGATGCTGTCGCCCTGCTTCCAGGTCTTCAGGGTGAACGGCCCGGTACCGTTGGCGGTCGTCGACAGGTCGTTGGTGGCGCCCGACTCCAGGACGAGTCCTGCGCGTCCGGTCAGGGTCCACAACAGGTTGGAGTCGGGCGAGGTGAGCTGCAACTGCACGGTCGAGTCGTCGACGGCCGTGATCGAGGCGACCTTCTGGAGCGCCACGTTGTCGACGAACGTCGGGTCCTGCTGAACCTGCGTGATGGAGTCGACGACGTCGGCCGCGGTCAGGGCGGCGCCGTCGTGGAAGGTCACGCCGTCGCGGAGGACGAAGGTGTAGGTGAGACCGTCGGCGCTGATGTCGTGGCTCTTCGCGAGCGTGTCGACGATCTGGTTGTCCTCGGTGCGGGACACGAGGCCCTGGTAGACGTTGTCGATGAGGATCTGATCGAGCGCGGCGCCCGAGGTGGTGCGGATGTTGAGGTCGGAGGGCTCCAGGACGAGACCGACCCGCAGGGTCGCGTCGGCGTCGGGCGTCGGCGTCGCGGCCGGGCCTGCGCAGCCGGTGAGGACGAGGGCGGCGCCGGTGACCGCGATCGCGGCGGTGAGGAGCTGACGACGCAGCTGACGATGACGCATGGAGGTCCTTTCGGGGATGCTGGAGTGACCGGCATCTGGAGACGCACAACCGGTTCCGGGCAGCGGGCATTCCCGCCTGGGCCGCGTGAATACTGGACCGCGTCCGGAAAGCCGCATCGCTGGGGCTCCAGCGAGCGTACCCAGTCGACGTGTGTGGTGCCAGCCACGGTGTCAGGGGGCGTCACAGAGTGATCGGATCGTGATGTGCTCCGCCGCCTTGGAAGACCCTGCGCAGGAGATGGAAGTGAGCTTAGGCTCGCCTATACTGATCGCGTGAGCTATTTCGAGGATCCGGCGGAGTTCGCCGTCGCGGACGCACGCCACGTGCTGCTCGCGGGCGACGAGTCGTCGGTCGGCGAGCTGGCGGAGGTCCTCGCGCTGCTCCCCATCTGCGCCCGCGGTCAGGTGTTCGTCGAGGTCGACGACGCCGCGTCGATCACCACCCTCGACTCGCCGGGACGCGTCGTCGTGACGTGGCTCGTCCGCGCAGCGCGTTCGGGGGAACCCGGAACGGGCAGCCGGTGCGCACGCGGTCAGGCCGTCGCACGAGCGACCCGGGCCTGGGCGAGCGAGATGCTCGACGTCGACGGACACGACGCGGCCGACTACCACGTGTGGATCGGCGGCGAGACGGAGCACCTCACGGGCCTCCGGAACGACCTCAGGATGACGCTGGCGAGCATCGGCGCGCGTCAGCGCTCGAGCTCGGTCGAGCGCGCATCGCACTGACACGACCTCGAACCGGCACGACACCGCACGGACGCCGCGACGCTCGTCAGCGGCGCTTCGGCAGGTAGCCTCCCGCTTCGAGACCGGCTTCGATCTCGAACCGGTTCCGGAGCGGATCACGACCGGCGATCGCATACATGAGCGGGAAGAGCATGCCGTAGCGCTGCCACTGCCGCTTGTGCACCGCCTCGTGTTCGAGCACCCGGGTCGACACGTTCCGATCGGTGAGGTACACCCCGCCGACGCATGAGCCACCTCGGCCGAATGTCCACGACGGCATCCCGCGGAAGACGATCATCCCGCCCCGCCGTTCGACCGGACCGGTGCTCCAGAGTGCGCCCCAGACGAGCCCGGTGAGCGTGGCGTACCAGTACCCGATCCGGCTCAGGGGTGAGTCGAGCCACGGGCCGCCGGAACGACGGCTCCGCGGCTCATCGACATCGCCGGGACGGGTCACGCACCGCTCCGGTAGGTCTCGAGGAGTCGCAGCCAGATCTCGCTCATCGTCGGGTAGGACGGCACCGCGTGCCAGAGGCGGTGCAGCGGCACCTCACCCACGACGGCGATCGTCGCCGCGTGGACGAGTTCGGCGACGTCCTGACCCACGAAGGTCATCCCGATGATCACGCCGCGCTCCTCGTCGACGACCATCCTCGCCTGCCCGGTGTAGCCGTCGGCGTGGAGGCTCGAGCCCGCGATGCCACCGAGGTCGTAGTCGACCACCCGGTGGTCGATCCCCGCCGCCTCGGCCTGCGCGGCAGTGAGTCCGATGGCGGCGACCTCCGGTTCGGAGAAGACGACCTGCGGCACGGCACGGTGGTCGGCGGTCGCCGCGTGGTCGCTCCACGGGCTGGTGTCGACGTCCTCGCCGTTCGCCCGTGCCGCGATGACCGCGCCCGCGGCGCGTGCCTGATACTTGCCCTGGTGCGTCAGGAGAGCCCGGTGGTTGACGTCGCCGACGGCGTAGAGCCAGTCGCTGCCGTGAGCGAGGAGCTGATCGTCGACCTCGATCCAGGCACCCGGTTCCAGGCCGATGGTCTCGAGCCCGAGGTCGTCCGTCCGTGGCGTCCGGCCGGTGGCCACGACGAGTTCCGCCGTCGTCACCGCGTCCCGGTCGTCGAACTCGAGCGTGACGGCACCGTCGGCGGCCCGCGAGACGGCGGTGGGGGACGCGTGCACGATCGTCACGCCGAGTTCACGCAGGGAGGACTCGACGAGCTCGCCGGCGAACGGCTCGGTGTTGCCGAGCAGGCCGCTGCGGGCGACGAGCGTGACGTCGACCCCGAGCGAGCGGTAGGCGGTCGCGAGCTCGACGGCGACGACGCCGCCACCGAGGAAGGCGACGGACGCTGGCAGGGTCTGGACGCTCGTGGCCTCGCGGCTCGTCCACGGCTCCACCGCCGCCAGCCCTGCGATGTCGGGCAGGAGCGCGGCGGAGCCGGTGCAGACCGCGACGGCGTGCGTCGCCGTGAGCACCGTCGTCGAGCCGTCGGCGGCCGTCACGGTGACCTCGCGTTGGCCGGTCAGGCGACCGTGCCCACGCACCAGCTCGATGCCGGCGCCCTCGAGCCACTCGACCTGGCCGTCGTCCGACCAGTCACTCGTGAACGAGTCCCGTCGCGCGAGGACCTTGAGCGGATCGAGCGCGGTGTCCTCGGGGATGGCTCCACCCGTGCGCTTGGCGGCCCGCAGGGCGGCTCCCGAGCGGATGAGGGCCTTGGACGGCATGCAGGCCCAGTAGGAGCACTCACCGCCGACCAGTTCGCTCTCGACGATGACGACGCTCAGACCGCTCTTGTGGGCGTAGTCGGCGACGTTCTCGCCGACGGGTCCGGCTCCGATGACGACGAGATCGACGGTACGGCTCATGGGGTGACTCCTGTCGGGTTGGTGCTGTCAGGTTTCGGTTCGCGACTGATCGCGCCGATGATGCGGAGGATGGTTCCGAGGTCGTCGGCTGCGGCGTCGGGGGAGCCGGGTGAGAAGCCCGTGACCCCGGCCCCGGCGAAGCCGAATCGGGTGCGGAGGGCGGTGATGCAGTCGAGCAGGGTGCCGAGTTCGAGACCGAAGGGGACGGCCGAGCTGACGCCGGCGATGACGGCGGGGTCGAGGACGTCGACGTCCACGTGCAGGTAGACGCGGTCGGCGCCCGTCGCCTCGACGGCGGCGACCACCTCGGCGGCGCTCGTCATCACCGAGGAGACCATGGGGATGCCACGCTCCTCGATGTGGGCGAGTTCACCGTCGTCGAGGTCACGCACCCCCACGAGGACGAGTCGGGCGGGATCGAGTGGGGCCTCGGGCAGCAGCATCGCGGCGCCTTCGCCCGTGAGTGCCCGGGCGACCATGCCGCTGAACGACCCGGACGGCGAGCTGAGCGGGGTGTTGAGGTCGCCGTGGGCGTCGAACCAGACGACGGCGATGCCGGGGTCGCGTCGGAGGGCCTCACCGACCGACGCGAGTTCGACGCCGCAGTCCCCGCCGATGGTGATGACGGGCTCGTCGATCCCGACGAGCGCCTGACGTTGGAGTTCCGCGGTCGTCACGAGGGAACTGGCGCGCCGGATGTCGGTGTCGAGGGCCTCGCCGGCCTCGGTCGGCACGTGGACGAGTGTCGTGGCCGCCGTCGGCAGGTCGCCACGGATCGCCTCGGCTCCATCGATCAACTGCATGGCCCTGGACGAGCCGGAGCCCTGCCACTGGGGGACGACGACGAACTTCGTCATGCGGTGCCTTCCTGGAGATGGTGCGAGGGGGCGAGGGCGACGGGCCCTCGGGAGGTCCCGAGGGCCCGTCGGATCGGTACTACTGTCCGGCGTTCGGCGTGTACTCGGGTCCGGAGGACTCGATCGCGGGAGACGCGGAACCGCCGCCCTTCAGCGCGGCGAGGCGGGCCTCGACCTCGGTCAGCTCGCCGAGGTCCTCAAGGTCGTTGAACTGCGCGTCGAGACTCGAGGCGGCGAGCTCCTGCTGGCCGAGCACCTTCGCCTCCTCGCGGCGGATCTTGTCCTCGTAGCGGCTGAGGTCGCTCGTCGGGTCCATGATGTCGATGCTGCCGACCGCATCCGCGACCTTGCGCTGGGCCTCGGCGGTCTTGGCACGGGCGACGAGCTCGCTGCGCTTCGTCTTCAGCTGCTCGAGCTTCGTCTTCATGCCGTTGAGGCCGTTCTTCAGCTGCTCGACGACCTTCGTCTGCGACGCCAGCTGCGGCTCGGCCTGCTTGGCCTCGTTCTCGGCGCCGATCTGGCGCTGGAGCGCGATCTTCGCGAGGTTGTCGAACTTGTCGGCGTCCGCGGCGTTGCCCGCCTGACGGTATTCGTCGGCCTTGCGACTCGCGGCCAGCGCCTTGGTGCCCCACTCGGAGGCCGCCTCGACGTCCTGCTGGTGGTCCTGCTCGAGGAGCCGGAGGTTGCCGATCGTCTCGGCGATCGCGCTCTCGGCGTCGGCGATCGAGTTCGTGTAGTCCCGGACCATCTGGTCGAGCATCTTCTGCGGGTCCTCGGCGGAGTCGAGCAGCGCGTTGATGTTGGCCTTGGTCAGCTGGGCGATGCGTCCGAAGATGGACTGCTTCTCTGCCATGGTGTGGTTCCTCTCTCGTGTCCTGCTGGGTCGTGTCGGTCGGTGTCTGGTGATGAGGTGGGTGGTGCAGCGGATCAGAAGCGACCGCCACCGCGTCGGGAACGGGTGCCGCCGCCACCGAAGCTGCCGGCGCTGCGTGAGCGACCGGAGCCGCCGCCGAACATGCCGCCGCCGGAACGGGACCCGCCGCCGCCGAGGACGGAGTTGATCAGGATGCCGCCGAGGACGGCACCGAGCATCCCGTTGCCACCCTGCTGACCCTGGCCGCCGCCGAACATGCCGTCGAGTCCGCCCGCCGACTGGCTCTGGAACTGCCCGAGGTCGGCCTGGGCGAGCTGCACCGCTTGACTCGCGAGCGAGTTGGCGCGCTGGGCGAGGGAGAGCGCCTGCGTTGGGTCGGTCGCGGCGAGACCCTGGGCCTGCACGAGGGTGCGGCCGGCCTCGGCGAGGCGCGTCCGGGCCTCCGGGCCGACGGCTCCGCGCCGCGAGACGATGAAGTCCTCTGCAGCCGACACCTGCGCGCCCGCCGTCTGCAGGGTCTGCCCGAGGGCGGCTGCGGCGCGTTGTCGCTGCTCCGCCGCGGTGCGCACTCCCTGGAGAGCACCGTCGATCTGCGTGTTCGCCGCATCCAGGCGGGCGAGGAGGGCGATCGGGTTGTTCGGTGTGCCGAGCGCGCCGCGCACCTGGGAGACCGTCGCGGTGGTGCTCGCGACCGCTGCGGCGAGGGTGCCGGTCGGGTCGGGTTGGCCGACCGCCGCGGCGATGTCCCCGTCCAATTCGGCCAGTCGGGCGGCGAGGTGCTGCTCGGCGGTCGTCAGATCCGCCTGCAGCCGCTTCACGGCCCCGGTGAGCTGGGTGGCCTGGTCGAGCGCTTCCTCCGCGGCGCGGATGCCGACGGCGGCCTCGCCCGAGTCTCCGGCGGCGAGCCGTGCAGCTGCGTCGGAGATCGCTGCGGTGGCGAAGGCGAGTCGCTCGGTCGCCTGCGCCGGGTTGTCGATCACGGTGATGAGGGCGTCGGGGCTGTAGCGCGTCTGCAGGGCGTGCACCGCGTCTTGCGCGGCCGTCACCGTCGGTCCGGCTGCGGCCGCCCTGGCTCGCAGCTCCTCGACCGCGGCGGGCGCGTTCTTCTCGAGTGCGCGGAGCTCGTCGAAGGAGGCGGCCTGTTCGTCGAGCACGTGGTTCGCGTGCTCGCAGAGCCGGATGATCTGGAGGTTCCAGTCGCGTTGTTGCTGCTCCGTGTCCGGCTCGGCGTCGTCGAGCCGCTGCTTGAGTGCGAAGGCGTGCGAGAGGTCGTCCTTCGCTCCGGCGAGGGCAGCGGTGAACGCGGCCGTGGCCGGTTCGCCGTAGGAGGCGGTCGCGAAGCCGAGCTCCTCCTCGCTCGTCCGGACGGCGTCGTCGGTCTGGACGAGCGCACTGCCGGCGAGTCGTTCGAGCTCGGGGATCGGGGCGGTGGTCAGCGGGTCGACCGGTGCGCCCTGCCGGCCCGCGGTCACCCCGCCGTCGCCGTTCGCAGCGCGGCGTCGGCGGAGGAAGACGACCAGGAGGACGACGGCCACGACGGCGACGACCACGATCAGCAGGATCGTCAGCCACCCGGTCGAGCCGCCTGATCCGCTACCGGCACCCCCGATCGACCCGCCGCCGACGGCGGCACCCAGGCCTTCGGCGGCAGCGACGCCGGCCCCGGCCCAGTTCTCGTCACGCAGCTGCGGCAGGATGCGCTGCTGCTCGATCTCGGTCAGCTGATCGCCGCTCACCGGTCCGCTGGAGTCGCCGGAGAGGTAGTAGGCGCGGTCCTCGGTCGCCACGGCCAGCAGGTACTGGTTCGGTCCCAGGTTGTTGTCCTTCGCGGTCTGGTTCGCCCAGGACTCGGCATCGCTCGGGTCGGTGAAGGTCGGCACGTAGACCACCCAGAGGTCGACGCCGTGATCCGCGGCCAGGTCGTCGACGGCCGTCGTGATCTCGGAGACCTCACCGCTGCTGAGGACACCCGCGCTGTCGGACACGCGCCCGGCGCCGAGCTGCACCGGGCTCTCCGCCCAGGCGGCGGTGGCTCCCGCTCCGAGGAGCACGGCCACGCAGAACGCCCAGATCGATACCGCCCAGCGAACCCGCATCGGCCACCTCGTCACTCGTTCGGACCCTGGAGCCCCACCCCGCGGCTCGGTTCCGAGTCTAGGTCCGGGCCCTCGACATCTCTACAGCGGGCTCCCAGCGAGCGCACCGAACCGGAGCTGTGCTATACGGCGGTGGCGGTGCTTCGGCGACACGGAACGTGACGCTGTCACCGACCGTGACGGACTCTGTTACCGACCGTGACGCGGCCACTCGCGCGAGGGCATCTGCCCGGCGAGACTGGTCGAGTCACCTCACGGAACCCCTGGAAGGAGCATCATGCAAGGACACGTCTCACCCATGCTGGCGCTCGTCGAGGTCACCAGGTTCCGTGAGGACGATCAGGCGTACCACGAGTACGTGCAGATCCTCGTCGGACGGACCATCGCTGCCGCCGAACGGGCCGGCTGGCGCGTGACCCGGTTGGCCGCGCACGACCTCGGCACCGATGCGCTCCTCGCCTCGACCGACGGGGCCTCCGCCGTCGTCATCATGGGCGGCGCCGACATCGATCCCGCCCAGTACGGCGGAACCACCGGCTACCGCGCCGAGGGCCAGCACTTCCCCGAGGCCGACCGCGCCCAGCTCGCGGTCGCCCGTCGCGCCGCCGAGCGAGGCACGCCGCTGCTCGGGATCTGCCGTGGTCACCAGATCATCAACGTCGCCCTCGGCGGGACGCTCGTGCAGGACCTCGGTGAGCACAGCGCCCACCGCAACGAGGGCGTCCCGGTCGATGAGAGTATGACCCCGCACGAGGTCGAGCTCGACCCCTCGAGTGCCCTCGCGTTCCGACTCGGTGCCCGTCACCTCCAGGTGCAGAGCGCCCACCACCAGTCGGTCGGCGAACTGGGCGAAGGCCTCCGCGCCGTCGCCTGGGCCTCCGACGGCACCGTCGAGGCGATCGAGCACCGCACCCTGCCGATCACCGGCGTGCAGTGGCACCCCGAGGACCCCGGCACTGTCGACGACCAGCTCGGGCTCCTGCTCGGCGGTCTCGCCCGCGAGGCGGAGCGCGCCGCCGCCTAGTCGGGGCGTGTCTCCGCACCGGGCGGCTTCGCATGCCAGGAGGCCCTCCCGCTGCAGGCGACCCACCGCTCGACCTGTCCCCGACTCAGGACGGCGTCGGCGTGTCGAGCCTGGATTGCGGCGTGTCGGCCACGCCACGCCGGGGCCGTCCTGAGAAAGGTCGGAGGGTTGGTTAGCGTTGACGGGTGTTCGAAGACAGGTACGGTCAGGACGTCCTCGCGGGGGACTGGCGGAAGAAGAACCGCGTGGTGGCCCGCGAGGTCGAGGCGGTGACCGACCTCGTGGTCGAGGAACTCGGCGGCTTCTGCGGCGCGATCACGCGCGTCGAGGCGAAGACGGTCGAGCTCGAGGACTACCGCGGCAAGCGACGCGTGTTCCCCATGGGGGCGGGGTTCCTCCTCGAGGGTGAGCCCGTCGTCCTCGTCGTGCCGAAGCGCGCACCGACGGGGCGGGCGCGCACCGCTTCCGGCTCCTTCGCGGTGGAGACGACCGCTCGGGTGGCTCGCGCGAGCCGGATCTTCGTCGAGGGCCGCCATGACGCGGAACTCGTCGAGCGGGTCTGGGGCGACGACCTCCGCGTGGAGGGCGTCGTCGTCGAGTACCTCGCGGGCGTCGACCACCTCGACGCCGCGCTCGCCGAGTTCCGGCCGGGCCCCGACCGTCGTGTCGGCGTCCTCGTCGACCATCTGGTCCCCGGTTCCAAGGAGCAGCGGATCGCCGACGCCGTCATGGCCGGACCGAACGGCCGCAACGTCCTCATCGTCGGGCACCCGTACGTCGACGTCTGGCAGGCCGTGAAGCCCGCCAGGGTCGGCCTGCGCGAGTGGCCGACCGTCCCTCGCTCCATCGAGTGGAAGAAGGGCATCTGCCAGGCGTTCGGCTGGCCGCACGACTCGCAGGCCGACATCGCCCGTGCCTGGAAGCGCATCCTCGGTCAGGTCCGGACCTTCAACGACCTCGAGCCGGAGCTCCTCGGTCGCGTCGAGCAGCTCATCGACTTCGTCACCGTCGACTGAGCCGCCGCCGGTTGCGCCAGCGCGGTGCGCTGACGTCACCGCGGGGCACCGCCGCGAGCGCGACCCTCCGGAGACCCGCGCTCACGCGCCCGGGCCGCGCTCGCGCCGATTCGGGTGGGTTCGCGTCAGCGCACCGCGCTCGCGGAAGGGTACGGCGGCCGCAGACCCGCGCTCGCGTCAGCGCACCGCGCTGAGATCTCACCAGCGGAGGCGACCGCTGCCGCTAGGAGGAGACCTGACCCAGGGCGTCCTCGAGGACGGACACCGCGTCGCGGAGGAGCTCGTCGGACATGACCGCGCTCGGGAGGAGTCGCAGCACCGAGTCCCAGGAGCCGGCGTCGAGCACGAGCACCCCCTGGGCGATCGCCGCGTCGATGACGGTCTGCAGTGCCGTGGGGTGCGGCTGCTTCGTGCCGGGGACGACGAACTCGACACCGGCCATCGCACCGATGATCCGGACCTCGCCGACGATGTCGAACCGCTCGGCCCAGTCACCCATGAGCGATCGCAGGGTCGCCTCCACGCGACGTGCCTCGCCCAGCAGGTCCTCGCGCTCGATGACCTCGAACGTCGCGAGCGCGGCCGCCGTGGACACCGGGTTGCCGCCGAAGGTGCCGCCGATGCCACCGGGCTGGACGGCGTCCATGATCTCGGCGCGCCCGGTCACGGCCGACAGCGGGAAGCCGCCGGCGATGCCCTTGGCACTCGTGATGAGATCGGGCACGACACCGTGGTGCTCGATCGAGTACCAGGCGCCGGTGCGGCCGATGCCGGCCTGGATCTCGTCGGCGACGAACACGATCCCGTTCTCGGTGCACCACTCGCTGATGCGCGCGAAGTAGCCGGGCGCGGGGATGACGATGCCGCCGTCGCCGAGGACCGGTTCGGCGAAGAACGCGGCGACCTCACTCGCACCGATGTGCCGCTCGATGTAGTCGATCGTCACCTCGGCAGCCGCCGGTCCGTCGAGTCCGTCGCGGAAGGGGTAGGAGAGCGGGACGCTGTAGATCTCACCCGGGAACGGGCCGAACCCGAGGCGCTCGGGCGCAGGCCGGTAGGTCATCGCCATCGTCAGGTTCGTGCGTCCGTGGAAGGCGTGGTCGAGGGCGACGATCGCGCGACGTCCGGTGTACTTCTTCGCGATCTTCACTGCGTTCTCGACGGCTTCGGCACCGGAGTTCAGGAGGATCGAGCGCTTCTCGAAGTCGCCCGGAGTGATCTCGGACAGCTTCTCCGCGACGCGCAGGTAGTTCTCGTACGGCGTCACGGTGAAGAGCGTGTGCGTGAGCTTCGTCGCCTGCTCGGCTGCTGCCGCGGCGACGTCGGGGTTGGCGTGCCCGATGGTCGTCACGCCGATGCCCGTTCCGAGGTCGATGATGTGGTTGCCGTCGACGTCCACGAGGATGCCGCCGGAGCCGTGGTCCATCCACACCGGCGCGAGGTTGCCGGCACCGCGCGACACCGCGCGGCGGCGCCGTTCCGTGAGGGCGAGCGATCGGGGGCCGGGGATGGCGGTCACGAGCTGGCGTTCCTGGGGCACGGAGTAGTCGATGGTCATGCAGGCCATGGTAGGCGCGCGTCCTCCGAGGATGCCGGGGGCCGACGGAGCGTCGCCGACGATTCCACGACATCTGGCGGTTGACTGGTGTTCACCAACCGTCCATGCGCGCTGCCTACCGTTGGCGGCGCTGAACAGCCGGACGACAGGGGATCGCGTATGGACGCCGACACCAGCACCGCCCTCCTCATCGAGCGGCAGCCCGCGCTGCTCGGTGGCGTGCGCGCACCGGCCGAGCGCACCCTCCTCGACATCCTCCGTGACGTCGCCGCGTCGCACCCCGAGGCCTCGGCGATCGAGGACGCGGAGGGGGCGCTCAGCTACCGTGAGCTCGTCCTCAGTGCCGAGCGGGTCGCGGCTGGGCTGTTCGCCGCCGGGGTCCGCCGCGGTGACCGGGTCGGTGTCCGGATCGCCTCGGGCACCCGCGACCTCTACCTCGGGATCCTCGGGATCCTGTTCACCGGAGCGGCCTACGTGCCCGTCGACGCTGACGACCCGGAGGAGCGGGCACGACTCGTGTTCGGTGAGGCGGCCGTCGTCGGCGTCCTGGTCGACGGCGGTGTCTTCGAGCGTTCGCGCCGAGGCACTGAGGACCCGGCCGATGACGGCGCCGATCCCGACCGGGTGCAACTCGCGACGGGCGCGGCACCCCACCCGGGCACCCGGGCGATCCCGGTCCTCGAACCACCGCGACTCGACGACGACTCCTGGATCATCTTCACCTCCGGCTCGACGGGCACGCCGAAGGGCGTCGCCGTCTCGCACCGCTCTGCCGCCGCGTTCGTCGACGCCGAGGCGCGGATCTTCCTCCAGGCGGAACCCCTCGGCCCCGGTGATCGTGTGCTGGCCGGCCTGTCCGTCGCCTTCGACGCGTCCTGCGAGGAGATGTGGCTCGCCTGGGGACACGGCGCGTGCCTGGTCCCGGCGCCGCGCTCGCTCGTCCGCAGCGGCATGGACCTCGGACCCTGGCTCACCGCGAAGGGCATCACCGTGGTGTCGACGGTGCCCACGTTGGCGGCGATGTGGCCCGCCGAATCCCTCGAGAACATCCGCATGCTCATCTTCGGCGGCGAGGCCTGCCCGCCGGAGCTCGCCGCCCGGCTGGCCGTGGACGGTCGCGAAGTCTGGAACACCTACGGACCCACCGAGGCCACCGTCGTCGCCTGCGCCGCGCTGTTGACCGGCGAGCAGCCCGTGCGCATCGGACTGCCACTCGACGGCTGGGACCTCGCCGTGGTCGACGCCGAGGGCATCCCGGTCGAGGAGGGCGGCGTCGGTGAGCTCATCATCGGCGGCGTCGGACTCGCCCGGTACCTCGACCCCGTCAAGGACGCCGAACGGTATGCGCCCATGCCGAGCATCGGGTGGTCGCGGGCGTACCGGAGCGGCGACCTCGTCCGCTACGAGGCCGCAGGACTCGTGTTCCAGGGGCGCGCGGACGATCAGGTGAAGATCGGCGGTCGGCGCGTGGAACTCGGGGAGATCGAGGCCGCTCTGCAGGCGCTGCCGGGCGTCTCGGGTGCGGCAGCAGCCGTCCAGCGTACCGCCGCCGGGAACGCCGTCCTCGTGGGGTACCTCGCGGTGCCCGACCGCGACGGGTTCTCCGTCGAGCGGGCGCTCGACACCCTCCGTGAGCAGCTCCCGGCACCGCTCGTCCCGCTCCTCGCGGTCGTCGGCGAGCTGCCCACCCGCACCTCCGGCAAGGTCGACCGGGCCGCGCTGCCGTGGCCGCTCGACGCCGCCGATGGGGAGGACGCCTCGACCCTGTCCGGCACCGCCGCGTGGCTCGCCGAGCAGTGGACGGCCGTCCTCGGCGTCCGGGTCACCGCCGAGAGCGACAACTTCTTCAGCCTGGGCGGCGGGAGCCTGGCGGCCGCGCAGCTCGTCTCGCTCATCCGCACCCGCGACGCCGAGTTCACCGTCGCCGACATCTACGGCCACCCCCGACTCGGCGCGATGGCCGCCGAACTCGACGGCCGACGCCCCGAGCGTCGCAGTCGGGCGGCCGTCGCGGACCCCGTGCTCCCGACGCCGCTCGCGACCCAGTGGGCACAGACCCTCCTGGGTGTACCGCTCCTCATCCTCGTCGGACTCCGGTGGCTCGTGTACCTGCTCGCCGGCAGTCGGGTCCTCGGCCTCGTCGCGGACGTCCCGTACCTCCCCATGGTCTCCTGGTGGTGGATCGCCCTCGGGTTCCTCGTGGTCATCACCCCGATCGGACGCATGGCGATCTCCGTCGTCGCGGCGAAGCTCCTCCTCGTCGGCGTCCGCCCGGGCGACTACCCGCGCGGCGGCTCGGTCCATGTGCGACTCTGGCTCGCCGAACGCGTCGCCGACACCGTCGGCGCGGTGAGTCTCGCCGGAGCCCCCTGGATCTCGGGCTACGCCAGGGCGCTCGGCGCGAAGATCGGTGCCGACGCGGACCTCCACAGCGTGCCGCCGGTCACCGGTTTCCTCACCATCGGGGCGCGCGCATCGATCGAGCCCGAGGTCGACCTCCGCGGCTACTGGGTCGACGGCGACACGCTCAGACTCGGCCACGTCCACATCGGCGCCGAGAGCACGGTCGGCGCTCGCAGCACCCTGCTCGCCGGCACCCGGATCGGCAAGCGTGCGGAGATCGCTCCAGGATCGTCCGTCTTCGGCCGCGTCCCCTCCGGACACCTGTGGTCAGGGTCGCCCGCCGTCCGCGTCGGCAAGGCGAAACCGGTGTGGCCGACCGAACGACCCCCGCGTCGCCGACGCTGGCTGTTCGCGTACGGCGCGGGATCGGCGCTGCTGTCGGTGCTGCCGTTCCTCGCCTTCGTGCTGGCGGCGGCGGTCGTGGCGGCCGGCGCATCGGGCGCGACCAGCCTGCTCGAGTTCTCCTGGCGCGCACTCCTCTGGGTGCCCGTCGCCACCCTCGTGTGGTTCGTCGTCCTGGCGATCAGCACGATCGGCCTCGTCCGGCTGCTCGGCCTCGGTCTCAGCGAGGGCTACTTCCCGGTGCGCAGTCGGGTCGGTTGGCAGGTGTGGGCGACGGAGCGGCTCCTGGACGCCGCGCGCACCCTCCTCTTCCCCCTGTACGCGAGCCTCTTCACGCCCGTCTGGCTCCGCCTGCTCGGGGCGAAGGTCGGGCGCAACGTGGAGGCGTCGACGGTCCTCCTCCTTCCGCGGATGACGACCGTCGGCGACGGTGCGTTCCTCGCGGACGACACGATGGTGGCCTCCTACGAGCTCGGTGGCGGGTGGATGCGGATCGCCGGTGCGTCCGTCGGCAAGCGCGCCTTCCTCGGCAACTCCGGCATGGCGGGCCCCGGCATGCACGTTCCGAAGAACGGGCTCGTCGCCGTGCTGTCGGCCGCACCGCGGAAGGCCAAGTCCGGCTCGTCCTGGCTCGGGAGCCCACCGATGCGACTCCGGCGGCAGGTGTCCGACGCCGATCTCGACCGGACCTACGACCCGCCGCTCCGGCTCCGGATCGCCCGCGCACTGTGGGAACTCTGCCGCATCGTCCCCGTCATGGTGACGACCGGCATCGCGCTCCTGGTGCTCCTCGCGCTCGCCTGGTTCGCCGACACCTGGGGTCTCGGTGTCGCGATCGCCGTCAGCGGTGCCGTGCTCCTGGCCGCCGGCGCGGTCGCGGCGGGGATCACGACCGTCGCCAAATGGGTGATCGTCGGCCCGATCCGCACAGGGGAGCACCCGCTCTGGTCCTCGTTCATCTGGCGCAACGAGGTGTCCGACACCTTCGTCGAGATGGTCGCGGCGCCCTGGTTCGCGGCACCCGCCACCGGCACCCCCGCCCTCACCTGGTGGTTGCGCTCGCTCGGTGCCCGCATCGGTCGTGGGGTCTGGTGCGAGAGCTACTGGCTGCCGGAGGCCGACCTCGTCCGACTCGGCGACGGCGCGACGGTCAACCGGGGCTGCGTTGTGCAAACGCACCTGTTCCATGATCGAATCATGAGTATGGATCAGGTCGAACTCGCATCGGGCGCCACGCTCGGGCCGCACAGCGTCATCCTCCCCGGAGCGCGGATCGACGACGACGCGACGGTCGGACCGGCCTCGCTCGTCATGCGCGGAGAACGCGTCCCGGCGGGCACCCGGTGGAGCGGCAACCCGATCGGCCCGTGGCGCGAGGTGACGACGGCGGAGTACCGGGAGCCCCAGGTCGCGTCCTGATGGGGGAGGCTCTCGCCCGTCTGCGGAGCGCAGGCGACCCCTACACGCCCTCCAGCGGGAATCGTGGCTACCGCGTCGTCCGGTACGAGCTGGAGCTCGACTACGACGTCGACCGCAACGCCCTGTCCGGGACGGCTCGGCTCACCGCCGTCGCGACGGAGGAGCTCACGCGGTTCTCGCTCGACCTCGCCGCGCTGCGCGTCACCCGTGTCCAGGTCGACGGGGTCGAGGCGAAGCGGACGCACAGCTCGGGCAAGCTCACGCTGACGCCCCGGAACACCATCGCGGACGGCGCCGAGTTCTCCGTGCTCGTCCGGTACTCGGGTGCGCCCCGTCCCGTGCGCAGCCCCTGGGGCGAGATCGGCTGGGAGGAACTCGAGGACGGCGTCATCGTGGCGTCCCAGCCGTGCGGCGCATCGAGTTGGTTCCCCTGCAACGACCACCCCTCGGACAAGTCGTCCTATCGGATCAGTGTCACGGCGTCGTCGGCGTACACGGTCGTCGCCCCCGGAGAGCTGGTGTCGCGCGTTGCCCGCGCGAGCCGGACCACATGGGTCTACGAGCAGCCCGAACCGATGGCCGCCTACCTCGCGACGGTGCAGATCGGCCGGTACCAGCGGCTCGCCGTCAGCGCTCGGGTCGCGACGAGCACGGTGCCGGTCGTCGCACACCTGCCGCGCGACCTCACGGCGCGGTTCCGACACGACTTCGCCGAGCAGGTCGACATGCTGGCGTGCTTCGAGCGCGCCTTCGGACCCTATCCCTTCGGCAGCTACGGCGTCGTGGTCACGGACGACGTGCTGGAGATCCCACTCGAGGCGCAGGGGATGAGCGTGTTCGGCCGCAACCACGTCGACGGCGTCAGCGGTTCGGAGCGGTTGATCGCGCACGAGCTCGCCCACCAGTGGTTCGGGAACAGCCTGACGATCGCCGCCTGGCGGGACATCTGGTTGCACGAGGGCTTCGCCTGCTACGCCGAGTGGCTGTGGTCGGAGGAGTCGGGGGCCGAGAGCGCCGACGCCTGTGCCCGGGCGCACTACGCGGCGCTCCGACGCGCACCGCAGGACCTCGTCGTCGGCGACCCGGGACCCGCGGACATGTTCGACGACCGGGTCTACAAGCGGGGCGCGATCGCCCTGCACGCCGTGCGCCGACTGCTCGGCGACGAAGCGTTCTTCGACCTCCTGCGTGACTGGGTGGCGTCCTTCCGGCACTCGAGCGTGTCGACGGACGACTTCATCCGGACGGCCGATCGACATGCACCGGCACCGGTCGAGCCGCTCCTCGACGCGTGGCTCTTCCAGGAGGCGCTCCCGCCGTTCCCCGTCGGCTGAACCGGGTCAGGGGAGCAGGAGGGCCGTCGCGACGACGAATCCCGGCACGGGCTCCGGGTGGTCGACGACGAAGCGGTGGCCCGCGGTCTCGGTGACGTGTGGTGCGGCATCCGGCCCGAGGTCGATCGTCGCGGGATCGGTCGCGAGGCCCGTACCGAGGGCCTTCGTCACGGCCTCCTTCGCCGTCCAACGCTCGGCGAGCGCCCGGAGGCGTCGTCGGTCCGGGAGCCGCTGCCACTGCTCCCGTTCCGCGGGGGTGAGGGCGACGTCCTCGACCCCGGTGAACCGGCCCGCGTCGAGCCGTTCGACGTCGACACCGACGGGGTGCTCGATCGACACCGCTACCGCGGAGGCGTCGGCGGTGTGGGAGACGCTCACGTGGACGGTCCGGTCTCCGAAGCGCACCCGTGGTCGTCCGTGAGCGAGACCGCAGTCCGGGCAGACCGCCATGACCTCGATCCGCTCGGGGTCGGTGCCGATCGTCTCCGCGACGGTGCGCACGAGCAGTGCGCGACCGAACAGGAACCGACGGGCCGCGGTCGCGGACGAGGTGTCGAGGCGGTCACGGGCGGACGCGTCCAGCCGGGCGGCCGTGCCGGCGAGGTCGAGCTCAGCCGCGCTGGCCCAGCACAGGAAGCGGACCGTCGGCTGCGGGAGGGGATCGGCTCGGTGCATGGCCCCCGCGTCCCGGAGTCGGAGCGATGCGAAGCAGGACCTCGCGAGATGGTGATGGTGCCCTCGACTGGATTCGAACCAGCGACTTCTTCCTCCGGAGGGAAGCGCTCTTCCGCTGAGCTACGAAGGCGGAACGTGTCCAAGCTACCAGAGTCGGGACCCACGCCGGTACCGGAGGCGTGCGGGATCCGCGTCGCCCGTCGCGTGGAACAATGAGGTCATGCAGCGCACCCTGACCGCGTCGCTCGATCTGCGGGTGCACGATCGAGCCGACCTCATCTTCTCCATCGCTGCAGCCGGCGGCACCCCGCTGGCGAGCGAGCGACTGCAGGTGCACTCCTCGGACGGCCCGTGCGCGGTCACCGAGATCGTGGGTCCGGACGACACGCGACTCCACCGGGTCATCGCCGAGCCCGGCCGGTTGCAGGTCGACTACGAGGCGGTGGTCGTCGGGCAGGCCGTGCCGCGTCCCGTGGACGCCTTGGAGACCGTGACCTACCTCCGTCCCAGCCGGTACTGCGAGTCGGACGCGCTGTTCTCGCTCGCGCGTTCCGAGCTCGGCTACCTCCTCGAGCACCGTCGCCTGCACGAGGACGGTACGGTGTCCGGCGGTCTGCAGGTGCTGCCATGGGTGGCTGCCTGGGTCGGACGCCACCTCTCCTACGTCTCCGGCTCCACGACCGTGTCGGACAGTGCGGTGTCGACCCTGGCCGCGGGGCGTGGCGTGTGCCGGGACTTCGCGCACCTGACCATCGCGATGCTGCGGGCGCTCGACATCCCGGCCCGGTACGCCGCGGTCTACGCGCCGGGTCTCGTCCCCATGGACTTCCACGCGGTGGCCGAGGGCTTCGTCGACGGCGCCTGGCACGTGGTCGACGCGACGGGCCTGGCACCGCGTCAGTCGCTCGTCCGCATCGCCACCGGACGCGACGCCGCGGACGTGGCCTGGTTGAGCAACCACCACGGCAACGTGACCGTCGAGGACATGCGGATCGACGCTCTGATCGACGTCCTGCCCGCCGACGACCCGGCGCAGGCGGTCGTGCTCGCCTGACAGTCGCCCCGAGGCCGCCGTGTCACCGGTGCGACGCGCCCGGGTAGAATCGCTCCTCGTGACTCCTGAAGACCTCGCCTCCGCCCTGCACGCCATCGTCGTTCCGATCGTCGAACGACGACGCGAGGCGGCGGGCATCACCGACGAGGTCGCGGTGTCGGTCGACGACGTGGTGCTGGAGCGTCCGAAGAACCGCGATCACGGCGACTGGGCCTGCAACATCGCGATGAAGCTCGCGAAGCGCGTGGGGGCGAACCCGCGCGAGCTCGCGCAGGAGTTCGCCGACGCGCTCGTGCAGGTCGACGGCGTCGCCTCGGTCGAGGTCGCCGGTCCCGGGTTCATCAACGTGCGCCTCGACGCCGCTGCCGCGGGTGCGCTCGCGAAGGTGATCGTCGACGCCGGTGACGCGTTCGGTCGCAACGACAGCCTCGCCGGTCAGACCATCAACATCGAGTTCGTCTCGGCCAACCCGACCGGCCCGCTGCACATCGGCCACACGCGCTGGGCCGCGCTCGGCGACTCCCTGGCTCGCGTCCTGAGCGCGTCCGGCGCGACGCTCGTCAGCGAGTACTACATCAACGACGCCGGCAACCAGATGGACACCTTCGCGGACTCGATCCTCGCAGCGGCCAAGGGGGAGCCGACGCCTGAGGGCGGCTATCCCGGGGCGTACATCGGCGACCTCGCGAAGACCGTGCTGGCCGAGATCCCCGACCTCCTCGAGCGTCCTGACGCCCGCGAGGTCGCGCGGGAACGCGCCTACGCCCTGCAGCTCGGTGAGATCCGCGCCTCTCTCGAGCGCTTCAACGTCCACTTCGACGTCTGGTTCAGTGAGCGCACGCTGCACGCGACCGGCGAGGACGGCACGAGCCTCATCGACCAGGCCGTGGACCGCTTGCGCGAGCAGGGGCACGTGTTCGACGAGGAGGGCGCCGTCTGGGTGCGCACGACGGACTTCGGCGACGACAAGAACCGCGTCATCCGTCGCTCCAACGGCGTCTACACCTACTTCGCCGCCGACGCCGCGTACTACCTGAACAAGGGCGACCGCGGCTTCCAGCACAAGATCTACCTGCTCGGTGCCGACCACCACGGCTACGTCCACCGGCTGAAGGCCCTCGCGGGTGCGGCTGGAGACGACCCGGACCGCGACATCGAGGTGCTCATCGGGCAGCTCGTCAGCGTGAACGGCGCCCGACTCTCCAAGCGCGCTGGCAACATCATCGAGCTGGACGACCTGCAGGCCTGGATCGGGACGGACGCCCTGCGGTACTCGCTCGGTCGCTACCCGGCCGATTCGCCGTTGGCCCTCGACCCGGAGCAGCTCCGCAGCCGGACGAACGACAACCCCGTGTTCTACGTCCAGTACGCCCACGCCCGCACGAACTCGGTGGCGCGCAACGCCGCCTCGGCCGGGGTCGACCGCAGCGCCTTCGCACCGGAGCTGCTCGTCCACGAGACGGAGTCGGCGCTCCTCGGCGTCCTCCAGGAGTTCCCGCGGATCGTCGCGCAGGCCGCACAGCTGCGCGAGCCGCACCGCGTCGCCCGGCACCTGGAGGAGACCGCGAGCCTGTACCACAAGTGGTACGACAGCTGCCGGGTCGTCCCGATGGGGGAGGAGCCGGTCACCGACCTGCACCGCACGCGCCTCTGGCTGAACGACGCGACCGGCACCGTCATCCGCAACGGGCTGGCGCTCCTCGGCGTCTCCGCGCCGGAGCGCATGTAGCTTCCCTACAGCAGGAGATCCGCGCGAGCGCAGGACGGTTCCTCGGGAACGGTCCTGCGCTCGCGCCGTCCTCCTGCCGACGACGGTTCGCTACCCTCGGAACATGAGTGAGCAGCAACCGTCGGGCAAGCGCAGGCGTCCCTGGCTTCCGATCGTCATCGTCGTCGGGGTGCTCGTCGTCCTCGTCGGCGCGTTCCTGATCGCCGACACGATCGTGCGCGGCGTCGCCGAGGAGCGCGTCGCGACGCAGATCGAGCAGAGCCTGCCGGACAACGTCGACGCGGACGTCGCCGTGTCGATCGGCGGTGCCTCGGTCATCGCCCAGTACCTCACCGGAACGTTCGAGCACGTCGACCTGCGTGCACCGGATGCGAGCGTCGACGGCATCCCGCTGGACCTCCGGGTCAGCGCGGACCGGGTCCCCCTCGACCCGGAGCAGACCATCGGTCGAGTGGTGGCGACCATCAGGATCGATGCCGCCGGAGCGGCGGACCTCGCCAAGACGGCCGGGCTCCCGGGCACGCTCACCCTCGGCGACGACGAGATCGGGTACGCAGGCGAGGCGACCGTCCTCGGGTTCACGATCCCGTACGACTTCTCCGTGGCACCGACCACCACGGCCGACCGCGTGAACCTGATGCCGACGTCCGTGAACGTCGACACCGGCCTCCTCGGCGTCATCGACCTACGGGCGCTCGTGACCGGCTTCCTGCAGGGCGACCCGCCCAGCATCTGCGTCGCCCAATACCTGCCGGAGGGGGTCGACCTCGATGGACTCGCGGTGACGCCGGAGGCGGCGACCGCCACCCTGACCTCGACGACGCTCCGCCTCGACGAGGCGTCGCTGCAGACGCTCGGCAGCTGCGACTGAACCTCGCCCCGCCACCCGGCGGCGGAGGGGAGCGGGCCACCCGACGTCACGATGCTGCACGGGCACGCGCGTCTCGCTAGACTTTCCACACACCCACTGCTCCGACCGGGCGGTGAGGTGTGCCGTCGGGCCCTCCGGCCCGTGTTCCACCTCAGTCGTTCCAACCGAGCGGCGATGGGTGCGGACGACCGGGATCACCAACCACCGGGCCGTGCGCATCCACCTTCATCGGTGCTCTACAAATCGGTGCTTCAGGGGCCAAACCGGGTCCGCTCGCCCAACGAGAACCTCCTTTTCCGCTCAACAGGACTCAGGACACCCCCGTGGCCAGAAACCCCCTCGCCCCCGACTGGCTCGCCGAGCCCGTCGATCCGAACGCGCTCGATCCGGCCGTGTGGCCAGCGTCGGCCGCGCGCGACACCGACGGCCGCCTGCAGCTCGGCGGCGTCGACGTCCGCACGCTCCAGAAGCGCTTCGGCACGCCGCTCTACGTCGTCGATGAAGTCGACGCCCGGACCCGCGCCCGCACGCTGCGTGAGGCGTTCGAGCGTGAGGCGGCCGCCCGCGGCACGAGTGTCGCCGTCTACTACGCGGGGAAGGCGTTCCTCTCGGCCGAGGTCGCGCGGTGGATGACGGCGGAGGGCCTCCGCATCGACATCTGCAGCGGCGGAGAACTCGCCGTCGCACTCGCCGCCGGAACCGATCCGGCCCAGCTGGGCTTCCACGGCAACAACAAGTCGGTCGCGGAGATCGAGCGAGCCGTGGGCGTCGGGATCGGCGCCATCGTGCTCGACAGCCTCACCGAGATCGACCGCGTCGCCGCAGCGGCCGAGCGTGCCGGCCGGGTCCAGTCCGTGCGCCTGCGCGTGAACAGCGGCGTCCACGCCCACACGCACGAGTACCTCGCGACCGCCCACGAGGACCAGAAGTTCGGCCTGCCGCTCGCGGACGCCGCCGACGCCGTCGCGCGCATCCGGTCGCACGCCTCGCTCGACTTCCTCGGACTCCACTGCCACATCGGCTCGCAGATCTTCGGGTCCGACGGGTTCGCCGAATCCGCCGCCCGCCTGCTCGCCGTCCATGCCCGCCTACTCGAGGGCGGCCCCGTGCCCGAGCTCAACCTCGGTGGCGGCTTCGGCATCGCCTACACCAGCGCCGACGACCCGACGCCGATCGAGCAGCTCGCGGCGGACATCCTCGCCGGTGTCCAGGCTGCGGCAGACCTCCACGGCGTCCGGATCCCGAAGCTCGCCTTCGAACCGGGACGTGCGATCATCGGCGGCGCCGGCATCACGCTCTACGAGGTCGGCACGATCAAGGACGTCATGGTCGCCTGGAACGACGAGGGCGAGACGGCCGTCCGACGTTACGTCAGCGTCGACGGCGGGATGAGCGACAACGCCCGGCCGTCGCTGTACGGCGCGGACTACGCGGTCCGGATCGCCGATCGCGTGAGCGACGCGTCCCCTGCGCTCGTCCGGATCGCCGGCAAGCACTGCGAGTCGGGCGACATCGTCGTGAACGCCGACTACCTGCCGGCCGACGTCCGCGACGGCGACCTCCTGGCCGTCCCCGCGACCGGGGCCTACTGCTGGTCCCTCGCGAGCAACTACAACTACCTCGGTCGCCCGGCCGTCGTCGCCGTGTCGGGTGGCGCGGCCCGCGTCATCGTGCGGGGCGAGACCGAGCACGACCTCCTCAGCCGCGATGCGGGATTGGACACGGAATGATCGAATACCGCGGACTGAAAGTCGCCCTCCTGGGCGCCGGATCGGTGGGCTCGCAGGTGGCGCGTCTGCTGCTCGAGCACGCCGACGAACTGGCGTCCCGCGCCGGAGCGAGCCTCGAGCTCATCGGCATCGCCGTGCGCGACGTCGACGCACCTCGCGACGTCGACCTGCCGAAGGAGTTGTACACGACCGATGCCGAACAGCTCATCCTGAGCGCCGACATCGTGATCGAGCTCATCGGCGGCATCGAGCCGGCGCGCAGCCACATCCTGCAGGCCATCAACGCCGGTGCCGACATCGTCACCGCCAACAAGGCGCTGCTCGCGACGCACGGCCCTGAACTGTTCGACGCCGCTGAGCAGGTCGGCGCCCAGCTGTACTACGAGGCGGCCGTCGCCGCGGCGATCCCGATCATCCGACCCCTGCGGGAGAGCCTCGCGGGCGACCGCATCAACCGGGTGCTCGGCATCGTCAACGGCAGCACGAACTACATGCTCGACCGGATGGACCGCTTCGGCGACACGATGGAGGACGCGGCAGCCGTCGCGAGCGAGCTCGGGTACCTCGAGGCCGACCCGACCCTCGACGTCGAGGGCTACGACGCGGCGCAGAAGGCGACCATCCTGGCGAGTCTCGCCTTCCACACCACCGTCCCCGTCGAGGCCGTCCACCGTGAGGGCATCACCGGCATCACGAAGGCGCAGGTCGACCTCGCCCGCAGCGAGGGCTACGTCATCAAGTTGCTCGCGATCGCCGAGCGGATCGTCGACGAGACCACCGGCGAGGAGGGCCTGTCCGCCCGCGTCTACCCGGCGCTCATCGGTCGGGAGCACCCACTGGCCGCCGTACACGGCGGCAACAACGCGGTCTTCGTGGAGGCCGAGAACGCCGGGAGCCTGATGTTCTACGGCGCCGGCGCCGGTGGCAAGGAGACCGCCTCCGCGGTGCTCGGCGACCTCGTCTCGGCGGCCCGTCGTCACGTCGCCGGCGGCCCCGGTGTCGGCGAGTCCACGCACGCCGACCTGCCGGTCCTCGAGATCGGCCGCGTCACGACGCGATACCAGGTCACCCTCGAGGTGGCCGACGAACCCGGCGTGCTCGCCGCGGTCGCGGGGATCCTCAGCGACGGCGGCGTCTCGGTCGAGACCTTCCAGCAGTCCGTGGCCTCCTCGGACGGGACGCTGTCGACCGCTACCCTGGTCATCGGCACCCACCGGGCGCTCGAATCGGCCCTCGCGGCCACCGTCGAGCAGCTCGCCTCCAACGCCCACGTCGAGCGGGTCGTGTCCGTGCTCCGGGTCGAAGGAGCCGAGTAGGTGCCGAACCGCACGACCACCGACCGCGTCGCTCGCCGACCTCTCACCAGATTGCAGGCATCCCTATGAGTCACACCGAACCGCTTGCGATCGGACGCACCGTCACCGTGAAGGTGCCGGCGACCACCGCCAACCTCGGACCCGGCTTCGACACGCTCGGTCTGGCGCTCGCCCTGTACGACGAGCTGACCGTCACGGTCCGCGAGGAGCCGGGCGTGTTCGTGGAGGTCATCGGCGTCGGTGCCGGCGAGGTGCCGACCGACGCGTCGAACCTCGTGATCACCGCGATCGCCCACGCCCTGCGTGCCTACGGCCACGACCTCCCCGGTCTCGACGTCGTCGCGCGGAACGTCATCCCGCACGGCCGCGGCCTCGGTTCCTCGGGCGCCGCGATCGTCTCCGGCATCATGGCGGCGAAGGGGCTCCTCGAGGGTCGGGTCGAGCTCGGACCGGACGACCTCCTCCGGCTCGCGACGGAGATGGAGGGTCACCCCGACAACGTCGCTCCGGCGCTGTTCGGCGGCCTGACGATCGCGTGGACGACGGACGACGGCCCGCAGCACAAGAAGCTCATCGTGCACCGCGGGGTCTCGCCGCTCGTGCTCGTCCCCGAGCACACGATGTCCACGGAACTCGCCCGCAGCCTGCAGCCCGCCAACGTGCCACACGCCGACGCGGCGTTCAACGTCTCGCGTTCGGCGCTCCTCGTCGCCGCGCTCACGCAGAGCCCCGAGCTCCTGCTCGCAGCCACCGAGGACCGGCTCCACCAGAGCTACCGCGCCGCCGCGATGCCCGAGACGAACACCCTCATCACGCTGCTGCGCGAACACGGCTTCGCCGCCGTCGTGTCCGGCGCCGGCCCGTCGATCCTCGTCCTCGCGGACGATCCCGGACGACGCCTCGAAGCCACCGCGCTGGTCGCCGAGCACGCCACCACCCCGTGGCAGTCGCTCATGCTCGCGGTCGACTTCAAGGGTGCTACAGTGGGAGGGCACCCGGCCCACCCCGCCTCTTCGGCGTAACCGGCTTCCGGGGCAATTCCGCACAATCATCGCTTTCGCACCAATTGATCGCGTCTGTTCGGGTCCCACCGTGTTTCCATCCTGCTGAGCAGCGCTCCGCCGGGTCGTCGCACCGGGCTATCCGCACAGGCTCTGCGTCGTGTGAACATCACCCACCCGCCGCACAGGATTCCGGTGCGATCGCCGCCTGCGCGAGACAGCTCTGTCTCGACGCAAGGGAAGGAAGACACACGTGACAGACGTCAACGAAGGCGCCTCAGGCGTCTCGCTGGATGCCGACCCGAAGACGCTCAAGGTCGCCGACCTGCAGCGTCTCGCCGCCGCTCTCGGAGTGGCCGGAGCCTCGAAGCTCCGCAAGGGCGAGCTGGTCGAAGCCATCCAGACCATCCAGAACAGCACCGACACCGACACCGACGCCGCGGTCACCGAGACCGCCGACGTCATCGAGTCGGTCTCCGCGCTCGAAGTCGCGCCGGAGGCACCGGTGCAGTCCAAGCTGCCCGAGCTCGACCTCGCGCTCGACCAGGCCTTCGGTGCCGAGAAGGCGGCCCCGCCGGCGCGACGCAAGTCCCGCCGGGCCACGACGGCCACCGTCGCCCCGAACGCGACCCCGATCGTCGGCGCCCCCGTCGTCGAGGCACCGGCTGCGCCGGCTGCCGCACCCGCCCCGGTCGAGGCCGAGGCACCGTCCGCTCCGGCCGACGCGGCTCCCGCCGAGCAGTCCGATGACGCCGCCGCGACCGCCGAGTCGCCGAGCGCCGACGAGACGACCCCCGAGCAGACGCCGAGGCGTTCGCGCGGCAACCGCCGTGGTCGCGGACGCGATCGCGACCGCAACGCCGACGACGCCGAGCAGAACACGGCTGAGCAGGGCACCGGCGAGCAGGCCGGCGGCGAGCAGAACCGCGCCGCACAGAACGCCTCCGAGCAGGACTCGAACGACGACGCCGCGAACACGGACGCCGACGACACCCAGGACGGCGAGCAGCAGGACGGCCAGTCGTCCGGCGGGCGCCGCGGTCGTGGCCGAGGCCGCAACCAGAACAACGGCGGCCAGAACAACGGCAACCAGAACACCGGTGGCCAGAACGCCGACGCCGGCCAGAAGGCCGACGCCAAGCAGGAGCAGCAGGGGCAGAACCGCGGCAACCAGGGCGGTCAGGGCAACCAGGGCGCACCGGGCGACGAGTCCGAGGGTCGTGGCGGCCGCAGCCGCTACCGCGACCGCAAGCGTCGCGGATCCGTGCAGAACGACGACGTCGAGCCCGAGATCGCCGAGGACGACGTCCTCATCCCGGTCGCCGGCATCCTCGACGTCCTCGACAACTACGCCTTCGTGCGCACCTCCGGCTACCTCCCGGGCACCAACGACGTCTACGTCTCCCTCGGCCAGGTGAAGAAGTACCACCTGCGCAAGGGCGACGCCGTCGTCGGGGCCATCCGTCAGCCGCGCGACAACGACAGCAGCAGCCGCCAGAAGTACAACGCGATCGTCAAGGTCGACTCCGTCAACGGCCTGTCCGTCGACGAGGCCGGCGCCCGCGTCGAGTTCGGCAAGCTGACCCCGCTGTACCCGCAGGAGCGCCTCCGTCTCGAGACGGAGCAGACGAAGCTCACGCAGCGCATCATCGACCTCGTCGCACCGATCGGCAAGGGCCAGCGCGGCCTGATCGTCGCCCCGCCGAAGGCCGGGAAGACCATCGTCCTGCAGCAGATCGCCAACGCGATCTCGATCAACAACCCTGAGGTCCACCTCATGGTCGTGCTCGTCGACGAGCGTCCCGAAGAGGTCACCGACATGCAGCGCACGGTGAAGGGTGAGGTCATCGCCTCCACCTTCGACCGTCCGGCCGAGGACCACACGACGGTCGCTGAACTCGCGATCGAGCGCGCCAAGCGTCTCGTCGAGCTCGGCCACGACGTCGTCGTGCTGCTCGACTCGATCACGCGTCTCGGTCGTGCCTACAACCTGGCCGCACCCGCCTCGGGTCGGATCCTCTCCGGCGGTGTCGACGCCGCGGCGCTGTACCCGCCGAAGCGTTTCTTCGGAGCCGCTCGCAACATCGAGAACGGCGGATCCCTCACGATCCTCGCGACCGCGCTCGTCGAGACCGGTTCCAAGATGGACGAGGTCATCTTCGAGGAGTTCAAGGGCACCGGCAACTCGGAGCTCCGGCTCTCGCGCCAGCTCGCCGACAAGCGGATCTTCCCGGCCGTGGACGTCAACGCGTCCTCGACCCGCCGCGAGGAGATGCTGCTCGCCCCCGACGAGGTCAAGGTCACCTGGAAGCTGCGTCGTGCCCTCGCCGGCCTCGACCAGCAGCAGGCCCTCGAGGTCGTCCTCGGCAAGCTGAAGGAGACCACGTCCAACGTGGAGTTCCTCGTCCAGATGCAGAAGTCGATGCCCGCACCGACGTCGCACAGCCACGGACACGAGAACAACCACCGCTAGCGCTCCCGACCGACCCCATCCGTACCCGCGCCGCACCGGCATCGGGAACGGGTGGGGTCGGTCCCGTTTCGCCCCCGGTGCCGCCTGATGGTGATGAAGGAAGAGAACGATGTTCGAATCAGTTGAGACGCTCGTCGCCGAGCACAAGGATCTCCAGGATCAGCTCGCCGACCCGGCGGTCCACGCCGACCCCGCGCGGTCGAAGAAGATCAACCGCCGCTACGCCGAGCTGTCGAAGATCATCGCGGCCTACCACACCTGGCAGGCGACGCAGGAGGACCTCGACGCCGCTCGGGAACTCGCCAAGGAGGACGAGGCGTTCGCCGAGGAGGTGCCGGTGCTCGAAGAGCTGCTGGTGACCAACCAGGAGAAGCTCCGCCGTCTGCTCATCCCGCGCGACCCCGACGACGGCCGCGACGTCATCATGGAGATCAAGGGTGGCGAGGGCGGCGCCGAGAGCGCGCTCTTCGCCGCCGACCTGCTCCGGATGTATCTGCACTACGCGGAGTCCAAGGGGTGGAAGACCGAGCTCCTCGAACGCACCGAGAGCGACCTCGGCGGCTACAAGGACGTCCAGGTGGCGATCAAGTCGAACGCGACCGACCCGTCGCAGGGGGTCTGGGCGCACCTCAAGTACGAAGGCGGCGTGCACCGCGTGCAGCGTGTGCCGGCCACCGAGTCCCAGGGCCGCATCCACACCTCCACCACGGGTGTCCTCGTCTTCCCCGAGGTCGATGAGCCGGAGGAGGTCGAGATCAGCCAGAACGACCTGAAGATCGACGTCTACCGGTCGAGCGGCCCCGGCGGTCAGTCGGTCAACACCACGGACTCCGCGGTGCGCATCACCCACCTGCCGACCGGCATCGTGGTGTCGATGCAGAACGAGAAGAGCCAGCTGCAGAACCGTGAGGCCGGCATGCGCGTGCTCCGCGCCCGCATCCTCGCGCGTCAGCAGGAGGAGCAGGCCGCTCTCGACAGCGCTGCCCGCAAGACGCAGATCCGCACCATGGACCGCTCCGAGCGCATCCGCACCTACAACTTCCCCGAGAACCGCATCGCCGACCACCGGACGGGGTACAAGGCGTACAATCTCGACGGCGTCATGAACGGCGCGCTCGGGCCGATCATCGAATCGGCGATCACCGCCGACGAGGAGGCACGCCTGGCCGACATCGGCGACCAGGACTAGGACTCGGGAGCGCAGTCGTGGTCGTCATTCCTCTCGGATGACGACCACGACTGCGCTTTCGTCGTTCAGCCGATGCGCAGCCGCTTCGTCGCGACCTTGTCGGCGAAGAACCGGTCGTGGCTGACCACGACGATGGCGCCGGGGAAGTGCACGAGTGCGCGCTCCATCACCTGCGTGCTCGCGAGGTCCAGGTGGTTCGTCGGCTCGTCGAGGAGGAGCACCGAAGCTCCGGAGAGCAGGCACTGGGCCATGGCGACGCGGGCGCGCTGCCCACCCGAGAGCATGCCGATCTTCTGCTTGAGGTCGGCGTCGGAGAACTGGAACATGCCGAGGAAGCGGTTCACCGACTTCTTCGTCGCCGCGAAGGCGAGGCTGTCGGGCATGGCGCCGACGGCGTGCGCCACCGTATCGGTGAGGTCCAGCTCGTCGACCATCTGGTTGTAGGACGCGTATCGAACCCCGCCGGTCCAGGTGACGTGACCGGCGTCGGGGCGTTCGTCGCCCTCGAGGATCCGGAGGAACGTGGACTTGCCCGCGCCGTTCGGTCCGTGGACGACGATGCGTTCGCGGCGGCCGATCTCGAGGTCGAGTCCGTCGAACAGCGTGTGCTCGCCGTAGGCCTTCGTGAGCCCCTGGATCCGGCAGAGCGTGTCCTTGATGTGCAGGCCGCCGTAGATGTCGGTGATGATGTCGTCGACCGGACGCGGCGGCCTGGCCTTCTTGATCTTCGCCAGCTGCGAGGAGAGGTCCTTCTTCCCGGCGGCCTTGGCCGCCTCGCGACGGTCCGAGATGCCCTCCGCCTCGAAGGCGAGCAGTTCGGACTCGTGGACGAACTGCGCCTCGAGGCTCTTGAGCCGGAACTGCTTCTGGACGACGTACTCGTCGAAGCTGCCGGGGTACTCGTGGAGGTGGAAGTTCTCGACCTCGACGATGCGCGTGACCACGGCGTCGAGGAAGGTCCGGTCGTGCGAGACGACGATCGCCGCGCCGCGGAACGAGCCGAACCAGGATTCGAGCCACTCGACCCCCGCGACGTCGAGGAAGTTCGTCGGCTCGTCGAGGAGCAGGACGTCCGGGCGCTCGAGGAGGATCTTCGCGAGCGCCGCGCGGTTGCGCCAACCACCTGAGAGCGAGTCGATGGGGAGCACGCGGCGAGCGGTGTCGAAGCCGAGCGTGGTGAGGGCGGTGTCGATGTGGCGCTGGTAGTCCCAGCCGTCCTGGCGCTCCATCTCCTCGAAGAGCTCGGCCTGCCGTTCGATGAGCTTCGTCATCCGGTCGAGGTCGTTCGGGTCGGCGGCGATCGCGGCGTCGATGGATGCGAGTTCCGCCTCGATGGCGTGGATGTGACCGAAGAGTCCTTCGAGGACCTCGGTGATGGTGGCGCTGCCGTCGAGCTCCGAGAACTGCGAGAAGTACCCGATCCGCGTCCCGTCCTCGATGGTCACGGTGCCGGAGTCCGGTTGGAGCTGGTCGAGCGCGAGCTTCAGGAGGGTGGACTTGCCGGAGCCGTTCCGGCCGATGAGCCCGACCCGGTCGCCTGGCTCGAGCCGGAAGAAGACGTCGCGGAGCACCGGGCGCTCCTCGAACCGGACGGTGACGTCGTGCAGGCGGATGAGACTCATGGGGACCTCTCGAGGAGCGGGGATGCGGGTGGGATGCGGGAGATCGTCGTCCGGGGGAGGCGTGGGCGACGGATCACCTCACCTCGCGCGGATCAGATGTGGTACTCGGGATCGAGCAACGCGAGACCGTGCGTGCCGCTCCCGCGCGGGCGCTCGACCGCCGGGACACCGAGCAGCAGGCTGCGGGGTGGGCACGCCTTGGTGACGACGGCGTTCGCGCCGACGATGGTCCCCGCACCGATCAGGATGGGCCCGAGGATCTTCGCCCCGGCTCCGACGGCGACGCCGTCACCGATCGTCGGGTGGCGCTTGCCGACGCCGCGGCTCTTCCCGCCGAGGGTCACGCCGTGGAAGATCATGACGTCCTCGCCCACCTCGGCCGTCTCGCCGATGACGACGCCCATGCCGTGGTCGATGAAGAACCGCCTGCCGATCCGGGCGCCCGGGTGGATCTCGATCCCGGTGAGGAACCGGGTGAACTGGGAGCCGAACCGGGCGAGGGTGCGGAAGCCGCGCCGCCACAGGCGATGGTGCAGCCGGTACGCCCAGACGGCGTGCAGGCCGGAGTAGCTGAGCGCGATCTCGATGGTGCCGCGGGCCGCCGGATCGTGTGCGCGTGCGGCACCGATGTCCTCGCGGACCCGCGACAGCATTCCCATGCGTCGAGCCTAGTCGCGCAGGTCGTCGTACATCGTCGTCGACAGGTAGCGCTCGCCCGCGTCGGGGATGATGACGACGATGGTCTTGCCGGCCATCTCCGGACGGCGTCCGACCTCGAGGGCTGCCCACACCGCGGCGCCGGAGGACATGCCGCCGATGATGCCGTCGTCGGTCGCGAGGCGTCGTGCGGTCGCGTAGGCCGTGTCGGTCTCGACCGGGATGATCTCGCTGAACAAGGAGGTGTCGAGGATGTCGGGCACGAAGTTCGGGCCGATGCCCTGGATCTTGTGTCCACCGGCGCGACCCTCGCTGAGCAGCGGGGAGTCCGCGGGCTCCACGGCGATGATCTGCACATCGGGGTTGTGCTCGCGGAGCCAGCCGCCGACGCCCGTGATCGTCCCGCCCGTCCCGATGCCCGCGACGAACGCGTCGACCGTGCCGGCGGTGTCCTCCCAGATCTCGGGTGCGGTCGTCCGCCGGTGGATGGCGGGGTTCGCCTCGTTCTCGAACTGCCTGACCCAGACGGCGCCGGGGTTCTCGGCGACGATGCGCTGCGCCTCCTGCACGGCGTTCGCCATCCCCTTCGTCGGATCGGTGAGGACGAGCTCGGCACCGTAGGCGCGGAGGAGGGTCCGGCGTTCCTTGCTCATCGAGGCCGGCATCGTGAGGATAACCCGGTAGCCCCGGGCGGCTCCCACGAGGGCGAGCGCGATGCCGGTGTTCCCGCTCGTCGACTCGACGATGGTCCCTCCCGGCTGCAGCTGGCCCGAGGCCTCCGCCGCGTCGACGAGCGCGATGCCCAGGCGGTCCTTGACGCTCGATCCGGGATTGTAGAACTCCAGCTTCGCCAGGACGGTCGCGCCGACGCCCTCGGCGATGCGGTTCAGGCGGACGAGCGGGGTGCGCCCGTAGGCCTGGGTGATGTCGGTGTAGACGGTGCCGGTCACGGTGTTCCTCTTCCTCGAACGGGGCTCGGTTCAGCCTACGACCTGGTCGATCGGCGGGGTCCCGTGTGACGACGAGGGTTACCGGCCCGCCGCCGCGCCGAGGCGGTGGGGTAGGCTCGGTGCGGCCCACCCGACCAGGCCGCCCCAGATGATGACCTCGCTCATGCCCAGCACCCCTTCCGCCGCCGCCGCAGACACCCCGTCCGCCGGCCACCCTGCGACCGTCGAACTCGCGCGCCAACACGCCGTCGAGATCCTCACCCGCGCAGCCGTGCCGTCACCCGACGTCGACGCGGAGCTCCTCCTCGGACACGTGCTCGGCCTCGGTCGTGGTGCCGTGCAGGCCGCGGCGATCACCGGTCGCGTGCTCGATGCCGAGGAGCGCACCGTGTTCGCCGAGCTGGTCGAGCGTCGGGCCGCGCGCGAACCGCTGCAGCACATCACGGGTCGTGCCGCGTTCCGTTCGATGGAACTCGCGGTCGGACCAGGCGTCTTCGTGCCGCGCCCCGAGACCGAGTCGGTCGTGCAGTTCGCGATCGACGCGCTCCGAGCCGTTCCGATCCCTCGGCCAATCGGCGTCGACCTCGGCACCGGCAGTGGAGCGATCGCGCTGGCGATGGCGACCGAGGTCCCGAACGCGGCGATCTACGCGACCGAGAACTCGGTCGAGGCGTTCATCTGGGCGAGGCGGAACTTCGCCGAGTCCGGTGCCGACAACGCCACCGTCGTCTTCGAGCACCTCGCCGACGCCTTCCACGAGCTCGACGGCTCGGTGGACGTCGTGATCTCGAACCCTCCGTACGTCCCGGACGACGCGATCCCGCGCGATCCCGAAGTGCGTCTCCACGACCCCTCGGCCGCGCTGTACGGCGGACCGGACGGACTCGACGTGGTGCGCCAGGTGTCCGCCACCGCGCAGCGACTGCTCCACCGGGGCGGCACGCTCATCATCGAGCACGGTGAACTCCAGGGGCAGGCCATCCGCGAGCTGCTCACGGCCGACGGCTGGCACGCTGCGGCGACCCACCGCGACCTCACCACCCGCGACCGCACGACCATCGCGATCCGCTGACGCGTCGCGAGCCCGCGCTTCTCAGCTCCGTAGGCCCCTCTTCCGGTCCCTGAGCCTGTCGCAGGGCGAGTCCGAGCCGTGGATCCGCCGCCCTTCGACAAGCTCAGGGACCGATGGGTCGGCTCAGGGACCGATGGGTCGGCTCAGGGACCGATGGTTCGGTTCAGGGGCCGGTGGGACGCATCGGCCGGTGGGTCGAGTCAGGGCGTAGCCGCCACGAAGGCGTCGACCGCAGCGTCGAGTCCTGCGACGTCGAAGGCACCTGAGTCGTCCTTCGTCAGCTGGAACGCGTGCATCCCCACGGCCTCGGCGCCCGCGCAGTTCGCCGCGGAGTCGTCGATGAGCATGGTGCGGCCGGGTGCGACGCCGTACCGGCTGAGCGCGCGGGTGTAGACACGGGGCTCGGGCTTCTCCGCTCCGAGGACGGCGGACACGAGGTCGTTCTCGCCGAGGAGGGCTGCGGCCTCGGGAGCCAGCTGCGCGAAGGAGTCCCGGAACGGGATCGGATTGTTCGACAGCAGGGAGACCGTGCCGAGGGTCGCGGCACGGGCGAGGGTGGCCAGGACGCCGGGAACCGGGGTCATCGCCGCCGCACGGGCCTCGCGCCACTCCTCGAGTGACAGTGGGTACCCGGTGACCTCGGTGAACACCGCCAGATAGTCGTCACTCGTCGGGTACTCGCCGATGTTGGCCGCGGCCTCGTGGCCGCCGACCCACCACTGCTTCGCGAGCCGGTACTGGCTCACGCCCGTCAACCGGGAGAGCGCCGGGAGGCGTTTCCGGAAGTCGTAGTCGTACAGGGTCTTGTCGCAGTCGAAGAAGAACACACGCTCTGGCACCACTCCAGTATGCGGCCCCGGGCTCCCAGGACCGGACGCGGGCAGCACGTAGACTGACCAGGCGCGTCGGGCCCACGTCCGTCGTGCCTCGGCGGTGCCGTCCCCGCCGCCGGAGAGGGTGAACCGTGGACCGTCCTGTGACCGCCTGCATCGTCATGTACCGGAACGATCGCGACAAGCTGCGTGCGGCCATCGACTCGACCCTCGGGAGCCCGCTCGTCGAGACGCTGTACCTCGTCGACAACTCGCCGACGGACGAGCTCCGCGACCTCGCGGCCGACCCGCGGGTCGAGTACCTGCACAACCCCTCGAACCCCGGCTTCGGCGCCGCCCACAACCTCGCGATCGCGAAGGTCCTCGGGCGTTCGAAGTTCCACATGGTGGTCAACCCGGACGTGTACTTCGAGCCGGAGGCGATCGAGCAGCTCCACGAGTTCATGCTCGAGCACCCCGAGGTCGGGCACGTCATGCCGAAGGTGCTGTACCCCGACGGATCCCTCCAGTATCTGGTGAAGCGGAACCCCTCCGTCTTCGACCTGTTCGCCCGCCGGTTCCTGCCCGGTCCGCTGAAGCCGCTCGTCGCGAAGCGCATGGCCCGCTACGAGTACCGCGACATCGACGAGAACCCGGCGCACGACTACAACAAGACGATGTTCGACGTGCCCTACCTCTCGGGCTGCTTCATGTTCCTCCGGACCTCCACCCTGCACCGCGTCGGCTTCTTCGACGAGCGGATCTTCATGTACATCGAGGACGCCGACCTCACCCGTCGCTTCCTCCAGGTGTCGCGGACCGCGTACTACCCCGGCGCGACGATCCACCACCACTTCGCGAAGGGCTCGCATCACAACCGGAAGCTGATGTGGTACTCGATCCAGGGGGCCTTCGTGTACTTCCGCACGTGGGGATGGTTCGGACGATGAGCCGGGTGCTCGTGACCGGTGCGACCGGCTTCATTGGGACGAACCTCGTCCCCGTCCTCGAGGCGGCCGGCCACGAGGTCGTGCCGTTCTCGTTGCGCGGGTGGACGGGGGAGCCCTTCCCCGAGGACGTCGATGTCGTGGTGAACCTCGCCGGGAAGGCGCACGACCTCGACGGCACCGCCTCTCCCGAGGTGTACCGCCGGATCAACACCGACCTCGCCGAACGCGCGTACGTCGCCTTCCTGGCGTCGGACGCCGCCACCTTCATCCAGCTGAGCAGCGTCGCCGCGGTGAACGAGGCGACGGTCGACGGCGTGCTCGACGAGTCCGCCGAGCCCCACCCGGTGACCCCCTACGGGAAGTCGAAGCTCGCAGCCGAGCGGCTCCTGCTCGCCGTCGAACCGCCCGCCGGTCGCCGGACGATCGTCCTCCGTCCGACGATGGTGCACGGGCCGGGGGACAAGGGCAACTTGCGCCTCCTGTTCGGTCTGCTGTCCCGCGGTATCCCGTACCCGCTCGACGCCTTCCGCAACGAGCGCAGCTTCGTGTCGATCCAGAACCTCACGTGGGCGATCACGAGCATCATCGACACGCCCGCCGTCACGACGGGTGTCTACCTCGTCGCCGACGACGAGCCCGTGTCGACGGGGCACCTCGTCACCCTCATCGGCGAGGTCACCGGTCGCCGGGTCCGTCGCCTGGCGCTCCCACCGGCCCTCGTGCGGTTGGCGGCCGCCGTCGGCGATCGCGTCCCCGCCGTGCCGCTCAACTCCGGGCGTCTCGCGAAGCTCACCGAGGACTACCGCGTCTCCGGTGCCCGACTGCTCGGTGCACTCGGGCACGAGCGCATGCCGACGGCGACGGACGACGGTCTCCGGTCCTCGATCGCAGCGCTCGCCGCGGAGCGCGGTGCGCCCGGCCCCGACGCGCAGTCCGTGCGCAGCCAACGCGAAGCCGGCGATCGGTAGGATCGACACGTTATGACCTCCACGCTCCCCGACGCCCCCCGTAGATGGACGCAGGCGCCCGGTCCTCGTTTCGCCGCGAAGACCGCCCTCGACGCACTGTGCTGGGTGCTCGCCATCGTGGTCGCCCAGCTCGTCCGGTTCGAGCTCGAGTACGAGCGCGTGGCCCTCGTGGGGACGGTCCTCCTGTGCGTCATCGCCGTGGTCGCCCAGCTCGTCGTGGCCTACCTGTGGAGCTACTACCACGGCCTGCACAGCTTCGGCAGCTTCTACGAGGCGAAACAGCTCATCGTCGTCGCGCTGATCGTCACCGCGATCCTCATCGCGGTCAACGCGGTGTTCGGCGTCGCGTGGGGGGTTCCACGGTCCACCACGGTGATCGCGTTCCCGTTCGCGATCGTCTTCATGGGCATCACGCGCTACGTCAAGCGACTCTTCGTCGACAGCCGCAGCCGGCCGATCGAGGCGCAGCGCGTCCTCGTCTACGGAGCCGGTGCGCTCGGGATGTCGATCATCCCTCGGCTCATGCGCGACCCGCAGTCGCCCTACCTCCCGGTGGGTGTCATCGACGACGACCCCTCGAAGCGCAACTTCCGCATCGCCTCCGTCGCCGTGGTCGGCACGGGAGCCGACCTGGTGGCGGCCGTCAAGCGCACCGGGGCGCAGGCGCTCATCATCAGCATCGCGGACGTCGACAACGACTTCATCCGCCAGGTCAGTGAGCGAGCCGACGAGGCGAAGCTCCGGGTGCTCGTCGTGCCGCCCATCGACACGATGCTGGCTCCCGGGACGGGCGAGAGCGCGCCGAGCCTGCGCGACCTCAACGTCGAGGACTTCATCGGCCGCAACACCGTCGACCTGCAGGTCGAGAGCATCGCGGGGTACCTCACCGGCAAGCGCGTGCTCGTCACCGGTGCCGGCGGATCCATCGGCTCCGAGATCGCCCGGCAGGTCAACCAGTTCGGTCCGGCGGAGCTCGTCCTGCTCGACCGCGACGAGACAGGGCTCCACACCACGCAGCTCTCGATCTCCGGACACGGTCTGCTCGACACCAAGGAGGTCGTGCTCGCCGACATCCGCGACCTCCCGTCGCTCATGGAGATCTTCGAGGACCGCCGTCCCGACGTCGTCTTCCACGCGGCAGCGTTGAAGCACGCTCCGATGCTCGAGCAGTACCCCGACGAGGCCTGGAAGAACAACGTCCTCGGCACCCTGAACGTGCTGAACGCGGCGCGGGCCGTCGGCGTCGGCACCTTCGTCAACATCTCGACCGACAAGGCCGCGAACCCGACGACCGTCCTCGGCTACAGCAAACGCATCGCCGAGAAGCTCACCGCCTGGATGAGCGCCCAGGAGACCGACGCGCGCTACCTCTCGGTCCGGTTCGGCAACGTCATCGGCAGCCGCGGCTCCGCCATCCCGGCGTTCACCGCCCAGATCGAGGCCGGCGGTCCGGTCACGGTCACGCATCCCGACGTCACCCGCTTCTTCATGACGATCCCCGAAGCGTCGAAGCTCGTCATCCAGGCCGGCGCGATCGGCGACCCGGGCGAGGTCCTCATCCTCGACATGGGCCGTCCGGTCCGCATCCTCGACGTCGCCAAGCGCATGATCGCCGCGTCCGGCAAGGACGTCGAGATCGTGTACACCGGTCTCCGGCACGGCGAGAAGCTGCACGAGGTCCTCATCGACACCGACGAGATCGCCGACCGCTCGAAGCACCCGAAGGTCTCGCACACGCGGATCCAGCCGCTCGACCCGGCACTGCTCGACATCGCCGTCTGGCGGGAGACGATCGCCGACGAGGGCGCCGGCACCCACCACCTGGTGCAATGACGGTTGCCATCCTGGCGGGGGTGCTCGCGCTCGTCGTGAGCCTGCTGTCCCAGCTCGCCATCCGCCCGATCCTCATCCGTCGGTCGGTCGTCGACACCCCGAACCACCGATCCATGCACGTCACCCCGACGATCCGCGGGGGAGGGATCGGCGTCGCCGTCGCGGTCGCCGTCGGTCTCGGCACGGCGGCGGTCCTGCTCCACAGCCTGCCGCTCTGGATCGTCGCCGCCGTGTCGGTCGTGAACGCTGCCATCGGAGCCGTGGAGGACGTCCGCGGACTCCCCGTCCGGGTGCGCTTCGGGTTGCAGGTCGTGCTCGGACTCGTGGCGACCTGGGTGCTCGTCGTGTCGATGGCCGCGAGTTTCTGGTGGATCCCGCTCGGGATCCTGGCACTCGTCGCTTACACGAACATCGCGAACTTCATGGACGGCGTCAACGGCATCTCCTCGATGCACGGCACGGTCGTCGGCGGGTTCTACGCCGGTCTCGGCGCCGTGGCCGGTCTCCCGGGCGTCACGGCAGCCGGCCTCGTCGTGGCGGCCGCGTTCCTCGGGTTCCTGCCGTGGAACCTCGCTCGGCGCCGGATGTTCCTGGGCGACGTCGGCAGCTACCTCCTCGGCGGCTCCCTCGTCGCGGTCGCCATCTACGCGGCCTTCAGCGGTATCTCCTTCGTCGCGCTGATCGGCCCGGTCCTCGTGTACGTCGCGGACACCGGGACGACGATCATCGCGCGCTGGCGGCGGGGGGAGCCGCTGCACGAGGCACATCGCAGCCACGTGTACCAGCGTCTCGCCGCCGGCGGACTCGGTCACCTCGGGTCCACCGCCGTCGTCAGCGTCGCGACCCTCGCCACCGGACTCCTCGGGGTGGTCGTCGCGACCGGCGCCTGGCCCTTCCAGGTCCTCGCCGTCCTCGGCATCCTGCTCGTCCTCGCCGTCTACCTGTGCCTGCCCAGACTGCTCGGAAGACGCCCGAGGCTATGATTGAGCGTCGTCACCCCGATCATCCGGCCGACTGATCACCGATCGGCGGCCCCGTTCAGCCAGGACCCACCACATGCCGCAGACCTTCGATTGCCAGGATCACGCGCAGTTGCTCGCCGGGATGCGCCTGGCGCGGACGGCCCTGGCGAGGGGTGAGCTGGTCGTGCTCCCGACCGACACGGTCTACGGGGTGGCCGCCGACGCGTTCTCGCCGGCCGCGGTACAGCGCCTGCTCGACGCGAAGGGTCGGACCCGGCAGTCACCGCCGCCCGTCCTCGTCTCGGGTGTGAACACGCTCGAGGCCTTGGCGGCGTCCGTGCCCGATGCCGTGCACCGGCTGGTCGAGGCGTTCTGGCCCGGTGGCCTGACCATCGTGCTCGAGGCCCAGCCGTCGCTCGCCTGGGACCTCGGCGAGACCGCCGGCACGGTCGCGCTCCGGATGCCGTCGAACCCGGTGACCCTCGAACTCCTGCAGGACACGGGCCCGCTCGCGGTCTCCTCGGCGAACCTCACCGGCCGACCGGCCGCCACCTCCGCCGCTGCCGCGCTCGAGATGCTCGGCGACTCGGTCTCGGTCTACCTGGACGGCGGCGAGAGCGGCGAGCAGTCGTCGACGATCATCGACGCGACCCGACTCGGAACGGCCGACGAACGGATCGTCGTCCTGCGCGATGGAGCCGTCTCCCGCGAGGCGATCCGCGGCGTGGTGGGCGATCTGCTCCCCGAGCCGCGCGAACCATGAACCAGTTCTCCGGGTACCTCATCGTGCTCGTCGTGAGCGCGGGCATCACCTTCGGCTTCGCCCACCTCGCGCGGCGGGTCGGCGTGAAGTACGGTCTCCACCCGCCGATCCGCGAACGGGACGTCCACCAGACGCCGACGCCGCGCCTCGGTGGGGTCGCGATGTTCATCGGCATCCTCGTCGCGTTCGGCGTGGCCTGGCAGCTGCCCTTCTTCGACCTCGTGTTCGCCGATCCGGAGCCGGTGCTGGCGATCCTCGGTGCCGCCCTGTTCATCGTCGGGATCGGCGTCGCCGACGACCTGTGGGACCTCGACTGGATGATCAAGCTCGCCGCACAGTTCATGGCGGCAGGGCTCGTCGCCTGGCTCGGTGTGCAGATCTACTCCTTGCCCATCGGTGGCCTGACGGTCGGCTCGTCGTGGGTGTCCTTCTCGATGACGGTCTTTGCCATCGTGCTCGTGATGAACGCGATCAACTTCGTCGACGGGCTCGACGGGCTCGTCGCCGGTGTTGCCGTCATCGCGAACACCGTGTTCTTCGTCTACACACAGCTGCTCGTGACCTCCACCGGGGCGAGCGACTACTTCAACCTCGCTTCGCTGATCGCCGCGATCCTCGTCGGTGCGTGCCTCGGCTTCCTCCCGCTCAACTGGCACCCCGCCCGACTGTTCATGGGCGATGCCGGTGCGCTGCTCGTGGGGCTGCTCATGGCGACCTCCGCAGCCGCCGTGACCGGCCAGGTCGACCCGGCTGCCCTGGGCCGCACGCAACTCTTGCCCGCGTTCATCCCGATCCTGCTGCCGTTCGCCATCCTGGTCGTGCCGCTCGCCGACTTCGTGCTGGCCGTCCTCCGTCGTCTCCGCGCCGGCAAGTCGCCGTTCAGCGCCGACCGGATGCACCTCCACCACCGGCTGCTCGACCTCGGTCACAGCCAGGTGCACGCCGTCCTCATCTTCTACGGCTGGACGGTCGTCATCTCCGTCGGATGCCTGGCGTTCTTCGCGGCCCCGACCTGGCTGGCCGTGCTCTTCGTCTCCGTGGGCGTCGTCACCTGCACGGCGTTCACGCTCCTGCCGATCGGTCGCCGCAGGCGGGCCGACCGGCTCGCGCAGCGCGTGGCCGCCGGCACGGAGGGCGCTCCCGGGTCGGCGCTGTACGATCGGCTCGACGAGGCCTCCGGGCAGCGCGACCCCGAGGCGCCCGTGAGCGGCGACACCCTCGACACCCTCGACTCTCTCGCCAAGAAGGACCAGCACCCATGACTCCTCCCGCCCAGGCCGGCTCGCACGCGAGCGCCAACCGGGTCTTCCGCACGGCACTCCGGTACAGCGCGCTCCTCGCGCTCGTGATCGCCGTCGTCGGGGGAGTGGTCGGCTGGAGCGTCGACGGTTCCCGCGGCCTCACGAGTGCGCTCATCGGCACCGCGATGGCGCTCGTGTTCCTCGGCATCACCTCGGTGAGCATCCTCTTCGCCAACCGCTGGTCCGGCCAGGAGTTCTTCGTCGGCATCCTGTTCGGGGTGGTGATGGGCAGCTGGCTCGTGAAGTTCGTCATCTTCCTCGTGCTCGGCTTCATCCTGAAGGACCAGCCGTGGGTCAACGCACCGATCCTGTTCGGGAGCGTCATCGTCGGTGTCGTCGGATCGCTCGTGATCGACGCCGTCGTGGCGGCGAAGGTGCGGGTGCCCTACGTCTCGGACGACATCCTCCCGAAGGCGTCGCCGCAGGACTCCGACCAGGGCTGACGCTGCGGACGCATCCAGGTCGCGCGGGAGCATGCCGGAACCGGTATCCGAGGCACAGCCGAGGTCCCAGCTCGGAATATAGCCGTGGAATACCACCCCTGGGTTCGTCGGGGCCGGGTTTCCTTGCTAGACTCGTCAACGAATCCTCCCACTAGCACCGCTTCGGCGTGCGGCGAGGAGACATCCCCCCTGTTCGTCGCCGCGAGAGCTCTGCTCCACGCCCCCGAAACTGGAGATACGTGCTGTTCGCTAACGCCGTGCACCTGATCGCACCGATGGCCGCCGAAGATGGCGAGTTCCACGGTCCGTCGATCGACGAGTTCTTCCCCGACATCATCCTCTTCGAGGGCACGCCCTTCGCGATCAACCGGGTCATCCTGATCCGGTTCATCGCGGTGATCGCCCTCCTCCTGTTCTTCTGGCTGTCGACGCGCAAGATGCGCCTCGTCCCCGGCCGCGCGCAGAGCCTCGCCGAGATGGGGCTCGGCTTCGTCCGCGTCAACATCGCGGAAGACCTGCTCGGCAAGAAGGACGGCCTCCGGTTCCTGCCGATCCTGACGACCATCTTCTTCATGGTCCTCGCGATGAACCTGACGGGCATCATCCCCGGGCTGAACCTGGCCGGTACCTCGGTCATCGGTGTCCCGTTGGTGCTCGCACTGGTGTCCTACGTCACCTTCATCTACGCCGGTATCAAGAAGAGCCCGGGCAAGTTCTTCAAGAACTCCCTCTTCCCCTCCGGGGTGCCGTGGCCGGTGTACATCATCGTCACGCCGATCGAGCTCATCTCGACCTTCGTCATCCGCCCGCTCACGCTGACGCTCCGACTCCTCATGAACATGATCGTCGGGCACCTGCTCCTCGTGCTGTTCTTCGCGGCGACGCAGTTCTTCATCGTGAACCTCGGCGGATGGTTCGCCCTGATGGGTGTCGGGACGCTGGCCTTCGGCCTCGTCTTCACCCTCTTCGAACTCCTGGTCGCAGTTCTCCAGGCCTACGTCTTCACCCTCCTCACCGCGGTCTACATCCAGCTCGCGGTCGCAGAAGAGCACTAATCGAGCCCGGCACCCGCCAGGTCTCACCCAACGGAAGGAAACAAACGTGGACGCAACTACCGTTCTCGCCGCCCTTGAAGGAAACATCGCGACGGTCGGTTACGGTCTCGCAGCCATCGGCCCCGCCATCGGTGTGGGTATCGTCGTCGGCAAGACGATCGAAGGCACCGCGCGTCAGCCCGAGCTGGGTGGTCGTCTCCAGGTCCTCATGTGGATCGGTATCGCCTTCACCGAGGCGCTCGCCTTCATCGGCATCGCGACCTACTTCATCTTCGTCTAAGCCCCCTTTCACATCTCCGAAGGAGGCAAGATGTTTGATGCAGTGATCATCGCTGCTGAAGAGGGCGCTCCGACGAACCCTCTCATCCCAGCGGTCTACGACATCGTCTGGTCTGCCGTCGTCTTCATCATCATCCTCGGCTTCTTCTGGAAGCTGGTCCTGCCCAAGGTGCAGAAGCTCCTCGACGACCGCGCAGCGGCCATCGAGGGCAACATCGCCAAGGCCGATGAAGCGCAGAAGCAGGCCGAAGCGGCGCTCGAGCAGTACAACGCTCAGCTCGCCGAGGCCCGTCAGGAAGCCGGCCGCATCCGCGAGCAGGCTCGTGTCGAGGGTCAGACGATCCTCGCCGAGCTCAAGGAGCAGGCCACGGTCGAAGCCGCTCGCGTCACCGCGAGCGCTCAGGCACAGATCGAAGCCGAGCGTCAGGCGGTCGTCGTGTCGCTGCGTGCCGAGGTCGGCACGCTCGCGCTCGACCTCGCCAGTGGCGTCATCGGCGAGACGCTGAACGACGACGCGAAGGCCACGGCGGTCGTCGACCGGTTCCTCGCGGACCTCGAAGCGTCGGAGAAGGCAGCCAAGTAATGGGAAGCGCGACCAGAGAAGCACTCGCCTCGTCGAAGGAGGCCCTCGCCGCCCTCGGCGCCGGGGCCGATCTGGCCACCGCGGACGGACTGTTCGCAGCGGGCCGGGCCATCGGCGGCTCGAGCCACCTGAGCGCGGCGCTCAGCGACCCCGCAGCCGACGCCGGTGCCAAGCGCACCGTCGTCGAGCGGATCTTCGGCACCCAGCTGAGCGCGCAGGCGCTCGGCCTGCTGCAGACCGTCGTCTCCGGCCGCTGGTCCAGCGAGGCCGACCTGCTCGCAGGCATCGAGGAGCTCGGCCTCCGGGCCGCCTCGATCTCCGCCGGTGCGCAGGGCGACATCGAGGCCGAGTTGTTCGAGTTCGGGAAGCTCGTGTCGAGCAACCACGAGCTCGAACTCGCGCTCAGCAGCAAGCTCGGTTCGTCCGCTGCGAAGGGCGCCCTGGCGGCGTCCCTCCTCGCGGGCAAGGCGAGCCCGCAGACCGTCAGCATCGTCGGTCAGCTCGTGCAGCAGCCGCGAGACCGTCGGATCGGAGAACTGCTCCGGCACGCATCAGGCATCGTCGCCGACCAGCAGGGCCTCGCGGTCGCCACGGTCACGGCAGCCGCACCGATCGAGGCGTCGCAGCTCCAGCGCCTCGAGCGCCACCTCGCCACGGCGTACGGCCGTCAGGTGAAGATCAACCAGGTGATCGACCCCGCCGTCGTCGGTGGACTGCGCGTGCAGCTCGGGGACGACGTCATCGACGGCAGCCTCGCTGCCCGACTGAACGACCTCCGTCTGCAACTGGCCGGATAACGGCCCGTGCAGCGCGGGGACCGGCCCGACGGTCTCCACAACTCAAGACGTTGATCCTGACGGATCGCACCTCTCGGAACCCCCGGGTTCCACAACCAAAAGGAACATGATGGCAGAACTCACGATCAGCCCAGACGAGATCCGGGATGCTCTCAAGGACTTCGTCAAGGCCTACGAGCCCGGCACCGCCGCGGCCACCGAGGTCGGACGCGTGATCGATGCCGCTGACGGCATCGCCCACGTCGAGGGCCTCCCGGGCGCCATGGCGAACGAGCTCCTCCGCTTCGCGAACGGCACCCTCGGCCTCGCGCTGAACCTCGACGAGCACGAGATCGGCGTCGTCGTCCTCGGTGAGTTCGACGAGATCGTCGAAGGCATGGACGTCACCCGCACGGGCGAGGTCCTCTCGGTCCCCGTCGGCGACGGCTACCTCGGCCGTGTCGTCGACACGCTCGGCAACCCGATCGACGGCCTCGGCGAGATCGCCAGCACCGGCCGCCGCGCACTGGAGCTCCAGGCTCCCGGCGTCATGCAGCGCAAGTCGGTTCACGAGCCGCTCCAGACCGGCATCAAGGCGATCGACGCCATGATCCCCGTCGGCCGTGGCCAGCGCCAGCTCATCATCGGCGACCGCCAGACCGGCAAGACCGCGATCGCGATCGACACCATCATCAACCAGAAGGCCAACTGGGAGTCGGGCGACGTCAACAAGCAGGTCCGCTGCATCTACGTCGCCATCGGCCAGAAGGGCTCGACCATCGCCTCCGTCAAGGGTGCGCTGGAAGAGGCCGGCGCGCTCGAGTACACGACGATCGTCGCCTCGCCTGCGTCCGACCCGGCCGGCTTCAAGTACCTCGCTCCGTACACCGGCTCGGCCATCGGCCAGCACTGGATGTACGAGGGCAAGCACGTCCTGATCATCTTCGACGACCTGTCGAAGCAGGCCGAGGCCTACCGTGCCGTCTCCCTCCTCCTCCGTCGTCCGCCGGGACGCGAGGCCTACCCGGGTGACGTCTTCTACCTGCACTCCCGTCTGCTGGAGCGTTGCGCGAAGCTGTCCGACGAACTCGGCGCCGGTTCGATGACGGGTCTGCCGATCATCGAGACCAAGGCGAACGACGTCTCGGCGTACATCCCGACCAACGTGATCTCGATCACCGACGGTCAGATCTTCCTGCAGTCCGACCTCTTCAACTCCAACCAGCGCCCCGCGGTCGACGTCGGTATCTCCGTCTCGCGCGTCGGTGGTGACGCTCAGGTGAAGAGCATCAAGAAGGTCTCCGGAACGCTGAAGCTCGAGCTCGCGCAGTACCGCTCGCTCGAGGCGTTCGCGATGTTCGCCTCGGACCTCGACGCGGCCAGCCGCCGTCAGCTCGCCCGAGGCGCCCGCCTCACCGAGCTGCTCAAGCAGCCGCAGTACTCGCCGTACCCCGTCGAGGAGCAGGTCGTCTCGATCTGGGCCGGAACCAAGGGCAAGCTGGACGACGTCCCGGTCGAGGACGTCCTCCGCTTCGAGCGCGAACTGCTCGACTACCTGGGTCGGAACACCGAGGTCCTCACCACGCTGCGCGACACGAACGTGCTCGACGACGACACCGTCTCGAAGCTCGATGCCGCTGTCGACCAGTTCAAGCTCGAGTTCCAGACGGGCGAGGGCGCTGCCCTCGGTTCGGAGCAGGTCGAGGAGCTCCCGGTTGAAGACGTCAACCAGGAGAAGATCGTGAAGGGTCGCCGCTAGTCCATGGGCGCTCAACTCCGGGTCTACACGCAGAAGATCAAGTCTGCGCAGACGACCAAGAAGATCACGAAGGCGATGGAGCTCATCGCCGCGTCGCGCATCCAGAAGGCGCAGGCGCGGGTGGCGGCATCCGGACCCTATTCTCGTGCGATCACTCGTGCCGTGTCCGCCGTCGCGACGTACTCCAACGTCGACCACGTGCTCACGACCGAGCCGGAGAAGGTTGAGCGGGCTGCGGTCGTCGTGTTCGCATCCGACCGAGGCCTCGCCGGCGCCTTCAACTCGCAGGTCCTCCGTGAGGCCGCCGAGCTGACCGAGCTCCTGCGTAGCCAGGGTAAGGACGTCACGCACTACCTCGTGGGCCGGAAGGCCGTCGCCTACTTCACGTTCCGACGGATGCAGGCTGCAGGGGAGTGGGTCGGCAACACGGAGAACCCCGACTTCGCCACGGCGCAGGAGATCAGCGAGTCCATCCTCAAGGCGTTCCTCACGGACGCCTCCGAGGGTGGCGTCGACGAGATCCACATCGTCTACAACCGCCTCGTGAGCATGATGACGCAGACCCCCGAGGTCGTCCGTCTCCTGCCGCTCGAGGTCGTCGAAGGCGTCGAGGAGCCCACCGACACCGCTGTGCTGCCGCTGTACGAGTTCGAGCCGGATGCCGAGAGCGTGCTCGATGCACTGCTCCCGAACTACATCGAGAGCCGGATCTTCAACGCGCTGTTGCAGTCCTCCGCCGCGAAGCACGCCGCGACGCAGAAGGCGATGAAGTCGGCCAGCGACAACGCCGACAAGCTCATCACCGACTACACCCGCCTCCGCAACAACGCGAGGCAGGCCGAGATTACCCAGCAGATTTCCGAAATCGTTGGCGGCGCAGACGCGCTCTCGTCCTAGTCATCGCAACACGCACACGTATCTGTAGAGACAGAGAAGAGAAGAACATGACTCCCACCGCAACTGCCGAGCAGGGCGCTGCAGAGGTGAAGGCCGGCGCCGTCGGCCGCATCTCCCGCGTCACCGGCCCGGTCGTCGACATCGAGTTCCCGCACGACGCGATCCCGGGCATCTACAACGCCCTGAAGACCAGCGTCGTGATCGGCGAGCAGACGATGGTCCTCACGCTCGAGGTCGCACAGCACCTCGGCGACGACCTCGTGCGCGCCATCGCCCTGAACCCGACGGACGGCCTCGTCCGCGGCCAGGAGGTCACCGACACGGGTTCGCCCATCTCGGTGCCCGTCGGCGACGTCACCAAGGGCAAGGTCTTCAACGTCATCGGCGAGGTGCTCAACGCCGAGCCCGGCGAGCAGATCGAGATCACCGAGCGCTGGCCGATCCACCGCCAGCCGCCGTCGTTCGACCAGCTCGAATCGAAGACGCAGCTGTTCGAGACCGGCATCAAGGTCATCGACCTCCTGACGCCGTACGTCCTCGGTGGCAAGATCGGTCTGTTCGGTGGTGCCGGTGTCGGCAAGACCGTCCTCATCCAGGAGATGATCCAGCGCGTCGCGCAGGACCACGGTGGTGTGTCGGTGTTCGCCGGCGTCGGTGAGCGCACCCGTGAGGGCAACGACCTCATCCACGAGATGGAAGAGGCGGGTGTCTTCGAGAAGACGGCCCTCGTGTTCGGCCAGATGGACGAGCCGCCGGGAACGCGTCTCCGCGTCGCCCTCTCCGCGCTGACGATGGCGGAGTACTTCCGCGACGTCCAGAAGCAGGACGTGCTGCTCTTCATCGACAACATCTTCCGCTTCACCCAGGCCGGTTCCGAGGTGTCGACCCTGCTCGGTCGTATGCCGTCCGCCGTGGGGTACCAGCCGAACCTCGCAGACGAGATGGGTCTCCTCCAGGAGCGCATCACCTCGACGCGTGGTCACTCGATCACCTCGCTGCAGGCGATCTACGTCCCCGCCGACGACTACACCGACCCGGCACCGGCGACCACCTTCGCGCACCTCGACGCGACGACCGAGCTCTCCCGTGAGATCGCGTCGAAGGGTCTGTACCCGGCCGTCGACCCGCTGACCTCGACGAGCCGTATCCTCGACCCCCGCTACCTGGGTGCCGACCACTACCGCGTCGCCACCACGGTCAAGCAGATCCTCCAGAAGAACAAGGAACTGCAGGAGATCATCGCCATCCTCGGTGTCGACGAGCTCTCCGAGGAAGACAAGATCACGGTGTCGCGTGCGCGCCGGATCCAGCAGTTCCTCTCGCAGAACACCTACATGGCGAAGAAGTTCACCGGTGTCGAGGGTTCGACCGTTCCGCTCAAGGAGACGATCGAGTCGTTCGACGCCATCGCCAAGGGTGAGTTCGACCACGTGGCCGAGCAGGCCTTCTTCAACGTCGGTGCCATCTCCGACGTCGAAGAGAAGTGGGCTCAGATCCAGAAGGAGAACGGCTAGTCATGGCCTCCGCTCCTCTGACCGTGAGCGTCGTCGCGGCCGACCACGAAGTGTGGTCGGGCCCGGCACGCCAGCTGATCGCGAAGACCGTTGACGGCGAGATCGGTATCCTGCCCGGCCACGAGCCGATGCTGGCCATCCTCGCCGCCGGTGAGGTCCGTGTCACGCTCGAAGACGGCTCGAAGATCGTCGCGAACGCTGAAGACGGCTTCCTGTCGGTCGAGAACAACACCGTCACCGTCGTGGCCGGCAACGCCACGCTCGTGACCAGCTCCTGATTCGGTGCTGATCCTCCTTCCCCCTTCGGAGACGAAGCGGGACGGCGGCGACGGACGAGCCCTGGACACCGCCCTGCTGCGGTTTCCAGGGCTCTCCTCGTCCCGGAACGATGTCGTCGATGCCCTGGTGTCGCTCGCTGCCGATGAGACCGCGACGGTGAAGGCTCTGAAGCTCGGCCCCAAGCAGCTCGGTGAGGTCCAGCGCAACCGCGAGGCGGCGACGGCCGCGACGATGCCGGCGATCGACCGGTATACGGGGGTGCTGTACGACGCGCTCGAAGCAGCCACGCTCTCAGCGGACGCGCGACGCTTCGCCGCTGAGCACCTGGTCGTGCACTCGGCGTTGCTCGGCCCGGTCGGCGCGCTCGATCCCATTCCGGCGTATCGACTCTCCCACGACTCCAGGCTCCCCGGGTTCGTCCTGAAACGTCACTGGGCGGTGCCGGTCGCGCGCGAGCTGGACGGCGTCCAGGGTGTCTTGCTGGACCTGCGCTCGGAAGGTTACGCGGCGCTCGGGCCGTTGCCGGATCGCGTCGGGGCCGTCTACCTGCGCGTGCTCACGGTCGGCGACGATGGCCGCCGTCGCGCGCTCAACCACTTCAACAAGCAGGGTAAGGGCCGGTTCATCCGCGCGCTCTTGGAGGCCGGTGTGGACCACCCTGATGTCGACTCGTTGCTCGACTGGGCGCGATCGACCGGATGGGTGCTCGACGTCCACGCCCATGCCGACGACGGTCGGGTGACCGAGCTCGCCCTCGTCGTCTGACCCCTCCGGATCAGGGAGCGCTCTCGGAGCGCCAGCAGCCGACGAGGTGGTCGTCGACGAGCCCTCCGGACTGCATGAGGGCGTACATCGTCGTCGGGCCGACGAACCGGTAGCCGCGCTTCCGCAGGTGGGCGCTGAGCGCGGTGGACTCGGGGGTCACCGCGGGGACCTCGGTCCACTGGGCGAACCGCACGGGCCGTGGCGGGGGAGCGAAGCTCCAGAGGAGCTCGTCCAGGTCGTCGCCCAGCTCGAGGGCGGTGCGGGCATTGCCGATGACCGCGTTGATCTTCCCGCGGTGCCGGATGATCCGGGCGTCATCGAGGAGGCTCTCGACATCCGCCTCCGTCATGGCTGCGACGGCGTCGAGGTCGAAGCCGTGGAACCGTTCCCGGAACGCCGGTCGCTTCCGAAGGATCGTGATCCAGGAGAGCCCGGCCTGGAACCCTTCGAGACTGATCTTCTCGAAGACCTGCCGCTGTCCGTGGAGCGGCACGCCCCACTCCTCGTCGTGATAGCGCTGGTACTCCGCGTCCGTCCCCGCCCAGGCGCAGCGGGTCAGACCGTCGGTGCCGACGATGGTCGGGGAGGCTGGACTCATCGGCGGTACGGGATCCCTTCGTGGTCGAGGAGCCAGCGTTTGGTGGCCGGTCCGTCTCCGCCAGAATAGCCCGTCACGATCCGCCCGGTTCCGAGGACGCGATGACAGGGGATGAGGAGCGCGATGGTGTTCGCCCGAACCGCCTGGCCGGCCGCCCGGCCGCCCTGCGGGGCGCCGGCCGTGGCCGCAAGGGCGCCGTACCCGATGGAGTCGCCGAACGGCACCTCGCCGAGCGCCGACCAGACCGCCTGCTGGAACGGCGTGCCGGTCGTGACGAGCGGGAGGTCGAACACGGTGCGTCGTCCGCGGAAGTACTCGTCGATCTGCTCAGCGGCGTCGAGGAGGACCGCGGTGGGGCGTTCGTCCACCCCGTCGAGCGGGAGTCGCCCGTGGTGCTCGAAGCGCACGGCTGAGACCGCGTCGTCGACGGAGCGGAGCTCGATCCGCCCCACCGGTGTCGGCATCCGGAGGAAGCCCTCGGCGGTCGGGTCGGCGATGACGGAGCAGGGGAGTACGGGATCGGTGATGGTGAGGTGTGTGGTCATGCACCGAGCGTAGGAAGCCCGTGATCGGCGCGATGCGTCACGTGGGCCTGGCCGCGACACCAGGGGCCGACGGGTGCCTGTGGAGGACGCTCGGGCTAGCCTGGATGCATGTCTGATCTCAGCTATCGCCCACTCGGTCGCAGCGGCCTCCTCGTCTCAGCGGTCGGCATCGGCTGCAACAACTTCGGACGCGAGGGCACGGTCACCGAGAACCTGGACGGCACGCGAGCCGTCGTCGGCGCGGCCATCGACGCCGGGGTCACCCTCTTCGACACCGCCGACATCTACGGCCGGGAGTACGGGCTGAGCGAACAACTCCTCGGGCAGGCGATCGTCGGACGGCGGGATGAGATCGTGCTCGCGACCAAGTTCGGCCATGTGGACTACGAGAGCCCGATCCCGAACTGGGGGGCCAAGGGCTCCCGTCGCTACATCCGGCTCGCGGTCGAGGGCTCGCTCCGCCGCCTGGGCACCGACTGGATCGACCTGTACCAGCTGCACACCCCCGACCCGTTCACGCCGATCGAGGAGACGATCGCGGCCCTGGACGAGCTCGTCCAGGAGGGGAAGATCCGCTACGCCGGCCACTCGAACTTCGCCGGTTGGCAGCTGACCGAGGCGGACTGGGCGGCTCGCACCGCCGGCCACCCCGCCTTCATCTCGGCCCAGAACGAGTACAGCCTGCTCGTCCGGGGCGCGGAGCGCGAGCTGTTCCCGGCCATGCGCGCCGCCGGCGTCGGCTTCCTCCCGTACTTCCCGCTCTACAACGGCCTGTTCACGGGGAAGTTCTCCCGTGACGGCGGGCCGGCGGACAGCCGCATCATGCGCCAGCGCAAGCACCTGCTCGACACGGCACCTTGGGACGCGATCGAGGCCTACCAGGCCTTCTGCGACGAGCGCGGCATCTCCATGCTCGAGGCGACCTTCGGCTGGTTGCTCGCCCAGGACGGGCTCACGAGTGTCATCGCCGGCGCGACCACTCCGGAACAGATCCGTGCGAACGCGGCGGCCGGTTCGGCATGGTCGCCGACCGCCGAGGAAGCGGCCTGGATCTCGGACCGCTTCCCCGTCGGTTGAGTCGCCCGGTCAGTCCTTCGAGCGGGGCTGCTTCGGGTCCTGCTTCCGCGGGTCCGAGGACACGGCCGATGATCCCGGGGCGTCCGGAGACGCGAGCTGCCGGAGGTCGAGCTGGGCGGTCATCGTGCCGAAGTGCTCCGTGACCTGCTCCGAGACCTGATCCGACAGCTGTTCGCTCACGTCGGCTGAGACGCTCTCGGTGAGCTCTGCGGCGAACAGACGGCGCTTCGCCCGCTGCTCCCGCCGCACCTCGATGCCGAACGCCTTGAACGAGGAGACGCACATGAGGATGATCACGACGCTGAAGGGCAGCGCGGTGATGATGGCCGCCGTCTGCATCGATGCGAGACCGCCCGCGATGAGCAGCGAGATGGCCAGGAGGCTCGTCACGAGTGCCCAGGCGATCCGGACCCGGTTCCTCGGCTCCGTCCCGCCGGTCGTGAGCATGCCCATCACGAGCGATCCCGAGTCGGCCGAGGTCACGAAGAACAGGAGGATGAGCAGCAGGGCGCCGACGGTCGCGATCGATCCACCGGGCAGGCCGGCGAGCATGTTGAACAGGGCGGTGTTCAGGTCGACGGGACCGTCCGCACCGCTGAAGTCACGCCCCTCCAGTGACTGCATGATGGCGGTGCCGCCGAGTACGGCGAACCAGAGGAAGGTCACGAGGGTCGGGACGAGCAGGACGCCGAGCACGAACTGCCGCACGGTGCGTCCCTTCGAGATGCGGGCGATGAAGACGCCGACGAAGGGTGCCCACGACATCCACCAGCCCCAGTAGAAGGTCGTCCACGAGGACTGCCAGGCCTCGCCCGCAGCACCCTGGTACGCGGAGACGTTGAAGGTGAGTCCGACCACGTTCTGGAGGTACGCGCCCATCGACTGCACCCACTCGCGCAACAGGAACAGCGTCGGGCCGGCGAACAGGACGAAGAACAGCAGCAGCGCCGCGAGGACGAGGTTGGTGTTCGAGATCCACTTCATGCCCTTGTGCACGCCGGAGACGAGGGAGAAGATCGTGACGCCGGTGATCACGAGGATGAGGATGACCTGCGTGACGATGTTCGGTTCGGCGATGCCCGTGTACCCGAGCCCCGCGGAGATCTGCAGCACACCGAGGCCGAGCGAGGTCGCGACGCCGAACACGGTACCGATGACGGCGATCGCGTCGATCGCATTGCCCCAGCCGCCCTGCACGCGCTTGCCGAGCAACGGCTCGATCGACCACCGGATCGACATCGGGCGCCCCTTGCGGTGCACGGCGTACGCCAGCGCCACACCCACGACCGCGTAGATCGACCAGGCGTGGAGTCCCCAGTGGAGATAGGTCTGACTCATGGCCTGCTGGGCCAGGGACTGCTGGGAGCCCGTGACCCCGGGGCGCGGCTCGAGGAAGTGTGTGAGCGGCTCACCGACACCGTAGAAGACCAGACCGATCCCCATTCCGGCGGCGAACAGCATGGAGAACCAGGACAGGAGCGAGAACTCCGGTTCGTCGTCGTCCTTGCCGAGCTTGATGTCGCCGAACTTCGAGACGGCGAAGACGATCGCCACGATGACGAACCCGGCGACGAGCAGGACGTAGTACCACCCGAGGCCTCCGATGATCCCGGACTGGATGGCGTTGAAGACGGACTCGGCCTGTTTCGGGAGCAGGATCGAGAACAGCGCGACACCGAGGATGACCACGAGGGCCGGCCCGAGCACCCAGGGGATGACCTTCGCGGGGGCGCCACCAGCCGCCGCGTCGGAGGTGGGGATGGTCTTCGTGCTCACGTGTGCGCTCCTCGGGCCGTGCGGGCGACCCTGCGTCGCCACGATCATCAAGGGTAGGGAGCCGCGGCGATCCGGACAACGTTGCGCAGCGGGCCCTGGTGTGCAGTCCGGCGTGCGCGCTCGTCGACCGGCTGGGCGGTCCCGGACGCGTCGGTGCCTCTCGGACATCGCGCCCACCCCCACTCGGGGCACGGATTCGAGCGAATCGGCACCGTGGCGAGGCTTTGTCGGGCACAATTGCGGATGACCATGCAGGAGGATCCGTGCCGAGAACGCCCCGCGACCGACGACGTACCCGGACGGCCGTCGCCCTCGGCGTCGTCGCCGTCCTCCTCGCCGGCGGTGCGCTCGCGGTGTCGCTCGTGAGCCGCGTCCCGAACGCCGCTGCCGGCCCGTTCGACGGAGCGCAGTTGTACGTCGATCCGTCCTCGCTTGCCGCCCGAGCCGCCGCAGCCGATCCGGCGGCCGCGACCGAGGAACCGACGAGTTCCGCCACGGCCGGGACGAGCGGCGGTTCGAACGGCGACCCGAGCGACGTCGCCCAACAGCTCGCAGCGGCGGAGCGGCTCGCGGCGGAGCCGACCGCGATCTGGCTCGTGCCGGAGCGCTACCCGATCGGAACCGTCCGGGACACCGTCTCCGAGGTCGTCCGGTCCGCCGAGCGCTCCGGGTCCATGCCGGTCTTCACGGTCTACGGCGTGCCGGAGCGGGACTGCGGCAACCAGTCCGCCGGTGGGTTGTCGAGCGACGAGTACCAGGACTGGGTCGCCGAGATCGTCGCCGCCGTCGCGGATCACCGCGTCGCCGTGATCCTCGAACCGGATGCCGTCGCGCTCGCGCCGGACTGCGGTGACCGCACCGCGCGGATGCGGCAACTTGCAGCCGCGACCGAGCAGTTCGCGGACGCATCGGTCCCCGTGTACCTCGACGGCGGCCACTCCGACTGGCGACCGCCCGCCGAGATGGCCGAGCTCCTCCGGGAGGCCGGTGTCGCCGACGCAACGGGCTTCGCCACCAACGTCTCCAACTACAACACGACCGAGGACGAGATCGCCTATGCGGAGGAACTGAGCGGCCTCCTCGACGGCGCCCATTACGTGATCGACACCTCTCGGAACGGCAGTGGCTCGAACGGCGAATGGTGCAACCCGTCCGGCCGGACGGTGGGGCAGCAGCCCCTCACCGCGCAGGCCGAACACCTCGACGCGAACCTCTGGGTGAAAGCCCCCGGCGAGAGCGACGGAGCGTGCAACGGTGGCCCCCTTGCTGGGGTATGGTGGCCGGAGCAGGCCGTGCAACTGGCCAAGGGATTCAGCGCGTGGTGAGTCGGCAACGGCTACATCCGGCACGTCGCTGACGGGTGGAACGGGTAGGGGCATCGTGACCGAAGAGCTGAGCGAACGTCGGACCGCGGTCGTCATCGAAGACGACGCGGACATCCGCCAACTGCTCGAGACCGTTCTCGAGCAGGCCGGATTCGAGACCGTGTCCGCTGCGAACGGTCTGGACGGCGTCGAGGCGGTGCGGAGGCACAACCCCCTCGTCACGACCCTCGACGTCAGCATGCCGGGTATCGACGGCTTCGAGGCTGCCAAGCGCATCCGCGCCATCAGCTCCACCTACATCGTCATGCTGACCGCCCGAGGCGACGAGATCGACACCCTGCAGGGCCTCGACTCCGGCGCCGACGACTACATGACCAAGCCCTTCCGTCCGCGCGAGCTCCGTGCCCGCATCGAGGCGATGCTGCGTCGGCCTCGCGCGAACGGTGATGCTCCGGCCGTCGCCGCGGCGGCACCGGCGCAACCGGCTCCGACCGCGGTCGCGCCGGCTCCCGTCGCTCAGGTCGCGACTCCGCCGCTGCAGCAGCAGGTGTCGTCGCCCGACCCCACGATCGTCCACGAGACCGTCGCGCGTCATGCCGCTCCCGTCGGTCAGTCGGTCGTCCCGATCATCATGCAACCGGCTGCCGCAGCGCCCGACGACGGCGAGGGGTGGCTCGTCCACCGCGGTCTGAAGCTCAGCTCGGCCACCCGCATCGTCGAGGTCGACGGCACCGAGGTCGACCTCACGCGGAGCGAGTTCGACCTGTTGCAGGCACTGATGGAGTCCCGCCGTCGGGTGCGCAGCAAGGCGGACCTCGCGCTCATGCTCCGTGGCGAGAGCTACATCACGGCCTACTACGTCAGCGAAGCCGACAAGCGTGCGATCGAGGTGCATCTCGCCAACCTGCGACGGAAGCTCGCGGACAGCACCGTGGCCCCGCGGTTCATCGAGACGGTGCGCGGCGTCGGCTACCGCATGACCTCCGACGACTGAGACCACCGCGGTCCCGACCGCGACGGAGCCTCGCCGGCGACCAACGACGCCTGGTGGACGGAGCTCAGGATTCCGCTGCGTCTGCCGCGTCGAGTTCGAGCAGTCGTTCGCAGCTGCGGCGGCCGACCTCCTGGAGGGCGGTGTGGATCTCGCGTGCGCGTTCGAGTCGCCCCAGCTCGATCGCCTGGAGACCGGCACTCGCGAGTCCGGCCACCCCGATCACGCCCAGCATGACGCTGGAGGAGCGGATGCTGAGGAGGACGACCTTGGACTCGTCGGTGTCATGCGCGTCGAGCGCCGCTCCCAGACGTGCCAGACGGGTGGGCCACATCTCGACGTAGGTCTGGACGAACCGACGACGACTGCGCAGGTCGCCCGAGAGTTCTCGGAGCAACCTGCGCAGTTCGTCGGCGTCGACCGTGCCCGGGTCGGGGGACGTCACACGCGGTAGCCGCGCTGACGACGGATGAGCTTGCCGAACATGCTGAGCGTCTGCAGCACGGTGATGACGCCGAGGACCGGCCAGCCCGCCCAGAGGATCGTGGACTGGACGACGGGGGAGAGCTGGGTCCAGGCGGCGACGATCGCGATGATGGCGGCGAGGACGAACAGGAGCGGCGCGAGGTGCGCGTTGCCCGAGCCACGTTCTGCCTTCGCCTGCTCGGCCCAGTTGTCGACCTTCTTGTTCGACGCGAACTTCGACCAGGCACGGATGAAGTGGCCCATGCGGATCCACATGTAGAACTCGGCTGGGAAGATGAGGACCGCGAAGAGGATGTCGCGGGCGTTCCGCTTCTTCATCGACAGCGCGATGCGCAGGTTGAGGAAGATCGCGACCAGCGGCGGGATGAGCCACACGGGGCTGAACACGAAGGCGTGGATCGACAGCGACCCGGCGAGCAGCACGACGAAGAGGATGCGCGTGACGATGTTGAGGAGCATCTCCGCGTTCTCGAGCCACCGCAGTCGGAGGTTCGGGTGGAACGGCTGCCCCTTGGTGTCGCCGCGCTGGCCGGGCCACATGAGCTCGATCGCGCCGTAGTTCCACTTGACCTGCTGGGCGTCGAGGGAGCGGACCGTGGTCATCCCGCCGACGTCGGCACGGGCACGGGCGCTGATCTTCGTGAGGTAGCCGGCGCTCTTGATCTGCAGCGACAGGAGCGAGTCCTCCACCTCGGAGTCCTTCACCCACGGGGTGGACTGGTGGTTCTGCTCCATGGCGTCGCGCAGGGCCTGGACGGAGAAGATCGAGTACTGCCCGCCGAGCACGGCCATGTTGCGGCCTCGGAGCATGTTCTGCATGTTGAACGCGGCGAACTGCGTGCGCTGGCCGGCGATGAGGAACGCCGGGACGAGCTGCTTCTTGAACGGCTCGTCGTCGATCGAGAAGATCGCGGAGATGCCGCCGATGCGACTGTCCGAGACGATCTCGGCTTCGAGCGACTCGATCGCGGTCGGGTCGGCGACCGTGTCACCGTCGACACCGAGCAGGTAGTCGTAGCCCTCGACGAGCGTGAAGCCGTAGTTGAGCGCGCCCACCTTCTTGTCGGGGTTCTTCCCGATGTCGTGGATGAACACCTCGGTGAACTGCTCGTAGCCGTCCTCGTCGACCCGGGAGTGCGGGCCGGCGTAGGGCGCGGCGACGTCGACCGACCGGTCCGTGGTGTTGTTGATGACCACATGGATCACATCGGGCATCCGCGTCTGCTCGAGGAGGGACGCGAGCACCGCCGGCAGCGACTCCTCCTCGTTGTAGGCGGGGATGATGCACCCGATGGTCGCGCGGTACTCGGGGAGCGAGTTGACCGAGTCGATGAATTCGTTGGCATACGCTTCAAGTTCGGGCGCGAGAAGCGGCTGCGTCTGAATGTACCGAGGGTCAGGCTGCTGGGCGTTGGGCCGAGAGCTGTCCGGTCGCGCTTCGAGTTCTGACATCAGGGGTCCTGTTCCGAGTGGGTCGAGTGCAACGGTTCGCGCTGCAGTTGCAACTCTGCCGCGTTGGGCGCGGCTTTCGCGCGTGAATGCGATAGCGTCGGCTCAGGATTTCCTCAAGATTCGCGCTGGCCCCAGTTCGTGGGTCATTCGGACCCTCGAGGGTCACTCGATCATCCCTCCGACACCCGCCAGGAGCCTCATGTCGAACCACCCAAGCCCGGTCCGGAACCGGCACGTCAGGCACGCCCTCCAGGCCGCGACCGCCGCCGCGCTCGTCCTCGGGCTGAGCGCCTGCGGGACGCCTCCGTGGGAGGAGCCGGGCGCGCAGCCGACCAGCTCGCCGCGCGTGTCGAAGACACCGAGGCCGACGGTGAGTGCGATCACCAACGAACTCGGGAGCGGGAGTGCCAAGCACACGCTCACGGCGGGCTCCGCCACCCTCACGGTCGACTACTGGTCCACACTGTCGATGGACGCGTGGACCGCGGACGTCAACAAACCGGTGAGCTTCTCGCTCAGCGGCGTGCTCAACCCCGACGACCTCCAGGCGCTCTATCTCTCGCGGGTGACGCTCACCACGACCGTCCACGGACCGAAGGGGCAGCTGGAGTCGCCTGCCCCGTTCACCGACCAGTCGACGGTGGCACCGGGGTACCTCATCAAGGCACCGTACAGCTACAGCCAGACGTTCGTCCTCCCCGAGGTGGACAGCTCCGCGACCGGCGTCACCTTGACGATCACCTACGAGCTGCTGGTGCAGGCGACGCCGACGTCCGCCGAATATGCGAAGCAGACTGCGGTGGACACCCTGACCATCGCGATCGCCCCGCCCGCCTGACCGAGCTCGATCCGATCCGTCAGCGGCCCGTCGGCGAGGACGAGGCGAGGACCGTGCGGTTCCCGCCGGACGCTGCGGCACGCAGGCTGGCGTCGCTGGCGGCACGCGTGAGGACGGCGACGTCGTACCCGAGGTAGTCGGTCAGAGCGATCCCGATGCTGGCCGTCGGGCGCAGGCGCGGCGTGGTCTCGACGGGGTGGTCGAGCAGGCCGTCCTGGATGCCCTTGGCCGCCTGGAGCGCGACGTCGGCGTCCGTTGCGGGGGTCGCGATCAGGAGACACCCCGCGCCGTCCTCGCCGATGTCGGAGAGCGTCGGGCCGTACCGACGGACCGAGGAGATGAACCCCTCGGCGACCTCACTGCTGAACGCTGCTCCGAACGCCGTCTTCATCTCATCGAGGTCGTCGAGCCGGACGTGGAGGATCGCGAGCTGCTCGTCATGGAAGTTCGCCCGTTCCAGCCAGTCGTCGACGATCCGGACGAAGGACTCCTGGAGGAGGACGTCGTCGCCCGTGTACGCGACGATGCTCCCGTGCCGTCGGCTGGCGGGTGCGGCGCGCTCGGCCCGCAGGACCGAGAGCACCACGGTCGCGACGATGAGGAGCGCGATGAGCAGCAGCGAGGCGGCCACGGTCCCGAAGAGCGTCGTGAACAACGAACCGTCCGGCCCCTCCACGAGGAGTGCGACCAGCCGAGCCGCGAAGAACGCCGACGCGATGCCGAGCACGATGGTGAAACCACGGGTGGTCGGGTTGTCCCGCATCGCGCCGACGAGCGTCTCAGCCGCGCCGAGGCCCGCGAAGAGGGCGATGCAGAGGAACGTCGCAGGCGCGCCCGCCCAGGGGCCTCCCGAGGGGCCGGCGGCGAGCGCGGCGACGATCGTGACCGCCGTCCCGATGAGTGAGACCCAGAGCAGACTCGATTTGCCGTTGAAGAGCCGCGCGCCGGACCACAGGGCGGCGATGCTCAGCACGTATCCACCGTTCCCGGCGGCGATCGCCCACCAGGCCTCCTGGCTCAGGGCGCTGACGACGTAGGAGAAGCTGGTGAACATCCCGGCCATGTAGGACACGGACCACACCCTCCCGCTCGCGTCGTCCTTCCGCATGAAGGTGTTGACGATGAACGTCGCGCCGCAGACGAAGATGACGAGCGCGTTGATCACCGCGACGGTCTGGCTGTCGAAGGTCATTCGGTGCCGCCTCTCGGAATACGGACGACCGCGGTCGTGCCCTCACCGAGCACGCTGTGGACGGTGAGGTCGCCGCCGTGCAGACGGACGATGTCCCGACTGATCGCGAGGCCGAGACCGCTGCCGTGCACCGTGGAGTTGCGGACGAGGTCGGAGCGGAAGAACCGCTCGAAGAGCTTCGGTTGGTCCTCCTCGGAGATGCCGATGCCGGTGTCCCGCACGATGACCCAGGCGGTGTCGCCCTCCGCGGTGACACCGACGCTCAGCTCGCCGCCGTCCCGGTTGTACTTGATGCCGTTCGAGAGCAGGTTGTCGACGACCTGCCGGAGGCGGAACGGGTCGGCGAACAACGGCACGGCCTCCTCGTCGTGGCGCACGATGGTGATGCTCCGTTCGGCGGCCACGTGCGCCAACGACTCGACCGAGCGGTCGACGATCTCCCGGAGCTCGCACTCGGAGCGTTCGAGCACCATGGTCCGGTTCACGTCGCGGGAGGCTGCGAGGATGTCCGCGATGAGTTCGAGGAGTCGATCGCCGTTCGTCTGGGCGATCGTGAGCTGCTTCGCGACCCGCGGTGGGAGCCCCGGGTCGTCGAGCGCGAGGTCGAGGTACCCGAGGATCGACGTCAGCGGCGTCCGGAGCTCGTGCGACACGGAGGCCACGAGGTCGTCCCTGGCGCGGATCGCGTTGATCTCGCTCGTGACGTTGCGTGAGACGAGCACCGTGCCGTCGTAGCCGCCCTCGTGGTCGTAGAGGCGGCGGGAGGTGAGGGCGAGGGCGATCCGCTCGGTACCGGGGGCGCCGAGCCACACCGTGAGGTTCTCGAACTCCTCACCACGGCGTGCACGGATGTACGGCTTGTCCTGCGGCTGGAGGAGGGTCAGTCCGTCCTCGGCCCACACCGGGAGTGCGGGATTGACGTCGGACAGCTCGCCGACCTCGTCCTGCAGCCGCGTCTGGAACCGGTTGACCATCGCCCGGGCTCCGATGCGGTCGAAGCGGACGACGCCGAAGTTCACGGCGTTCAGGATCTCCGCGAGGCGGCTCTCCTGGTCCTGTGCACGCCCCAGGGCGGTCTCGAGCTGTCCGGCCTGCTTGTTCAGCAGCACGCGCTGCGCCTCCGTCCGCTTCGCGGTCATCGCGGTGGAGACGGCGACGAACGCGAGGACCGTGGGCAGGATGACGAGCGCCGGCAGGTTGGCGATGGTGATCTGTCCCGGCGTCATCGCGAGCGTGGACCAGCTCGAGGTGCAGACGAGCACGATGGCGGTGATGGCACCTGCGAGGCCGAAGGCCGTCGCCATCCAGATGGTCGGGAAGACCCAGAGGAGTCCCGCGCCGATCAGGGGTTCGCCTTGCCGGATGAGCGCGATGGCGATGATGTCGAGGATCGGGAGCGCGATGAGGAGCCGCGGCACCTGGTGCCACGGCACGATCGGCGCGAGCGCCGTCGCGATGAACGCCAGGATCACCCCGATGTAGAAGAGGACGGAGTTGTCGTCGACGCCCTGGAACAGGAGCGTGGCGAAGAGGATGGCGACGACTGCCAGGCCGAAGAGCAGCTGTGGGAAGGCGCTGTAGCCGGTCATCCGACCGACGCGTCGTGGGACCTCGACCGCGTGCGGGCCCGTTCTCGTGGGCCCGGTGTCCGCGAGACCGGGTGCCGAGGCGGTGTCACCCGACGCCGACGGGCCGGACGGGGGAGTCCGTTCTCCGATCGGCTTCGCGGGCATGGGTTGAGCGTACCTCTGTCGGGGGTGGCGGAACGTCATACTGGGGACGGCTTGCGCCGGTGCGGGGATCCCCTCTAGCGGGTGCCCCAGTCGTAGAGCTGCTTGTGCAGGCGCAGGTAGACGAAGGTCTCCGTTCCGGAGACACCGTCGACGGTGCGGATCTCGTCGTTCAGCAGCGCGATCAGTTCCTCGTCGTCCTCGCAGACCACTTCGACCAGCAGGTCGAAGGAGCCGGCGGTCAGGACGACGTAGTCGACGGCCGACAACGCCGACAGGCGGTCCGCGACCACGCGGGTGTCACCGGTCACCCGGACGCCGATCATCGCCTGTCGGGTGAACCCGAGCTGCATCGGGTCGGTCACCGCGACGATCTGGATGACGCCGGACTCCGTGAGTTTCTGCACCCGTTGCCGCACCGCGGCCTCGCTGAGTCCGACGGCCTTCCCGATCTCGGCGTAGGAGCGGCGTCCGTCGGTCTGGAGCTGCTCGATGATCGCCTTCGAGGTGTCGTCGGGCGGCGCCGCCTTCGCCGGTGCATCGGAGCTCGCTCGTGTCATGCGTCGATCATGACAGCGTGGACGGGTCGCGGCAAGCGGATCCGCAGGACCGACCGACCCCGGCGTCCGGATCCGTCGTCGCCGATCCCCGGACGGAATCCGCCGAGCCGGGTGGGGCGGTCCTGCGGTCGGCCGGTACCGTACTATCGTCGAGGGTGCATCAGCCACCGCCAGCCGTATTAGAGGAGCAGACGTGACCGAGCACGGGCAACGGATCGTCACGCTGCCCGGCGGGCGTCGAGTCTCACTCGCGTGGGCCGGCATGACCGATGTCGGCAAGCGACGCGAGTTGAACGAGGACGCCTTCGTGGCGCTCCCTCCCGTGTTCGCCGTGGCCGACGGCATGGGTGGGCACTCCGCCGGCGAGGTCGCGAGTGCCGCGGTCGCGCACCGCCTGACCAAGGCCACCGAGGGAGCCGAGATCCTCACCGTCGACGGCCTCGTCGACGCGCTGCGCATGGCCGTCGCGGACATGATCGACACCGCGGAGGAGGGCGAACTCGGCATGGGCACCACCGTCACCGGTGTCGTGCTGACGGCCGACGAGGGCGAGGGGCGCGTCGCGGTCTTCAACATCGGCGACTCCAGGGTGTACCGGCTGCAGGACGGCGAGCTGGTTCAGGTCACCGAAGACCACTCGATCGTCCAGGAGCTGATCCGCGCGGGAGCGATCAGCCCGGAGGAGGCGGAGTTCCACCCGAACAGCAACATGATCACCCGGGCCGTCGGACCGTCGGACGACCCCGTGCCTGACGTCGAGCTCTTCCCGATCGAGACCGGTGCCCGATGGCTCGTCTGCTCGGACGGGCTCACGAAGGAACTCACCGACCACGGGATCTGGTACTTCCTGACCGAGGGGGCCACGCCGGTCGACGCGGCCGAACTCCTCCTGCGTGCCGCCCTCGACAACGGCGGACGCGACAACGTCTCGGTCATCGTGCTCGACATCGCGGCGGTCGACGAGAGCGTCGAGCAGCCCGCCTCCTGAGCCCGCTCCACAGCCGCTGCTCGCGCGGGCTTCGCGCCCGGTCGGACCGTCCCGTCAGCCGGTCAGGGCCGCAGGGTGCTCCAGTGGAGCCATGAGCCCTTCGGACGTGACGCCCTCCGCGACCACCTCGCACCGGCCCGCGACGACGCCGGCCCGCCTCCGTGCCCCCAGCCCGCCGGCAGAGCCGCCCACCGGGTCGCTCCCGATCCTCGCAAGTCTCGCCCCGGTCGTCGGGTCGGTCGCCCTGTTCGCGATCACCGGCTCACCCGTGACCCTCGTCTTCGCCGCGCTCGGGCCCCTCATCGCCGTCGCCGGCTACATCGACGCACGCTGGACCAGACGTCGGCGCGGACGGCGGGCGCGCGCGGCGTATGACGCTGCGGCGCAGGAGCTGGAGCAGGACATCGCGCGAGCACACGTCGAGGAACGCGAGGAACTGCGAGCACTCCACCCTGCCGGTCGGCTCCTCGGGGTCATCGACGGACCCGATCGTGCCAGGTGGCGGGTACCGGAGGCCCGCCGCACGCTCGTCTGCGTCGGGCGAGGGGAGACGAGGAGTGCCGTCCGAGTGGACGCGGGGGCGGACGACGACCGATGGGAGTGGGCGGCACGGCTGTCCGAGGCGCCGGTCGTGGTCGAGGCGGTCGAGGGGATCGGCATCGTCGGTGGGAAGGTGTTCGCGCGCGCGGTGGCCCGCAGCATCCTCCTGCAGCTCGCCCGACAGCTCCCGCCGCAGGCAGCGCAGTTCTCCGGTGAGCCCGCGGCTCCCGACGACCGCACCTGGGCGTTCCTCGAGGACCTCCCACACCGTGCGGTCTCGGACCCCGCCGACCCGATGCCCGGTGGGCGACCGGCGGAGCCGACCCTCGTCTCGGTCGTCGAACGCTGGGAAGCGGTCGGGTCCGCCGCGGGGCGATCGGAAGGACGCCCGCCGACCGGCGGTGTACTCGTCGCCCTGTCCGACACTGTCGAGCTCATCCCTACCCGCTGCCGACACCTGCTCGTCCTCGATACCGACGGCCAGACCGTCCTCGCCGACGGTACCGGCGCCTCCACGTCCGTGCCGGTGTCGCCAACCCTGCTCGCGGAGGCCGAAGCGGAACACGTCGTCGAGGCGCTCACCGCCGCCGCACTCACGACGGGGGAGTCCCCGACCCTCTCGAGTCTGCCGACCGACGTCGCCTTCGCGCAGGTGCATCCGGTGCGGGGCCGTCGCCCGTCGGTGGGATCCGACTGGCGGCCCGATGCGCTCCGGGTCGCCGTCGGCACCGGCGTCGAGGGCGTGCAGCTGCTGGACCTCGGAGCGGACGGACCCCATGCACTGGTCGGCGGCACGACCGGGAGCGGCAAGAGCGAGCTGCTCATCACCTGGATCACGGCTCTCGCCGCGCAGTGCTCGCCGCAGGAGCTCTCCCTGCTCCTCGTCGACTGCAAGGGCGGCGCCTCATTCCAAGCGGTGGAGACTCTGCCGCACGTGGTCGGGATGGTGACCGACCTCGAACCGGGAGCGGCGGACCGCGTCGTGTCGAGTCTGCGTGCCGAGCTGCGCCACCGCGAGCGTGTGCTCGCCGGACACGGGGCGCGGCACCTGCTCGACCCCGTGCTCCTGCCGGAGCATCGCCCGGCACGGCTCGTCGTCGTCGTCGACGAGTTCCAGGCACTGCTCGACGCGAGCCCGCACCTCCATCAGGTGTTCGCCGACCTCGCGGCCCGCGGGCGATCACTCGGCCTGCATCTGATCCTCTGCAGTCAGCGTCCTGCGGCGGTCGCCGCCGACGCCATCCTCGCGAACTGCACGCTCCGCCTCTCGCTCCGGGTCACCTCGCGCCCCGACAGCGCCGCGATCCTCGGTGTGCCCGATGCGGCCGCGATCCCGGCCGGAACACCGGGCCGCTGCATCGTCTGGAACGGCGACCGACGACTCGTGTTCCAGTCCGCGGTCACCACGTCCGACGACATCCTCGCGGTCCGTGAGCGCTGGCGCGACGCGCCTGCACCTCGGCGACCATGGCTGGACCCCCTGCCGGCACGCCTGGCCTTGAGCGCTGTCTCGGCGATCGAGGCGGGACGTGCCGGAGGCTCGGAGAGCACCGGTGTCGACTGTCCTCCCGGGGAGGGTATCGTGTTCGGCCTCGCGGACCTCCCCGAGGAGCAGGCACAACGCCCCGCGGTGTGGTGTCCGGAGCACGACGGCTCGCTGCTGGTGCTCGGCACCGGACGTTCCGGTCGAACGACCCTGCTGGACACGCTCGAGGTCGGCGCGCGCGATCGCTTCCGCGTGGAGCGCGTCGGCCAGGATGCCGAGCAGGCCTGGGACACCGTCATGGCGCTGTCGGATCCGCTCCGCCCGACCGAGCGCACCCTCCTGCTCGTCGACGACGTGGAGTCGCTCCTCGCCACCGCCGGGGACGAGCACGGCGCCGCACTCCGCGATGCACTGCTCGGCCTGCTTCGAGACGGGGGACGCCGCGGCATCAGCGTCGTCCTCGTCGCCTCCCGGCTCGGCGGTGTGGTCCACCGGTTCTCGGCTCAGCTGGGCAGCACCCTGGTCCTCCGCCTCGCCGATCGGCAGGATCATCTCGTCGCCGGCGCACCCGCCTCCTGCTTCGATCCACGCCGACCCGCCGGCCGCGCGCACTGGCAGGACTCGGAGGTGCAGATCGCGCTCGCTCCACCGTCGCCGACGTCACCGTCCTCTGCGCCCGGGGTCCACCGCTGGCGGCCGAGCCCGGCACGCGCGACCGTCATCGTCACGCGCGCGACCGGAGCGGTCCGGGCGATGCTGCAGCGCTCGACCGGGACGGAGCTACGCGTGCGGCTCATCGAACCGGCAGCGCAGCTGTTCCCGTCCGCACCGCTCGCGGGCGTCGCGGGCGTCGAGAGCGACGTCCTGGAGGACGACGCCGCGATCGTCGTCCTCGTCGACCCCGAGACGTGGCTGTCGGGCCGGTTGGTCGTCGGGCGAGACCTTCCGCCGAGCACCGCCGGTGCCGACCTGGTGGTCCACGGCTGCTCCGCCGCCGACTTCCGGCAGGTGACCAGGAGCCGTGAACTCCCGCCGCTCCTCGGCTATGCGAGCGGCCGTGCCTGGTGGTGGCGGGCCGGACAGGAGGCGATGCGTGTGGACCTGCTCGGCTCCTGACCCGAAGGCACTGAGGCTGTCGGCCGGGCGATCAGACCGTGGTGACGGCGATCCGGCCGACGACGGCGGCTCCGCCGTGGATGGCCAGGTCGAGTTCCGGCTCGAGGGCGTCGACGGCGGCCGCATCGAGTGCTCCGACCGAGACGAGCAGCCGGAGCGCGACGATCGTCGAGGCCCGGAGCGAGCCGTCGAGGACCTTGAGCGCGACGGTCGCGCCGCCGGGTGCTGACATGACCATCACGCCTTCCGCCCCGAGCTTCGCGAACAGGCCGAGGCGTTCGATGACGAGCGTGTTCGCCCGGCCTGGTCCGTCGAGCGCCCAGCCGTTGGCGAGCACCGCAGCCGTGAGCAGCCCGGCGTTCCGGTACAGGGCGAACGGCGAGGTGGGGGAGGAGTTGACGACGCGTCCGATGCCACGTGCGAGTCCGGTCAAGGAGACGGCGTACACCGGCGCCCCGCAGCCGTCGACCCCGCTGGCGGCGGGCTTCTCGCCGGTGAAGCGCTCGACGGTGTCGCGGACGGCGAGCTGCAACGGATGGTCGGGCTCGAGATACGTCGCCTGGTCCCACCCGTTCTGCGCGCAGGCGAGCAGCATGGCCGCGTGCTTGCCGGAACAGTTCATGTACAGGGGGCTCGTGCCGAGGCCGTCCCGGACCAGCTCGTCGCGGGACGCGCGATCACCGGGCCAATCGGCCGGGCACTGCAACGCCGAGTCTTCGATCCGAGCCCGGCCGAGCATACTGCGCACGACCTGGACGTGCTTCCGGGTGCCCGCATGGCTCGCGGTCGCGAGCACGGCCTGAGCGCCCTCGAGGGACACCCCGGCGTTCATGATCGTGATCGCCTGGAAGGGCTTGAGGCACGAGCGGGGGAAGACCGGTGCGTCCGGTGCTCCGAGGCTCGCGAGGACCTCGCCCTCGGGCCCGAGGACGATCGCCGATCCGGCGTGACGTGACTCGATGAAGCCGCTGCGCTCGACGACGGCCAACTCCACCGCGTCCGCGACGCCGAAGGTCTGGGGGACCGCCGTGTTCACAGTGCTGCGAGCGCCTGATCGATGACCGTCATCGCGTCCGCGATGAGCTCGTCGGAGACGGCGAGGCTCGGGAGGAAACGGAGGACGTTGCCGTAGGTGCCGGCGGTGAGGACGAGCACGCCCTGCTGCGCGGCGGCTGCGGCGATGGCGCTGACGGCGGCCGGGTTGGGCTCCTTCGTCGTCGAGGCGGTACCCGGCTGGACGAGTTCCATCGCGATCATCGCGCCGATGCCGCGGACGTCGCCGATGATGTCGTACTTGCCCTGGAGCTCGAGCAGCGCTGCCGTCAGGGTGGCACCGATGCGATCCGCTTCGGCCAGGAGACCACGGGACTCGATCGACTCGAAGACCGCGACCGACGCGGCACACGCGACGGGGTTGCCGCCGAAGGTGCCGCCGAGGCCGCCGGGCTGGCTCGCGTCCATGATCTCGGCGCGTCCCGTGACCGCGGCGAGCGGAAGACCGCCGGCGATGCCCTTCGCGCTCAGCACGAGGTCGGGGACGAGGCCGAAGTGCGAGCTCGCGAAGTACTCGCCCGTGCGCGCCATGCCGCTCTGGATCTCGTCGGCGATGAACACGACGCCGTTGGCCGTGCACCACTCCTGGAGCGCGGGGAGGTAGCCCTCCGCGGGGACGACGAAGCCGCCCTCGCCCTGGATCGGCTCGACGACGAGGCACGCGAGGTCGGTGGCGCCGATGCGCTTCTCGAGGTAGGCGATGGTGCGGGCCGCAGCCGCAGCTCCGGACAGGCCGTCGTGGTAGGGGTAGGAGTTGGGGGCGTGGTAGACGTCGCCGGCGAACGGACCGTAGCCGGTCGCGTAGGGGGCGGCCTTGTAGTTCATCGCCATCGTGAGGTTGGTGCGACCGTGGTAGCCGTGGTCGAGCACCGCGACAGCCCGCCGACCGGTGTACTTGCGAGCGATCTTCACGCCGTTCTCGACCGCCTCGGCGCCCGAGTTCACGAGCACCGACTTCTTCGCGAAGTCGCCCGGGGTGTGCTCGGCGAGCAGCTCCGCGACGCGCACGTACTCCTCGTAGGGGGTGATCGTGAACAGGGTGTGCAGGACGTCGGCCGCCTGGTTCTGGACGGCGCCGACCACGGAGGACTCCGTGTGGCCGATGGTGGTGACACCGATACCGGCACCGAGGTCGATGAACTGGTTGCCGTCGACGTCGACGACGATCGCGCCGTGCGCGCGCTCGATGTACACCGGGAGGACACTCGACACGCCATCGGACACGACCGCGGTCCGGCGGGCGTGCAGCGCCTGCGAGCGCGGGCCCGGGACGGCCGTCACGATGCGACGCTCCTGCGTCACGCTGGGGGCGGAGGCGGTCGTCTGGTCCGTGGTGTCGAGCGTGTCAGTCATAGTCCTCCAGCGTAGCGCGACCTCCCGACAGCGGGGCCGCGAACGCGGGCCGCTGTGGGGAGGCCAGTGGGATACTGGTGGCATGATCACGGGCCACCACGACTACACCATCGGCGTCCGCTGGGACGGAGACCTCGGGACGGGCACGAGCGGGTACCGGGACTACTCACGGGCGCTCACGGTGACGGCCGCCGGGAAGCACGACCTCGAGGGCTCGGCCGACAAACCGTTCCGCGGCGACCCGGGTCGATGGAACCCCGAGGAGCTGCTCCTCGCGGCCCTCGCCCAGTGCCATCTCCTGTCCTACCTGCACGTCGCCGTGACCCTCGGTGTCGTGGTGACGGCCTACACGGACGACGCCGTCGGGACCATGGTCGAGGACGGCGCGGGCAGCGGTGCGTTCACGGAGGTGGTCCTGCGTCCGCAGGTCACGGTCGCCGATGCGTCGATGGTCGAGGCGGCGCGTGCAGGGCACGCCCGCGCGAACGAGCTGTGCTTCATCGCCAACTCGGTGAACTTCCCGGTCCGTCATGAGCCGACGATCGTCGTCGCGACGACCACCTGAGGAGTGGACCGACGCCGCGGCTCAGAGCCGTTCCGGGCGGAAGGCGCGCTTGATGCGCTCGACGGTGTCGGCGGGCGGCGACTCGTTGTAGGCGTTCGCGAGCTCCTGGCCGGTGAGGGCGTGGATCGCCGCCATGATCTCGTCCGTCGCCTTGCGTCTGGCGCGTCCTGAGGTCGCCGGGCCATGGTGGCTCACGTCGATGGGTTCACCGAAGATCACCGTGACCGGTTTGAACTTCGGGATCGTGGTGCCCACCGGCATGAGGTCGTCGGTGCCGATGAGGCCCACTGGGACGACCGTCGCGCCCGTGGTGAGTGCCAGCCAGGCGACACCGGTCCTGCCGCGGTACAGCCGTCCGTCGAGCGACCGGGTGCCCTCGGGGTAGATGGCGAAGGCCTCGCCGCTCTCGAGGATCCGGCGTCCCTGGTCGAGCGCCTCCTGCGCCGCCTGTCCGACGCCACGTTCGACCCCGACCGCGCCGATCGAGGTGAAGAAGGTGCGCGAGACCCAGCCCTTCAGACCGCGTCCGGTGAAGTAATCGGACTTCGCCAGGAACTGCACCCGTCGTGGCGCGCTGATCGGGATCGCGATGCTGTCGATGAACGAGAGGTGGTTGCTCGCCAGGATGACCGGCCCACGCTTCGGGACGTTCTTCCGACCGATGATCTTGGGGCGGTAGAGCAGCTTCGCCGTCGTGTTCAGGACGGCTCGTCCGAAGTAGTAGACGACACCGGGTTTCGAGGGCGTGGCCACCGTGTCGTCCGTCGACGGTTCGACCGTGGTCTGGTCGGAGGGTTCCTGGGCGCGTCGCTGCGTCTGCTCCTCATCGGCCATGCGCACGACTGTACCCGCCGACGCATGCGCGACCCGGCATACTCACGTGTGACCGCCCACCGCGGATGTTCGGCGCGCTGTCAGCCAGCATGGAGCCTGGTGGGTGAAACTGGACCGACCCCTCAGCAACGACCGAAAGTTCCCCTGTGCGCAAGAGCCTCTGCCTTCTGGCCGTCATCGCGTCCCTCGTGTCGCTGACCGCGTGCAGTTCGGCGACGTCGCAGTCGCAAGCGCTTCCCAGTCCGGGGGAGTGCGCCGACACGAGCGCAGGCAAGGCGTCCAAGGCGATCAGCGTCAGTGGCGACTTCGGCTCGATCCCCGAGGTCACCTTCGCGAAGGGCACCCTCGCCGCAGATACGACCGAACGCACGATCGTGGCCAAGGGCGACGGAGAGCGGGTCGATCCCGGCGACACGACGTTCGTCGAGATGTCGATCTACAACGCCGTGACCGGGTCGATCGTCGCGCAGACCGCCTACGGTGCGAGCCCGGCGACGGCGATCGTGGTCAACGACCAGAAGTACCTGAAGGGCCTCGTCCGCGCCGTCGAGTGCACGAACGTCGGATCGCGCGTCGCGGCGTTCGTCACGGCGGGCGACGGGTTCGGTTCCGCAGGGTCGAGCGACGGCACGGTCCAGGCCGACCAGCCGCTGGTCGTCGTGGCCGACGTCCTCAGCACGGTGCACAGCGACGCCAAGGCGGACGGCGTCCCGCAGGAGCCCGTCGCCGGGATGCCCGCGGTCGAGCTCGACACCGCCGGACGACCCACGGTCACCATCCCCGAGGAGCCCGCTCCGGCCGATCTCCAGGTCGCGGTCCTCAAGCAGGGCGACGGAGCGGTGGTGCAGCCCGACGCCGAGGTCATCATCAACTATCAGGGTGTGAACTGGCGGACCGGCGAGGTCTTCGACGAGAGCTGGGGCAACGGACCGACCAACTTCCAGCTGTCCGCCGTGGTGAAGGGCTTCTCGAGCGCCATCGCCGGCCAGCACATCGGATCGCAGGTCATCGCCGTCATCCCACCCGACCTCGGGTACGGACCGAGCGGCGGCAACAGCCAGGCGGGCATCGAGGCCGACGACACCATCGTGTTCGTCATCGACATCCTCGACGCGAGCAGCACCACGGCTCCCGCCGCGGGCTGAGCGGCCCGCACCGCCGCCGACGTAGACTGACCGCCGTGAGACGCGTCATCATCCTCGGATCAACCGGCTCGATCGGCACGCAGGCACTCGACGTCATCCGGGGTGACCGCGACCGCTTCGAGGTCGTCGGCCTGACGGCCGGCTCGAACGCCGAGCTCCTCGCCGAGCAGGCCGCCGCCTTCCACGTCGACGACACGGCCCTGGGCGCGGCCGACGCCGAGCGGCTCATCCGCAGCGTCGACGCCGACGTGGTGCTGAACGGCATCACGGGCTCCATCGGGCTCGGCCCGACCCTCGCGGCCCTCGAGACGGGCAGGACGCTCGCGCTCGCGAACAAGGAGTCGCTCATCGTCGGTGGCGACCTCGTCCGGCGGATCGCGACACCCGGCCAGATCGTGCCCGTGGACTCCGAGCATTCCGCGATCGCCCAGGCCCTCCGATCCGGCACCGCCACGGAGGTGCGACGGCTCGTCCTGACCGCCTCGGGAGGACCGTTCCGCGGACGGGACCGCGCGTCGCTCGCCGGCGTCACGCCGGCCGAGGCACTCGCCCACCCCACCTGGGACATGGGTCTCGTCGTCACGACGAACTCGGCGACCCTCGTCAACAAGGGTCTCGAGGTGATCGAGGCGCACCTGCTGTTCGACGTCCCATACGACCGCATCGAGGTGACGGTCCACCCGCAGTCGATCGTCCACTCGATGGTCGAGTTCATCGACGGTTCCACCATCGCCCAGGCCTCCCCGCCCGACATGCGGCTCCCCATCTCCCTCGGGCTCGACTGGCCCAACCGGGTCCCAGGCGTCGGCGTCCCGCTCGATTGGACCTCGCGCCAGCAGTGGACGTTCGAGCCCCTCGACCACGAGGCCTTCCCGGCGGTGCGGCTGGCCAAGCTCGTGGGCGGGCAGGGTCGCACCTATCCGGCCGTGTTCAACGCGGCGAACGAGGAGGCCGTTGCGGCCTTCCACGCGGGTCGGCTGGGCTACCTCGGCATCCTCGACACCGTCCGCGCGGTCGTCGACGACCACGAGGCGCCCGAGGGCGAGCTCACCCGGGAGGCGCTCGCGGAGGCGGAGCGCTGGGCGAGGGCTCGCGCGCAGCAGCGCATCGGCTGACCTGCCCGTCCATCGTCGGAAGCTTCCGAGCGGCCGTACAGCCGGCGTGCAGCCGGTGACCCGACCGCGCGAGTAGGGTTACGCCGTGGAATCCGTCCTCCTCTACCTCCTCGGCATCGTGATCGTGCTCGTGGGCCTCATCGTGTCCATCGGGCTGCACGAGGTCGGTCACCTCGTGCCCGCGAAGCTGTTCGGCGTGCGGGTCACCCAGTACATGATCGGCTTCGGTCGCACCATCTGGTCGCGCCGCAAGGGCGAGACCGAGTACGGCGTCAAGATGATCCCGCTCGGCGGCTACATCTCGATGATCGGCATGTTCCCGCCCAAGCAGCCCGGCGGTGCCGCCCGGAACGCCAGCACCGGCTTCTTCGACACGCTGGTCCAGGACGCGCGGGAGGCGAGTGCCGACACGATCGGCGCCGGCGACGAGGAGCGCACCTTCTACCGGTTGCCCGTCTGGAAGCGGATCGTCGTCATGCTCGGCGGGCCGTTCATGAACCTCGTCCTCGCCGTCCTGTTCATCGGTATCGCCGTGTCGGGGTTCGGCGTCCCGCAGCAGAGCAGCACGCTGACCTCGGTGTACGAGTGCGTGTTGCCGTCCACCAGCGACCGCCAGAGCTGTGCAGCGGGGGATCCGCAGGGTCCGGCGGCCGCCGCGGGTTTGAAGCCGGGCGACACGATCCTCTCGATCGACGGCACCCCGATCTCCACCTTCGCCGAGATCTCCGCGGCCGTGCAGGATTCGCCGGGCAAGCCGTTGGCCCTCGAGGTCGCCCGCGGAGAGCAGCGACTCGACCTCACCCTGACGCCGCTGCTGCTCGAGCGGGACGTCGTCGACGCCGAGACCGGCAAGATCGTCACGAACGCCGACGGCTCGGCGAAGACCCATGAGGTCGGCTTCGTCGGCATCACCCCGCAGCAGCAGATGGTGGCGCAGCCCGTCACCACGATCCTGCCGACCGTCGGCGACACGATCGCCCGGACCGCCAACATCATCCTGAACCTGCCCCAGCGACTCATCGACGTCGGGCAGGCCGCGTTCGGATCCGGCGAGCGCGACCCCAACGGGCCGATGAGTGTCGTGGGCGTCGGACGGGTCGTGGGCGAGGTGGTCAGCCTCGACGAGATCCCCGTCGCGTCGAAGGCGGCGACCGTGTTCGGCATCCTCGGGTCGCTCAACGTCGCGCTCTTCGTCTTCAACCTCATCCCCTTGCTGCCCCTCGACGGCGGGCACGTCGCAGCAGCGCTCTGGGAGGCGATCCGTCGCCGCTTCGCGAAGGTCTTCCGACGTCGCGACCCGGGACCGGTGGACGCGGCGAAGCTCATCCCGCTCACCTTCGGCGTGGTGATCGTCCTCGGCGGCATGAGCGCGCTCCTCGTGTACGCCGACATCGTCAAGCCGGTCAACCTCTTCGGCTAGGCCGACGCGACCGGAGCCCGCGGGACCGTCCCATCCCGGTACGGCCGTACTCCCCGGGGAGTACGGTGCAGGCTCCGTGCGGGCGACGCGGCGGCTCCGACCCGCGAGTAGCATGCAGGGATGGCATCGGTCGAGACGGGTTCGGCACCCTGGACGACGCCGAGCGATCGCCGACCCGAACGCCCCGTCTGGCGCCTCTGGGCGCCGGTGGTGGTGTCCTTCCTTGTCCAGGTGCCCGCGACAGCGGTGCTCGCCCTCCACGGTTCCTTCGGCCCGGGTGCCGGTGCCTCGGGGTGGTCCCGTTCCTCGGCAGTCCTCCTGGCACTCGCCGGCGTGCTCTGCCTGCTCGCTGCCAGGCGGTCGCCCGGGCCGACGGTCGCGGCGGTCGCCGTGCTGTCGACCGCCTCGATGCTGACGGGTCCCACCTGGGGCCCTCCCGCCGTGGCGCTGGCGTTCGCCGCGGGTTCCGGCATCGTCCGTGGGGCGCGCGGCTGGGCCTATCCGTCGCTGGGACTCGGGTGGGCGCTCGCCCTGACCGTCGCGCTCGCCGTCGGTTGGAAGGTGTCGGGCTTCCGTGTCGGGGCCACGACCGCCCTCGTCATCGTCGCCGTCCTCCTCGCCGAGGGACTCCGCACCCGGCGCGAACAGCTCGACGCGGATCGCCGGCGTCAAGGTGAACGCCGGGCGTCCGCCGCGCAGGAGGAGCGCGTGCGCATCGCCCGTGAGCTGCACGACGTGGTCGCCCACTCGCTCGCGCAGATCACCGTCCAGGCCGGCATGGGCCTGCATCTCATGGACACCCAGCCCGAACGTGCCAGGGAGGCTCTGACGAACATCAAGGGGTCGAGCAAGGCGTCGCTCGACGAGGTCCGTGGCCTCCTCGACGTCCTCCGTGGTGCCGATGCGGCCCAGGATCCCACGACCGGCGCGCCGAGGCGACCGGGGCCGGATCTCGAGGCACTACCAGTCCTCGTCCAGTCCCTCCGAGACCAGGGCGTCGACGCGGTACTCGAGCTGCGCCTCGTCTCCACGCCCGGCGCGGCCGTGCAGCAGGCGCTGTACCGGATCGCGCAGGAGAGCGTCACGAACGTCCTCCGGCACGCGCAGGCCGGACGGGTCTGCGTCGAGCTCGTCGAGGTCGACGGCACCTATCGCCTGCTCGTGGAGGACGACGGGGTCGGTGCCCCACCCGGACCCGCGGAGCACGGCAACGGCCTCCTCGGCATGACCGAGCGCGCCGAGCTCCTCGGCGGCACCCTCGAGACCGGGCGGAGTCCGCTCGGCGGCTTCCGTGTCACGGCCCGGGTGCCGGTCCGAGGCGTCGCATGATCCGCGTGGTCGTCGCCGACGACCAGGCACTCATCCGCGGCGGGTTCCGCGCCCTCCTCGACGCGGAGCCCGACATCGCGGTCGTCGGTGAGGCGGCCGGTGGGGACGAGGCGCTCATCGTCGTCCGTCGGGAACGACCGGACGTGGTGCTCATGGACATCAGGATGCCCGGAGGCGACGGCCTGGCCGCCACCGAGGCCATCGTCGCGGATCCGGCGCTCGAGGCCACCCGCATCATCGTCGTCACCACCTTCGAGCTCGACGAGTACGTCGCGCAGGCGATCCGGGCAGGCGCGAGCGGCTTCCTCGTGAAGGACACCGAGCCGGCCGAGCTCATCCGGGCCGTCCGAGTGGTCGCGTCGGGTGATGCCCTGCTGTCGCCCGGGGTCACGAGGCGGCTGCTCACCCAGGTCGCCGGAGCGATCACCGCGCCGCTCGACGACGCCGTGATCGCCGGGCTCACGGAGCGCGAACGCGAGGTGCTGGGTCTCGTCGGACGCGGACTCACCAACGAGGAGATCGGAGGGGCGCTGTTCCTCAGCCCGCTCACGGCGAAGACCCACGTGTCGCGCATCATGTCGAAGCTCGCCGCGCGCGACCGGGTCCGCCTCGTCGTCATCGCCTACGAGACCGGGCTCGTCAGTCCCGGCGTCTGAGCGACCGGTGGTCGTACTCCCAGGGGAGTCAAGTGATCCGTCCCGTCGTCGGATGCCCTCGGCCACCATCCGGAGGAGGCTCGGGGTCGTGATGCGGACGACGGTCGTCGTCCGCCCGACGAACGGAGTCCTCCATGTCCACCTCCCTGATCGTGCTCGCCGCGACCGCCATGCATCCCGGCGGTCCCGGACCAGGCTTCCACCTCCTCTGGCTGCTGCTCATCCCCGCGTTCTGGATCGCCGTGATCGTCCTCATCGTCGCGCTCGTCGGTCGGCGGTGGCGTCGCCGAGCCTGGTCCGGGGCGTCCCCGGACGGCCACCAGGGCCCGCCGTGGGCCTGGCGCCAGGACGGGTCGCGGAGCGCCGAGCAGACGCTCGCCGAGCGCTTCGCCCAGGGCGACATCGACGAGGTCGAGTACCGGGAACGGCTCGGCGTCCTGCGAGCGAATCGCGAGGCACCGCCCGCCCGTTGACCGTGGATCGCGACGTCCCAGCAGGCATTCAGCTCACGGGGAGCCTGCGGGGCGTCGCGCGCGTAAGCTGAGGCTCGTGGTAGCTATCAATCTGGGTCTTCCGTCGGTTCCCGAGACGCTCAGCCCGCGGCGCAAGTCGCGACAGATCAAGGTCGGCAAGGTGCTCGTCGGCGGCGATGCCCCGGTGAGCGTCCAGTCGATGACGACGACCCAGACGACCAACATCAACGCGACCCTCCAACAGATCGCCGAGCTCACGGCCTCGGGCTGCGACATCGTCCGCGTGGCCGTCCCGACCCGCGACGACGCCGAGGTGCTGCCGATCATCGCGAAGAAGAGTCAGATCCCGGTGATCGCCGACATCCACTTCCAGCCCGCCTACGTCTACGCCGCGATCGACGCAGGGTGCGCGGCCGTCCGGGTCAATCCCGGCAACATCCGGAAGTTCGACGACCAGGTCGGCGAGATCGCCCGGCGCGCGAAGGCCGCTGGCGTCTCCCTCCGCATCGGTGTCAACGCCGGTTCCCTCGACCCGCGGCTGCTGCAGAAGTACGGCAAGGCGACCCCAGAAGCGCTCGTCGAGAGCGCCGTCTGGGAGGCGAGCCTCTTCGAGGAGCACGACTTCCACGACTTCAAGATCTCCGTCAAGCACAACGACCCGGTCGTCATGGTGAAGGCCTACCGGCTGCTCGCCGAGCGCGGTGACTGGCCGCTGCACCTCGGCGTGACGGAGGCCGGTCCCTCCTTCCAAGGCACGATCAAGAGCGCGACCGCCTTCGGCATCCTGCTCTCCGAGGGCATCGGCGACACCATCCGTGTCTCGCTCTCCGCGCCGCCGGCGGAGGAGATCAAGGTCGGGCTGCAGATCCTGCAGTCGCTGAACCTCCGCGAGCGCAAGCTCGAGATCGTCTCCTGCCCGAGCTGTGGGCGCGCGCAGGTCGACGTCTACAAGCTCGCGAACGACGTGACCGACGGCCTCGAGGGGATGAGCGTCCCACTGCGCGTCGCCGTCATGGGCTGCGTCGTGAACGGCCCCGGAGAGGCACGCGAAGCCGACCTCGGCGTCGCGAGCGGCAACGGCAAGGGCCAGATCTTCGTCAAGGGCGAGGTCATCAAGACCGTGCCGGAATCGGAGATCGTCGCGACGCTCATCCAGGAGGCCAACCGCCTGGCCGCCGAGATGCCCGCCGACGACACCTCCACGGGCGCACCGGTGGTGACGGTCGGCTCCAACTGAGCCTGGAGCGTCGCCCGACCGGTCTCCGGTCGAGCGGCGCTCCCGTCAGCGGGCCGTGCGGTGACGAGCCCCGTGCGGAGCGCGCACCGGTGTCTCCGTCTCGATCGGCGCGAGCCGACGGGAGGGGATCGGTTGGCGCTCGGCCGGCTGGACGCCACGAGCGCGACGGACCAGACGGCGAGCGATCTGCAGTGGCCGCCCGACGACGAAGGCGACCGTGCCCAGCGCGCTCGTGTCGGCCCGCCCGAACGCCCGACGCCGCTCCCAACCGGTGCGGAGCATGCCGCCGCGACTCTGTCGTGCCCGAGGACGGATCGGCAGGGTCCCGAGGTCGCGCGCGGCGAACGCCTCCTCCGACCGCTGGATCCAGTCGTCCTCTTCGGCGGGGTGGAAGTAGTTCTGCTGCAGCCAGTCCGGGTTCGGGTGCCGGAACCGGGCGGCCATGAGGTCGTCCTTGGAAGCCAACAGCCCGCTGCCCTCGAAGACGGTGTTGATAAGTGCCGGGTCCACACCGAAGTCGTCGAGCAGGATGACCGGGACCCCGGCCGCGATGGCCTCGATCGCGGCGGTGGAACTCACGGTGACGAGCCCGGCCGCGTGGCCGAGGTGGACCGCCATCGACCCGGTGGCGACCCGCAGGTTGTCGGGTGTCGGACCGGTCAGGAGGGTGTCGAAGGGGTAGTGCTCGTGATGGGTCTGCGGGTCGCCGGCGAGGCCGCGCACCTTGATCACGACGTCGAGGTCGCGGTGCCGGTTCGCGAGGGTCCGCAGCCAGGAGAGGATCCGGAGACGGTCGCCGCGATCGGCCGGGACGGTGGCCTGGGCGGCGAAGACGACCCGGGTACGCGGGGCGGGCTCGGCCGGTGACTCGGTCGCCGGGTCCGTCAGGAACGGCAGGGTCGCGAGCGCGAACGCCGGTTCGACCCCGTGCGTCAGCGCGAGTTCACGGTAGGCGGCGACCTCGCGGTGGCTGTGCAGGACGAAGACGTCCGCCTGCGCGCGGAGGAAGATCCCCTTCCACTTCGCCGGGATGGAGATGCCGGGCAGACCGGTGAGCAGCACTGGGCGGGTGGCGCGCCCGAGCGCGAGGAGTTCCGAGATGACGACCTCGGCGACCGGCCCACGCGTGGAGACGAACACGCCGTCCGGCTGCTCGGTCCGGATGAGGTCGACGAGTCGTCGGAGCGACAGGCGACGGACGGTCCGCCCCTCGAACGCCGTGTGGAGCAGAGCGATGTCCACTTGCCGGTCGGTGGCGGACACGTCGCTCTCGATGAGGACGAGGTCGACGTCCCAGCCGGTCGCGCGGGAGAGGGTGGCGGCGCCCCACTTCACGAAGGAGTCGGAGTCCACCACCCCGATCACCCGACGGCGGGGCCCATGATCAGGCATCGACCCTGCGCAGCTTCGCGAGTGGGGCGAGTTCGCCGGGGAAGATGCGCTTGACGCCGTCACCCATGGCGGTCTCGATGACCCGGATGTCGCGGACGAGGTTCGAGAAGCCGTGCGGTTCGAGCGACGCGGCGTGGTCCGAGCCCCACATGGCACGGTCGAGCGTGATGTGGCGTTCCACCATCGTGGCCCCGAGGGCGACCGCGGCGAGGGAGATCTGCAGACCGGTCTCGTGGCCGGAGTACCCGATCGGCACACCGGGGTACCGGGCGGCGAGGCTGTCGATCATCCGGAGGTTCGCCTCTTCGGCGGGCAAGGGGTACGTGGAGGTCGCGTGCAGGATGACCAGCGGCGAGCCCCGGAGGATCTCGACGGCGCGGTCGATCTGCTCGAGCGTCGACATGCCGGTCGAGAGGATGATCGGCTTCCCGGTCGCGGCGAGACGGGTCAGGAGGCCCGAGTCGGTCACGGAGGCGGACGCGACCTTGTGCGCGCTGACGCCCAGGTCCTCGAGGAAGTCGACCGACGGTTCGTCCCACGGGGAGGCGAACCAGCTGAGGCCTCGCAGGGTGGCGTGGTCGCCGATCTCGATGTACTGCTCACGGTCGAACTCGACCCGGTAGCGGTAGTCGAGGTAGCTCATCTCACCCCACGGCGTCTGCCGCGGGACGTCGCGCATGTGCGCCGGCGTCGAGATCTCCGGCGTGCGCTTCTGGAACTTGACGGCCTGTGCGCCGGCGTCGGCGGCCACGTCGATGAGTCGCTTCGCGAGCTCCACGTCGCCGTTGTGGTTGAGACCGATCTCCCCGATGACGTACGCGGGGGCGCCGCCGCCGACGGGGATGCCGTCGATGCGCACGGGAGACGGCTGCGTCCGGCCGTCGAGGTCGGTGGTGTCGTTCGCGTCCTGGTGGATGCTCATGGTCGTGCTCCGTTCGATTGCAGCGTGGACAGCTTCAGGGGGTCGAGGGTCGCGCGTGCGGCGAGGACGAGGTCGGCGAGTTCGCGGACGGCTCCGTCGCCGCCTCGGCGTTCCAGGACGAGCCGGGAGACGGCACGGGCCTCCGGGTGCGCATCGGCGACGACGACCGGCCAGCCGACGATCTCGAGGGCCGGGATGTCGTTGACGTCGTTGCCGAGGTACGCGATGCGGTCGAGTGGGACACCCTTCGCCGTGGCCCAGTCGCGGAGTGCGGTCGCCTTGTCGGCTGAGCCGTATACGACGTCGACGCCGAGTTTGGCCGCGCGTGCGGCGACGATCGGGACCCGCTCGGTCGACAGGATCAGGAACGGCAGCCCGGCCTCGCGCAGCTGACGGACGCCGAGGCCGTCACCGCGATGGACGCTCACCCGTTCGACCCCGTCGGCGTCGATGCTGGCGCGGTCGTCGGTGTGGACCCCGTCGAAGTCGGTGACGACGGCGTCGACGTCGAGGTGGTGCTCCGAACGCTCGGAGCCCGACGGGATGCCCAGCTGACGTTCGGCGAGTCCGGCGATCGCCTCGGCGACGAGCAGATCCTCCGGTTCGTCGATGTCGAGCGCGGCGAAGGACCTGGTGACAGCCGGCGCGATCCGGCCGAAGAAGCGGTGCCGGGCCTCGAGGAAGCCGTCCGTGTCGAAGACGTAGAACGAGCCGGTCTCGCGGTACTGCGGGGCGCGGTCCTGTCGCCGGGGCCGCTCGCGGTGGTCGTGACCGATCCCTCGGGCACCCTTCGTCTTCTCCGTCCAGAGGAATCCGTGGTCGAGCACCGCGGCGAAGACGGAGTCCGCCCGCCCGGAGGAGACCAGGGCGACGGCGTCGTCGAGTGCTTCAACGTCGAGGAAGGGCGACGTCGCCTGCGCGAACACCGTCACGGGGGTCAGCTCTCCGCGCTCCGCGAGGACGCCGAGCGCGTGGAGGAGCGCGGCCTCGGAGGAGGTGCTGTCCTCGGCGAGTTCGGCCGGCCGGTCGATGACCTCGGCACCGGCGGCGACGGCGGCGGCGGCGAGGTCCGGGTGATCGGTCGTGACGACCACGCGCGAGACGCCACCCGACCGCAGCAGCCCTTCGACCGATCGCGCGATGAGGGTGCTCCCGCGGACCGTCCTGAGGTTCTTGCGGTGGATCCCCTTCGAACCGCCCCTGACCGGGACGATCGCCGTCGCGCCGTCGGTCTCCGGGTGCCTCCCGTGCGCTGCAGATGTCATCGATCCACGGTAGGAAGCGGCGGTGGACGCGAGGGGGACGGTGGGCGAACGGCGGCCGACGCCCTGGTGGCCATCCGGTGGCCGAGGCGTCCGAGCTCCGGATCTTCACACGTAGACTGTTCGGACCGCCGGGTTCCACCAGGCGGATCCGCGTTCGACGGTCATCCGTCCGGACCGCCAGCCTCGCCAGGGAGACCAGTGACCGTGACGCCGAGCACCGCCATCGCGCCAGCCGAGCTGCAGCGGGCCCGCAGCATCCTCTCCGAGATCGTCGGTGCCTACGATGCGAAGGTGGTCGGCCAGCAGGGCCTGCGCACCACCCTGCTCGCGGCACTCGTCTCGGGCGGACACGTCCTGCTCGAGAGCGTCCCAGGACTCGCGAAGACGACCGCGGCGGAATCGATCGCCCAAGCGGTGAACGCCTCGTTCAAACGCATCCAGTGCACCCCCGACCTGTTGCCGAGCGACATCATCGGCACCCAGATCTACGACGCCCGCACGGGCGCGTTCCAGACCCAGCTCGGGCCCGTGCACGCGAACTTCGTGCTCCTCGACGAGGTCAACCGGTCGAGCGCGAAGACCCAGAGCGCGATGCTCGAGGCGATGCAGGAACGCCAGACCTCCATCGGCGGCACGCACTATCCGCTGCCGAAGCCGTTCTTCGTCCTCGCCACGCAGAACCCCATCGAGCAGGAGGGCACGTACCACCTGCCCGAGGCGCAGCTCGACCGCTTCCTCCTCAAGGAGGTGCTCGACTACCCGACGATCGGCGAGGAGGCCGAGATCGTCCGTCGGGTGAACTCCGGGCTCTACGAGACCGACCAGGACCGCCCGGGGGTGAGCCTCGAGGACGTCCTGTTCCTGCAGTCCCTCGCCAAGCGGGTCTACCTCGACGCATCGATCCTCAACTACATCGTCCAGACGGTCTACGTGACCCGCCATGCGAGCGACTACCTGCCGCCGAAGCTCGCGAGCTACATCGAGTACGGGGCGAGCCCGCGTGCCAGCATCGCGTTCAGCACCGTCGCGCGGGCGCTCGCGATCCTCGCCGGGCGTGACCACGTCATCCCGGAGGACGTCAAGGGCTACCGCCACCAGGTGCTGCGGCACCGCATCATCCTGAACTTCGAAGCCGCGGCCGACGACGTCTCGCCCGAGACGATCATCGACGCCGTCTTCGGAGCGGTCCAGGCGCCGTAGGCCCGTGTCAGCCCCGCTGCTCCACCGGGTGAAGTCCAAACTCTTCATCCACGCCCACCGCCGCGTGCGGGGGATGCTCGACGGCGAGTACCGTTCGGTGTTCCAGGGCAGGAGCCTCGACTTCGACGACCTCCGCGAGTACACCCCGGGCGACGAGATCAAGGACATCGACTGGAAGGCGACGGCCAGACACGGCGCTCCACTCGTGAAGCGCTACATCGCCACGCGGAAACACCAGGTGCTGTTCGTCGTCGACACGGGTCGTGATCTCGCGGCGCTCGCCGAGGGTGGGAGCACCAAACGCGAGGTCGCCATCCTCGCGGTCGGCATCCTGGGATACCTCGCGATCCGGCACGGCGACCTCGTCGGTCTCGTCGCCGGCGACGCCGCCGCACCGGAACTCGTCCGACCCGCCGGCACCGAATCGGCACTCGAGCGCCTGCTGCAGCACATCGACCGGCGTGCGTCGCTCGCGGCACCCCAGAGCGATCTCGACGAGTTGCTCGGCTACGCGGCACGGTCGGTCAAGCAGCGCTGTCTGCTCGTGATCGTCTCGGATGACGAGGAGATCACGCCGAAGCGGTCGGAGATCCTCCGCCGCCTGCACGTCCAGCACGAGGTGCTCTGGATCTCGGTCGGCGACGCCGACCTCATGCGGGCGGAGTACACCGGTCGGGCGATGGTCGACGTCGCCGACGAGCGGTCCCTGCCGGCCTTCATCCGGTCGGACGACGCGCTCCGTCGTGAGTTCACCGAGGCCGTCACCAGCGCCACCGCCCGACACCTCGACCAGCTCGAGGAACTCGGCATCAGCGGTCAGCGCGTGACCGGAGCCGACGACGTCGTCCCCGTCCTCTTCCACCTCCTCGAGGCCCACCGACATGCCCGGCGATAACGGCTACTACGCACCGGTCCAGTACACGCTGCTCTGGCCGGTGCTCGGACTCGTGCTCATCGCGCTCGTGATCGGGTGGTACGTCTGGATGCTCGCCCACGTGCGCCGTCGCGCGCGCGGGAGCGCGCCGCGCCCGGCGCCGCAGCCGTCGCCGACCGTCCTGCGCGACCGCTACCTCGCGCTCATCGGCGAGATCGAGCGCGAGCACGGGGACGGCGCCCTGAGTACGCGGCGCGCCCACCAACGGCTCGGCGCGATCCTCCGGATGTACGCGCACGAGTCCAGCGGCGTCCGCGCCCAGGTCATGACCCTCGCAGACCTCGATCGCGCCGGACTCGCGCCACTCAGTCGTGCCGTGTCGGCCTACTACCCGGTCGAGTTCCGCGAGGCCGAGACGGGCAGCGTCGCCGAGGCCGCCACGCTCGCCCGCCAGGTGGTGACGACGTGGAGCTGATCTACTGGTGGATGCCGCTCGTCTGGCTCCTCGCCGTGGCCGCGGTGGTCGCCGTCGTCGTCCTCGTGGCCCGCACCGGGCGGCGCCGGAAGGCGAACGCCGAGCCCCTGTGGGTCGCGCACTCCGAACGGCTCACCGCGCTCCCCGGTTACCGTCGCGCGCTGTCGCGGTACCGGCGCCTCATCATCGCGACGATCGCCGCGCTCGGGGTGCTGCTGCTCGCCGGCACGGCCCTCGGGTCACGCGTGGTGAGCACGACGGTGTTCCAGCCCGAACTGCGCAACCGCGACATCGTGCTCTGCCTCGACGTGTCCGGGTCGATGACGGAGTACGACGCCGCGCTGGTCGGGGTGTTCGAGAAGCTCGTGCAGCGGTTCGACGGTGAGCGGATCGCGCTCGTCCTGTTCAACGCGTCCGCGACCACGTACTTCCCGCTGACGAGCGACTACGACTACGTGGCAGCGCAGCTCGACCACCTCGTCGAGGACCTCACCTCGCCGGAGAGCGACTACGAGTACTGGAACGGCACCGATCTCGGGAACGGCTCGTCCCTCATCGGCGACGGTCTCGGGTCCTGCGTCATGCGGTTCGACCAGGTCGGCGAGGAACGGTCGCGCTCGATCGTGCTCGCGACCGACAACTACGTCGCGGGCGAGCCGATCCTCACGCTCAAGGAGGCCGGCGCCTACGCGAAGGCGCAGGACGTGACGGTGTACGGGATCAACCCCGGCGACGTCTCCAGCAAGGACTACCTCGACGACCTCGCCGCGGAGATGGACGAGGTCGTGACGTCCACCGGCGGGGACTACTACGCGCTCGCCGACCCCGGCGCGGTCGGCGGCATCGTCCAGCAGATCACGGCGGAGCAGACGAAGACGCTGAAGGGCGCCAAACAGCTCGTGCAGGTCGACGAGCCGTTCGTGTTCGTGCTGGCGGCGTTCGGCGGCCTCGCGGCGCTCATGCTGCTCGCCTGGAGGTTGCGCCGATGACCATCAACCCCGTTCTGCCGATCTGGGCCGTCGCCGTGCTCGGCACCGTCCTCGCGTCCTTCGCCGTCTGGCAGTTCCTCGCCCGGGTGCGGCGGCCAGGAGCCTGGCACTGGATCGCCCGACTGGCCATGGTCGTCGTGCTCGTGATCATCGCCCTCCGACCGACCATCCCCGGCAACCATCGCCCACCGTCCGCGATGGGCGACCTCGACGTCTACTTCGTCGTGGACACGACGAGCTCGATGGCCGCCGAGGACTGGCCGGACGAGACCGCGTCGGGGACGGACGAGAACGGCGCCCCGAAGCCGCCGACCCGACTCGACGGTGCGAAGGCCGACATCACCGGTATCGCCGACCGGCTGGCCGGTGCCCGATACGCCCTCGTGACGTTCGACGCCGTGGCCGTCCAGCGCATGCCCCTCACGACGGACGCGACGGCGCTCCGGTCGGCTGCGGAGGCGATGACGCAGGAGATCACCACCTACTCCCGCGGCAGCAGCATCGACGCACCGGTGGAGTTCATGACCACGCTGCTGACCCAGGCCGAGGAGCAGGAGCCGGGTCGGAACCGGATCATGTTCTACCTCGGTGACGGCGAGCAGACGAGTGGCGCGGCCCCCGGGTCGTTCGAGAGCATCGCACCGCTCATCGGCGGCGGTGGCGTGCTCGGCTATGGGACCGAGGCCGGTGGGACCATGCGCGAGTTCTCCGGGTACCAGGACGGCAGCGTCCGCTACATCCAGGACTACTCGACCGGTGAGCCCGCCGTGTCCCGGCTGGATCCGGGCGCACTCGAGACGATCGCGTCGCAGCTCGGCGTCGAGTCGGAGATCAGGACACCGGGTGCGTCGCTCGACGACGCACTCGACGGCCTCGCCGTCGGCGGCGTCACCGTCGAGGACGAGGTGGACATCCGGCGCACCGATGAGCTGTACTGGGTGTTCGCGCTCGGGTTCGGTGTGCTGCTCCTCACCGAGCTCCCCGGCCTGGTCGGCGCGCTGAGCGAGCTCCGACGGACGAAGGGTGGGCAGGCATGACCCTCTTCGATGATCGGACCCGCACCGACCGGCCCGACGATGCGCCGCGCAGCCCTGAGCCACGGCCACGACTCGAGGAACCGCGGCGTCCGCCGCTGGCCCCGGCCGAGGTCGCCCGGTTGCGCCGTCGGCTGTTCTGGTGGTCCCTTCCGCTGGTCCTCGTCGCCCTCGTCGTCGGGGTCAAGTTCGTGAGTCTGCCGGTCGTCGCGCAGTCGGCGATCGCCGAGTACCGCGCCGAGGACTACTCCGGGGCGCAGTTGAGCGCGGGCCACCTCTTCACGGCGAACGTCGTCGAGCCGTGGATCGCCTGGTTCGACCGGGGCACCGCGGCCGCGGCGGGACAGGACTGGGTGCAGGGGACCGACGACCTCGGCAAGGCGCTCGAGCTCGCGCCGACGGAGGAGACCGCCTGCATCGTCCGGGTCAACCTGGCGCGCGCGTACGAGACCCAGGCAGACGAGTACGTGAAGGGCCAGTTCTTCCAGGGCGCCATCAACCTCTACGACACCGCGAAGCGCATCGTCGACGAGGGCGAGGGCTGCTTCGAGGGGGAGTCCCAGGACCAGAACGAGGACCCGCAAGACTCTCAGGACCCGCAGGACCCCCAGGACCCGCAGGACCCCCAGGACCCGCAGGACCCCCAGGACCCGCAGGACCAGGGTGATCAAGGTGGTCAAGGAGGTCAGGACGACCAGGGCGGTCAGGGTGACCAGGGCGACCAGGGCGACCAGGGCGACCAGGGCGACCAGGGTGACCAGGGGGACCAGGGCGGAACCGGGCAGCAGCCCGACGTGATCGATCCGAAGGGCACGCCCGGTGAGAACCTGCAGGACACCGGCGATCGCATCGACCGCAAACGTCAGGATGCGACCGACCAGCGCGACCGGTCCGGCGGGCAGGGCCAGCAGGATCCTTCGAACGGGGGACAAGGCGACGGCGACTCGAGCGGCTCGAGCGGTACCGGTGACAGCGAGGTCGACGGGAAGGTCGACAAGTTGAAGGACGCCGGCCAGGACGCCCAGCAGGACAAGTCGACCGAGGACGCCAAGAACCGCGGTCGGAACAACGACAACGGGAATTTCGCCGATCGTCCCTGGTAGCGGTTCCGGGCGGCCTGCGTGTGACGGACTAGCATGGACAGGTGGTTACGCGCCTTTCGAATTACTTCCTCCGTACGCTCCGTGAAGACCCTTCCGACGCGGAGGTGACGAGTCACCGCCTGCTGGTGCGGGCGGGGTACATCCGACGCCAGGCGCCGGGTGTCTTCGCCTGGTTGCCGCTCGGGTTGCGGGTGAAGAACAAGATCGAGGCCATCGTCCGCGAGGAGATGGCGAACGCCGGCGCGTTCGAGGTGCACTTCCCCGCGCTCCTGCCGCGCGAGCCCTACGAGGTCACCGGCCGATGGGAGGAGTACGGCGACGCCCTCTTCCGCCTGCACGACCGCAAGGGTGCCGACTACCTGCTGGCGCCGACGCATGAGGAGGTCTTCACCCTGCTCGTGAAAGACCTGTACTCCTCCTACAAGGACCTGCCCCTGTCGATCTATCAGATCCAGGACAAGTACCGCGACGAGGCCCGTCCCCGGGCAGGCCTCCTGCGCGGTCGTGAGTTCACCATGAAGGACGCCTACTCGTTCGACGTGTCCGACGCCGGGCTCGACGCGAGCTACCAGGCGCAGCGCGACGCCTACGAGCGCATCTTCACGCGGCTCGGCCTGGAGTACGAGATCGTGCAGGCCGACGCCGGCGCGATGGGCGGTTCGCGGAGCGAGGAGTTCCTGCACCCCACAGCGGTCGGTGAGGACACCTTCGTGCGTTCGGCCGGCGGGTACGCCGCCAACGTCGAGGCTTACACCACCGAGGTCCCGGAGGCCCGCCCCATCGAGGGTCTGGCACCCGCGACGGTCTTCGATTCGCCGAACACCCCGACGATCTCGACGCTCGTCGACCTCGCCAACGAGCGACACCCGCGCGACGACGGACGGGCCTGGACGGCCGCCGACACGCTCAAGAACGTCGTGCTGGCACTGCGGCACCTCGACGGCACGCGCGAGCTGGTCGTCATCGGCCTGCCGGGCGACCGCGACGTCGACCTCAAGCGCGTCGAGGTGGCCTTCAGCCCCGCGGAGGTGGAGGCCGCGACCGAAGCGGACTTCGCCGCGAACGCCGGGCTCGTCAAGGGCTACATCGGACCGTGGTCCCCGCAGGGGCCCGTCCTCGGTGAGGAGTCGGCAACGGAGATCCGGTACTTCCTCGACCCTCGGGTCGTCGACGGCACCGAGTGGATCACCGGCGCGAACGTCGATCAGCAGCACGTCTTCGGCCTCGTCGCCGGGCGCGACTTCACCGCCGACGGCTTCGTCGAGGCGGCGGAGGTCCGCGCCGGCGACCCCGCGCCCGACGGCTCCGGACCGGTCGAGCTCGCTCGAGGCATGGAGATCGGACACGTCTTCCAGCTCGGGCGCAAGTACGCCGAGGCGCTCGGACTGAAGGTGCTCGACGAGAACGGCAAGCTCGTCACGGTGACCATGGGCTCCTACGGCATCGGGATCACGCGCATCCTCGCGATCATCGCCGAGGGCAACAACGACGAGCGCGGTCTCATCTGGCCGAAGGCCGTCGCCCCGTTCGACGTGCACGTCGTCGCAGCAGGACGCGACGCGGCGATCTTCGAGGTGGCCGAGGAACTCGTGGCCTCGCTCGAGGCGAGCGGGAAGGACGTCCTCTACGACGACCGCACCGGCAAGGTGTCCCCGGGTGTCAAGTTCGGCGACGCCGAGCTGATCGGCGTGCCCGTCGTGGTGGTCGTCGGTCGCGAGGCCACCGAGGGCTTCGTCGAGCTCTGGGACCGGGCCGCCGGCACGAAGGACCGGGTCGCGATCGCCGACCTCGCCCTCTGAGCCGCGAGAGCGCAGGAGCGGTCGTCATCCCCGTCTTGATGACGGGCCGCTACTGCGCTCTCGTGCTGAGGCGGTAGCCGGCTCCGCGGACCGTCGCGATGGCGTCCTTGCCGATCTTGTTCCGGAGATACCGCACGTAGACGTCGACGACGTTCGAACCGGGATCGAAGTCGTAGCCCCAGACCCGGCTGAGGAGCTCCTCCCGGCTGAGGATCTGGTCCGGGTGGCGGAAGAACTCCTCGGCGAGGGCGAACTCGCGGGTGGACAGCTCGACCGGCACACCGTCGACGAGGACGCGCCGTTCGCGCAGCTCGAGCTCCAGATGCCCGACCGACAGCCGTTCCTGGACGGCGGTGGTCGACGCCGGTGCCCGCTCTGCCAGGCGTCGGCGGATCCTGGCCAGGAGCTCCTCGAACCGGAAGGGCTTCGACATGTAGTCGTTCGCCCCGCCGTCGAGGCCCGCCACGAGGTCTCGCGCGGAATCGCGGGCGGTCAGGATGATGACGGGGAGCTCGCTGCCGTCGTCGCGGAGCCGTCTGAGCACCTCGAAGCCGTCGACGCCGGGGAGTCCGATGTCGAGGACGAGCAGGTCGAAGTCGCCGCTCTCCGCCAGCTCGACGACCTGTGATCCGTCGACCGTCACGTCTGCCGTGTGGCCGGCGGCACGCAGGCCCTTGCTCACGAACGCGGAGATCCGCGTCTCGTCCTCGGCGACCAGGATCCGGCTCATGCGTGGTCCTCCGGCGCACTCCGCCGAGCCGAGGTGTCGACGAGGTCCGGGAAGTCGTCCTCAGGGGACGGTGCTCGCGAGCGTGGTGGTGCGTCGTTCGCGGGGCGTGCATCGCCGGGTGTCGGCCCGGCCTGCATCGCCGCGGTCGTCTGAGCCTCAGCGGCTTCCTGAGCAGCTTGCGCCTCTCGCAGCGCGATCGCCTGGGCCATCGCGCTGCGGGGGATCGCCGCGGTCTCGTCCGGGTCGAGGTCGAGGTCCGCGTCGGACCCCTCGTCGTCGTCCGCCACCGCGAGCGGTAGTCGGATGCTGAAGAGGGAGCCGGCCTGCTGCGTGTCCTCGACCTCGGCCCACCCGCCGTGTGCCGCGGCGATCGCCTGCACGATCGACAGGCCGAGGCCGGAGCCTGCGACACCCCGTCCACCGCTCACCCGGGTGAACCGGTCGAAGATGCGTTCGCGGAGCGCCTCCGGCACCCCGGGCCCGTCGTCGGCGACGGAGAGCACGAGCGCCGGGTCGTCCGACTCGTCGAACCGGCTCGAGATCACGATCGTCGACCCGGCCGGGGAGTACTTCGCGGCGTTGTCCGCGAGCTGCAGCCAGGCCTGGGCCAAGCGCCCGGCGTCGACGTCCGCGGTGAGTGCGGCCTGCTCGCCCAGGGTCCACTCGTGTTCGGTCGAGATCGCCGTGGCCTTCTCGTGGACCGAGGCGGTGAACGCCTCGATGTCGACCGGTTCCCGGTCGAGGGTCGACGCGAGTCCGGCCGTCGAGAGTTCCGTGATGTCGGCGACGAGGGAGCTCATCCGGTCGAGTTCGTCGAGGGCGAGGTCGCGGGTGGCGGCCACCTCCGCGGGGTCGGACGGATCAAGGAGCTCGAGGTGTCCGCGCACGATGGTCAGCGGCGTCTTCAGCTCGTGGCCGACGTCGTCGAGCAGCTGGCGTTGACTGGTGAAGGCCTCGTCGAGCCGGTCCAGCATGCCGTTCACGGTCGTGGTGAGCTCCGAGACGTCGTCGCGACCGACGACCGGGATCCGCTCGTCGAGGTCCGACTCGGTGATGCGGGCGGCGGCGTCCCGCAGCAGTCGGATCGGGTGGAGCAGTCCACCCGCGAGCTGCCAGCCGACGAGGCCGAGCAGGAGCAGGCACACCACGGCGACGACGATCTCGACGGCGAGGATGCCTCGGGACTCCGCGAGTGCCGCGTGCACGTCGGTGGCGATGACGACGTGGGCGACGTTCGGGTCGCCGACGACCTGCACCGGGATGATCGCGTACCGCACGGTGCGGTCACCGGTGGCCTCGCCCGTGACGACGCCGCGGGACGACCGCGCCGTGATGGTTTCGAGCAGCTGCGGGTCGTCGTCCAGGCGGAACGCGGACGGGGCGCTGGGCGCGACCGTCGAGCCGTCGGCGCGCACACCGATGGCGGTCTCGTCCTCGGCGAAGATCCAGCGTCGCATCACCGCGTCGACGGCCGCGTCGCTCGTCGCCGGGGCCTCGGCGGAGTCCCCTGAACCGACCACCATGAAGGCGATGAGCTCGGCGCTGTGCTCCAGGCGGGCGTCGATGGTCGCGAGTGTCTGCTGCCGGCCGAGCGTGTAGGTGGAGACGCCCACGAGCGTCATCGCGAGCGTCGTCGCGAGCAGGATCGCGACGAGGATCCTCACCCTCGTGCTCCGCATGACGTTCCGCAGCTCGCCCAAGACCATTGGCCAATCATGTCACCCGCCCCGAGACGCGGTCGAGCCGGGAGCGGGACCCTCGAGGACGCGCGGGGGCTTCCCAGCTGGGTGGATGACGTACCCCTCGGCATCCGGTACCGTAGACAGACGGGTTCGGCAGCACGGCAGCAGCATGCCCGTCGTGCCGCTGCACGTCTTGCCGCGGCACCACCAGTTGAATAGAGGAGGCCATCGATGGACATCGATCTCGGTTTGTTGAAGTCGATCGAACGCGAGAAGGAGATCCCGTTCGAGGAGCTCGTCGTGATCATCGAGCAGGCCATCCTGAGTGCGTACCTGAAGAGCACCGAGGGTACCGACACGACCGCGCGCGGCGACGTCCCGGCAGCGCGGGTCCAGCTCGACCGCAAGACCGGCCACGTCGGGGTGTTCGTGCCCGAGTTCGACGACGAGGGTGTCCTGATCGGTGAGGCCGAGAGCACGCCGGACGACTTCGGCCGCATCGCCGCCTTCGCCGCGAAGCAGGTCATCTTCCAGCGGCTCCGCGACATCCAGGACGACGCCGTCCTCGGTGAGTTCAAGGGTCGCGAGGGCGACATCATCGCGGGCGTCATCCAGCAGGGCCCGAACCCGCGCATGATCCACGTCGACCTCGGCACCATCGAGGCGATCCTTCCGCCCGAGGAGCAGGTGGCCGGTGAGGAGTATCCGCACGGTGCGCGCATCCGCGTGTACGTGACGAGCGTGACGAAGGGCCTCAAGGGTCCGCAGATCACCGTCTCGCGCACCCACCCCGGACTCGTACGGAAGCTGTTCGCCTTGGAGGTCCCGGAGATCGCCTCCGGCATCGTCGAGATCGTCTCGCTTGCTCGCGAGGCCGGACACCGGACCAAGATCGCGGTGAAGGCGAACGACCCGAGCATCAACGCCAAGGGCGCCTGCATCGGTGAGCTCGGGCGTCGTGTCCGCGCGGTCACCGACGAGCTGGGCGCCGAGAAGATCGACATCGTCGACTACTCGCCCGACCTGCCGACGTTCGTCGCGAACGCGCTCTCGCCGGCCAAGGTCACGAGCTCGTACGTCATCGACCAGTCGCTCAAGGCCGTCCGGGCGCTCGTGCCGGACTACCAGCTGTCGCTCGCGATCGGCAAGGAGGGGCAGAACGCCCGTCTCGCCGCCAAGCTCACCGGCGCCAAGATCGACATCCAGCCGGACTCGATCCTCGAATCGGACTGAGCCGGATGGAACCGGTGCGGACCTGCGTCGGCTGTCGCCGTCGCGAGCCGCGCTCGGCACTGCTGCGCGTCGTCGCGGTCGAGGGGGCGCTCGTCCCCGACGCCGCGGCGCGCCTGCCGGGCCGCGGATCCTGGGTGCACCCGACGTCGGCGTGCGTCGACCAGGCGGTGCAGCGTCGGGCGTTCACGAGGGCGCTCAGACTGACCGCGGGACCCGACGCCTCGGCGGTCCGGGCCTTCGTGTCGACGGAACCGGCCGTGCCGACGGCTGAATGACGTCGTCGGGCTCGAACGACCCGCTCACGATCCGGTGGTGAGCCCGCACCCAGGGTCGGGGTGTACGATGGTGAGTGCACGCGAGAGCGCTCCGGCGCACACCGTGCTTCCCACCGCAGGTATCAGGCCCGGATCCCGGGCCTTCATCCTGCTGCCGCCCCACCCGGGTGCGGCATTCCGAGAGAACAGGCTGAACGGCTAATGGACAACTCATGAGCGGCTCGAAATGAGCACCGTCCACCACTAACGCTTGCCCCTGCCTGGGTGCAAGCTCAGACAGGAGAATTGTGGCTGCAAAACCACGTGTACACGAGATCGCATCCGAACTCGGAGTAGACAGCAAGATCGCCATGGCGAAGCTCAAGGAATTGGGCGAGTTCGTCAAGGGACCGTCTTCCAGTATCGAACCACCGGTGGCCCGCAAGCTGCGCGCCGCCCTCGAGGCCGAGGGCGCGAAGGCGTCAGCCGCCCCCGCCGCCCCGGCGAAGCGACCGGCCACGCCCGGCGCTCCCACCCCGGGTCCCGCCGCACCCAAGGCTCCGGCCCCCGCGGCACCCGCCCCCAAGGCCGAGGCGCCCGCTGCGCCTGCGCCGAAGCAGGCCGCCCCAGGCCCGAAGGCTCCGGCCGCCCCCGCCCCTGCGGCGGAGGCACCCGCAGCTGCTGCTCCGGCGGCACCGTCCGCACCCGCTGCTCCGGCCGCCGGCGACTCGCCCTCCGGCGACGCCGCGAAGCCGGGCGGCCCCCGTCCCGGTGCTCCGCGTCCGGGGAACAACCCGTTCGCGTCCTCGCAGGGCATGGGCCAGCGCCCGACCGGCACGCCGCGTCCGGGGAACAACCCGTTCGCAGCGGCTCAGGGCATGGGTCAGCGTCCGAACCCCAGCAACATCCCGCGTCCGCAGGCTCCGCGCCCCGGCTCGCCCCGTCCGGGCGTCGGCCAGGGTCAGCGTCCCGGTGGTCCCGGTCGTCCGGGTGGCGCAGGTCGTCCCGCCGGTGGCGGCGGCTTCCGTCCCGGTGGCGCCGGTGGCGGTTTCCGTCCCGGTGGTGCCCCCGGTGGTGCACCCGCCGGTGGATTCGCGGGTCGCCCCGGTGGCGGCGGCGGTCGTGGTCGCGGACCCGGCGGTGGTACCGCAGGTGCCTTCGGTCGCGGTGGCGGCAAGAGCAAGGCACGTAAGTCGAAGCGGACGAAGAGGGCCGAATTCGAGCTGCGGGAAGCCCCGTCGCTCGGCGGCGTGAGCGTCCCCCGCGGCGACGGCAACACCATCATCCGTCTGCGTCGTGGCGCGTCCATCTCGGACTTCGCCGACAAGATCGACGCCAGCCCCGGCAACCTCGTCACGGTGCTGTTCCACCTCGGTGAGATGGCGACGGCGACGGAGTCGCTCGACGAGGCGACCTTCGACGTGCTCGGTTCCGAGCTCGGCTACAAGATCCAGATGGTCTCGCCCGAGGACGAGGACCGGGAGCTCCTCGAGGGCTTCGACATCGACCTCGACCAGGAGCTGGAGGACGAGTCCGACGAGGACCTCGCCATCCGTCCTCCCGTGGTCACCGTCATGGGTCACGTCGACCACGGTAAGACGCGCCTCCTCGACGCCATCCGCAACGCGAACGTCGTCGCCGGCGAGGCCGGTGGCATCACGCAGCACATCGGTGCGTACCAGGTCGTCGCGGAGCACGAGGGCATCGAGCGTCCGATCACCTTCATCGACACCCCGGGTCACGAGGCGTTCACCGCCATGCGTGCTCGTGGTGCGCAGGTCACCGACATCGCGATCCTCGTGGTCGCGGCCGACGACGGCATCATGCCGCAGACGGTGGAGGCCTTGAACCACGCGCAGGCGGCCAACGTGCCGATCGTCGTCGCGGTCAACAAGGTGGACAAGCCCGACGCCAACCCGGCCAAGGTGCGCCAGCAGCTGACCGAGTACGGCCTCGTCGCCGAGGAGTACGGCGGAGACGTCATGTTCGTCGACGTCTCGGCTCGTGCCGGCACCGGCATCAAGGACCTCCTCGACGCCGTGCTGCTCACCGCGGACGCCGGTCTCGACCTGCGCGCCAACCCGAACAAGGATGCACGCGGTGTGGCCATCGAGGCCAAGCTCGACAAGGGCCGCGGTTCCGTCGCGACCGTCCTCATCCAGTCGGGTACGCTCCGCGTCGGTGACGCGATCGTCGCCGGTACGGCCTACGGCCGCGTCCGTGCGATGGTCGACGAGAACGGCGACACCGTCGCCGAGGCGGGTCCCTCGCGTCCCGTCCAGGTGCAGGGCCTCTCGAGTGTTCCTCGGGCCGGCGACACCTTCCTCGTCACCGAGGAGGACCGCACCGCGCGTCAGATCGCCGAGAAGCGTGAAGCCGCGGAGCGCAACGCCGCTCTGGCCAAGGCTCGCAAGCGCATCTCGCTCGAGGACTTCACCCGTGCACTCGAAGAGGGCAAGGTCGAGTCGCTCAACCTCATCATCAAGGGTGACGTCTCCGGTGCCGTCGAGGCACTCGAGGAGTCGCTGCTCAAGATCGACGTCGACGACAGCGTCCAGCTGCGGATCATCCACCGCGGTGTCGGTGCGGTCACCGAGTCCGACGTCAACCTCGCCACGATCGACAACGCGATCATCATCGGGTTCAACGTGCGCCCCGACCCGAAGGCCCGCGAGCGTGCGGCCCGTGAGGGTGTGGACGTCCGGTTCTACTCGGTCATCTACAACGCACTCGAGGACGTCGAGCAGAGCCTCACCGGCATGCTCAAGCCCGAGTACGAAGAGGTCCAGTCCGGTGTCGCCGAGATCCGCGAGGTGTTCCGTTCCTCCAAGTTCGGCAACATCGCGGGTGTCATCGTCCGCTCGGGCACGATCACGAGGAACGCCAAGGCGCGGGTCATCCGCGACGGCGTCGTGGTCGGCGACAGCCTGGCGATCGAATCGCTGCGTCGGTTCAAGGACGACGTCACCGAGGTGCGTACGGACTTCGAGGCCGGTATCGGTCTCGGCAAGTTCAACGACATCCAGATCGGCGACGAGATCGAGACGATCGAAATGAAGGAGAAGCCGCGCGGCTAGTCCGCTCGGCCGGTCCCCGTCGTCCTCCTCCGGGAGGGCGGCGGGGATTCCTGCTTGTATTGTGTGTGCAGCATCCGGGGGGCGGCCCTCCGCCCGACGGTCATCAGAGGAGGACGAGATGGCAGAGAACCCCAGGGCCCGCAAGTTGGCGGACCGCATCAAGGAAGTCATCGCCAAACGGCTCGACAAGGGCATCCGCGACCCGCGGCTCGGCTTCGTGACGATCACCGATGTACAGGTGACCGGCGACCTCCAGCACGCGAACGTGTTCTACACGGTGTACGGCTCCGACGAGGAACGCGCCGACACCTCGGCCGCGCTCGAGTCCGCCAAGGGCCTGTTGCGTGCCGAGATCGGCCGCAACATCAACACCCGGCTGACCCCGAGCCTCGACTTCTTCCTGGACGCGATCCCGGAGAACGCGCAGCACATCGAAGACCTGCTGCGCGAGGCGAAGAACCGCGACACCGAGGTGGCCGGGCTTGCCGCCGGTGCCGCCTACGCCGGCGACGAGGACCCCTACGTCAAGCCGCGCGACGTGGACGCCGAGGACTAGACACCTCGCACAACCCCTTCGACAGGCTCAGGGACCGGGATTCCTTCATCCGGTCACTGAGCCTGTCGACGAGGGGATTCCTTCGTTCGGTCACTGAGCTTGTCGACGAGGGGATTCCTTCGTTCGGTCACTGAGCTTGTCGACGAGGGGATTCCTTCGTTCGGTCACTGAGCTTGTCGAAGGGCGGATTCCTTCGTTCGGTCACTGAGCTTGTCGAAGTGCGCCCTTCGACAGGCTCAGGGCCCGTTTGAGGCTGAGGGGCCGTTTGGGGTTGAGGGGCCGTTTGGGGCTCAGGGGCGGTTCGGGCTGAGGGGCCGCATAAGGCTCAGAGACCGGGCAGGGCTCAGGGACCGGTCAGTCGTGGGGGAGGGCGTACCCGCCGTCGACGCGCACCGCGAGGCGGTCGGCGACCAGTCCGGCGAGTGCGCGGTCGAACTGCTCGCCGTCGGGCCAGAGCGCCCGGAGCTCCTCGTCCGTCAGTGAGCGGTGGGTCGAGCGGAGCTCGGCCATGATGATGCCCCGGACCTGTCGGTCGCTGCCCGCGAACTGCTTCTGCTTCGTCTTGACCGGTCCGTCGTAGGCCGGGTATCCCGCCGCGCGCCACGCGCACACCTCGCGGAGCGGACACTCCTCGCACCGCGGGGCTCGAGCCGTGCAGACCACCGCGCCGATCTCCATCAACCCTGCGTTGAAGACGGCTGCCTCCGAGCGGGACTCCGGCAGGAGCGCCTCCATGGCGGGGAGGTCCGCCTTGGCGTTCGGTGGGCCGGGCTCGCCTTGGCCGCGGACGGCGCGGGCGATGACCCGTCGGGTGTTCGTGTCCACCACCGGGTGCCGGTCCCCATAGGCGAAGACGGCGACGGCGCGGGCGGTGTAGTCGCCGATGCCGGTGAGCGCCAGGAGCTGGTCCACGTCCGACGGGACGATGCCGTCGTGCCGTTCGGCGATCTGGGTGGCCGCCGCATGGAGCCAGAGCGCTCGGCGCGGATAGCCGAGTCGGCCCCAGGCGCGGACGGCTTCGGCCGGTGGTTCGGCCGCCAGGTCGGCGGGCGTCGGCCAGCGCCCGAGCCACTCCTCGAGCCGCGGGATCACCCGGCTGACCTGCGTCTGCTGGAGCATGAACTCCGACACGAGCGTGCCCCAGGCGGGGAACCCCGGGCGTCGCCACGGGAGGTCGCGCGCGTTAGTGCGGAACCATCCCGTCACGAGCGGGGCGAGGTCGGAGGGTTCGGGCGGCACCGCACCAGCCTACGATCCGCGCGGGTAGGCTCGGCGCTATGAAGCTCGTCACGACACCACGGATCGAGTTGCTCCGGCAGCTGCGAGACCAGTTCCAGCGGGACTACCCACGAGGCCGCACCCTCATCGCGGTGGACGGCGTCAGCGGCTCCGGCACGGCGGCGTTCGCCGACGGACTGGCCGAGGTGTTCGACGAGGCCGGACGCGCGGTGTTCCGTGCCTCGATCGACGACTTCCACCGTCCTCGCGAGGAACGGTACGCGCGGGGGCGGGACTCGGCCGAGGGCTACTGGCTCGACTCGTTCGACTATTCGCTGTTCCGCCGGGTGCTCGTCGAACCCTTCCGACTGGCAGGCAGCGCCGGCTTCCAACTCGTCGGGTTCGACGAGCAGCGCGACGTCGGCGCTCCCTTGCGTTGGACGACCGGCCCGCAGGACGCCGTCCTCATCGTCGACGGCGTCTTCCTGAACCGTCCCGAGCTCCGCGGCCTCTGGCATGCGTCGGTCTGGCTCGACGTCCCGATGGCGACGGCCTACGAGCGGCTGCACGAGCGCCTCGGCGTCGACGCCGAGCCGACGGCGCCGTCCAACGCGCGCTACGTGGGCGGGCAGGCGCTCTACCGGAAGGACGACGACCCGACCGCGCGGGCGACCGCCCTCGTGGACAACACGGACGAGCGGCACCCACGGCGGATCTTCGCCGACTTCTGCTGAGCGCCGCCGCCGAGGGGTGCTCCGGCCGCCCGGCGGTGCCGAGCGCCGCTGGTACCGTTGCAGGGTGGTCGAGAACAGCACAGCAGCACCCGGGTCGGCGTCCGCTCGTCCCGGTATCCTCCTCATCGACAAACCGCAGGGGCACACCTCCCACGACGCGGTCGCCCGGGTGCGACGGCTCGCCGGCACACGCAAGGTGGGGCATGCGGGAACGCTCGACCCCATGGCCACCGGGCTGCTCGTGTTGGGCACGCGCTCGTCGACCCGACTGCTGACGTTCATCGTCGGTCTCGACAAGGAGTACACGGCGACCATCCGCCTCGGCGAGGCGACCTCCACCGACGACGCCGAAGGTGAGGTCACCGAGCGCGCCGACCAGGCCGTGGTGGCTGCCGTGGACGACGACGCGATCATCGCCGCGATCCGTCCGCTGACGGGCGACATCGAGCAGGTGCCGAGCACGGTGAGCGCCATCAAGGTGGGCGGGAAGCGCGCCTACGCCCTGGCCCGCGAGGGGATCGAGGTGGAGCTGAAGTCCCGCGCGGTCACCGTCAGCGCGTTCGACGTGCTGGCCATCCGTCGGGATGGAGCGGCCGTCGACGTCGACGTCCGGGTCGTCTGCTCCTCCGGCACCTACATCCGCGCCCTCGCCCGCGACCTGGGGGCGTCCCTCGGCGTCGGCGGCCATCTCACCGCGCTTCGCCGGACCCGGATCGGACCCTTCGACGTCACGGATGCATCGACGATCGACGACCTCGACGTTGAGACGGCGCTGTTGCACCCGGCCGACGTCGCGAAGCGGCTGTTCGGTGCCCTCGAGCTCACGGAGCAGGAGGCGGTCGACCTCGGCCACGGGAAGCGGCTCGAACGCGACCTGCCGGCCGGCCACACCGGTCCGATCGCCGCCCTCGCGCCGGACGGCCGACTGGTGGGGCTCGTCGAGCGCCGTGGCGGCTCGCTCAAGTCGGTCGTGAACTTCCCGGCGGAGGAACCGGCATGATCGAGTGGTTCACCCTCGCCCAGATCGCGGTCGCGGTCGCGGCCGGGCTCCTCTGCATCGTGCTCGGGTTCGCCGGGCGCGCGCCGAACGACCTGACGATGGGGGCGACGGCACTCGTCGAGGTCCTCCTCATCGCGCAGCTGGTGGTGGCGATCGCCGCGCCCGCGTTCGGGAACACCGCCACGGGGAGTGTGCCCGAGTTCTACACCTACCTCGTCTCCGCGATGATCCTGCCGATCGCCGGCGGATTCTGGGCGCTCGTCGAACGCACCCGATGGTCGACGGTCGTCCTCGGCGTCGTCTGTCTCGCGATCGCGGTGATGCTCTACCGCATGGAGCAGATCTGGACCGTCCAGCTCGGCTGACCGTCGGCGCACGGACGGCGGTGGAGGACGACGGCACCGCAGCTCGCGTGACCGTCGCGAAGTGCCGGGGTGAGGGCCTGCGTCGCATAGAATCGTCGGGTCATGCCTCTCCCCACCACCGCTCCAGCCCGCCCACGCGTCCGTGGTGTCGGGGTCGTGCTCGTCGCCGTCTACGGCATCCTGGCGCTCGCCGCCACCGGCCGGTCCGTGGTGCAGATCACGACCAAGTTCGACGAGGCGCCACTGGCCTATCTGCTCTCGGCCGTCGCCGCGGTGGTGTACATCCTGGCGACCGTCTCGCTCGTCGCTCCAGGCGCCGTCTGGCGGCGGATCGCATGGGCCACGATCTCCTTCGAACTCGCCGGGGTCCTGATCGTCGGCTTGCTGAGCCTGCTCGATCCCGAGCTGTTCCCCCACGACACGGTCTGGTCCGGCTTCGGCCGCGGCTATGTCTACATCCCGCTCGTCCTCCCGGTCCTCGGACTGTGGTGGTTGGCCGGACATCGGCGTACCGGCAAATGATCACGTTCACCGAGCTCGACCAGGTCCCAGACGCCTTCGGACCGTCGGCCGTCACCATCGGCAAGTTCGACGGCGTCCACACGGGTCACCGTGCGGTCGTCGCCGCGCTCCTCGAGGAGGCCGCGGCAGCCGGTCTCAGCTCCGTCGCCGTCACCTTCGACCGCAACCCGCTGAGCCTCATCAACCCCGACCGCTGCCCGGCGTCGCTCGTGAGCAACGAGCAGAAGCTCGGTCTCCTGGCGGACGCCGGGGTCGACGCGGCCCTGCTGCTGCGTTTCGACCAGACCCTGGCCCAGCTCACGCCCGAGGAGTTCGTCACCTCGATCCTCGTCGGAGCGTTGCATGCCAAGACGGTCCTCGTCGGCGAGGACTTCCGCTTCGGCCATCGCGGCCTCGGCACGGTCGCCACGCTGGAGTCGTTCGGTGAGGTCTACGGCTTCTCCGTGCGCGTCGTGGACGACGTCCGTCCCGGCGGCGGGCGTCGGGTGTCGTCCACCTGGATCCGCGAACTCCTCGAGGAGGGGGACGTCCGCGAGGCGTCGCGGCTCCTCGGTCGTCCGCCCGGCGTGCGGGGTGTCGTCGTCCACGGCGCCAAGCGTGGCCGGGAACTCGGCTTCCCGACCGCCAACCTGTCTCCCGATTCGCAGGGTCTCATCCCCGCGGACGGCGTGTATGCAGGGTGGCTGTTCTGGCGAGGACGTCGGTATCCGGCGGCGATCTCGGTCGGGAACAACCCGACCTTCGACGGCGTCCCGCAGAAGCAGGTCGAGGCCTACGTCCTCGACGAGACCGATCTCGACCTCTACGACGACGAGGTCGAGGTGCAGTTCGTCGAGCGCATCCGCGGGATGGTCGCCTTCACCGGGATCGAGCCGCTCATCGTGCAGATGACCGACGACGTCGAGCGCGCGCGCCGGATGCTGTCCTAGCCGACGCGCTGCGTCTCGGGGTGTCTCCGACGCGCATGAACGTGCCGATCGATAGGCTGGTGAACGCCCGTTCGGGCCACATCACCCGGGGGAATCCAACCATGCACTCACGTCTTCGTGTCCTGCCTGCGCTCGTCGCGGGTCTCCTGCTCCTCGTCGGCTGCGCGCCGCAAGCGGCTGCGCCGAGTGCCAGCCCGACGACGACCGCAACGTCGTCCACACCTACGGCGGCACCCGCGCCGGTGGCCTCGCGCGTCGTGATCGGCGCGGAGACCGTGGAGGTCGTCGCGGAGGACGACACGCTGATCGCCTCTGCGCGCTACTTCGACCCCGCCGCATCGCTCGTTGCAGCCCTCACGGCCGCGTTCGGCGCAGACCCCGTCGTCTCAGCCGATCCCGCTGGGAACGAGACCCCACCCGGCACCCGCTACACCTGGGGTGGCCTGGCCGTCGTCGAGAGCGACGTCGAGCAGAGCGAGCCGTACACCCCTGCGACGGTCGTGTTCGTCGAGTCCGCCGAGGAGTCGGGTGTCCGGATCGAGGTGGTCGGTGGCTACGCTGTGGGCGACGACACCGAAGCCGTGGCTGCGGAGGTCTCGGGTGCCGAGGGAGCCGCACCGGAGGATGTCCAGCGCTACACCCTGCCTGACGGTACGCCAGGGGTGTTCATCCGGGCCGACGTCACGCCCATCCCGCCGGTGGGGGACGAGCCGGGAGTCGAATCCCGGTCCTGGGCGGTCGGCGTGATCGGTTCGGACGCCGCACCGATCGAGCGTGTCGTGGCGCCGTCGCCGAACTGGGGCGCGTGACTCCCGAAACCCCGCCCCTGTGGCGGGGGAGGGCCCTCGCGCTCGTCGGTATCGTGCTGGTCGCGGCGAACCTCCGCACGGCCGTCACCTCGCTGTCGCCGATCTTCGCCGAGATCGACGGCGACATCGGCGTGGGGTCGGTCGGGCTGGGGCTCCTCGGGATGCTCCCGCCACTGTGCTTCGCCCTCTTCGGCGTCTTCACCCCGCGACTCGTGCGTCGGCTGCACCTCGAGCCGGTGCTGCTCATCGCACTCGGGTCGATCGTGGCCGGGCACCTCATGCGCTCGCTCGCCCCCGACTTCGCCGTCCTCGCGATCGGGAGTGCGCTCTGCTTCGCCGGGATCGGCATCGGCAACGTCGTGCTCCCACCGCTGGTCAAGAAGTACTTCCCCGACCGCGTCGGCCTCGTCACCTCCCTCTATGCGACGGTCCTGTCGGTCAGCACGTTCATCCCGCCGCTGATCGCCGTACCGGTCGCCGATGCGGCGGGGTGGCAGGTGTCGCTCGGGGTGTGGTCCATCGTCGCCATGCTCGCCGTGCTGCCCTGGATCACGCTCATCGTCCGGGAGCGTCGAGACGCCCGGGCCGCCGCCGCGACGGACCCCGAGATCGAGGAGGTGCCCCGCGCCGGTCGCGTCCTCGTCCACCGCTCGCCGATCGCGTGGGCCATCGCGGCGGTGTTCGCCACCTCGTCGCTGAACGCCTACGCGATGTTCACCTGGCTCCCGACCATCGTCGGTGACGTCGCCGGCGTCACCCCGGCCCAGGGTGGCCTGCTGCTCTCGCTCTTCTCCGCGATGGGTGTCCCGGCGAGCTTGATCGTCCCGATGCTCGTCGCGAGGCTGCGGAACGTCGCCGTCCTCGTCTACGTCGCGAGCGCGTGCTTCGTGCTCGGCTATCTCGGGCTGCTCCTGTGGCCGGCGACGCTCACGTGGCTGTGGGTGCTGCTGGCCGGGCTCGGCCCGCTGCTGTTCCCGCTCGCCCTCGTGCTCATCAACCTGCGGACGGCGACCCACGAGGGCGCGGTCGCCCTGAGCGGCTTCGTGCAGAGCGTCGGCTACACCCTCGGTGCACTCGGCCCCCTGGTCGTGAGCCTGTTGCACGCCGTGACCGGATCGTGGACCGTCCCGTTGCTGCTCCTGCTGGCCACGGGCGCGCTGTGCGCCATCGCCGGCCGGATCACCGGCCGACCGACGACGATCGAGGCAGACCTCGCAGCACGCGGTCGCTGACCGGTCTGTTTCGACCTCCGGACGGATCCCCGGCGACGATGCGCATCCGCGCACCGGCCTCTGCTCATCTGAGCATGGGTACCAACAGGCGTTGTCCGGGTGGTGACGGCGTCCTAGGCTGGAGACGATCCGGAGGAGGCCCGAGGTGATCGAAAGCGACGAGCTGCTCGCGGTGCGCGCCGCGGAGCTGTACTACGACGAGACGAAGACCCAGGACGAGATCGGCGCGCTGCTCGGCATCACGCGGTGGAAGGTCGGTCGGCTCCTCGCCCAAGCCCGCGAACTCGGCTACATCCGCATCGAGATCGTGCACCCGCGCGCACGCCGCCTCCCACTCGAACGGGCGCTCCGCGAGCGCTTCGGACTCACGGACGCGGTCGTCGTGCCGAGTCCGAGTGACAGTGCCGACCTCCACGAACGCGTCGCGCGCGCGGCGGCCGACTACCTCGGTGCCATGCGACCGGTGCCGCGGACGCTCGGCGTGAGCTGGGGGAGGACACTCCGCGATATCGCCGACCACCTGTCCGACGGCTGGGCGACGGGGCTCTCCGTCGTGCAGATCAACGGCGGCGTGAGCCTCAACCAGCGCGTCGGCACCGCGGCCGCCACGGCTGCACGGATCGCCGAGAAGGGCCGTGGCGACGTCACCCTGCTCCCGAGCCCGGCGATCTTCGAGCGCCTGGAGACGAAGCTGAGCATCGAGTCGGACCGCACCGTCGCGGAGGTGCTCAGCACGGCCGCAGCGGCCGACACCTACCTGTACGGTGCCGGCGTGGCCGGACCGGACTCCGCCCTCGTCCACAGCGGTTACCTCACGGCCGCGGACGTCGACGTCCTGGTCGCACGCGGTGCCGTCGGCGACGTCGTCGGACGCTACATCGACGCCGAGGGCATGATCGTCGACCCCACACTCGACGAGCGCACGGTCGGGCTCGGACTCGAAGCGCTCCGGCGTGCCGGTCGCAGCATCGCGGTCATCGCGGGAGCCCAGAAGCACGCCGTCGCGAGAGCCGTCGTCAGCAGCGGCCTCTGCACCGTGCTCGTCACCGACGAGGCGACCGCGACGGCACTGCTCGCCGACCACGAACCATCATCCGCCAAGCAGCACACCCCGGAGCAGGAACTGCTCGGAAGGAACGCACCATGACCACACCACCAGGCGACCTCGTGGCGAAGCCGACGGCGCTCGAACTCGTCGACGGCCCCGTCACCGACGCCAGCCTCAGACGCTACCTCGACGGCCTCGCGGGCGTCGACGCCGTCGGGCTCGAACAGCGCGCAGCGGATCTCGGAACGCGCTCGATCAAGACGACGTCGAAGGCCTGGGCGCTCGACCGCATCATCGAACTCATCGACCTCACCACCCTCGAGGGCGCCGACACCCCCGGCAAGGTGCGCTCCCTCGTGGCCAAGGCGATCACGCCGGACGCCGGGGACCCGACCACCCCGCGCGTCGCCGCGGTCTGTGTCTACGGCGACATGGTGCCGTACGCCGTCGAGGCGCTCGGCGCGGCGCACACGCAGCCGGGTGCGGGGCACGACGCAGGCGGGATCAACGTCGCGGCGGTCGCGACGGCCTTCCCGAGCGGACGCGCCTCCCTCGCGGTCAAGCTGGCCGACACGGCCGACGCCGTCGACGCCGGAGCGGACGAGATCGACATGGTCATCGACCGGGGTGCGTTCCTCTCCGGTCGGTACGGCCAGGTCTTCGACGAGATCGTCGCGGTCAAGGAGGCCTGCCGTCGGAGCGACGGCACGTCGGCACACCTCAAGGTCATCCTCGAGACCGGCGAGCTGAACACCTACGACAATGTGAAGCGCGCCTCCTGGCTCGCCATCCTCGCGGGCGGCGACTTCATCAAGACGTCGACCGGCAAGGTCGCGCCCGCCGCGACCCTCCCGGTGACCCTCCTCATGCTCGAGGTCGTCCGGGACTGGCACCGCCTCACCGGTGAGCAGATCGGTGTGAAGCCCGCCGGCGGCATCCGTTCCTCGAAGGACGCGGTCAAGTACCTCGTGACCGTCGCGGAGACGGTCGGCGAGGAGTGGCTTCAGCCGCACCTGTTCCGCTTCGGTGCCTCGAGCCTCCTCAACGACGTGCTCCTGCAGCGTCAGAAACTCACCACCGGCCACTACTCCGGCCCCGACTACGTCACCATCGACTAGGACATCATGAGCTTCCTCGAATACGCACCAGCCCCGGAGTCGACCTCCGTCCTCCACCTCCGTTCCGAGTACGGCCTCTTCATCGACGGCGAGTTCACCGAGGGCACTGGTGGGACCTTCCAGACGATCTCGCCGAGCACCGAGCAGTCGATCGCGACGATCTCCGCGGCGAGTGACGCCGACGTCGATCGCGCCGTCACCGCCGCGCGGCGTGCCTACGACCGCGTCTGGTCGAAGCTGTCGGGCGCCGACCGCGGCAAGTACCTCTTCCGGATCGCGCGCCTCGTCCAGGAGCGCGCCCGCGAGCTCGCCGTGGCGGAGAGCCTCGACAACGGCAAGCCGATCAAGGAGTCCCGCGACGTCGACGTCCCGCTCGTCGCCGCCTGGTTCTTCTACTACGCCGGTTGGGCCGACAAGCTCGACTACGCGGGCCTCGGCGCGAACCCCCGTGCCCTCGGCGTGGCCGGGCAGGTCATCCCGTGGAACTTCCCGCTCCTCATGCTCGCGTGGAAGGTCGCACCGGCGCTCGCCGCGGGCAACACGGTCGTCATCAAGCCGGCCGAGACCACGCCGCTCACGGCGCTCATCTTCGCCGAGATCCTCCAGCAGGCCGAGCTGCCGGCCGGTGTCGTGAACATCGTCACGGGTGCCGGAGCGACCGGGGCGGCGATCGTGCGCCACCCCGACGTCAACAAGGTCGCCTTCACCGGGTCGACCGCCGTCGGGCGCGAGATCGCGAAGACCATCGCCGGCAGCGACAAGCGCCTGACGCTCGAGCTCGGTGGCAAGGCCGCGAACATCGTGTTCGACGACGCCCCCATCGACCAGGCCATCGAAGGCATCGTCAACGGCATCTTCTTCAACCAGGGTCACGTCTGCTGCGCCGGATCCCGGCTCCTCGTCCAGGAGAGCATCCACGACGAGGTCGTCGACCGCTTGAAGAGCCGTCTGCAGACGCTGCGCGTCGGCGACCCGCTCGACAAGAACACGGACGTCGGCGCGATCAACTCGGCCGAGCAGTTGGCCCGCATCCGCGAGCTCTCGGACATCGGCGAGCTCGAAGGCGCCGAACGGTGGAGCCCGGACTGCGAGCTGCCCCAGAACGGGTTCTGGTTCGCGCCGACGATCTTCACGAACGTGTCCACCAGCCACCGGATCGCTCGCGAGGAGATCTTCGGGCCGGTCCTCTCGGTCATGTCCTTCCGGACGCCCGCGGAGGCCATCGCGAAGGCGAACAACACCCCGTACGGACTGTCGGCCGGGATCTGGAGCGACAAGGGCAGCCGGATCCTCGCGGTCGCGGACAAGCTCCGCGCCGGCGTCATCTGGGCGAACACCTTCAACCGGTTCGATCCCGCCAGCCCGTTCGGCGGGTACCAGGAGTCCGGGTACGGCCGCGAGGGTGGCCGCCACGGGCTCGGTGCCTACCTCGCGCCGGCCGGTTCCGCACTGTCCGCCCCCACCGCGGCCCCCAAGGCTGCCAAGAAGGGAGCCCAGCGATGAGCCGGCTCACCATCCCGAAGACCTACAAGCTCGCCATCGGCGGCAAGTTCCCACGCAGCGAATCCGGAAGGACGTACGAGGTGACGAACGCCAAGGGGGAGTTCCTCGCGAACGCATCGCTCGCCTCGCGGAAGGACGCCCGCGACGCGGTGGTCGCCGCACGATCGGCGCTGGCCGGTTGGTCGGGTGCCACCGCCTACAACCGCGGGCAGGTGCTGTACCGCATCGCCGAGCTGCTCGAGGGTCGGCGGGCGCAGTTCATCGAGGAGATCGTCCAGGCCGAAGGTGTCTCGCAGGCGAAGGCCGCAGCACAGGTCGACGAGGCCATCGACCTCTGGGTCTGGTACGCGGGCTGGGCGGACAAGTACGTCCAGGTGGTCGGTGGAGCGAACCCCGTCTCCGGTCCGTACTTCAACCTCTCGGTTCCGGAGCCGACGGGCGTCGTCGCGCTCATCGCGCCGCAGGACTCGTCGCTCCTCGGATTCGTGAGCGTCGTCGCTCCGGCGCTGGTCGCGGGGAACACGGTCGTCGTGATCGCGAGCGAGCGCCTGCCGCTCTCGTCGATCAGCCTCGCCGAGGTGCTCGCCACGAGTGACGTCCCCGGCGGCGTCGTGAACGTGCTGACCGGATCGCCCGCTGAGATGGCTCCGTGGCTCGCATCGCACGCCGACGTCAACGCGATCGACCTCGCCGGCGCCGGTGAGCTCGACTGGATCGAGCTCGAGGTCCTCGCGGCCGAGACGCTCAAACGGGTGGTCCGCCCGAACGGTTCCCGGGGCTCGGTCCCCGCGAGTCTCGACCGGATCACCGCGTTCACCGAGGTGAAGACCGTCTGGCACACGAAGGCGCTCCTGTAGCGACTCGTGGCACCCGCGTGGTGNACCCATGACCGAATCATCGACTCCGAAGCGCGTGCTCGTCACGGGTGCCACCGGCTACATCGGCGGGCGGCTCGTGCCGCGGCTGCTGGAGGCCGGGTACACGGTCCGGGTGCTCGTGCGCTCGCCGCAGAAGCTCACCGACGTGCCCTGGCGCGATCAGGTGGAGGTCGTCGAGGGCGATCTCGGCGACGCGGCTCAGGTCGCATCGGCCTGCGCGGACGTCGACGTCGTCTACTACCTCGTGCACTCCATGGGCGGCAAGGGCGACTTCGAGCAGACGGAGCTCGACGCCGCCGAGCACGTCGCCGCTGGCGCTGCCGCGGCAGGGGTGTCGCGCATCGTCTACCTCGGTGGCCTGCACCCGGAGGGCGTCGAGTTGTCGAAGCACCTGCGGTCCCGCACCGAGGTCGGGCGGATCCTGCTCGCTTCGGGTGTTCCGACGATCGTCCTGCAGGCCGGCGTGGTCATCGGTTCGGGATCGACCTCCTTCGAGATGATCCGCCATCTGACGGACATCCTGCCGTACATGCCGGCGCCGCGCTGGGTCCGGAACTTCATCCAGCCGATCGCGGTCCGCGACGTCCTGCACTACCTGCTGGCGAGCGCCGAGGTCGACCGCGACGTGAACCGGGCCTTCGACATCGGCGGCCCCGACGTCCTCCGGTACGGACAGATGATGAACGGCTATGCCGTCGAGGCCGGCCTCCCGCAGCGCCCGATCGCGCCGCTCCCGGTCCTCACCCCGTGGTTGGCCTCGCAGTGGGTGAACCTCGTGACGCCGATCCCGCGCCGGCTCGCGTCGCCGATCATCGAGTCGCTGCTCGTCGACTGCGTCATGGGCGACCACGACATCGACGCGGTCATCCCGCCGCCGGAGGGCGGCCTGACGGGCTACCGACGTGCGGTGCGCCTCGCGCTGCAGCGCATGCGCGACGGTGAGGTCGAGACCTCCTGGCGGAACGCGACCGTGGACGGCGCGCCGAGCGACCCGCTGCCGAGCGACCCCGACTGGGCCGGACACACCGTCTACATCGATCTCAAGGAACGGAAGACCTCCGCGAGCGCCGACCGTCTCTTCTCGGTGATCGAGTCCATCGGCGGCGAGAACGGTTGGTACTCCTTCCCGTTGGCGTGGGCGATCCGTGGCTGGATGGACAAGCTCGTCGGTGGTGTCGGGTTGCGACGTGGTCGCGACGATCCGCAGCACCTGAGCGTCGGGGACGCCCTCGACTTCTGGCGCGTGGAGTACCTCGAACGCGGTCGGATGTTGCGCCTGCGCGCCGAGATGCGCGTGCCCGGTCTGGCATGGCTCGAGATGAGCGCGACCCCGGTCGGCGACGGCTCGGTCTACCGGCAGCGCGCCGTCTTCTTCCCGAAGGGGCTCGGCGGACGCCTCTACTGGTTCGCGATCCTGCCCTTCCACGGGATCATCTTCAACGGGATGGCGAACCGCATCACGGAGGCGGCGGTCGCGCTGCCGTCCGAGACCTCGGCCCAGCGGAAGAGCCGGGTGGGCCCGGTGTCTCCCGAGGAGCACGACGCAGTGGACTCCGCAGAGGCGGACATGCAGGCCTCCCGACCCACGCCGGAGGCCGCGGAGTAGCGTGGGCGTATGAGCGAACCCACCGTCGTCACCGTCACCGGAGCCGGAGGCCAGATCGGCTACTCCCTGCTCTTCCGCATCGCGTCAGGTCAGCTGCTGGGGCCGGATCGGCCCGTCGTCCTGCGCCTGCTCGAGATCCCGCAGGGTCTCGGAGCGGCCGAGGGGACGGCATTGGAACTGCAGGACTGTGCGTTCCCGCTCCTGGCGGGGGTCGAGGCGACGACCGAGATGTCGCGCGCCTTCGACGGGGTGGACGTCGCCCTGCTCGTCGGTGCCCGTCCACGTGGTCCGGGCATGGAGCGAGCCGACCTCCTCGCGGCCAACGGCGGGATCTTCGCACCGCAGGGCGCGGCGATCGGAGCCGGCGCGGCCGACGACGTGCGCGTCCTGGTGGTGGGCAACCCGGCCAACACGAACGCACTCATCGCGCAGTCGGCGGCAGGCGGGGTGCCGGCCGAACGGTTCACCGCCCTGACCCGACTCGACCACAACCGTGCCGTCGCGCAGTTGGCCGCCAAGACCGGCGCACCCGTGTCCGAGATCGACGGCGTCGTGATCTGGGGCAACCACTCGGCGACCCAGGTGCCGGACCTCTCCCACGCGACGGTCGGAGGTCGTCCGGCCCTCGAACTCGTCGACGAGGAGTGGATCGCCGACGAGTTCATCCCACGGGTGGCGAAGCGCGGTGCGGAGATCATCGCGGTGCGCGGCTCGTCGTCCGCCGCCTCGGCCGCTGCCGCCGCCATCGACCACGTGCATGACTGGGTGAACGGCACGGCGATCCCGGGCCGGCCGGAACGCTGGACCTCCGTGGCGCTTCCGTCGGAGGGCTGGTACGGCGTGCCGGAGGGGCTCGTGAGTTCGTTCCCGGCCCGCTCGGTCGACGGACGCTGGGAGGTGGTCGAGGGGCTCGACGTCGCGCCCGTCTGGCAGCGCCGCATCGACGCCTCCGTGGCGGAACTCGAGGAGGAGCGGGCGGCGGTGCGGGCGCTCGACCTGCTCGGCTGACCCGGCGATCGCGTCCCGCGGACGGTTGCAAGGGGTACCCCCTGGGGGTATAGTGAAGGCTCCGATCCACTGAGGAGGACGCATGTCCGAAACCACCGCAACCACCACCTACCGGGTCGACGGCATGACCTGCGCGCACTGCGTGTCCGCCGTTACGACCGAGCTCTCCGCGCTCTCCGGCGTTGACGGGGTCGCCGTGGATCTCGACGCGGGGACGGTCACGGTCTCGGGTGCCTCATCGGCCGACGAGGCGGCCATCGGTGCCGGTGTCCAGGAAGCCGGCTACACCCTCGTGGGTCGTCGCTGATGAGCGCTCCACTCATCCAGCTCGACCTCGACATCGAGGGCATGACCTGCGCGAGTTGCGTGGCACGCGTCGAGAAGCGGCTGACCGCGCTCGACGGTGTCGAGGCGCAGGTCAACCTCGCGACCGAACGGGCGACGGTGACCGCGCCCTCCACCGTCACCGCGGACGAGCTGGTCGCGGCCGTCGCGAAGGCCGGCTACACGGCGACGGTGCGTCCGCCCGCTGACGAACGCGCCGCGGCGAACCGGGAGCAGACTCCGACGTCGGGACCGCCGTCGGACCCCTCGGCGACCGTGACGACGCTCCGTACCCGCCTCGTCGTCAGTGCGGTGCTGGCGTTGCCCGTCGTGCTGCTCGCGATGATCCCCGCCTGGCAGTTCGACCACTGGCAGTGGCTCTCGCTGACCCTCGCGACGCCGGTCGTCTTCTGGGGTGGGTACCCGTTCCACCGGGCGACGTTCGTGACGCTGCGGCACGGCTCGGTGACGATGGACACCCTCATCACGCTCGGGACGGGGGCCGCGTACCTGTGGTCCGTCTGGGCGCTCTTCTTCGGCATGGCCGGGATGACGGGCATGCGGCACGAGTTCACCTTCTTCGCACCCGACGCCGACCCGTCGAGCGCGCTGTACCTCGAGGTGGCCGCCGGCGTGACCGTCTTCCTGCTCGCCGGCCGCCTCATCGAGCAGCGGTCGAAGCGTGCCGCCGGCGAGGCACTCCGCGACCTCATGACGCTGGGCGCCTCCGAGGTCTCCGTGCTCCGGGACCGTGCGCCGGACCCCACCGACCTCATGGCGCCCACCCGCACCGAGGAACGGATCCCGATCGAGCAGCTGCTCGTCGGAGACCAGTTCCTCGTGCGTCCCGGCGAGTCCGTCGCCACCGATGGAATCGTCGTCGAGGGGGCGGCGAGTGTCGACGAGAGTCTCGTCACGGGGGAGTCCGTCCCGGTCGAGCTCGTAGCCGGCTCCCGGGTCATCGGTGGCACGATCGCGCGCGGCGGCAGTCTCGTCGTGCGGGCGACGGCCGTCGGCGCCGAGACGCAGCTGGCGCGCATGGCGCAGGCGGTCGAGGCGGCGCAGCTCGGGAAGAGCCGGGTCCAACGGCTCGCCGACCGCGTCTCGAGCGTGTTCGTCCCGGTCGTCCTGGTGATCGCCCTCGGCACCGCCATCGTGTGGGCGCTCACCGGCTCGACCATGGAGGCGGCGTTCACCGCCGCGGTCGCCGTCCTCATCATCGCCTGCCCGTGTGCGCTGGGACTCGCGACCCCGGTGGCCCTCCTCGTCGGGACGGGGCGTGGCGCGCAGCTCGGCATCCTCATCGCCGGACCGGAGGCGCTCGAGCGGGCGAGCGGCATCGACCGCATCCTGCTCGACAAGACGGGGACCGTCACGTCCGGGCGGATGAGCGTCAGGGAGGTCTGGGCGGCCGGTGCGACGGACGAGGTGCTCGCGCTCGGCGCGGCGCTCGAAGCGGCATCCGAGCACCCCATCGCCGAGGCGATCGTCGCGGAAGCGACCCGCCGCGATGCAGCTCGTCCGGTGGTCTCGGACTTCGCGAGCCTCGAGGGTCTCGGCGTCACCGGCACGATCAACGGCGGAAGCGTGCTGGCCGGACGTCCCGCCTTCGCGGAGGACCAGGGCTTCCGCATCGGGCCGGACGCGGCGAGCGCCCTGGCCTCCGCCGCGGAGCGTGCGAGCACCGTGGTGGTCGTCGCCTGGGACGGCGAGGTCCGCGGCGTCGTCGAGGTCGCCGACACCGTGAAGCCGGAGGCCCGCGCCGCCATCGGACGCGCCGTGTCCTTGGGGATGACACCGGTGCTCCTCACCGGCGACAACGCGGCCGTCGCAGCGCGGGTCGCGGGCGAGGTCGGGATCACCGAGGTGATCGCCGACGCGAGCCCCTCCGACAAGGTCGCCGCCGTCGAACGGCTCCAGGCGGCCGGTCACCGCGTCGCCATGATCGGCGACGGGGTGAACGACGCAGCGGCGATCGCCACGGCCGATCTCGGGATCGCCATGGGGACGGGTACGGATGCGGCCAAGGGCGCAGCCGACCTCAGCATCGTCTCCGGTTCCCTCGCCACGGCGATCGACGCCGTGCGGCTCTCCCGACGGACGCTCGGGATCATCCGCGGCAACCTGTTCTGGGCGTTCGCGTACAACGTGGCGGCGATCCCGCTCGCCGCCCTCGGCCTCCTCAACCCGATGATCGCGGGTGCGGCGATGGCGTTCTCCAGCGTGTTCGTCGTGCTCAACAGCCTGCGCCTCCGCCGGTTCCGTCCGGCCGCCTGAGGTTACCCGTCGACCGGCGGGCTGCGGCGGATACACTGTCCGCAGAACCGGTCGACGTGGATGGGTGGTGGTGAGGTGTCCAGTCCGTGGCTGGCGGCCCCGGCGCGTGCCGAAGCGCAGCGCGGACTCGTCCGACGGCTTGTCCGCGAGTCGTGGGAACGGTCGATGGGCCGTCATCTCGACCCGGACAACCTCATGCCGGAGCTCGCCTTCGACGAGGACGAGTTGCGCGACCATCGGCTCGGACACCCGCTCGCCGGCGTCCTCCCGGTGATCACCAAGCTGCTGGTCAACGACGCGGACGACGACTCCGGCATGCTCGTCGCGGTGGGCGACGCCATGGGCAGACTGCTCTGGGTGGACGGCGACCGCCATCTGCGGCGACGGGCGGAGGGCATGCTCTTCGTCGAGGGTGCCGGGTGGTCGGAGCGGGAGGTGGGGACGAGCGCACCGGGCACCGCGCTCGAACTCGACCACGGCATCCAGATCCACGCGGCCGAGCACTTCAACCGCCTCGTGCACCCGTGGAGTTGCACGGCCGTCCCGGTGCACGATCCCGAGACCCGGCAGATCATCGGCGTGATCGACATCACCGGTGGCCCGCAGGCGGTCGCCTCGCATGCACTGCCGCTCATGGAGGCGACCGCGGCCGCCGTCGAGTCCGAGATCATGGTGCAGCGGCTGCGCGCGGTCGCCGACCGTCGGTTCGCCGGTCGCCCACGCACGGACACACCCCGCCGGACGACCACGGTGCGGCCCGGCCTGCAGGTGCTCGGCCGTGACACCGGCCTGCTGGTCGGACACGGGGCGAGCCGCCCGACCGAACTCAGCCGACGGCACGCCGAGATCCTGACCCTGCTGGCCTGGCACCACCAGGGCCTCAGCGCCGACGCGCTCGCCGGGCTGCTCTACGACGCGGACGAGGCGTCGGTCACCCTCCGGGCGGAGCTCGTCCGGCTGCGGAAGGTGCTCGGCGGGACCGCGCCGACACTCGTGCCGGCCTCGCGGCCGTACCGGCTCACCACCCCGCTCCAGCTCGACGCCCACCAGGTGCTGTCCCTCCTCGACCGCGGCGCCCACCGCGCAGCGCTCGCCGCGTACCCGGGTCCGCTCCTGCCGGACTCCACCGCCCCCGGTGTCATCGACCTCCGCGACCGGGTCGCGACGCGCCTCCGCGAGGCGATGCTGACCGACGCCTCGGCGGACCTGCTGCACGACTACATCCGGACCGCGGCCGCGCCCGACGACGTCGAGGTCCTGCACGCCTGCCTCCGACTGCTGCCGCCGCGGTCACCGAAGCGTGCTGGCCTCGTCGCCCGCATCGAGGCGATCGACGCCGACCTCTCGGCGTCCTGACGGCCGATCCGGTCCGCGGTCCTCGACGCAACCTCCTGCAACCTCCGGCCGACTAGCGTCGACGGCACGCACCTGAGCGGTGCGACACCGACAACGTCGTCGACAAGGAGTGACATGACCGTCTACGCCAACCCGGGTACCGAAGGTGCCGTGTTCAGCTACGCCCCCCGCTACGACCACTTCATCGGGGGCGAGTACGTCCCGCCCGCGAACGGTCAGTACTTCGAGAACCAGACCCCGGTCACCGGAGCCGTGTTCACCGAGATCGCCCGAGGCACCGCGGCCGACGTGGACCGAGCGGTCGAGGCGGGATGGAAAGCGTTCCCCGCCTGGTCGAAGACGAGCGTCGCCGAGCGCGCGGTGATCCTCAATCGCATCGCCGACCGCATGGAGGAGCACCTCGAGGAGATCGCCGTCGCCGAGAGTTGGGAGAACGGCAAGCCGGTCCGCGAAACCCTGGCCGCCGACATCCCCTTGGCGATCGACCACTTCCGGTACTTCGCCGGGGCGATCCGTGCGCAGGAGGGCGGCATCTCGGAACTCGACCATGACACGGTCGCCTACCACTTCCACGAACCGCTCGGCGTCGTCGGACAGATCATCCCCTGGAACTTCCCGATCCTCATGGCCGTGTGGAAGCTCGCACCGGCGCTCGCAGCAGGCAACTGCGTCGTGCTGAAGCCGGCCGAGCAGACCCCGGCGTCGATCCACCTCATCGTCGACCTCGTGAAGGACCTGCTGCCGGCCGGGGTGCTCAACGTCGTCAACGGCTTCGGCATCGAGGCCGGCGCCCCGCTGGCCTCCCACCCGCGGATCCGGAAGATCGCGTTCACCGGTGAGACCACGACCGGTCGCCTGATCATGCAGTACGCGAGCGAGAACCTCATCCCGGTGACGCTGGAGCTCGGCGGCAAGAGCCCGAACGTGTTCTTCGAGGACGTGGCGCGCGAGCACGACCAGTACTACGAGAAGGCGCAGGAGGGCTTCACGATGTTCGCCCTGAACCAGGGCGAGGTCTGCACCTGCCCGAGTCGGGCGCTCGTCCAGCGTTCCATCTACGACGGCTTCGTGGGCGACGCGCTGGCCCGCATCGGCAAGATCAAGCAGGGTAATCCGCTCGACACGGACACGATGATCGGTGCCCAGGCGTCGAACGACCAGCTCGAGAAGATCCTCTCCTACATGGACATCGGCAAGCAGGGCGGCGCGAAGCTGCTCATCGGCGGCGAGCGCGCCGACCTCGGCGGTGAGTTGAGCGGCGGGTTCTACGTCCAGCCGACCGTCTTCGAGGGGACGAACGACATGCGGATCTTCCAGGAGGAGATCTTCGGGCCCGTGCTCGCGCTCACGAGCTTCGCCGACTACGACGAGGCGATCTCCATCGCGAACGACACCCTCTACGGCCTCGGCGCCGGTGTGTGGAGCCGTGAGGCGACGACGCTGTACCGGGCCGGGCGGGCCATCGAGGCGGGACGCGTCTGGTCGAATACCTACCACCAGTACCCGGCGCACGCGGCGTTCGGCGGGTACAAGCAGTCGGGCATCGGCCGGGAGAACCACAAGATGATGCTCGACCACTACCAGCAGACGAAGAACCTGCTCGTGAGCTACGCGGAGGGGCCGATGGGCTTCTTCTGATCGACATCCCCGGTCTCTGAGCCCCCATCCGGTCCCTGAGTCCCCATCCGGTCCCTGAGCCTGTCGAAGGGCGCCCTTCGACAGGCTCAGGGACCGGCGGAGGGGCAGGGCCGGATCCACGACACGACGAAGGAGGACACCATGACCGGACGGGTCGACGTCACCGACGCTGCGGCCGCACTGGTGCGTGAGATGACCGCGCTGCACGGACCGCTCATGTTCCATCAGTCCGGCGGCTGCTGCGACGGGAGTTCGCCCATGTGCTACCCCGTCGGGATGTTCCGCACGGGCGCGGTCGACGTCCTGCTCGACACGCTCGACGTGCCCGGGCTCGACGCGCCCGTCGAGGTCTACATGTCGCGTTCCCAGTTCGAGTACTGGAAGTACACGCACCTGACGATCGACGTGGTGCAAGGGCGCGGCAGCGGGTTCAGTGTCGAGGCCCCGACGGGGCAGCGCTTCCTCATCCGCTCGCGCATGCTCGACGACGCCGAACTCGAGCGGTTCGGACTCGTCGACAGCGCGCCGGACTGAGCGCTCGCGACCGATGCGGCCGATGGCGTAGACTGGGCACACGCCCGTCGGGCGCCCGTGTCGGTCTCGTGCAACGCTCTGTTGCTCCACGACGACCAGTCGGGCCCGGCGCCCGTCTCTTCCGGCCCCTCGGCCGATGAGGCTCTTCGACTGCTCAGGAGGAGCATGCCGCACACCGGCCAGCAACGCCGTTCCCAGGGGCGTTCCAGCACCCGTTCATCTGGCCGCTCGAACCCCAGAGGGTCCTCGTCGCGTCACGACGACGACGCGCCGATCATCCCCATCCTCGCCCGCAAGGTGCGCGAGGTCGAGGCGAAGGCGCAGAAGGGCAAGGTCGGGCCAACCAACCGGACCAAGTACCAGGTCATCGCCTTCCTCGTCCGCGAGGAACGTGCCAGGGTCAAGGCCGACACGAGCTACAGCGACGCCACGCGGGCCGAGCTCCTGAAGCGTCTCGACGGTGTGGCGACCATCCTCGCCAAGACGGCGGCGCGCGACACCTCGCTCATCCAGCTCCTCGAGGCCGACGCCGCGACGAGCCCCGTCGCGCAGCGGCTCCGGCGCGACTGGCTCCTCGAGTCGGGCGCCGAACTCAGCGCCGACGAACTCATCATCACCGTCGAGAAGCCCGTCGTGGAATCAGTCGTCCCGGCCGAGCTCGCCGAGAAGCAGGTCATCCCGCAGTCGGTCAAGGCACGTCAGTTGGCCAATCCGTTCCTCGCCCCGGACTTCAGCCAGGCGGCACCGCAGCCGACCGTGCGTCGACGACTCGACAGCTGGGAGCTCATGGGCCCCCTGTATAAGGCGTTCGAGCTCGGTTCCGGCGGGGGAGCGGCCTCGATGGACCTGCCCGAGGCCCCGAAGCTCGACCGGCTCTCGCCGCGCGGGCTCGAGGTCATGAAGCACCAGGCGCGCTTCGTCGAGAGCGTCCGTGAAGGACACCGTTCCTTCCTGCTCGCCGACGAGCCGGGCCTCGGCAAGACCGCGCAGTCGGTCCTCGCCGCCTCGGTCGCCGAGGCGTACCCGCTCCTCGTCATCGTCCCGAACGTCGTCAAGATGAACTGGGCGCGCGAGGTCGAGCGCTGGACGCCACACCGACGCGCCACGGTCATCCACGGCGACGGCCAGGCGCTCGACGCCTTCGCCGACGTCATCATCGTGAACTACGAGGTCCTCGACCGCCACCTCGCCTGGCTCGGGACGCTCGGCTTCCGCGGCATGGTGGTCGACGAGGCGCACTTCATCAAGAACCTCCACTCCCAGCGCTCGCAGCACGTGCTGTCACTCGCGAACCGGATCCGGAAAGCGACGCCCGGCCAGGACCCGCTGCTGCTCGCGCTGACGGGTACGCCGCTGATCAACGACGTCGAGGACTTCAACGCCATCTGGCAGTTCCTCGGCTGGATCAAGGACGGCAAGCCGACCGCCGAACTCATGGAGCGGCTCGAGGACACCGGTCTGACCCCGGCCGAGCACGCCTTCTACGCCGCCGCGCGGTCCGCCGTCATCGACATGGGCATCGTGCGCCGCAAGAAGCTCGACGTCGCCAAGGACCTGCCGGCCAAGCGCGTCGCCGACCTCCCGGTCGAGCTCGACGACGAGGCGATCCGGTCCATCCGCGACGCGGAGGCCGAGCTCGGGCAACGGCTCAAGTCCCGCTACGTGCGGGTCCTGGAGTCGCGTGGTGAGCGCGTCGACGCGCTGCACGAGCCGAACACCGACCTCATGCGCATGGTCGCCCAGGCCGAGCTCGACGAGTCCAAGGCCGCCGGTGGCACGGAGAACGTGTTCACCATGATCCGCAAGATCGGTCAGGCCAAGGCCGTCCTCGCCGCCGACTACACGGCGCAGCTCGCGAGGTCCGTGGGCAAGGTCGTGTTCTTCGCGAAGCACATCGACGTCATGAACGCGGCCGAGCAGTTGTTCGCGGGTCGCGGCTTGAAGACGGTGTCGCTCCGCGGCGACCAGACCGCGCAGGCGCGTCAGGCCGCGATCGACGCGTTCAACACCGATCCGGAGGTCGCGGTCGCGGTCTGTTCGCTCACCGCCGCCGGCGTCGGGGTCAACCTGCAGGCCGCGTCCAACGTCGTGCTCGCCGAGTTGTCCTGGACGGCCGCCGAGCAGACCCAGGCGATCGACCGCGTGCACCGCATCGGTCAGGAGGAGCCGGTCACCGCCTGGCGGATCATCGCCGCGCACACGATCGACGCGAAGGTCGCGGAACTCATCGACAGCAAGCAGGGCCTGGCCGCTCGCGCGCTCGACGGCAGCGACCAGGACGTCGCGTCGGTCGACTCGGTGCAGCTGAACGCCCTCGTCCACCTGCTCCGCGAGGCGCTGGGCGCCTGACGTCCGGTTCGTCCGGCCGGGTGACCACGGGTCGCCCGGCCGGACGTCGTCGGCTGGTCAGACGCCGAGTGCCGCCTTCACCTGAGCGAGCGACGGGTTCGTCGCGGTCGAGCTGTCGGGGAAGATCACCGTCGGGACCGTCTGGTTGCCGCCGTTCAGCGAGGCGACGAGGTCGGCGGTCCCCGGGACCTGCTCGATGTCGACCTCGGTGAACGGGATGCCGGCTGCGGACAGCTGGTGCTTCAGTCGGGCGCAGTACCCGCACCAGGTCGTGGAGAACATCGTGATGCCGCCATCGGCGGGCAGGTAGTCGTCGGCACTCATCCCAGCAGCCTAACCCCGGTGGACGAGGCACCGACCCTCTGGGCCGGAGGACCGTCCGCGCCGGATGAAGCACCGTCGGCGAGACGGTATTGTCGGGGATGACTCCCGGCACCTGAGGTGCCCCGATCCCCATGAGGACTGTTGATATGAGAATTGGTGTGCTCACGAGCGGCGGCGACTGCCCCGGCCTGAACGCGGTCATCCGAGGAGCGGTCCTCAAGGGGACGAAGATCCACAACCAGGAGTTCATCGGCATCCGCGACGGCTGGCGAGGAGTCGTCGAGGGCCTGACGATGCCGCTCGACCGCCACAGCGTGCGTGGTCTCGCCAAGCAGGGTGGCACCATCCTGGGCACGAGCCGCACCAACCCGTTCGAAGGACCGCACGGCGGCCCGGAGAACGTCCAGCACACCATGGACCGGCTCGGCATCGACGCGCTCATCGCCATCGGCGGAGAGGGCACGCTCGCCGCGGCGAAGCGGCTCACCGACGCCGGCCTCAAGATCGTCGGCGTCCCGAAGACGATCGACAACGACCTCGACGCCACCGACTACTCCTTCGGCTTCGACACCGCCGTCGAGATCGCGACCGAGGCCATCGACCGCCTCCGGACGACGGGCGAGTCCCACAAGCGGTGCATGGTCATCGAGGTCATGGGCCGGCACGTCGGCTGGATCGCCCTGCACGCCGGTATGGCGGCGGGTGCCCACGCCATCCTGATCCCGGAACAGCCGCAGTCGATCGAGCAGATCTGCGAGTGGGCGGACAGCGTCTACCAGCGCGGTCGCGCCCCGATCATCGTCGTGTCCGAGGGCTTCACACTCGACACCATGGAGACCGCGCACTCCGAGAAGGGACTCGACGCGTTCAACCGTCCCCGCCTCGGCGGCATCGCGGACGTGCTCGCACCCGAGATCGAGCGCCGCACGGGCATCGAGTCGCGCGCGACCGTGCTCGGCCACCTGCAGCGCGGTGGCGTCCCGAGCGCCTACGACCGCGTGCTCGCCACCCGCCTCGGTATGGCCGCCATCGACTCCGTCATGGCCGGCGACTGGGGTACGATGATCGCACTCCGCGGCACCGAACTCGTCAACTGCCGCTTCGAAGAGGCGCTCGGCAAGCTGAAGACCGTGCCGCAGGAGCGCTACGACGAAGCGGCGATCCTCTTCGGCTAGNTCGGTGTCCGTGAGTTCGAGCACATCGAGCAGCCAGGCGAGCTCCTCGGCGCGCTCACGCCACGCGTTGTAGCGGCCGCTCACCCCGCCGTGCCCGGCGCTCATCTCGATCTTCATCAGCGCCGGTGCACCGGCGTCCCGCAGGCGGGCCACCCACTTCGCGGGTTCCACGCACAGCACGCGGGTGTCGTTGAGGCTCGTCGTCGCGAGGATGCGGGGGTAGCGCTTCGCCGGGTCGACGTTCTCGTAGGGGCTGTACGCCTTCATGTACGCGTAGACCTCGGGGTCGTGGAGCGGATCGCCCCACTCGTCCCATTCGATGACCGTCAGGGGGAGCGACGGGTCGAGGATGCTCGTCAGCGCGTCGACGAACGGGACGCCCGCGAGGATGCCCGCGAAGCGGTCGGGAGCACGGTTCGCCACGGCGCCCATGAGGAGGCCGCCGGCGCTGCCGCCCTCGGCGACGAGCCGGGCAGGCGTCGTCCAGCCCTCGCGGATGAGGTGGTCGGCCACGTCGACGAAGTCGCTGAAGCTGTTCTGCTTGCGGAGCTTCTTGCCGTCCTCGTACCAGTGACGACCGAGTTCGCCGCCGCCGCGCACATGGGCGATCGCGAAGGTCACGCCGCGGTCGAGCATCGACAGCCTCGCGATCGAGAAGGACGGGTCCATGCTCGCCTCGTACGAGCCGTACCCGTAGAGGTGGAGCGGCCCTGGCCCCTGGACACCGACCCGGCGCACGATGGAGATCGGCACGCGGGTCCCGTCCACGGCCGTCGCCCACTCCCGGAACTGCTCGTAGTCCGCCGGGTCGTAGTCGCCGAGGACCGGCTGCTGCTTGCGCACGAAGCGTTCGCCGGACCGGACGTCGAGTTCGAGCACCGTGGACGGCGTCACGAGCGACCCGTATCCGAACCGGAGCATCGGTTGGGCCCATTCACCGTTGCCGTGCCAGCCGACGGTGGACAGCGGTTCGTCGAAGGCGATCTCGTCGATGTCGCCACTCGTCGGGTCGAGCAGGCCGATGCGGGTCAGGCCGTCGCGCCGGTAGGAGACGGTGGTCACGGCCTCGAACGCCTCGACGTCCTCGAGCCGGCGCTCGCTGCTGTGCGCGACGACGACCCGCGCCGTGCCGAGCGGATCCGACAGCGGCACGTCGACGAGCTCGAAGTCCGGCGCGTCCCGGTTGTGCAGGATGAGCAACCGGTCTGCGCCGTCGGCCACCCGGTGTTCGACGCTGTACTCGACGCCGTCGGTCCGCGGCCAGACGACCCGCGCCTCCTCGGACAGTGCGTCGGCGGGGACGAGCCGGGTCTCGCTCGTGACCGAGGAGCCGGCCTCGATCAGGAGCAGCGCGCGGCTACGGGTGAATCCGGCGCCGACCCAGAACCGCTCGTCGGGCTCGTGGAAGAGGACAGTGTCGTCGTCCTGGGACGTCCCCACCCGGTGCAGGTGCACGGTGTCGGGGCGCCAGCTCTCGTCGACCGTCGTGTAGACGATGGCGGTGCCGTCGGGGGAGAACTCCGCCCCGCCCGCGGTCCCGAGGAGCTCGTCGTCGAGGTCGACGCCACTCGCGAGGTCCCGGACACGGACGGTGTACCGCTCGTCGCCTTCGACGTCGACGCCGTAGAGCAGTCGCGTGCCGTCGTCCGACACGTCGAAGCTGCCGAGGGAGAAGAACTCGTGGCCCTCCGCCTCGACGTTGGCGTCGAGGATGATCTGCTCGCCGGGGGCCGCGCCGCCCTCAGGCAGGGTCGGCGGCGTCCAGTCCTCCGGGTCGGCGACCGGGATGCGGCACTGGATGCCGTACTGGCGGCCTTCGACACTGCGGCCGTAGTACCACCACGCACCGGAACGGGTCGGGACCGAGAGGTCGGTCTCGAGCGTGCGACTCTTGATCTCCTGGAAGATGCGCTCGCGCAGTCCGGCCAGATGGGCCGTCTCCTGCTCGGTGTAGACGTTCTCCGCCTCCAGGTGCGCGATCACCTCCGGTGACTCCTTCTCACGGAGCCACTCGTACGGGTCCACCACGGTGTCGCCGTGGTGGGTGCGTTCGGTCGGTCGGGTCTGGGCACGGGGGGCAGAGAGCTTCGCCATGGTCCAACGCTAGTCGAGAGGCGCCCTCCCAGCCCGCTCGGAGCCATCCGAGGGCCGCCGGGTCTAGCGTGGGGTGATGACGACCATCCCAACATTCGCGCTCAACGACGGTTCGAGCGTCCCCGCGATCGGTTTCGGCACGTACCCCCTGCGAGGCCGCGAGGGCACCGACGCCACGCTGTCCGCCATCGACGCGGGCTACCGACTGATCGACACCGCCGTGAACTACCGCAACGAGGACGCCGTCGGCGCCGCGGTCCGCGAGACCGACGTCCCCCGTGACGAACTCGTCGTCGCGACGAAGCTGCCCGGCCGCGACCACGGCTTCGAGGAGACCATCACCTCGTGCCGCGGATCCCTGGCCTCGCTCGGCCTCGACCACATCGACCTGTACCTCATCCACTGGCCGAACCCCTCCGTCGGCCGCTTCGTCGAGTCATGGAAGGCCATGATCCAGCTGCAGCGCGAGGGCCTCGTCCGCAGCATCGGCGTCTCGAACTTCACCGAGGAGTTCCTGACCCGCCTCGCCGACGAGACGGGTGTGCTGCCGGCCGTCAACCAGGTCGAGCTGCACCCGTACTTCCCGCAGGAGGAGCTCCTCGCCTTCCACCGCGAGCACGGTGTCGTCACCGAGGCGTGGAGCCCGCTCGGCAAGGCACAGGCGCCGTTCGCCGAGGAACCCGTCGCAGCGGCCGCCGCGGCGCACGACGTCTCACCGGCACAGGTCGTCCTGCGCTGGCACCACCAGCGTGGCGTGCTCCCGATCCCGAAGTCCGCGTCCCCGGAACGCCAGCGCACGAACATCGACGTCTTCGGCTTCGAGCTCAGCGACACCGAGGTGCAGGCGATCACTGCACTCGGGCGGACGGACGGCAGGCTCTTCGACGGCGACCCCAACACCCACGAGGAGATGTGAGTCCCGGCGGGCGCGTCCGCGCGCCCGCCGGCACCCCTCCTAGACTTGGCCGGGTGAAGCCCAGACGTCGTCGCCTGTCCCCGGTCCGCGCCCGCGCGTCGCGGGTGCTCCTCGTCGCACTGGCCCTGGCGGTGGGTGCACCGCTCGTCGCGACCCTGGCGAGCACGACGCCCGCCACCGCCGCCGCTCGGACCGACGTGTCCGACTTCACCTTCGCGTCCTTCGACGGCGACTACACCCTGAGCCGTGGCGGCGACGGTCAAGCCGAGCTGCGCGCGGTCGAGACCTTCGTCGCGGAGTTCCCCGCCTCCGACCAGAACAAGGGCATCATCCGAGCGATCCCGGACGAGTTCGACCGGGCACCACTGCACACCGAGATCGTCTCGGTGACCGACGCCGACGGTGTGCCCGTGGAGTGGGAGACCGACCGCGACGGTGACTTCCTCGAGCTGTCGCTCGGGACGGACGACTACGTGCGCGGCACGCAGAGCTACGTCATCACCTACACGCAGCGCGGCGTCGTCGGCGCCTATCGCGACACACGCTCCGACGAGTTCTACTGGGACGCGCCCGGGACCGGCTGGGACCAGCCGTTCGCCGACGCCAGCATGACGGTGCGGGTCGCGCCCGACATCGCCGACGCGCTCACCGGTGACGGCGCCTGCTACCGCGGGGATCCGGACGACAGCTCGCCGTGCGACCTCTCCCAAGCGGAGGACGCCGACGGAGACGTCTTCACGACCTCCTCCGTCCCGTTGCAGGCCCGCCAGACGCTGACGGTCGCGATCGGGTTCGAACCGGGCACGTTCGTCCAACCGGCCCGCCCCGGCGAGGCACCGGTCTTCTCCACCGTCCCGATCGTCCTCGGCGCGCTGTCGGCCGCGGGGCTCGGAGCACTCCTGTGGATCCGACTGCGCTTCTGGCGGGACCACCCTGGTCGTGGCGTCATCGTGCCGCAGTACTCCGCCCCGAAGCAGATGAACCTCCTGCTGGCGGGCGACCTCGCCGGTCGCGCCGCCTCGTCGATGGCCGCCGAGATCGTCAGCCTCGCCGTCCGCGGCAAGCTCCGGATCGTGGACGGACCGGGCAAGAAGGACTACTCCCTGCAGTACCTCGACGACAGCGCGACGGATGAGCAGGAACGGCGCGTGCTCGCCGCGCTCTTCCCCGACCGGAACCGACCGCGGGAGATGAAGGAGGTCGACCCGGCGCTCGGCAAGGCGGTCACCGCGGAACTCGCGGCCGCCAAGCGGAGCGCCCTCGACCTCGGCCTCCGACGCTCGGTCTCCTCCGGGCGGGCGTGGATCCTCGTGGGGGCGCTCGCCGTCCTGGGCGTCGCCGGGATCGTCTTCTTCGGGGTCGCCTACTCCCAGCGAGCGGACAACGGCTGGTCGGTCGCCGCGCTCTTCGTGACCGGGATCGCGCTGCTCGCGGGGATCGTGTTGGCCATCGCGCCGAAACCGCTGACCGCCACCGGTGCCGATGCGCGGGACGAGTTGCTCGGCCTCCGCGACTACCTCGCGCTGGCGGAGCAGGACCGCTTCCGCATGTTGCAGAGCCCCGACGGTGCCGAACGGGTGGACCTCGGCGACCCCGGCCAGCTCGTCCGGGTCACCGAACGGCTCCTGCCCTTCGCCGTGCTATGGGGCGTGGAGCGCGAGTGGGCCAAGGAACTCGGTATCCGCTACGAGCAGGCCGGGAGTGCGCCGTCGTGGTACGCCTCGAACACCCCGTTCCAGGCGGCGATGTTCGCGAACGCGTTCTCCGGCTTCTCCGGATCGGCGTCGAGTACGTCGGCGTCCTGGTCGACCAGTGGGGGAGCGAGCTCGTCCGGCGGCTCGACGGGTGGCGGCTTCGCGGGCGGCGGCGGAGGCGGCGGAGGCGGCGGCGGGCGCTGATCGGCGTCGAGTTGACCTCGACCGGGCAGGGTGTAAGGATCGTGTACGGCGGGTGAACCGCCCGTATCCAGCACGTGAATTCCCCCCAAACATCTCGTCGGGGAGCACTGTGTCCGTATTCGCTCCGCCTCGAGAAAGACACCAGTGGAACTCGTTACCCTGACTGTCGTGCTGGTCATCGCACTGGCACTGTTCTTCGACTTCACGAACGGGTTCCACGACACGGCGAACGCCATGGCGACCCCGATCGCCACGGGCGCCCTCAAGCCGAAGACCGCCGTCCTGCTCGCCGCGATCCTCAACCTCGTCGGTGCGTTCCTGTCCACGGAGGTCGCGAAGACCATCTCGGGCGGGCTCATCCGGGAGGGCGAGGGCGGCATCCGGATCGGACCGGAGCTGATCTTCGCCGGGCTCATCGGCGCGATCGTCTGGAACATGCTGACCTGGCTCCTCGGTCTGCCGTCGTCCTCCAGCCACGCGCTGTTCGGCGGGCTCATCGGCGCGGCGATCGTCGGCGCCGGCTTCGGCTCGATCGACTTCGGTGTCGTCCTCTCCAAGGTCATCCTCCCGGCGTTGATCGCCCCCGTCACGGCGGGTCTGGTCGCCTACTCGGCGACGAAGCTCGCCTACCGGATCACGCGCCGCTACGACGGCAAGCCCGACGGTCGCGACGGGTTCCGATACGCGCAGATCTTCTCCTCGTCCCTCGTCGCCCTCGCGCACGGTACGAACGACGCACAGAAGACCATGGGTGTCATCACGCTCACCTTCATCGCGGTCGGCGTGCAGGCGGTCGGCACCGGCCCCGAGCTCTGGGTCATCGTCGTCTGCGCCCTCGCCATCGCGCTCGGCACCTACATGGGCGGCTGGCGGATCATCAAGACCATCGGCACGGGACTCACCGACGTCAAGCCGGCGCAGGGCTTCGCGGCCGAGACGAGCACCGCCGCGACGATCCTCGCGTCGAGCCACCTCGGCTTCGCCCTCTCCACCACGCAGGTCGCCTCCGGATCCGTCATCGGCTCCGGTCTCGGGCGGCGCGGATCGAAGGTCCGCTGGGGGACCGCCGGGCGCATCGCCCTCGGCTGGTTGATGACCCTGCCCGCGGCCGGCATCGTCGGGGCACTCGCCGCCGCCGTCGCCCACCTCGGTCTTGTCGGCATCATCATCGACGCCGTGGTGGGGGTCGGTGTCATCCTCACCATCTTCCTGATCTCGCGCCGGAACCAGGTCGACCACAGCAACGTCGTCAGCGAGGTCGCCGACTCCGGTCGTGCGGTCAAGATCAAGCGCAACCCCAAGCCCAAGAAGGTGAAGAAGTGATCGACTGGGCAGCATTCCTGATCGTCTTCGCGACGTCGCTCGTCGGTGCGACCGCGATCGTCAGTCTCTACTCCCTCGGGCTCCGGCTCCTGACCACCGCCGGGCGCGTGCCCGTGGTGGCGCCGGCCGAGTTCACCGACGCGATCACGGTCATCACGCCGGAGGAGGCCGCGAAGGCGGCGAAGCGGGCCGCGAAGGCCGCTCGGAAGAACCCGTTGACTCCGGCGCAGCAGAACCTGGCCCGCGCCGGCGCCTACGCCTGCTTCGCCCTGTGTGCGGCGGCGGTCCTCTTCGGCATCTACCTGATCGTGCCGTTCTTCCACCAGGGCTGACCCCTCGGATCCGCCGGCGCACCGCGCTGACGCGAGCGCGGGCCACAGGTCCGGGACCGATCCGTGTGGGGGCGCCAGCGCGGTGCGCTGACGCGAACCGCACCTACCCGGCGTGACCGCGCGTCACACACGTGAGCGCGGGGCTCGAGAGACCCGCGCTCACGCGTACGACCCGCGCTGACGCCAGCGCACCGCGCTGACGCACCCGCACCGGACGGGTCAGGCGGTCTTCCGCCAGCGACCGATGGTCGTCATCACGTGGTAGATGACGATCGCGGCGATCGTGCCGAGCGCGATCCCGTTGAAGCTGACGTCGCCACCCGCCACCCAGGTGAAGTCCGCGATGCCGATGATGAGCGCCGTCGCCGCGGTGAACTGGTTGACGGGCTTCGAGAAGTCGACCTTGTTGTCGAGCCAGATCTTCACGCCGATGATCCCGATGAGTCCGTACAGGGCCGTCGTGACGCCGCCGAGGACACCCGCCGGGATGGTGTTGATGACCGCACCGACCTTGGGGGAGAGGCCGAGGAGGACCGCGAACAGACCGGCGACCCAGTAGGCCGCCGTGGAGTAGACCCGCGTCGCCGCCATGACGCCGATGTTCTCGCCGTAGGTCGTCGTGCCCGAACCGCCGCCGAAGCCGGCCAGCATCGTCGCCAGGCCGTCGGACAGGAGCGCGCGACCGGTCTGCTTGTTCACCGAGGCGTCGGTCATCTGCGCGACGCCACGGATGTGGCCGACGTTCTCGGCGATGAGGACGAGCACGACGGGGAGGAACGCCGGGAGGACCGCCCAGACCGCCGGGTTCGAGATCGGGTTGTCCGCGAGGTGGAACTCGGGGAGGCCGACCCACGCGGCGTCCGCGATCTTCGAGAAGTCGATCTCCTGACGGATCGCCGCGACGATGTACCCGACCACGACACCGATGACGATCGACAGTCGGCCGAGGATCCCGCGGAAGACGACGGTCGACAGGATGACGGCCGCGAGCGTCACGAGGGCGGTGATCGGAGCCGCCACGAAGTTGTTCTTCGCGGCGGGGGCGAGGTTGAACCCGATGAGCGCGACGATGGCACCGGCGACGACCGGCGGCATGAGCGCATCGATCCACCCGGTGCCCGTGACCTGCACGATGACGCCGACGAGCGCCAGGAGGAGCCCCACCGCGAGGATGCCGAAGAGGGCGCTGCCCATGCCCTGGCTCGCGACCGCGGCGGAGATGGGGGCGATGAAGGCGAACGAGGAGCCGAGGTAGCTCGGCACGCGGTTCTTGGTGATGACGAGGAACAGGATGGTGCCGACGCCCGAGAAGAACAGCGTCGTGGTGGGCGGGAACCCGGTCAGCACGGGGACGAGGAACGTGGCGCCGAACATCGCGACGACGTGCTGCATGCCGAGTCCGATGGTCCGCGGCCAGGTGAGCCGTTCTCCGGGGCCGACGATCGCGTGGGTCGGGACGTGCTTGCCGTCGCCGTGCAGAGTCCAGGGCAGCGCCATGTGAGCTCGATTCCGTGAGGAGGGTGCTGGGTAAGGGGTCCAGCCGATCGTAGCGGCACCCTCGCATCCCGGTCGTCGCGGGGCGGTCCGCCGTGCCGGTACGCTGGTTGCTTCGATGCAGACCCAGGAGGTCCAGTGACCACGACGCCCACCGCTCCGCGCTCGTTCCGAGAGCGTCTCGACGGTTTCTTCGAGATCAGCAAGCGCGGCTCGACCGTCGGAGGCGAGGTGCGCGGCGGCCTCGTGACCTTCGTCGCGATGGCCTACATCGTCATCCTCAACCCGATCATCCTGAGCGGCTCGGCCGACGTCACCGGTGGCGAGCTCGGCTTCGCCCAGGTCGCCGCCGTGACCGCCCTGACCGCCGGCGTCATGACGATCCTCTTCGGTCTCGTGGCGCGGCTGCCGTTCGCCTTCGCGGCCGGCCTCGGCATCAACTCGTTCCTCGCGGTCAGCGTCGTCGGTCAGGTCACCTGGGCCGAGGCGATGGGGCTCGTCGTCATCAACGGGCTGATCATCGTCCTCCTCGCGGCGACCGGACTCCGCGCCATGATCTTCAACGCGGTGCCCATCCAGTTGAAGATCGCGATCACGGTCGGCATCGGCCTCTTCATCGCGTTCATCGGCTTCGTCGACGCCGGCTTCGTCCGCTCGACGGGCGCCGGTTCGCCGCCCGTCGGCCTCGGGATCGAGGGCTCGGTCGCCACCGTGCCGACCGCCGTGTTCGTCATCTCCCTGCTGCTCACGGGGGTGCTCGTCGCACGCAAGATCAAGGGCGCCCTGCTCATCGGCATCGTCGCCTCCACGATCATCGCCATCATCGCCGAGGCCGTCTTCAAGGTCGGCGCCTCCAACGGCGGCGAGAACCCCGGTGGCTGGAACCTCAGCGTCCCGACCCTGCCCACCCAGGTCGTCGGGGTGCCCGACCTCAGCCTGCTCGGCCAGGTGAGCTTCGGCGGCTTCGAGCGCATCGGCGTCCTCGCCGCGCTCATGCTCGTCTTCACCCTCGTGTTCACGAACTTCTTCGACGCCATGGGCACGATGACCGGGCTCTCGAAGGAGGCCGGTGTGGCGGACGCCAAGGGCGACTTCCCGCGACTCCGCTCGGCGCTCATCGTCGAGGGTGTCGGTGCGGTCGCCGGTGGCGCGACCTCGTCCTCCTCCTCGACCGTCTTCATCGAATCCGGTGCGGGCATCGGCGAAGGGGCACGGACCGGCCTCGCGAACCTCGTGACCGGCGCGCTGTTCCTGCTCGCCATGTTCTTCACGCCGCTCACGCAGATCGTGCCCTCCGAGGTCGCCGCCGCCGCGCTCGTCATCGTCGGGACGCTCATGATGTCGCAGATCAAGGACATCGTCTGGACCGAGTTCTCGGTCGCGCTCCCGGTGTTCCTGACGGTCGTCGTCATGCCGTTGACGTACTCGATCGCCAACGGCATCGGCGCCGGCTTCATCGCCTGGGTCGTGCTCCGCTCCCTGTCCGGGAAGGCGCGCGAGATCAGCCCGCTGCTGTGGGTCGTCGCAGCCGGGTTCCTCGTCTTCTTCGCCCGCGGACCCATCGAGCAGCTCCTCGGCGTCGCGTCCTGACCGTCCGCGGTCGGCCGCCCTCGGGTGGTCGACCGCGGCGGAGCACGTCGGCGGTGACTCCTAGACTCGGACCATGACTTCCGACGTCCGTTTCGGTCAGTACCCGGCTCCCGACAGGGTCATCGTCCATCTGAGCGACCCGCACCTCTTGGCCGACGGCCGACGCCTCTACGACGCGGTCGACGTGCAGGCCAACCTTGAGCAGGCCCTCCGTCAGATCGAGCGCATGCAGCTCCGGCCCGACGCGATGGTGTTCACGGGCGACCTCGCGGACCTCGGAGAGGCCGACGCCTACCGTCGACTCCGGGAGCGGGTCGAGCCCGTCGCCGAGCGACTCGGCACCACCATCGTCTGGCTCATGGGCAACCACGACGAACGGTCGGTCATGCGGACGGAGCTCCTCGACCTGCCGGCAGGGGAGCAGCCGCTCGACGCCGTCTGGGACTTCGGCGGCTTGCGCGTCATCGGCCTCGACTCGACCGTCCCGGGGTGGCACCACGGCGAGCTCGAGGACAGCCAGCTGCAGTGGCTGGAGTCGGTGCTGGCCACGCCGGCGCCGCTCGGCAGCATCCTCGCCATGCACCACCCGCCGGTGCCGTCGAGTATCCCGTTCTTCGACATCCTCGAGCTCCGCGACCAGCACCGGCTCGAGGCCGTGCTGCGCGGGAGCGACGTCCGGGCCATCCTGGGCGGCCATCTGCACTACTCCACCTCGAGCACCTTCGCCGGCATCCCCGTCCAGGTCGCCAGCGCGAGCTGTTACTCGATGAACCTCTCGCTCCCGTCCGTGGAGGTGAACGGGATGTTCGGCGGTCAGTCCTTCAACCTCGTGCACGTCTACGACGACCGCATCACCCACTCCACGGTCCCACTCGGTGACTACACCACCGCCGACACCTTCAGTGCGGCGTTCATCGACCGCATGGCCGCCCTGAGCCCGGCCGAGCGGCTGGAGGCGTTCTCGCGCAAGCGGTGACCCACGGTCGCTGAACCGCAGGCACGGAACCGTCTCGGGTCCAAGACACCGCAGAGGCATCGCGGATCGCACCCGGCTACGCTGGAAGGGACATCCACCCACCAGGCAACGGAGCCACGAGTGACGATCAGCACCACCAGCAGCAGCACCCCCACCACCCTTGGAGCAGACGACGACATGGCGGACAGGACGAACAGCGACGAGACTCGGACGGAGTCGGATTCACTCGGTTCGATGGAGATCCCGGCCGACGCGTACTGGGGCATCCACACGGCACGCGCGCTCGAGAACTTCCCCATCACGAAGCGTCCGATCTCCGTCTACCCCGACCTCGTCGTCGCCATCGCGAGCGTCAAGCAGGCCGCCGCCCGCGCGAACGCCGAGATCGGGGTCCTCGACCCGGCGAAGGCGAACCTCATCGACCGCGCGTGCCAGATCATCATCGACGGTGACTTCCACGAGGAGTTCATCGTGGGTGTGATCCAGGGCGGCGCAGGTACGTCGACGAACATGAACGCGAACGAGGTGATCACGAACATCGCGCTCGAGCTCGCTGGCCACGCCAAGGGCGAATACCAGTTCCTGCACCCGCTCGACGACACCAACCGGTCGCAGTCCACCAACGACGTCTACCCGACCTCGATCAAGATCGCGCTCGCGTTCTCGCTGCAGTTCCTCCTGACGGAGCTCGGCCTGCTGCGCGACTCGTGCAGCGCGAAGTCCGTCGAGTTCTCCCACGTCCTCAAGGTCGGGCGCACGCAGCTCCAGGACGCCGTCCCGATGACCCTCGGGCAGGAGTTCCACGGCTTCGCCACGACGCTGAACGAGGACTACGACCGCCTCCACGAGACCCTCTGGCTGCTCGCCGAGGTCAACCTCGGCGCCACCGCGATCGGGACGGGGATCACCGCCGACCCGCGCTACGCGGAGGCCGTCGTCCGTCACCTCAACCAGATCACGGGCCTGGCGCTCACCACGGCACCCGACCTCATCGAGTCGACGAGCGACGCCGGCGGGTTCATGTCGTTCAGCGGCACCCTGAAGCGGAGCGCCATCAAGCTCTCCAAGATCTGCAACGACCTGCGTCTGCTGTCGAGTGGTCCGCAGGCAGGCCTCGGCGAGATCAACCTGCCGCCCCGACAGGCCGGATCGAGCATCATGCCGGGCAAGGTCAACCCGGTCATCCCGGAGGTCGTGAACCAGGTGGCGTTCAGCGTCGTCGGAGCCGACATGACGGTCACCATGGCGGCCGAGGCCGGGCAGCTGCAGCTCAACGCCTTCGAGCCGGTCATCGCCCACTCGCTGCTGCAGAGCATCGTCTGGATGGCGCAGGCGTGCAAGACGCTCCGGGTGAACTGCATCGACGGCATCACGGCGAACGAGGAACGGCTCGAGGTGATGGTCGGCGCGTCCGTCGGCGTCATCACCGCCCTGACCCCGTTCATCGGGTACCAGTCGGCTGCGGCGCTCGCGAAGACCGCGCTGCTCACGGGCCGCAATGTGGCGGACCTCGTGGTCGAGGCGAACCTCATGACGCGCGACGAGGTGACGAAGCAGCTCTCGCCCGCGCGGCTCTCGGGGATCGAGGCCATCACCTCGGCCATCCCGATCATCGACCTGCCGATCCCGGGCGCGGACTCCGACCCGAGTCGCTGACCGACGCGGCTGCACACGACGAAGCCGTCCGGACCAGGGTCCGGACGGCTTCGTCGTGTGCTGTGGGGGAGTCGCTACCCGGCGGTGACCGTGCAGTGCGTCGTGAGCGATCCGACGCCTTCGACGGACACGGTCACCGTCGCGCCGTCGGTCAGGAAGACCTGCGGGTCGCGCGAGTATCCCGCGCCGCCCGGGCTACCCGTCGAGATGAGCGTTCCGGGCAGGAGGGTCGCTGAGCCCGACAAGTGTTCGATGAGCGTCGCGACGCTGCGGACCATGTGGCTGGTCGAGGAGTCCTGGAGCGTCACGCCGTCGAGAACGGTCGAGATGTGGAGGTCCTGCGGGTCGGGGATCTCGTCCGCGGTCACGACGACCGGGCCGGTCGGGGTGAACCCGTCGAAGGACTTGCAGCGCGACCACTGCGCCTCGGAGTACTGGATGTTGCGGGCGGTGATGTCGTTGACGACGGTGTACCCGAACACGTACCCGAGCGCATCGGCCGCATCGACATCGCGAGCGGCCCGGCCGATGACGACACCGAGCTCCGCCTCGTAGTCCACCTGCTCGCTGATCGCCGCGGGCCAGCTCGTGGTGCCCTCGTGCCCGGTGAGCGAGTTCGCCCACAGGCCGAAGATGGTGGGGGCGTTGTCGGTCTTGAGGTTGAGCTCCTGCGAGTGCGCCGAGTAGTTGAGCCCGACCGCGAGGATCGTCGGCGGACGGAGGACCGCGGACGCGTGGACGAGCCCGTCGAGGGGTTCTCCGCTGACACCGTGGGCGACGGACGTCTCGACGAAGCTCCGCACGCGGTCCAGCTCGGCAGGGCCGCGTTCGATGAGCTCCTGGAGGTCGCGCGGGGCGTCCTCGAGGATCTCGTCGAGGAACACCGCCCCGGTGTCGCTGATGACGGCGAGTCGGACCCGCGGCTCTGCGGGGGTACTCGGCTGGTGGTCTGTGGCGACGAAATGGGCGAACTTCACCCGTCTACGGTATCGCAGGCGCGTCGGGCGCGGGCGTTGTGGACATAGCGGTCCGAGCTGCGGGTGCCCGGACACGACGGAACGGGAGGCGAGACGGATCCCCGGGCGACGGCCCCGGACAGACTCATCGCCCGGTGCTGCGGCAATGCCTGCGAGTCGCCCGGGCGATGAGTTGGTCTGTCCCTCCAGCATGCACCCGGGGGCCACGGCCCGCAACCCCCAAGTACCGGGTGTGGCGCGACGGGCACACCACCGGGCGCCGGCCGGGGTGTCACGCGCTCAGCGAAATCCGCGTGAACCGATCAGGCGGAACTGCTTGGATGGAGTCATGACCGATTCAGCACGCACCAAGCCCGAGGTCGACGCCCCCACAGGCCCGGCCCCCACCGAACTCGTCATCGAGGACATCTTCCTCGGCGAGGGGGACGAGGCTCAGGCCTCCTCGACCGTCGACGTCCACTACCTCGGCGTCGGCTACGACTCCGGCGAGGAGTTCGACTCCTCCTGGAGCCGCGGGCAGTCCATCAACTTCCCGTTGCGCAACCTCATCCAGGGCTGGCAGCACGGCATCCCCGGCATGAAGGTCGGCGGCCGTCGCAAGCTCACGGTCCCGCCGGAGCTCGCCTACGGCCCGGCCGGCAGCGGCCACCAGCTCTCCGGCCAGACGCTCGTCTTCGTGATCGACCTCCTGGGCGTCAAGTAACCATCCGCAGGTCACCCCTCGTCTCTCTCGACCGACGCGTCGCTGAGGCGAGGGGTGTCGCATGTCTCCCAGACCGAACGAGGACCACATGACCACCGCAACCCAGTACGTCGACCGCCTGACGGCGACCATTCCGGACTTCCCGACGCCCGGCATCCTGTTCCGCGACCTGACCCCGGTCTTCGCCGACGCGGACGCCTTCCGCGCGATCATCGACGAGCTGGCGGCGCGCTTCGAGGGTCGCTTCGACGCCGTCGCCGGTGTCGAGGCCCGTGGGTTCCTGCTCGCCGCGGCCGTCGCGTACGCGACCCACACGCGACTGGTCCCCATCCGCAAGGCGGGCAAGCTGCCGGGTGAGGTGCTCCGCGAGGACTACGGACTCGAGTACGGTGCCGCCGCCCTGGAACTGCGCACTGAGCAGCTACCGGCCGGGACGCGCGTGCTCATCCTCGACGACGTGCTAGCGACGGGCGGCAGCTGCGGTGCGGCGGTCAACCTCATCGAGCGCGCCGGATACGAGGTGGCAGGGCTCGGGCTGGTGCTCGAGCTCGAGGGACTGCCCGGCCGAGCCTCGCTCAGCGGTCGCGACGTCTTCTCGATCGCCACGGCTCCCGCCTAGACGCTACGGCGTCGGCGTCCGGGCGTCGTAGCGGCGGAAGGCCCCCTGGACGCGGACGAGCGTCCAGACGAGGACGACGACCAGGAGTCCGCCGGCGAGCGCCGGTACCCAGAGCGCGAAGGCCGAAGCCGCGAGGCCGATGTAGAGGTCGCCGACGCGGGGTCCACCGGTCACGACGACGGTGAAGACGCCCTGCAACCGGCCCCGCACGGCATCGGGCACGGCCGCCTGGAGGATCGTCATCCGGAAGATCGAACTGATGTTGTCGGCCGCTCCGGCGACGGCGAGGGCGATCGCCGCGATCACGATGGCGGGGAGGTTCGCGTCGGCGGCATCGTGCGTCGCCGTTCCGGAGAACGTGACCCACGCGAGGACCGCGCCGAAGCAGGCGATGGCGAGCCCGTAGACGATGATGGCCCGCTCGATGGCGCGGCCCTGGCGGTCGATCCGGCCGAGTCGTCCGGAGACGAGGCTCGACAGGAGGGTGCCGACCGCGCCGGCCGCGGTCAGGACCCCGACGGTGATCGCGCCGCCGCCGAGCAACAGGGTGCCGACGGCGGGATAGAGCACCCGCGGGTTGCCGAACGTCATCGCGACGATGTCGACGATGAACGTCATCCGGACGTTGGGGGCCGTCCGGAGGAAGGTCCAGCCGTCGACCAGGCTCGCGAGGCCCGGAAGTCGACTGACGCCGCCTTCGGGCAGGATCTTCGGCAGCGACGCGATCCCGAGGAAGGCGGCGACGAACAGCACGACGTCGATCGTGTAGGTCCAGCGGAATCCGACGCCGGCCACGAGGACGCCAGCGAGTGCTGGTCCGACCGTCACCATGACCCCCGCGGCGATGCCGGACAACGCCGCGGCGGACGGTAGGAGGCGGGCCGGCAGCAGTCGGGGGAGGATCGCCTGCCGCGTCGTCCCGACGACGGTCGTCGACACGGCGTTGATCGTCGTGAGGAGGTACAGGGGCCAGACCAGCTCCGAACCGCTCCAGGCGAGCACCGCGATGATCGCCGTGGACACCCACGTGACCACGGCGGCCGTCAGGGCGACCGTGCGTCGGTCGAACGCGTCCGCGAGCATGCCCCCGTAGAGCCCGAAGCAGATCATCGGGATGAGGGCGATGACGCCCACGAGCGAGACCGCGAACGTCGACGCGGTGAGGTCGTAGACCTGGAGGCCGACGGCGACGATGGTCATCTGGCCGCCGATCCCGGTGATCGCCCCGCCAATCCACAGGCGGGCGAAGGCGGGACTCTCCCGGAGTGGACTCAGATCGACGAGGAGCCCGCGCCGGCCGGATCCGGGTGCAGCGCTCACCGGGGCATCGGGTGACGGGATGTGGCGCGCTCAGACATGCACCTCAGCCTACGCGCGTCGCGGCAGGGCTCCGCGGCGAGGGTCATGCGCTGCGGCGAGGGGCAGGGGCTGCCCGGAGTCGGTTGTCAGCGCGCTCGGGCAGGATGGAGACATGCGTCTCTGGTCGATCCATCCCCGGTACTTCGACGCCCAGGCGCTGACGTCGTCCTGGCGTGAAGGGCTGATCGCCCAACGGGTCCTGCAGGAGCCAGGATCGAGCCTCCGTGCACACCCGCAGCTCCAGCGCTTCCTCGAGGCCGACGAACCGTTGGAGGCGATCGCGGCCTATCTCAACGGTGTCGCCGACGAGGCGCAGGAGCGCGACATCGTCTTCGACCGCGCGCGGGTCGTCGCCTCCGGCGTCCTCCGGGACCCTCTCGTCGTGACCGACGGCCAGCTCGACTACGAATGGGGCAACCTGCGGCGGCACCTGCTCGGACGCAGCCCGGACGTCGCGTCGCGATGGGCGAAGGTCTGGCGACCGCAGCCGCACCCGGTGTTCGTCGTCGTCGGCGGTGGCGTCGCCTCGTGGGAACTCGCCTGAGGTCCTGACGGCCTGAAGACCTGGACGAGGTCGGTCAGAGCCGAGCTGCTCGACGGCTGCCGCTTGACCCACTACCGTTGCCGCATGGGCAGACACGCTGATGTGGGAGCCGCGCCGCTCTCGGCGACCGGCACGGTGGTGCGGCTGCGGCCGGACCTCGAGGAGGCGATCGACGACGCCGGTCGATTGTCGTTCTTCCGCGGCCTGCCGAACAGCGCACAGCGGGAACTCGCGACGTGGGTGGAGCGATCCGACGACGCGCACCGGGATGCACGGATCGAAGCGGTCATCGAGTTGCTCGCCCAGCGGGCCGTGGAGCTCCGGACGGCCGCTCCTGCGCGTACCGCGGGTGGTCAGCGGCGCTGACGGACGCATGACGCCGCGCCCGGGCGTCGGCAGGGCTCAGAACCCGAAGTCGCCGCCGCCACCGAAGTCGCCGCCGCCACCGAAGTCGCCGAATCCACCGTCACCCCAGCCGCCGCCGTCGGCGGAGGTGTCGGTCGCCGCGCCGTCTCCCGCCCCTGCCTCGGCACCGCTCTGATCGGTGCCGCCGGCATCGGCTGCGGCATCGGTTCCGACGGTGTCCGGAATGAACGCCTGCGCGATGGCCGAACCGACCACGACACCGGCGATGGTGCCGAGCATGGAGCTCGCCAGCATGCTGCCGAAGCTCATCCCGCCGCCCTGCGGACCGAGGGTGCGCTCGAGGGTCCCGGGCTGCCGCACTTCGGCCCGGGTGGCCGAACGCGCGAGGGCCTTGGGGGAGTCGTCTGCCGGTGCCTCACCGGTCGGGGCGTCCTCCGACAGCTGTCGGTACAGGATGCCCCGCTGCTCGGGGGTGAGCTTCGTGAAGGCCTCTTGGTGGACCTGTTCGATGGTCTCCGGCGGCGCGGTCCGCAGGAGGTAGCGGTAGCGTTCGACGGCGATCTCGTCCTCCGTCCGTGCGGGGGCCGAGGCCGGGCTCGCGCCGCCCGTCCCCTGGACAGGTCCATCGGAGTCGGGGTGTCCGAGCAGTCGATCGAGGAATCCCATGCTGTGCTCCTTCATGGTCGCGGGCGTCCAGCGTACGCGTCAGGTGTGGCATCCGGCTTGGATCGCCCTGGGAATCCACTGCGGTCGCCGAGGCGGAATATGTCAGGCCGTCCGAGCGCTGCACCCTGATGCGTCTGTCGCCGTTCGGCAGCGCGACGAAAGGTGACCATGCGACTCTCGATACTGGATCTCATCCCTGTCCGCACCGACCAGGACACGGCTGCGGCACTCGCCGCGACGATCGCCCTGGCGAAGCGCGCCGACGAGCTGGGGTATCACCGGTATTGGGTGGCCGAGCACCACAACATGCCGTCCGTCGCATCGACGAACCCTGCGGTCGTCATCGGCATCCTGGCTGCCGCCACGCAGCGGATCCGCGTCGGCTCCGGCGGCGTGATGCTCCCGAACCATGCTCCGCTCGTCGTCGCCGAGCAGTTCGCGCTCCTCGAGGCCTCCGCGCCCGGCCGCATCGACCTCGGTCTCGGCCGGGCACCGGGCAGCGACCCGGTCATCTCCGCCGTGCTCCGCCAGTCGGGCAACACGAGCGACGTCGACCGGTTCCCGAACAACGTGCAGGACATCGTCGCCCTCCTCGGCGTCGACGGTGCGAGCGTGCGGATGACCTCCGGCGAGGAGTACGCCCTGCGGGGAACGCCGAAGGCCGGCAGTGTGCCGGACGTGTGGTTGCTCGGATCGAGCGACTACTCGGCGGCGCTCGCCGCAGCACTCGGGCTGCCCTACGTCTTCGCGCACCATTTCTCCGGTCAGGGGACGGCTCGGGCCCTCGAGCTCTACCGGTCGAGTTTCCAGCCGTCAGCACTCCTCGACGCGCCTCGCACCTTCCTGACCGCGAACGCCGTGGTCGCCGACACGGCCGCCGAGGCGGAGGCGTTGGCGCTCCCCAACCTGCAGCAGATGGCGAGACTGCGTTCCGGCAAGCCGCTCGGACCCATCGCGACCGTCGAAGAGGCCGCCGCGACCGAGCAGAGCGATCTCGAGCTCGGCTTCGTCGAGCAGATGCGCGCTGCCTGGATCATCGGCGACGCCGACCAGGCTGCGGCGGAGCTGCAGGGTCTCGCCGACCGCTTCGGTGTCGATGAGGTCATGGTGTCGCCCGTCGGGTCGGCACGGGAGGGCACGCCGTCGAACTCGGCGCCCGCACGTGAGCGGACGATCGAACTGCTGGCGGAGCGCTTCCCGCAGCACTGACACCGTCGGGGTCATGCGACCGGCGAGGAATCGTCAGTCGCGTGGCGGCTGGACGGCGCGCACCCGTTCGACGAGTTCCTGCCAGGGACCGGTGAGCTGCTGCTCGCCGAGGGTGGCCTCCTTGGGGGCGCATCGGATGCGGTAGACGTACCGATCCGGGACCGGTGGTCCTTGTGGGGTGTCGTCCCACGGGAGGCGGTCGAGCAGGACGATCCACCGGTCGACGTCGGGCTGCTCGTCGACGACGACCTCCCAGCGTCGGGTGAGACCGGCTACACCGCCGCTCCTCGTCACCGTGACCTTCATGCCGCGATGCTACTCCGCGAGCCCGGGCGCTGCCACGACGCTCACGCGGACGGCTCGATGCCGACGAGCGCCCACGCCTGCCCGACCGCGGTGTGCTCCTCCGAGTCCACACCGAACCTGGCGGCGGCCGCAGCGATCGTCGCCGCGGCGAAGGTCGCGAAGTCGGCGCGCTCCGACAGGCCGCCGATGAGGGTGTCGTACCAGATGAGCCCCGCACGCTCCCAGGCGTTGCCGCCGAGGGCGACGGCGAGCGTCGCGAACGCCCGGTTGGGGATGCCGGAGTTGAGGTGGACGCCTCCGTTGTCGTCGGTCGTCTCGATGTAGTCGTCGAAATGCGCCGGCTGCGGGTCCTTCCCGAGGACGTCGTCGTCGTAGGCCGTGCCCGGGGCGAGCATGGAACGCAGTGCGTTGCCCTCGACCTCGTCCGTGAAGAGCCCTTCGCCGATGAGCCAGGACGCCGATGCCGCGTCCTCGCCGCGCGCATGCTGTTCGACGAGGGCGCCGAAGACGTCGGACACGTGTTCGTTGAGCGCTCCAGGCTGCCCCTCGTAGACGAGGTTCGCCGTGTACTGCGTCACGCCGTGGGCCAGCTCGTGGCCGATGACGCTCAGGGAGCTCGTGAAGCTGCGGAAGACCTCGCCGTCGCCGTCGCCGAAGACCATCTGTTCGCCGTTCCAGAACGCGTTGTCGTAGTCGTCGCCGTAGTGCACCGTGGCGAGCAACGGCAGCCCGCGGCCGTCGATGGAGTCGCGTGCGAACGCCTCGGCGAAGAGGGCGTGGGTGTCGCCGAGGCCGTCGTAAGCGGCGGAGACCGCGGCGTCGGTGGTGGCGGGCTCACCCTCCGAGCGGACGAGCGTGCCCGGGAGGGTCTCGGTCCGCCGGGCGTCGTGGATGCTGCGTTCCGGGGTGCCGACCGGACGCTTGCCGGCCGTGGCGCTGCGCACGGGATCAGCGGCCCGCTCCGACCCTGGCTCGGGGAAGCGGTATGGTCGCGTGGCGAGCAGCGAGTACCGTGCGGCACTGGCGGCGCGTGCCAGCTGCGGAGCGTCGAGTTCGGCGATGCGCTCGAGCAACCAGGGCGGGACGATGCCGCACACGTGCCGCGGGGCCGGTGTCGGCATGCTGGACGAAGGGTTCGGTGAGCCGTTCATGCGGTGATCCTGCCATAGCCGGCCGACACGGCGTACGGCTCGCGCGGCGCGCTGTGGACAGGATGCCGAATGGGCCGGGAATAGCGCGGGTGTGAACGCCGTTGTCCTGGATGTCCATGCAAACGCATGAAAGAACGAGTGGGAGCGCATGATGCAATTCGGAATCTTCACGGTGGGGGATGTCACCACCGACCCGACCACCGGGATCACGCCCACCGAGCACGAGCGCATCGAGGCGATGGTCGCGATCGCCGTGAAGGCGGAGGAGGTCGGTCTCGACGTCTTCGCGACCGGCGAGCACCACAACCCGCCCTTCGTCCCGTCGAGCCCCACGACCATGCTCGGCTACATCGCGGCGAAGACCACGGACCTCATCCTCTCGACGAGCACGACGCTCATCACCACGAACGACCCGGTGAAGATCGCCGAGGACTACGCCATGCTGCAGCACCTGGCCGGCGGCCGGGTCGACCTCATCATGGGCCGTGGCAACACGGGGCCCGTCTACCCCTGGTTCGGCAAGGACATCCGCGAGGGCATCAACCTCGCCATCGAGAACTATGCGTTGCTCCACCGCCTCTGGCGAGAGGACTACGTCGACTGGCAGGGCCAGTTCCGCACCCCGCTGCAGGGCTTCCAGTCCACACCGCGACCGCTCGACGGCGTGCCGCCCTTCGTGTGGCACGGCTCCATCCGGAGCCCCGAGATCGCCGAGCAGGCGGCCTACTACGGCGACGGCTTCTTCGCGAACAACATCTTCTGGCCGAAGGAGCACTACATGCGCCTCATCCAGCTGTACCGTCAGCGGTTCGAGCACTACGGGCACGGCACGGCCGCGCAGGCGATCGTCGGACTCGGCGGTCAGGCGTTCATGGCGAAGAACTCGCAGGACGCCGTCGCCCAGTTCCGGCCCTACTTCGACAACGCCCCGGTGTACGGTCACGGGCCGACGCTCGAGGACTTCACCGAGCAGACACCGCTCACCGTCGGCAGCCCGCAGCAGGTCATCGACCGGTACGCCGGGATGCGCGAGACCTTCGGCGACTACCAGCGTCAGCTGTTCCTCATGGACCACGCCGGGCTCCCGCTCGCGACGGTGCTCGACCAGCTCGAGATCCTCGGCGGCGAGGTCGTGCCGGTGCTGCGCAAGGAGTTCGCGAAGGACCGCCCGGCCGACGTGCCGGAGGCGCCGACGCACGCGTCGATGGTCGCGGCCGCTGAGGCGGAACTCGCGTCGCGCTCCGGTGCGGTCGAGACGAGCCGGGTCGCCTCCGGATCGGCGTTCGGCGCGGCGGCGGTCGGGGCGACCCGATGACCGCGAAGCGCACGCTCGCCGTCGTGTCGGCCGGCCTCAGTCAACCGTCGTCCACACGCCTCCTCGCCGACCGCCTCCGCGACGCCACCGTGGCACGCCTCGAGCAGGACGGGTACGAGGCCCGGACGACGTCGATCGAGCTGCGCGACCTCGCGCAGGACATCACGAACAACCTGCTGACCGGGTTCCCCAGTCCACGGTTGTCCGAGGCGATCGAAGCGATGACGGCCGCCGACGGCGTGATCGCGGTGACGCCGATCTTCTCCTCCAGTTACTCCGGCTTGTTCAAGTCGTTCTTCGACGTGGTGGAGCCGACCGCCTTGACCGGGGTGCCCGTCGTCCTCGGTGCGACGGGTGGGTCGGCCAGGCATTCGCTCGCCCTCGAATACGCCGTGCGTCCCTTGTTCGCCTACCTGCGGGCGGTGACCGTGCGGACCGCCGTGTTCGCGGCCTCCGAGGACTGGGGGTCGGGCGACGCGCAGGTCAGCGCCCTGCCGGCGCGGATCGACCGCGCGGCCGGTGAGTTGAGCGCACTCGTGGCGGCCTCGGACCGTTCCGGGCGCCTGGACGACCCGTTCGCGCTCGACCGCCCGTTCTCCGAGCTGCTCGGCGGTCTCGGGGCCTGATCGGACGTCTCCGTCCGATCGCCCCGATGCGGGCGGGGACCGCCGGGTGCGGTCCCCGCCTCCGTCGTTCCCAGGCTCGGCGCCCCGGTCTTTGGGATACTGGTGGCGTGCGTCGCCGTCCGGCGTCGCCGGAGGGAGTGGTGGCCAGGTGATCCCCGGAGCGCGTCGACTCGGTTCGCTGCTGCAGCGTGCCGCTCGTACCGCGGCGCTCGCCGTGGTGGCGGTGTCGATCGGCGCCGGATCCCTCGTCCTGCCGCTCGCCGCATCCGCTCCCGCGTCGGCCGCCGGCACCGGCACGATCGAGAGCCCGACCGACGGCGACACCGTCTACCGCGTCGACTACACCCTGGACGGTGAGCAGGTGAGCGGATTCGACGTCACCGGCACCGCCGATGCAGGTGCCGACGTCGTGCTGTCCTACTGGCGCTCGATCGACCTCTACGACTCGGCGAAGGCCTGCTTCAGCAGCTCCACGGCCGATGACGCGTCGTGTGACCTGCAATCCACCGGCGGGACGGGGGCGACCGAGTTCCGCTTCGACGGCCAGCCGATCGAGATCGGGAGCGACGGCGGATGGTCCACCAGGATCAACATGACCCAGTGGCTTCGCGGCGCGGACGCGGGGGAGTACGACATCACCCTCGCTCTCGTGTCGACGAACGCCGACGGCGGGGCCACGCTCGGCGACCCGGTCCGGCTCGTCTACGACTCCACGACGACCGCGGAGGCGGCGGAGGCGGCGGCCGAGCCCGCGCCGAACGCCGGTGCCGGACCGCCGCTCTGGGTCTGGTTGCTCCTCGCCTTCCTGGTCCTGGACCTCATCGCGCTCGTCCTCATCCTCGTGCTGCGTCGCCGACGCCGGGTCGCCGCCACCGAGGCGGAGGAGCGGGCGAACGCGAAGCGGCGCTCGACGCACCGCGAACCTCCCACGCTCTGAACCTGCTAGAATCACAAGGTTGCCGTCGAACGGCCGCGGATCAAGAGAGCCCACGCATCAGGCGACGGGCACCGCGCAACGAACAGAGAGGGGATCACCACTATGGCGCTTGAAGGAGACCGTAAGAAGGCGATCATCGAAGAGTACGCAACCCACCCAGGTGACACCGGATCCCCCGAGGTCCAGGTGGCGGTCATGACCCGCCGCATCAAGGACCTCACCGAGCACCTCAAGGAGCACAAGCACGACCACCACTCGCGTCGTGGCCTGCTGCTCCTGGTCGGACAGCGTCGCCGCCTCCTCGGCTACCTCCAGGCCGTCGACATCGAGCGCTACCGCTCGCTGATCGAGCGCCTCGGACTCCGCCGCTAGGCAGCACTCTGAACCCTCCGCCAGCTCACGAGACCCACGGTCCCTGAGCCTGTCGAAGGGCGCTGACACCGCGAGCTTCTTCGTGACGGGCCGTCATCCTCCGGGATGGCGGCCCGTTCGTGTTCGATCAGGAACCCTGCAGCCGGAGAACATCACGTCTGCGACTCGACCTCAGCCTGCTCATCTGGCAAGGTCGAGAGTCGGCTTCGAGCGAGGCCACGAGGTACCGCACCACGGCAAGGAGCACCATGAGCATCTGGCGGACGAAGAGCATCGAGGACTCCCTCGCGGATTCCAGCGTCGAAGGGCGCAGCCTGAAGCGCACCCTCGGCACCTGGGACCTCATGATCATGGGTGTCGCGGTCGCGGTCGGCGCCGGCATCTTCTCCGTCGGAGCCAAGGCCGCGGGCAACTACGCGGGTCCGTCCGTGTCGCTCGCGTTCATCCTCGCGGCCGTCACCTGTGCCCTGGCCATCATGTGTTACGCGGAGTTCGCCTCCACGGTGCCCGTCGCCGGCTCCGCCTACACCTTCACCTACGCCACCCTCGGTGAGCTCCTCGCGTGGATCATCGGGTGGGACCTCATCCTGGAGATGCTCACGGCGGCCGCCGTCATCGCCAAGTACTGGGGCATCTACCTCAGCAACGTCTTCCTGCTCTGGGGCTGGGACGTGCCGAGCGAGCTCGACGTCTTCGGGCTCAAGGTCAGCTGGGGCGCGTTCGTCATCGTCGCGATCTTCACCACCCTGCTCGTCCTCGGGACGAAGCTGTCCTCGCGTGTCGCGAGCGTCTTCACGATCATCAAGGTCGCGATCGTCATCTTCGTCATCGTCGTCGGCGCCTTCTTCGTCAAGGCCGCGAACTACACGCCGTTCATCCCCGACGAGGTCCCGACGAAGGGCGGGGCGTCCGACGCCTGGTCGCAGTCGCTGTTCTCCTTCATGACGGGGGCCGCGCCCGCGCAGTACGGCGTCTTCGGTCTGCTCGCCGGTGCCTCACTCGTCTTCTTCGCCTTCATCGGGTTCGACGTCGTCGCCACGAGCGCGGAAGAGGTCAAGAACCCGCAGCGCAACCTGCCACGCGGCATCTTCGGTGGCCTCGCCATCGTGACCGTCCTCTACGTCGGCGTGAGCCTCGTCCTCACCGGCATGGTGCCGTACACGACGCTCGCCGAGGCTGAGGACCCCTCACTCGCGACGGCGTTCATCGCGGTCGGCGCGGACTGGGCGGCGCAGGTGATCTCGATCGGCATCCTCGCCGGCCTGACGACCGTCATCATGGTGCTCCTGCTCGGCCTCGCCCGCGTGGTCTTCGCCATGAGCCGCGACGGCCTGCTCCCGCGCTCACTCAGTGTCACCTCCGAGAAGCGCAAGACACCCGTGCGGGTGCAGCTCATCGTCGGCGCGCTCGTCGCGCTGATCGCCGGCCTGACCGACGTGGGCATCCTCGAGGAGATGATCAACATCGGCACGCTCTCCGCGTTCGTGCTCGTCAGCATCGCCGTGATCGTCCTGCGGAAGAAGTACCCGAAGCTGCCACGCGCGTTCCGCGTCCCGTGGTCGCCGTTCCTCCCGATCCTCTCAGCGGTGCTCTGCGTCTGGCTCATGCTCAACCTGACGACGCTCACCTGGGTGCGGTTCCTCGTCTGGCTGGCGCTCGGCTTCATCATCTACTTCGCCTACAGCCGGCGGCACTCCATCGTCGGCAAGAAGGCGCGGGGCGAGCTCGTCGAGTGAGGCCTGGGGCCGTCGCCGTCGTGCGGCCAGGGCCGCGCTGATCCGGTCGACGGTCACGCCCAGGCCGACGGCGACGACGATCGAGACGGCGGTCGCGAGTACCGGCTGATCCGGGAGGAACCGGCCGACGACGGCTCCGACGCCCACGTTCCACAGTGCCCAGGCGAGCCCTGCGAGGACGGTGATCGGCAGGTACCGACGGGGGCGGAGGCCACTCGCCCCGGCGACGAGGTTGACCGCGATGCGCGCGAACGGGATGTAGCGCGCGGTGAGGATGGCTGCAGCGGCGCGGCGCTCGAGTGCGACGCCCGCACGTCCGATCGCGCCCGCGACCCGCGGGCGCCGCATCCAGGCGAACCGTGTGGTCCCGATCCGTCGTCCGAGGAGGTAGCAGGACACGTCGCCGGTCACGGCGCCCGCCCAGGCCACGCCGATGAGGAGGGCGAGGTCCGGCGAGCCGCTCGACGCCGCGATCGCGCCGAGCGCCGTCACTGCGGTCTCGCTCGGCAGGACGACCAGGAACGCGTCGGCGACCGTCAGCAGGTACAGTGCCGGGAACACCCAGCCTGACGCGGCGATCTCGAGCAACCACGCCGTGATCGCCGTCTGCAGCTCATCGACCCATGCCATGTCCGCGATTCTCGCTCGGCCGGGTGAACGGCGCGTGACGTCCCCTGCGGGCAGGGTGGTCCTCGCCCGGGAAGCGTGTGAGCATGGAGGTCGGCGGAAGCCGGCGGAGGAGGCATCATGGCGAGGTTCGTGCGGTTCGACCGGTTCGGTGGCCCCGAGGTGTTCCACCTCGTCGAGGGCGACATCCCGGTGCCCGGCCACGACGAGGTCCGCGTCCGTGTCCTCGTCGCAGGCCTCAACCCCGTCGACCACAAGCTCGCGGCATCACCCGAAGCGCTCGCCTCCTTCGGCCGGGACGTCCCGAGCGGGAACGGCAACGACTTCGCCGGGGTGGTGGACGGCGTGGGGAGCGGCGTCCAGGGATTCGCGACCGGCGACCACGTCTACGGCGGACACCGGTTCCACGCGCAGGCGGACTTCCTCATCGCTCCGGCCGGCATCCTCCATCACGTGCCGGACGGGCTCACCATCGAGCAGGCAGGTGCCCTCGACATCGCGGGACGCGCGGCGATCGCATCGGTGGCCGCCGTCGGCGTCCAGCAGCCGGACACGGTGCTCGTGAGTGCTGCGGCCGGCGGGGTCGGCGTGCTCGCGGCGCAGCTCGCCAGGCGGACGGGCGCGGTCGTGCTCGGCACCGCCGGCGAGGCCAATCAGGAGTTCCTCCGCGGTCTCGGCATCATCCCCGTCCAGTACGGCGACGGGCTGCGCGAGCGTGTCCTCGAGGCGGCCCCTGGCGGGATCACCGCCGTCATCGACACCCACGGCCGGCCCACCCTCGAGCTGGCGCGCGACCTCGGCGTCGCGCCGGAGCGGGTCAACACGATCGCGGACCGACCCTTCGCCGCCGAGCACGGGTTCCGGGGCGTCGGCGGACAGGACGCGACGCTCGACGAGCTGGCCGCGCTCGGCGAGTCGATCGCGCGGGGTGAGATCGTCCTCCCCATCGACAGCGTGTGGCCCATCGAGCGGGTCGTCGACGCCTACCGCCACCTCATCGACGGTCACGTCCGCGGGAAGGTCGTCCTCGTCACCTCGTGACGTCGCGGCGGGACCCGGTCGGGTCGCTCCGAGGGGGCTCCGGGTCGAAGGCCCGCTTGCGACTGAAGATGAACGCCGCGCGGGGTTCGATGAGCGGTCTCGTGATGCGGCGCACGGGTCCGCTGGACAGCACGACGACGATCAGGACCGACAGCACCAGCAGACCGACGAGCACGAGGTCCGGGTTGCCCGTGTCAGTGAGGACGCCCGATTCGCGCAGCGGGTAGAGCACGAAGGAGTGCAGCAGGTAGACGTACATCGTCGACTGGCCGTACCGGGTGATCCACGACTGGCCGCGGGGGACGAGCACGAAGAACGCCGCGGTGAGGACGACGGCCAGCAGGATCGCCGCGAGTCGCACCAGGCCGCCCGTCCCGTCCTCGTTGCCGAGCGCGGTGTAGCCCCGGTCGTAGAAGAACCAGTAGCGCAGGTCGATGCGCCGCCACAGGTCGATCCCGCCGACGAGGACGACCGCCCACGCGATGAGGACGACGGCGGCGGCGATCCGGATCCACCAGGTCCTCGTGCGGACGAGCCGCCAGCGGTCCACAAGACGCCACCGGTTGATCTGCCACCCGAGCACGAAGAACGGGAGGATCCCGAGTGCGCGCGAGAGCGAGAACGTGCTGTCGACGTTGTCGAGGTAGCCGACGCCGACCGAGATCACCACGCTCCAGAGCAATGGCCAGCGCAGGAGCGCGAGGTAGGGCAGGACGAGGCGGAAGATGCCGAGCGCGAGGAGGAACCAGAGCGTCCACGACGGTTGGGTCGGGTTGAACGCGCGTTTGCCCTCGACGAGGAACTGCACGAGGGACCAGATCCCCTCCATGATCAGGTAGGGCAGGAGGATGTCCGTGATCACCCGACGCATCTGTCGTCGTCCGGGAGGGGCCGACTTCGAGAAGTACCCGCTGATGATCGCGAACGCCGGCATGTGGAAGGCGTAGAGGAACAGGTACACGACGAGCGCGGGGTCGGACTCGGAGGTCAGGCGCTGGATCGCATGGCCCATGACCACGAGCGTGATGCACGCGAAACGGGCGTTGTCCCAGAACGGGACGCGCTGCTTCGGGCGAGCGGCTGCCGGCGCGGGATGCGTCAACGTCACCTCCTGGGGTCCGCACCAGCGTAGCCCGGGGCGGCACGCGCGACGACGGGGCCCGGGCGCCGGGCTCAGGATGGCGTAGCGTTGGATGGTTGCACGAGAGCGGAGGACCGGATGGCTGAACGCGGTCTGAAGACCTCACTGATCAGCTTCGCGCCGTCGCCGAAACGTTGGCCAGCCGCGCTGACCGCGGCCATCGCGATGGCCGTGCCGGTCGCGGTCGCGACGTTCTTCGGACTCACCCCGCTCGGCCTGCTCACCGGCCTCGGGGCGTTCACCGCGCTCTACTGCGCGCCGCTCAGCCGCCGGGACCGTCTCCGGGTGCTGCCGCTCATCGGAGCAGGACTCGTCACGGCCGCGGCTCTGGGTGTCGCGATGTCGGGTTCTCGGCCGCTGACCGCGATCGGTCTCATCGTCGTCGGGTCGGTGGTGATCTGGCTGGTGCAGGGCATCGTCCTCGGCCCTCCGGGCGCGCTGTTCTTCATCCTCGTGTTCGGCATCGCCGGCCACCTGACCGCGCCCGTCCCGATCGGCGGCGCCGGGCTCGACGGCGGGCTGGTCATCCTCCTCGTGGCGGCCGGTTCCGCCTTCGCCTCGCTGGTGGTCGTCGCGCCGTTGCTCGTGCCGGCGGTCCACCGCGGCGCGGGGAAGCCGACGCCGATGCGGGTGCTGTTCCCCGAGTACCGGCTGAGCGCGACCGACCGCCGGATCGCGACACGGCTCACGGTCGCGCTCGCGATCAGTGCGGTCCTCGGAGCGGTCCTCGGCCTCGGTCACGGGTACTGGATCGCCGGGTCCGCCGTCGCCATCCTCAGCGTCGGGCACTCGCGCACCCTGAGCGCGACACGCGGCGTGCACCGCGTGCTCGGGACGGTCGTCGGCGCCGGGATCTTCCTCGCCGTGGCCTCGCTCCAGCCGCACGGCTACATCCTCGCGCTCGTGCTGGCCGCCCTGCAGTTCACGATCGAGCTCGTCGTCATCCGGCATTACGCGTTGGCGCTCGTCTTCATCACGCCGCTCGTGCTCATCATCAGCACGTCCTCGTCGACGCAACCGGTGCTCGCGATCGTGGGGGAGCGCGTGCTCGACACCCTCCTCGGAGCGGCCGTCGCGATGCTCCTCCTGCTCGTGTCGTGGGGACGCGACCGTCGGCGCGCGGCGTCTCCGGACGCCCCTGGCACCCCGCCCATCACCTGAGGATCCGTGTCGTTCCGGGGATCGCCGAACCCCCCTCTGCTAGGCTGGCCGACGGCGGACCGTGATGGTCCGCTCCGCGCACAGCCAGCCGACAGGAAGCTGGTCCTCGGTGGTGTATCCCTCGCGATCCGCGGGTGGTGTTCTACTGGTGGCCAGCCAAGTCCCGGAAGACCGGGCGGCTTGAGCAAGTACTGCGGCTGTGTTGCGCGCTGCATCATGCACGACCGCGCTCGACGGCGCGTCCATTCGGGACGCGCGGCCCGTCACTCGACGGGAGCGCACACGTACGAAGGAGAGACCTGTGGAAGGTCCAGAAATCAAGTTCGCCGAGGCCGTTCTCGACAACGGCAAGTTCGGCAAGCGCACGGTCCGGTTCGAAGCCGGCCGCCTCGCGCAGCAGGCACAGGGCGCGATCGCCGCGTACCTCGACGAGGAGACCATGCTCCTCTCGGCCACCTCGGCCGGAAAGCACCCCAAGGACAACTTCGACTTCTTCCCCCTCACGGTGGACGTCGAGGAGCGCTCCTACGCCGCCGGCAAGATCCCCGGTTCGTTCTTCCGTCGTGAGGGCCGCCCCTCGACCGAGGCGATCCTCGTCTGCCGCCTCATCGACCGACCGCTGCGCCCGTCGTTCGTCACCGGCCTCCGCAACGAGGTCCAGATCGTCATCACCGTCCTCTCGATCGCTCCGGGTGAGTTCTACGACGCCCTCGCGATCAACGCGGCGTCGATGTCCACCCAGATCTCGGGTCTGCCGTTCTCCGGTCCGATCGGCGCCGTCCGTCTCGCGCTGATCCCCGGCCAGGCCGGCGAGGCCGACCAGTGGGTCGCCTTCCCGAAGGTCGACCAGCTCGAGGAGGCCGTCTTCGACATCATCGTCGCCGGTCGCATCGTGACCGACGCCAACGGCAACGAAGACGTCGCGATCATGATGGTCGAGGCGGAAGCCACCGAGAACAGCTGGAACCTCATCAAGGGCGGCGCCACGAAGCCCGACGAGGCGGTCGTCGCGGCCGGCCTCGAGGCCTCCAAGCCGTTCCTCAAGCAGCTCGTCAAGGCGCAGAGCGAACTCGCCGCTCAGGCGGCCAAGGAGATCGCGGCCTACCCCGTGTTCCTCCCGTACACGCAGGAGAGCTACGACGCGGTCGCCGGTCTCGCACACGACGAACTGGTGAACGTCTACCAGATCGCCGACAAGATCGAGCGCCAGAACGCCGACGACGCCCTCAAGGACCGCGTCAAGGCTGAGATCACCGAGCGCGTCGAGGCCGGTTCGCTCGACGCCGAAGTGCTCACCCAGTTCTCGGCGGCGTACAAGTCCGTCTCGAAGGTCGTCATGCGCGGCCGGGTCCTCCGCGAGGGCATCCGCATCGACGGCCGTGGCCTCACCGACATCCGTCCGCTCGACGCCGAGGTGCAGGTCATCCCGCGCGTCCACGGTTCCGCGATCTTCCAGCGCGGCGAGACCCAGATCCTGGGTGTCACCACGCTGAACATGCTCAAGATGGAGCAGCAGATCGACTCGCTGTCGCCCGTCACGAAGAAGCGCTACCTGCACCACTACAACTTCCCGCCCTACTCGACCGGTGAGACCGGCCGGGTCGGTTCGCCGAAGCGTCGCGAGATCGGGCACGGCTTCCTCGCCGAGCGCGCACTCGTGCCGGTGCTGCCGAGCCGCGAGGAGTTCCCCTACGCGATCCGTCAGGTCTCCGAGGCCCTCGGGTCCAACGGTTCGACCTCGATGGGTTCCGTCTGCGCCTCGACCCTGTCGCTGCTGAACGCCGGTGTGCCGCTCCGCGCACCCGTCGCCGGTATCGCCATGGGCCTCATCTCCGACGTCGTCGACGGCGAGACCCGCTACGCGGCACTCACCGACATCCTCGGCGCCGAAGACGCCCTGGGCGACATGGACTTCAAGGTCGCCGGTACCTCCGAGTTCGTCACGGCCATCCAGCTCGACACGAAGCTCGACGGCATCCCGACCTCGGTCCTGACCGGTGCGCTCCAGCAGGCCAAGGACGCCCGCACGACGATCCTCTCCGTGCTGAACGCGGCGATCGACGCTCCTGACGAGATGGCGCCGACCGCACCTCGCGTCATCAGCGTCCAGATCCCCGTCGACAAGATCGGCGAGCTGATCGGCCCGAAGGGCAAGACGATCAACTCGATCCAGGACGAGACCGGCGCCGACATCTCCATCGAGGAGGACGGCACCGTCTACATCGGCGCCGTCGACGGTCCGTCGGCCGAGGCCGCTCGTGCCCAGGTCAACGCGATCGCGAACCCCACCAACCCGGAGGTCGGCGAGCAGTTCCTCGGAACCGTCGTCAAGATCGCCGCGTTCGGCGCGTTCGTCTCGCTGCTCCCGGGCAAGGACGGCCTGCTGCACATCTCCGAGGTCCGCAAGCTCGCCGGTGGCAAGCGTGTGGAGAACGTCGAAGACGTGCTCGGCGTCGGCCAGAAGATCCTCGTCGAGATCACGAAGATCGACGACCGCGGCAAGCTCTCGCTCGCTCCGGTCGTCGCCGATGAGGCCGACACGCACGGCAGCGACGCTGCCAGCGAGGGCCCTGAGGCCCCGGCCGAAGGCTAGGTCTCACCAGCTGTATCCGAACGCCCGTCCCGCTTCCGCGGGGCGGGCGTTCGCCGTTGCGCGGAGTGTCGACGGTTGAGCGCCAGGGTGATCCGGCGTAGCCTCGGACCACCTCGCGATGACGCGAGGGCACGGCATCGCTCACGAGGCACCGCCGTGAGGTCACCGAACTCAAGGCGGCGTGCATCGTGTCGATGGAGACTCACACCCAATTCCCGCAGGATTCCGACGAGCGGGGCGGTGATGCACGCGAACCGGTCCCGGTCGACCAGGGGTGCGTCCAGCTCCTCGATCCGGACGGCGTCCGTCAGGAGGACGCCCTCTACGATCTCTTCGTCGCCGACCTCGGTCACGCGGAGCTGCTCGCGCTCTACGAGGACATGGTCGTCACGCGTCGCATCGACACGGAGGCGACGGCTCTGCAACGGCAGGGCGAGATCGGTCTGTGGCCGCCGTCGCTCGGGCAGGAGGCCGCCCAGGTGGGGTCGGCGCGGGTCCTGCGGCGCGGGGACTTCGTGTTCACGAGCTACCGCGAACAGGCCGTCGCCTACTGCCGGGGCGTCGAACTCGACCAACTGATGGCGATGTGGCGGGGGACCGCGCTGTCGGGCTGGGATCCGTTCGCGGTCGGCATGGCGACGCCGGCGGTCATCATCGGTGCCCAGACGCTCCATGCGACGGGCTATGCGATGGGCTGTCAGCGCGACGGGTCCGACGCGGTGGCCGTGGCCTATTTCGGCGACGGGGCGACGAGTCAGGGCGACGTGAACGAGGCGCTGGTGCTGGCCGCGAGCTTCCAGGCACCCGTGGTCTTCTTCTGCCAGAACAACCAGTACGCGATCTCCGAGCCCGTCGGGCTGCAGGCCCAGCGCCCCATCGCGGACCGGGCACCGGGCTTCGGGGTGCCGAGCATGCGGGTCGACGGCAACGACGTGCTCGCCGTGACGGCGGCGATGCGGATCGCCGTCGACCGCGCACGTTCCGGTGGTGGGCCGACCTTCATCGAGGCCGTCACCTACCGCATGGGGCCGCACACCACCTCGGACGATCCGACGCGGTACCGGGACGAGAGCGAGGTCGCGTCGTGGCGTGCAAAGGATCCGATCGCCCGTCTCGAGCGTCTGCTGGAGTCCGAGGGGGTCCTCGACGAGACGGCCCGAGCCCACGTCGCGTCTGTCGCCGACTCGGCTGCCGCCCGGGTCCGTGCGGGGTGCCTCGCCTTGCCCGCACCTGACCCGTTCTCGCTCTTCGACGAGGTCTACGCCACCGCCCACCCCGGGCTCGAACGGCAACGCGAGGAGTACCGCTCGTACCTCGCGATGTTCGACGGCGGTGCCAGATGACCGCGCTCACCCTCAGCAAGGCGATCAACACCGGACTGCACCACGCCCTCGCCGATGACGACCGGGTCCTGTTGCTCGGCGAGGACATCGGCAGGCTCGGTGGGGTGTTCCGGGTGACCGACGGCCTCCAGGCGGAGTTCGGCGCCGATCGCGTCGTCGACATGCCGCTGGCGGAGTCGGCGATCATCGGAGCGGCGATCGGTCTGGCGTTCCGAGGCTTCCGCCCGGTGTGCGAGATCCAGTTCGACGGGTTCATCTATCCGGGCTTCGACCAGATCGTCGCGCAGTTGGCGAAGCTGCACTACCGGACGAAGGGCGCCGTGCGCATGCCGGTCACCATCCGCGTGCCGTACGGCGGAGGCATCGGCGCCGTCGAGCACCATTCCGAGTCCCCGGAGGCGTACTTCGCGCACACGGCGGGACTGCGCGTGGTGACGTGCTCGGACCCCCAGGACGCGCACACCATGATCCGTCAGGCGATCGCGTGCGACGACCCGGTGCTGTTCTTCGAACCGAAGCGGCGGTACTGGACGAAGGGTGAGGTCCTCGACGACCTCCCCGCCGATCCGCTCGCGTTCACCCGTGCGCGGACCGTTCGCGCCGGCACGGACGCGACGTTGGTCGCCTACGGTCCGCTCGTCCAAACGGCGCTCGAGGCTGCGGAGGCTGCGGCCGACGAGGGTGTCGACCTGGAGGTGATCGACCTCCGATCCCTCGCGCCCTTGGACGTCGACGCGGTCGCCGCCTCGGTCGAGAAGACCGGGCGACTCGTCATCACGCACGAGGCGCAACGCTCCGGAGGGGTCGGAGCCGAGCTGGCGGCCTCGATCACCGAACGCTGCTTCGACCTCCTCGAAGAGGCCCCGGTGCGGGTGACGGGGTTCGACACCCCCTACCCCGCGTCGGCGCTCGAGGACCACTTCCTCCCGGACCTCGACCGGATCCTGGACGGGGTGGATCGCGCGCTGGGGCGTCGGTCCTCGGCCTCCGCTGTGGGCAGGGCCGATGCCCGGCCTGTGACCGGTGGGGAGGGACGGCGATGAAGCGGTTCTCCCTACCCGATCTCGGTGAAGGTCTGACCGAGAGCGAACTCGTTTCCTGGCGCGTCGCCGTCGGCGACCACGTCGAGCTCAACCAGGTGATCGCCGAGGTCGAGACCGCGAAGGCGCTCGTCGAACTGCCCGCGCCGACCGCCGGCGTGGTCACGAGGCTCCACGTCGAACCGGGGACGACGGTCCTCGTCGGCGAAGCGCTCGTCGACTTCGCGCCCGATGGTGAGACCGCTCCGCCCCCGTCGGTCCCCGAGGCCGACCGAGCGGAGGTCGACCGTCCGAGTGGGGCGGCGGACCGCGAGCCGGTCCTCGTCGGCTACGGCCCTCGCACGGCGAGCGGGGAGCGGCCACGGCGTCGTGCCCGGTCCGACGGCGATGACACACCTGCCCCGGCGCACACCGCCCCGGTGCCGGAGCGTTCCCGGCCCCGCGCGACACCGCCGGTCCGGCGACTCGCGCGCGATCTGGGCGTCGACCTCGGAACGCTCGTCGGCACCGGTGTCGGTGGTCGGATCGCGCGTGAGGAGGTCGAGCGCGCTGCGACCGGCCTGAGCGGGCAGCTGCCGGAGCGTGCTCGCGGAGCGGGAGCGGCACCGGCCGGGACCCCAGAGGCGCCGGCCACGGCGTCCGACGGGTCGGTTCGTCGGCCGATCACGGGGGTCAGGCGCCGGACCGCCGAGGCCATGGTGAGCAGCGCGTTCACGGCTCCCCACGTGACGGAGTTCCTGACGGTCGACGTGACGCCGACGATGTCGCTGCTGGACGCGCTCGCCCGCTCGCCTCGGACCGGGGACCACCGGGTCAACATCCTGACCGTCCTCGCCAAAGCGGTGTGCATCGCCGTCAGACGCACCCCTGCGGTCAACGCGAGTTGGGACGAGGGTGCCGGGGAGATCGTCGAGTACGGACACGTCGGACTCGGGATCGCCGCAGCGACGCCGCGGGGACTCCTCGTCCCGAACATCGCACGGGCCGAGGAGCTCAGCCTGTTCGAACTCGCGGACGCCGTGGCGGACCTCGTGCGCACGGCCCGCGAGGGACGCACCGCTCCGGCGGAACTGCGAGGGGGGACGATCACGATCTCCAACGTCGGCGTCTTCGGCGTCGATGCGGGGACGCCCATCCTGAACCCCGGTGAGGCGGCGATCATCGCGCTCGGTGCCGTCCGTCGCCAGCCGTGGGAGTTCGAGGGGCAGGTCGCGCTGCGACACGTCGTGACGCTGTCGCTGTCGTTCGACCATCGGCTCATCGACGGAGCGCAGGGGTCCCGTTTCCTCGTCGACCTCGGGACGATGCTCTCCGATCCGGCGATGGTCCTGACGATGGTGTGATCGTCGAGTCCAGGCCCTCGCGCTCGCCGGCCCCGGCGGCCGTTCGGGCCTGGACGCGACGGCCGCGACGTGGCATCGTGCATCGTGTACGCATCGGGAATCAGCAAAGGAGCGGCTCATGGTCACCTACACGGATGTCTTCAGCGGGTTCTCGGTCGACGACATCGACGCGGCGAGGGCGTTCTACCGGGACGTCCTCGGTCTCACGGTCACCGACAACGCCATGGGATTCCTGGACGTGGCGCTGCCCGCCGGCGGGTCGGTGCTCGTCTACGGGAAGCCTGACCACACACCAGCCTCGTTCACCGTGCTGAACCTCGTGGTCGACGACATCGACACGGCGGTCGACGAGCTGCAGGCCCGCGGTGTGGTGACGAAGCTCTACCCCGACGACGTCCTGCCGACGGATGCGAAGGGGATCATGCGCGGGAACGGCCCGGACATCGCGTGGTTCACCGATCCAGCGGGGAACGTCCTGTCCGTGCTCGTCGACTGACCCTGTCCCGCGTCCTCATGCGGCGAGCAGGGCGGCCAGTGCCATCCGCTCGAGCGTCGAACGCACCGCTTCGCGGTCGGGTGTCCCGGCCTCGTTCCTGCCGAGGGAGGTGCTGTGGGACGTGGAGTTGATCAGTCCGAAGCCCGCGAGCGCGCGGACCCGCAGTTCCGTCGCGGGGATCGTGGGATGCAGCGTCGTGAGGACGTCCACCCACCGCTCGACGTACCGCCGCTGGAGGGTGCGGACCGCGCGGCGGTCGTCCGGTGCCAGGCTGTCGAGGTCGTGGTCCTGGATGCGGATCACGTCGGGGTCGTCGAGGGCGAATGCCACGTGGAAGGTGACCAGTGAACGCAGTGCCCGATCGCTGTCCGGAGCCTGCTCGACCTCGCGGGTCCCGCCGTCCAGCAGATCCTGACTGACGCCGACGAGGAGTGCCGCGAGGACGGCCTGTTTGCTCGGGAAGTGGCGGTAGACGGCGGGTCCGCTCATGCCGACGGCCGTTCCGAGGTCCTCCATCGACACCCCGGCGAAGCCGCGCTCGGCGAACAGTCCGGCTGCTGACCGCAGGAGAGCCGAGCGACGTGCCGCTTTCGCCTCCGAGCGCCCGAGGTGCGGCGGGTTCGGGGACGGTGTGTCACGACCGGTCATCGGATCTCCTCGGGGTGGACTTTTTCAGTTAATGAACTGTAACCTCTCTTTCAGTGAGTGGTGAGTAACTGAATGCACTCACGGTCGATGACGACAGGAGCCCGAGTGCCCACCCTCACGAGCGATGCCGATCCCACCTCAGCCCGATTCCGCGAGCAGGAGGCGGCCCAGCGGACGCTCGTGACGGTGCTCGAGCAGACGATGGCGACCGCGGCCCTGGGCGGACCGGAGGCGTCGCGGGCCCGGCATGTCGCCCGGGGGAAGCTGCTGCCGCGCGATCGGGTCGACCGTCTGCTCGACGAGGGCAGCCCCTTCCTGGAGATCGCGCCCTTGGCCGCGCACGGCATGTACGACGACGCGACTCCCGGCGCCGGGGTCATCGCCGGGATCGGCCTCGTCCACGGACGACATGTGCTCGTCGTGTCGAACGACGCGACCGCGAAGGGCGGCTCGTACTTCCCGATGACGGTGAAGAAGCACCTCCGGGCCCAGGAGATCGCGGCCGCGAACCGACTGCCGTGCCTGTACCTCGTCGACTCCGGGGGAGCGAACCTCCCGACGCAGGATGAGGTCTTCCCCGATCGGGACCACTTCGGCCGGATCTTCTTCAACCAGGCCAGGATGTCGGCGGCCGACATCCCGCAACTCGCCGCCGTACTCGGGTCCTGCACCGCCGGAGGTGCGTACGTCCCCGCCATGAGCGACGAGAACGTGATCGTGCGTGGCCAGGGCACGATCTTCCTGGGTGGTCCACCCCTCGTGAAGGCCGCGATCGGCGAGGTCGTGACGCCGGAGCAACTCGGCGGCGGCGACCTCCACGCCCGGGTGTCGGGGGTCACGGACCACCTCGCCGATGACGACGCGCACGCGCTCGACATCCTCCGGGATGCGGTCGCGACGCTGCCGGCGCCCCACCCGCGCGCGTGGGAGGTGCGTCCCAGCGTGCCGCCGGTCGTCCCGGAGGCAGAGCTGTACGGCGTCGTGCCGGCGGAGCTGCAGACGGCCTACGACGTCCGTGAAGTGATCGCGCGGCTCGTCGACGGCAGTGACTTCTCGGAGTTCAAACGCGAGTACGGCGACACCCTCGTGACCGGGTTCGCGAGGGTGCACGGGCACCCCGTCGGCATCATCGCGAACAACGGCGTCCTCTTCAGCGAGTCGGCCCTGAAGGGCGCCCATTTCATCGAGCTCGCCGACCAGCGCGGCATCCCGTTGCTGTTCCTCCAGAACATCTCGGGCTTCATGGTCGGCAGGGACGCCGAGGCCGGAGGCATCGCCAAGCACGGCGCGAAGATGGTCACCGCGGTCGCGACCACCCGGGTGCCGAAGCTGACGGTCGTGATCGGCGGTTCCTTCGGCGCCGGCAACTACTCCATGTGCGGCCGGGCCTACGACCCCCGGTTCCTCTGGATGTGGCCGGGCGCGCGCATCTCCGTCATGGGGGGACAGCAGGCGGCGAGCGTGCTCGCGACCGTCAAGCGCGACCAGCTCGAGGCTCGCGGTGAGGTGTGGACCGCCCAGGCGGAGGATGACTTCCGGGCGCCGATCCTCGCCGACTTCGAGGAGCAGGGCAACCCGTACTACTCGACCGCGCGGCTCTGGGACGACGGCATCATCGATCCCGCCCAGACCCGCACGGTCCTCGGACTCGCGCTCGAGGTGTGCTCCCGCGCGCCCCTGCCAGAACCCGGCTTCGGCCTCTTCAGGATGTGACGGCATGACGATCCAGACACCGAACCGGCCGGGCCACGCATCCGCGCGTCCCTTCCGCTCCGTCCTCGTCGCGAACCGCGGCGAGATCGCCTGTCGTGTGATCCGCACGCTCACAGCGATGGACATCGAGAGCATCGCGGTCTTCAGCGACGCTGACCGCGACGCCCCGCATGTCCGGCTCGCGGACCGCGCCGTCCGTCTGGGACCCGCGCCGGCCTCGGACAGCTACCTCGACGTCGACGCCGTCGTCCGAGCCGCCGTCGCGACCGGGGCCGAGGCGGTGCACCCGGGCTACGGCTTCCTGTCCGAACAACCCGCGCTCGCGAGGGCGCTCGCCGCTGCCGGGATCGTCTTCATCGGACCGGACGAGCGCGCCCTGGTCCTCATGGGCGACAAGATCCGGGCGAAGGAGCACGTCGCGGCTCGAGGCGTCCCGATCATCGAGGGCGTCGCCGACGCCTCGCTCGACGACGACGCACTCGTCCGTGCCGGCGTCGCCATCGGCTTCCCGCTCATCGTCAAGCCGGCGGGTGGTGGCGGCGGCAAGGGGATGCAGGTGGTGGAGTGCGCCGAGGAGCTCCCATCGGCCATCGCCTCCGCGCACCGGGTGGCCGAGGCGGCCTTCGGCGACGCCACGCTCCTCCTCGAGCGGTTCGTCACGAGACCCCGGCACATCGAGGTGCAGGTGCTCGCGGACGCCCACGGTGCGGTCGTGCACCTCGGGGAGCGCGAGTGCTCGCTCCAGCGTCGGCACCAGAAGGTGGTGGAGGAGTCCCCGTCGCCGCTCATCGACGACCGGCAGCGGGCGCGACTCGGCGAGGCGGCCTGCACGGTCGCCCGGAGCGTCGGCTACCGAGGGGTGGGGACCGTCGAGTTCCTCGTCGCCGACGACCGACCCGACGAGTTCGCCTTCCTCGAGATGAACACGCGGTTGCAGGTGGAGCATCCGGTCACCGAGCTCGTCACGGGGCTCGACCTCGTGGAGTGGCAGGTGCGCGTCGCCGCCGGTGAACCGCTGACGATGACGCAGGACGACGTCGTCCTGCGTGGTCACGCGGTGGAAGCACGGCTGTACGCGGAGGACGCGTCGAGCGGCTTCCTGCCCCAGACCGGGGTGCTCGAGCGGGTGCGTCTGCCGCACGGGCCGGGCGTCCGCGTCGACGGCGGCATCGTCGCCGGGCAGTTCGTCGGCCCCTGGTACGACCCCATGCTCGCGAAGATCGTGTGCTGGGCCGAGGATCGCGGGACCGCGCTCCGGCGACTCGACGCCGCGCTCGCGGCGACGGTGGTCTTCGGTGTCCGCACGAACCTCGGCTTCCTCCGGCGGCTCCTCGCCGACGAGGACGTCCTCGCGGGACGACTGCACACCGGTCTCATCGCCGACCTGCTCGACGACAGCCCGTCCGCCGCGACGTCCGAGCGGGCCCTGACCGCCGTGGCGCTCGCCGAAACGGACGACCGGCGATCCGAGGCCGCAGCACGGACCGCCGGACTCGGGACGCCGTGGTCGGATCCCGGTGGGTGGCGCCTCGGCGCGGCAGCACCGACGCGACAGCACCTGCGTCTTGAGGACGGACGCATCGTCCGCATCGAGGTGCATGGGTCGAGCGACGACGCGAGCGTCTCCGTCGGTGACGCGGCACCGACCCGGGCCGCAGTCCTCAGCCGGTCGGACGGCACCCTGCGGTTCGAGCACGACGGCGTCAGCGCCCCGTTGGAGACCGTGCGCGTGGGGGACGAGCGATGGATCGCGCTCGACGGTGCCATCAGTGTGGTCGAGGTGGTCCCGCGTGAGGCGCTCCCAGCCGGCGGGGATCCGACTGCGGCCGGTGCGGTCGATCCGGAGGTGCGGACGCCGATGCCCGGCACCGTCACGGCCGTGCACGTCACGAGCGGCGACGCCGTCACGGCCGGTCAGCCGCTGGTCACCGTCGAAGCGATGAAGATGGAGCACCTCCTCACCGCCACGACCGACGGCACGGTCACCCTCCACGTCGCCACGGGTGGCACGGTCGCCACCCGTCAGTCGGTCGCGACGATCGCCGCAGACCCCGTCGCAGCCCACCTGAACGCAGCCCCAACCGATCCAGCACCCACGAACGGAGCATCAGCATGAACACCGAGCTCAGCCCCGAGCACCAGCGGATCGTCGACACGGTCAAGGCGTTCGCCGACGAGGTCGTCGCGCCCGCCGCCTATCAGTACGACACCGAACGCCGTCTGCCGTACGACATCATCGCGCAGATGGGGGAGCTGGGACTCTTCGGGCTGCCGTTCCCGAAGGAACTCGGCGGCGGGGGAATGGACTACTTCGCGCTCTGCCTCGCCGTCGAGCAGCTCGGACGCGTCGACCAGAGCATCGGCGTCACCCTCGAGGCCGGCGTCGGCCTCGGAGCCATGCCGATCTACCTGTACGGCACCGACGCCCAGCGCGAGGAATGGATCCCGCAGCTCGCGAGCGGGCAGGCGCTCGCCGCGTTCGGCCTCACCGAGGCGCGTGCCGGCAGTGATGCAGGCGCGACGGAGACCACCGCCGAACTCGTCGACGGTGAGTGGGTGATCAACGGCACGAAGCAGTTCATCACCAACTCCGGGAGCGAGATCACCCGTCTCGTGACGGTCACGGCCGTCACGGGGGAGCGGGTCCGATCCGACGGCCGGGTGACGAAGGAGTTGTCGTCGATCCTGGTGCCGGTCCCGACGCCGGGCTTCACCGCGCTACCGCCCTACGACAAGGTCGGGTGGCACACTTCCGACACCCACCCGCTGCGGTTCGAGGACGTCCGCGTGCCGGAGGGCAACCTGCTCGGCGAACGCGGGCGCGGATACGCCAACTTCCTCACGGCGCTCGACGGTGGACGGATCGCCGTGGCCGCGCTCGCCGTCGGAGCTGCCCAGGGCTGCCTCGAGGAGGCGATCCGCTACGCCAAGGAGCGGGTCGTGTTCGGTCGGGCGATCGGTGACAACCAGTGGATCGCCTTCCGGATCGCGAAGATGCAGGCGCGGGTCCACACCGCCAGGCAGGCCTACTACGACGCCGCGTCGCGCATGCTCCGGGGAGCGCCCTACAAGATGGAGGCCTCCATCGCGAAGATGGTCGCCGGGGAGGCCGCGATGGACAACGCCCGTGACGCGACCCAGATCTTCGGCGGCTACGGGTTCCTCAACGAGAACCCGGTGGCGCGGCACTACCGGGACTCGAAGATCCTCGAGATCGGTGAGGGCACCACCGAGGTGCAGCTCATGATCATCGCCCGCGAACTCGGCTTCGCGTCGTGAGGTCATGATGACCGACTCGTCCGAGACGTCGTCCGGCCCCGTGATCGAGCAGCGAGGTCTGTACTTCGAGGAGTTCGTGGTGGGTGCGACCTACCGCCATCGCCCCGGGCGCACCCTCACGGAAGCCGACAACGTCCTGTTCTCGACCCTCACGATGAACGGGCAATCACTGCACGTGGATGCCGCGTGGTCTGCGACCGGGCCCTTCGGGGAACGGCTCGTGAACTCGATGTTGACCCTCTCGACGCTCGTGGGGCTGTCGGTCGCGCAGCTCACCGAGCAGACCATCGTCGCGAACCTGGGCTTCACCGACATCGCCTTCCCGAACCCGATGCACCATGGCGACACGCTGTACGCCGAGACGCTCGTGACGGCCAAACGGTTGTCGTCGTCGAGGCCGGGCGAGGGTGTCGTCACCCTGCTCCACACGGGTCGGAACCAGGACGGCGTCGTCGTCGCGACCGCGACCAGGAGCACGCTCGTCCAGTGCTCGGGTGCATCGTGACCGGCGCCGCGGCGTTCGACCTGGGGCCGGCGATCCTCTTCGTCCCGGCGGACCGTCCGGACCGCTTCGCGAAAGCGGCCGAGCGCGCGGATGCCGTCATCCTCGATCTCGAGGACGCCGTGGCCCCGGCCGACAAGCCGGCCGCCCGCCGGGCGATCGTCGACCATCCGCTCGATCCCTCGCACACGGTCGTCCGGGTCGACCCGGCTGGGACCGTCGACTTCGACGATGATGTCGCGGCGCTCGCGGACACCGCCTATCGCACGGTCATGCTGGCGAAGACGGAGACGACCGCGGCGCTCGACCGGCTCGTGGACGCGATCCCGGACGTCCGGATCATCGCGCTGTGCGAGACCGCTGCCGGAGTCGTGCAGGCACCCGCGTTGGCCGCCCATCCTGCGGTCGTCGCGCTCATGTGGGGCTCTGAAGACCTCATCGCCTCCTTGGGCGGCACGAGCAGTCGACGGGCCGACGGGCGATACCGGGACGTCGTCGGACACGCGCGGTCGTGGGTGCTGCTCGCCGCGGGAGCCGCCGGGGTGGCCGCGATCGACGCGGTCCACCTCGACATCGACGATCTCGACGGGCTCGCGGACGAGGCGGCGGACGCGGCCGCCGGCGGGTGTATCGCCTCCGCGTGCATCCACCCTGGTCAGGTCCCGACCGTTCGCGCCGCCTACCGCCCGGACCCCCGATCGGTGACAGCGGCTCGTGCGCTGCTCGACGCCGCAGCGGGAGCCGCCGGCGTGTTCCGGCACGAGGGACGCATGGTCGACGAGCCCCTCCTGCGACACGCGCGACTCGTGCTCGCCCGTGCCGAGGTGTCCGTCGGTCCGAGGTGATCGACCGACTCCCGCAATCGTTACGAATCAGTTGCCACCCGGTCGTGATGTCGTCCGGCCGAAGTCGCCGGTCTCCTCTAGCCTGGTGAGCAAGCACCGGCCCGTCGCTCCACGCGCGGATCCCGACGGTGCAGCGCGTCACCGGTCGGCGGACCGAGAGAGGGGCAGGGGATGCCACACCTCTGGCGCTCGTCGAGCACCCGTGGCAGTTCTCTCGTCGGCGGAGCAGCGGACGGCGTCGACGACGACGCGAGTCGGCGTCCCGAGCAGCTCGTCCCGCACCCGTCCTTCCCGACGCCCGTCCAGGACCCCGAGCCCTCTGAAGCACCGAGGCGCACGATCGGAGATTCCGAGTTGTCGGTCTTCCCGGTCGTGCTCGGCGGCAGCGTGTTCGGGTGGACGGTCGACCCGGACACGACGTCGGACATCCTCGACCGGTTCCACGACTCCGGCGGCAACATGGTGGACACCGCCGACAGCTACGCGGGCGGCCGCAGCGAGATCCTCATCGGCAACTGGATGCGGAAGCGACGCAATCGGGACGACATGGTCGTCGCGACGAAGATCGGCCGGCACCCCGACTACCCGGGTCTCGGCTCGGTGAGCATCATCCGTGCGGTCGAGGCGGCGCTCGAACGGTTGCAGACCGACCACATCGACCTGCTGTCCTTCCACGACGACGACCCGAGCATCCCGTTGGCCGACAGCCTGGGGACGGTCGACTGGTTGATCGAGACCGGCAAGGTCCGCTACCTCGGCACCTCGAACACGACCCCCGAGCGGCTGATGGAGGCGCGGATCCTCTCGGCCAGCGGCTTCACCCAGTTCGTCGCGCTCGAGACGCACTACAGCCTCATGCACCGGGAGCCGTACGAGAGCACCCTGGCGCTCGTCGCGACGGCCCAGCACCTCGGTGTCCTGCCCTACTTCGCCCTCGCGAACGGGTTCCTGACGGGCCGCTACCGCACTCGTTCCGACCTCGACCCGAGCACCCGCGGCAGTCGCGCCGCGACCCATCTCCACCGCCGCGGACTGCGGGTCCTGCACGTCCTCGACGAGATCGCGGAGGAGAACCGCTGCACGGTGGCCTCGGCCGCGCTCGCCTGGGCCATGTCACGTCCCGGCGTCGTCGCGCCCATCGCGAGCGCGTCCCAGCCGGCTCACGTCGACTCGCTCATCGCGGCCGCTGACGTGCGGCTGAGCCGCGGGCAGATCCTCGAGCTCGACCGCGTCTCCGGTCGCTTGCGCTGAGTCGACCGGCGGTCGCCTGCGCACGGTCGCTCGCGCGCGACGCCCGGGAACCTGACGTATGGTTGGGGTGATGAACGCCGCCGTCGACTTTCCGCTCACTCGTCCCGAGCTCGCGTTCACCGCATCCGGGGACGCGCTCGTCCGCCGGACGGTCCTGCCCAACGGGCTGCGCATCCTGAGCGAACACATGCCGGGCAGCCGTAGCGCGACGATCGGCTACTGGGTGGCCGTCGGCTCCCGCGACGAACAACCGGCGACCGCCGATCGACCGGCGACCTTCGGCTCGACGCACTTCCTCGAGCACCTCCTGTTCAAGGGCACGCCGTCGCGTTCCGCCCTCGATATCGCGGTCGCCTTCGACGCCGTCGGCGGCGAGCACAACGCGCTCACGGCCAAGGAGCACACCTGCTACTACGCCAAGGTGCGCGATCGCGACCTGCCGATGGCGGTGGACGTCATCACCGACATGCTCACCTCCTCGCTGCTCGACCCGGAGGAGTTCGAGAACGAACGCGGCGTCATCCTCGAAGAGCTCGCGATGATGGACGACGATCCGGGGGACGTCGCCAACGAACGGTTCTTCGAGCGCGTGCTCGGCGAGCACCCCCTCGGGCGTCCCATCGGCGGTCACCCGCAGTCGATCGTCGAGGTCGGCCGGGACGCCGTCGTGGCGCACTACCGAGCCAACTACCGCGCGAACGACGTCATCGTGACGGCGGCCGGCGCGGTCGACCACGACGCGCTCGTCGCCCAGGTGTCCGAGGCGCTCGTGCATGCGGGCTGGCCGGCGGACGCGGTGGCCGCACCGGTCGCGCGTCGGACGCTCGCTCCTGCTGCCATCGTCGGCGGCTCGCCGCTCTCGGTCGTACACCGGCCCACCGAGCAGGTCCACCTGCAGATCGGCGGAGCGGGCCTCATCGCGGGCGATGAGCGACGATTCGCCATGAGCATGCTCAACTCCATCCTCGGTGGCGGCATGTCCAGCCGCCTGTTCCAGGAGATCCGCGAACGGCGCGGGCTCGCCTACTCGGTGTACTCGTTCGCCGGCAGCTACTCGGACGCCGGCGTCTTCGGCCTCGCTGCCGCCTGCTCCACGGCGAAGGCGGCGACCGTCGCCGAGCTCATGCTCGCCGAACTCCACCGGCTCGCCGAGCACGGCGTGACGGACGAGGAGTTGTCGCGCGCGCTCGGCCAGCTGAGCGGCGCCTCGGCGCTGGCGCTGGAGGATTCGGACTCGCGGATGAGCCGCCTCGGTCGAGCGGAGCTGACCCTCGGCGAGTTCATCGACCTCGACGAGAGCATCCGTCGCCTGCAGTCCGTCGGTCAGGACGACGTCCAGCAGCTCGCGCAGCACCTCGCCGCGCAGCCCATCACGGTGTCGGCGGTCGGAGCCGTCGACGAGGACACCTTCGCTCCGATCATCGCGGGGGTGCGTTGAATGTCCCATTACCTGTATCTCGTCAGACACGGCGAGCAGCAGCATGCTGAGCACGGCTTGCCCGACGGACCACTGTCGGCACGCGGTCGGCGTCAGGCACAGCTGCTCGCGGAGCGCCTCGGTGGTGTCCCGATGACCGCGGCGTGGCACTCGCCGTTGCAGCGTGCCGCGGAGACCGCCCAGATCATCGCCGAGCGGATGCCGGCCGTCACACCGGAGCCGTCGTCACTGCTCTTCGACTGCGTCCCGAGCGGTCGGACACCGGAGACGCCGTCGGCGTTCGACCCCTTCTTCGGCTCGATCACCGAGGCGGAGATCGAGGCGGGCGAAGCGCAGATGGCCGACGCCGCCGCCGAGTTCCTCTCGCCGAAGCGCGGTGACCATCACGAGCTGCTCATCACGCACAACTTCGTCATCGGGTGGCTCGTCCGCGAGGCGCTCCAGGCGCCCGCATGGCGCTGGGTGAGCATCAACCAGGCCAACGGCGGACTGACGGTGCTGCACCAGCGCGCCGGGCGTCCGTGGAGCCTCATCACCCACAACGACCTCGCGCACCTCCCCATGGAGCTCCGCACGGGTCTTCCCGAGCCGCACATCGTCTAGCCGGGCGGCCCGCCTCCTCCCGGACGGGCAGCACGTAAGCTGAGGGCATGACGACACGAGTGGCGCTAGCCGGCGCGAGCGGCAAGATGGGCCGACTGTTCACCAGCATCATCGGTTCACTCGACGACTTCGAGCTGGTCGCGTCGCTCGGTTCGTCGAACGAGCTGAGCGAGATGGACGGGGCGGACCTCGTCGTCGACGTCACGGTCCCGGGTGTCAGCCAGCGGATCGTCGACCACGCCGTCGCTCAGGGCATCAACGTGCTCGTCGGGACGAGTGGTTGGTCGGCCGAGCGTATCCAGCGACTCGACCGCCGGCTCGCCGAGCTGCCCGAGCAGGGCGTCGTCATCATCCCCAACTTCTCGCTGGGGTCCGTCCTGTCGACGAGTCTCGCGACCGTCGCGGCTCGTTTCTTCGACTCGATCGAGATCATCGAGTCCCACCGCGACACGAAGGTGGACTCGCCCTCCGGGACCGCCGTGCGCACCGCCGAGCTGATGATGGCCGCGCGTGGCGACCGTGGGCCGGTCGCCGCCCCACACACCGACCAGCGGGCGAGGGGACAGCAGGTCTCGAGCATCCCGATCCACAGCCTGCGGCTCCAGGGCGTCGTCGCCCGCCAGGAGGTCGTGTTCGGTGGCGTCGACGAACTCGTCACGATCACGCACGACACGATCTCGCCCGCGTCCTACGAGCGGGGCATCCGGCTCGCCCTCGTCGCCGCCCGCGACGCCCGGGGGGTCACCGTCGGTCTCGACAGTCTGCTCGACCTCGGACTCGATCGCCCAGGGCCGGCGGGTCGGCGGCCCGCCCAGGGGGCGCCCGAGCACGTCTCCGGTCAAGCCGCGGCGGCCAGCGCCCTGTGAAGACCCGCGTCATGGTCGCGATCATCGCGGCCCTGCTCGTCCTCTACATCGTCCTCGTCGGGTACCGTGCCGTCGTCCTCCTCGGCACGGGCGAGCCTGTCGGCATCGCCATGGGTGCGGCGCTCATCGTCCTGCCGATCCTCGGCGTCTGGGCGCTCTGGCGCGAGATCGCTTTCGGGCTGGGCGCCGAGCGACTCGGAGTCCGCCTCGAGGTCGAGGGCGGCCTTCCGCCCGAGCAGGTCGAGACCCGCGAGAGCGGCCGGCCGATGCGTGATGCTGCAGACGAGCTGTTCCCGAAGTACCGCGACGCGGCCGAGGCCGCTCCAGACGACTGGCGATCCTGGTACCGCCTCGGACTCGTCTACGACGGTGCCGGAGACCGCCGCCGCGCACGGCAGGCCATCCGACAGGCGATCCGGCTCTCGCGGAGCTGACCGGAGCGGCGGCGTCCCGTCGTTCAGTCGCGGGCGAGTGCTTCGGCCAACGCCTGCTCGACGGTCGGCGTGCTGAACGTGAAGCCGTCGTCCAGGAGCCGACGAGGTTCGACGCGCTGATCGCTCAGCAGCAGTCCGTCGGCGGCGTCGCCGAGGAGCGCCTTGAGGGCGAACTTCGGGACGCGGAGCAGATAGGGCCGGTTCATCCGTCTGGCGAGCTCGAACATGAGGTCGTCGGCGCGGGCGGCCTGCGGACCGCACAGGTTCACCGGTCCGGAGAGCGTCGAGGTCAGGAGGTGGGTGATCGCCCGGACCTCGTCCTGCAGCCCGATCCACGGCCAGAACTGGCGGCCCGAACCGAGCGGACCGGCGACCCCGAACCGGGTGAGCGGTGCCAGCGGCTTGAGCACGCCTGCCAGGTCGACGACGATGCCGTTGCGGAGCAGCACGGTGCGGACGGCGTCGGGCGCCGCGAGCGCCGAGTCCTCCCAGGCGACGACGACATCGGCGAGGAATCCGGTCCCTCTGGAGGAGTCCTCCGTGAGGGTCTCTCCCGGACGGTCGCCGTAGTACCCGACCGCCGAACCACTGAGGAAGGCGGCCGGTGGCTGCTCCGCCCGGTTCATGGCGTCGACGAGTGTCCGGGTGGCGCTGAGTCGTGACCAGAGGATCGTGGATCGGTAGGCCGCCGTCCAAGGCAGCTTGCCGAGGGAGGCGCCGGAGAGGTTGACGACCGCATCGGCGCCGCTCAGGACCGCCGGATCCAGTACGCCTGCCAGCGGATCCCACTCCGCTTCTCCGGCACCACGCGCCGGACGTCGTACGAGCCGGACGACGTCATGGCCGTCGGTCTCGAGGGAGCGCCCGAGCGCCGTTCCGATGAGCCCGGAGGCTCCGCCGATCACGATGCGCATGCGCGTCGCCTTCCTGGTCGTGCTGCTGGACGGTGGTGGTTACGCGAGGCTGGCCTCGAGGGTGATCGGGATGCCGGCGAGCGCCTGTGAGACCGGGCAGCCGTCCTTCGCCACCGTGGCGATGCGCTCGAAGTCGGCCTCGGAGATGCCGGGCACGACCGCGCTGACGAGCAGGTGGCTGCCGGTGATGCCGGTGCCGGGGGTGAAGGAGACCGCTGCGGTCGCCTGGATGCGCTCCGGCGGGAATCCGGCGCTGGTGAGCTCGTTGGCGAACGCCATCGAGTAGCAGGAGGCGTGAGCAGCCCCGAGCAGTTCCTCCGGGGTCGTCGTCGTGTTGGAGCCCTCCGAGCGTGCCTTCCAGTCGACGGCGAACTCGGCCGCCTCGGAGGTGTCGAGGCTCGTGTGCCCGGATCCCTCGAAGAGCGTGCCGTTCCAGACCGTCGTGGCTTCGCTTGTTACCGCCATGGTGCAACCTCCATCGTCGGGCCGTGCAGGAGCGCATCGGCGCTGGTGTTCGTGGGGTCAGCCTAACCGGATCGACCTGGACGGTCACCCCGTCGACAAACGGTGTCGACAGGTGCTTCAGGCCACCGTCACGCTTGTCGTCCGATGACGCGGGCGCGGAGGAGGAGCACATACAGGCGGCAGCCGAGGCAGAACCCGAACGCCGCGTTGAGGAAGGCGGCGACGAACGCGGCACCGGCGGAGACGGCGAGGGATCCCGGCAACCCGACGAGGTGCAGCACGAGTCCGATCGCGACCACCACGAGCCCGACGCCCTGCGCGAAGGTCGGTGGTTCAGGTGCCTCGAGTTCGACGGGCGGGCCGAGCCTCGGGCGGATGAGGCGTCGGAACACGACGCCGTACGGGTGGCGTCGGATCCCGGCGAACGCGCCCCACGCGAACAGGGCTGCGATGACGACGAGGAGGACGAAGGCCGGTTGGCCGGCCCGCGCGGGCAGCGTGTCGGCGAGCGGCGCCGTCAGCGCGAGGAAGACGGCGACGAGGAGGAGCACGGCGGTCACGGTCGCGCCGAACCGCGGGCTGCGCGGGTCGATGCCGGTCGGCTGTGCTGCTGGAGGGTTCGAGGTCATGCTGGTCTCCCGAGGACGGATCGGAGCTCGCCGGCGAGTACCGCACGGCGTGCGGCCCCGGAGAACCGACCGCGCACGATCCCGGCGCGGTCGAGGAGGAGGACGGTGGGCGTCTGCAGGACGGAGAAGCGGTCCGCGAGGTCGGGACGGTGGGTCAGGTCGACGTCGAGGACGCCCACGCCCGCCTCCCCGTCGGCCAGCTCGTGCAGCAGTCGTCTGGTCCCGGGGCACTGGGCACAGAACTCGGTGCTGAACTGCACCAGGGTGGCCGATCGGCCGAGCGGAGTGGTCGTCCCGAGTGCCGCCGACGAGAGGCGGTCCCCGTCGGTGCGGTGCGACGCACGCCCGCTCCGTGCACGCACGACCAGACCCACCGCCGTCGTGGACAGGACGAGGACGAGCATCAGCGAGAGGGCGGGCAGCGGGGACATGGTGTCCGTCAGCATAGGTTCCGGGTGCCGGTCCCTCGGCCAGTGTGACGCGAGGTGACGGCCGTGCGGATGGTGACCCGCAAGAGGGAAACCCGATAGCCTGAGAGGGTGTCGCGTGCAGAGAACCCCTTCGGTCAAGTCCTCGTCGCCCTGGTGACGCCGTTCACCGCCGACGGCGAGGTCGACTGGAAGGCCGTCGAGCGACACATCGACGACGTCGTGACCGCGGGGGCCGACGGCATCGTCGTCACCGGCACCACGGGTGAGACCTCGACGCTGACGGACCCGGAGAAGGTCAAGCTCGTCGAGGTCGGCAAGGCCGTCGCGGGCGGGCGCGCGAAGATCATCACCGGTGGTGGCTCCAACGAGACGGCCCACGCGATCGAGCTCGCGAAGAAGAGCGAGCAGGCGGGCGCCGACGGCAACATGATCGTCACCCCGTACTACAACAAGCCCACCCAGGCCGGCGTGCTCACCCACTTCCGCATGATCGCCGACTCCACGGATCTGCCGGTCATCCTCTACGACATCCCGGGGCGAACCGGCATCCCCATCACCTACGAGACGATCCTGCGTGCGGCCAAGCACCCGAACATCCTCGCGGTGAAGGACGCCAAGGGCGACCTCAGCGAGGTGAGCCGGGTCATGAACCAGACGGACCTCATGTACTTCGCGGGCGACGACGCCAACGCACTGCCGACGCTCGCCATCGGCGGCACCGGCCTCATCGGCGTCACGGCCAACATCGCGCCGACGCCCTACCGACACATGGTCGACGCGGTGAACTCCGGCGACCTCCCCGCAGCCACCGCAGCGCACCGGCAGCTCGAGCCGCTCGTGCGCGCGGTCATGACCCACGTGCCCGGCACCGTCGCCGCCAAATACATCTTGCACGGCCTCGGCCGGATCCAGAGCCCGCGGGTACGTCTTCCGCTGGTCGGTCCGGAGGAGTGGGAGGCCGCGCAGATCGAGGATGAGATCGACCTGGTGAAGGACATCCCAGGCGTCGACTTCCGCAACTTCCGGCCAGACCGCAACGCCGCCGCCGGTGGCGCGCTGCCCAAGGTCGCCGGTACGACTCGCTAGACAAACCAGAGGGGGGCTACATGCCCAATACCATCATCGATCCGCCAGTCCTCGAGCCGGGGACGCTCCGCGTCATCCCCATCGGAGGACTCGGCGAGATCGGCAGGAACATGACTTGCTTCGAGATCGACGGCAAGATCCTGATCGTCGACTGCGGCGTGCTCTTCCCCGAAGAGCACCAGCCGGGCGTCGACCTGATCCTGCCCGACTTCACCTCCATCAAGGACCGGCTCGACGACATCGTCGGGGTCGTGCTCACGCACGGTCACGAGGACCACATCGGCGCCGTGCCGTACCTCCTGAAGCTCCGCAAGGACATCCCGCTGATCGGTTCCGGCCTGACGCTCGCGCTCATCGAGGCGAAGCTCAAGGAGCACCGCATCGTCCCCTACACCCTGCCGGTGAAGGAGGGCCAGATCGAGGCGCTGGGGCCGTTCGACCTCGAGTTCGTCGCGGTCAACCACTCGATCCCGGACGCGCTTGCGGTGTTCATCGACACCGACGCCGGCACCGTCCTCGTGACCGGTGACTTCAAGATGGACCAGCTGCCGCTCGACGGCCGCCTGACGGACCTCCGCGCCTTCGCCCGCCTCGGTGAAGAAGGCGTCGACCTCTTCCTCGTCGACTCGACGAACGCCGACGTGCCGGGATTCACGCCGCTCGAGCGGTCCATCGGGCCGGTCCTCGACCAGGTCATCGCGAAGTCCGAGCGCCGCGTCATCGTCGCGAGCTTCTCGAGTCACGTGCACCGCGTCCAGCAGGTCCTCGACGCGGCTCACGCCCACGGCCGCCGCGTTGCGTTCCTCGGTCGTTCCATGGTGCGCAACATGGGTATCGCAGCCGACCTCGGGTACCTGAACGTCCCCGAGGGCCTGCTCATCGACTACAAGAAGGCGAAGGACCTCCCCGAGGACAAGATCGTCTACATGTCGACCGGGTCACAGGGCGAGCCGATGGCCGTCCTCAGTCGGATGGCGAACCTCGACCACGCGATCGAGCCGGGCCCGGGCGACACCGTCATCCTCGCCTCGAGCCTCATCCCGGGCAACGAGAACGCGGTCTACCGCGTCATCGACGGCTTGACGAAGCTCGGCGCCACCGTCGTCCACAAGGGCAACGCGAAGGTCCACGTCTCCGGTCACGCGGCCGCCGGTGAGCTGCTCTACTGTTACAACATCCTCCAGCCGAAGAACGTGCTCCCGGTCCACGGCGAGTACCGTCACCTCGTTGCGAACCAGAAGCTCGCGATCGACAGCGGTGTCCCGGCGCAGAACACCTTCATCGGCGAGGACGGCATCGTCATCGACCTGAAGGACGGCGTCGCGAAGGTCGTCGGCCAGCTCGACGTCGGGCTCGTCTACGTCGACGGCTCGACCGTCGGCGAGATCACCGACGCCGACCTCAAGGATCGTCGCATCCTGGCGGAGGAGGGCTTCATCTCGGTCATCGTCGTCGTCGACTCGAAGACCGGCCACATCATCTCCGGCCCCGAGGTGCACGCGAAGGGCTTCGCCGAGGACGACAAGGTCTTCGCCGACATCAAGCCGAAGGTCGCCAAGGCACTCGCCGAGGCGGCGGAGAACGGCGTCCGAGACACGCACGCGCTGTCGCAGGTGATCCGTCGGACCGTCGGCCGCTGGGTCAACACGTCCTTCCGCCGCCGCCCGATGATCGTCCCGCTCGTCATCGAGGCCTGATCACCGGTCGGGTCCGCTCGGTCCCACCCGCCAGGAGGCGGTCGAACATCATTCGCGAGGGTGATGTCCGGCCGCCTTCCGCGTTGCTACCTTGGAATCCCCTATGGCCGCTCGTCACTCCGACTGCGGTGGATTCCGGAGGTCGGCGTGGGCATTGTCCGCACCTGGGTGTTCCCCATTCTGAAACTGCTCGTCTTCGCCGCGATCGCGGTGGCGCTCGTGAAGGTCGCGTTCTTCCCGGACGCACCGCAGGAGGAGGGGCCGACGCAGCCGACGGGGAGCCTCGTGGAACCACAGGTCCAGGCCGCGCTCGGCACCGTGGTCAACACCGTCTCGGTGGAGGGCCAGGTCGTCGCCGACCCGGCCAGCACGGCGAAGTCGACCGTCGCCGGCACCGTCGACGAGGTGTTCGCCGCCAAGGGGGCCGTCCTCGCGGAGGGTGATCCCATCCTCGACGTCAAGACGATCGACGAGGAGGGCAAGGAGCGGTACGTGCAGGTGACCGCGCCGGTCGCGGGCACCCTCGGCAACGTCAAGCTCATCCACGGGCAGTCGGTGCAGATCGGCGACGCGGTGGCGCAGGTGTCGCCGGCCACGTTCTCCATCACCGGGGCGTTGAGCGCCGACAAGCAGTACCGTCTGCTCACCATCCCCGGCGAGGCGACGGTCACCATCAACGGCGGCCCGGCCCCGTTCGTCTGTCCGGCGGTGCGCGTCACGACGCCGTCGAGTGGTGGCGACGAGGAGGAGCCGACGACGGGCGGTGGATCCGGGCAGACACCCGGTGCCGGCGGAACCGCCGTCACCTGCGCGGTGCCCGGTGACGTCCGGGTCTTCGCCGGACTCGCCGCGACGATCGAACTCGCGGGCGGCGTCGCCGAGAACGTCCTCGTGCTCCCGACGACCGCGGTCAAGGGTTCTGCCGGGACCGGGACCGTCTGGGTCGTCGGCGCCGACGGTGCGCAGGAGGAACGGCCGGTCACGCTGGGACTGAACGACGGGCAGCAGGTGCAGATCGTCGACGGTGTCGCCGAAGGCGACTCGGTGCTCCAGTTCGTCCCTGGAGCCGTCGCACCCGCGCCCGAAGGCTGCACCACGCTTCCGGACGGCAGCATGGCTTGCGACGGGTCGGTCGGGTGACGCTCCTCGAACTCCGCGGGATCACCAGGGTCGTCCAGATCCCCGATGCGCCGCCGCTGACGATCCTCGACGGCGTCGACCTCGAGGTGCACGAGGGCGATCGCGTCTCCATCGTCGGTCGGTCGGGTTCGGGCAAGTCGACGCTCCTGAACCTGCTCGGCCTGCTCGACAAGCCGACCTCCGGATCGCTCGTCTTCGACGGCCGGCCGGCGGAGCGTCTCGGGTCCGGTGCGCGCGACCGCCTGCGCGGAGCCCAGATCGGCTTCGTCTTCCAGCAGTTCAACCTCCTGCCGGGCCGGACCGCGCTCGAGAACGTCACGACGCCGCTCCTCTACGCGAGCGGACGCTCGTTCTGGCGTCGCCGCGAGATCGCCGCCGCGATGCTCGAACGCGTCGGACTCGGCGACCGCCTCGATGCGATGCCGACGAAACTGTCCGGCGGCGAGCAGCAGCGCGTCGCGATCGCACGGTCGTTGGTCCGCGGGCCACGGCTCATCCTCGCGGACGAGCCGACCGGCGCTCTCGACGTCGAGACCGGCACCTCCGTCATGTCCCTGCTCGACGAGGTGGCGACCTCCACGGGCGCCGCCCTCGTGACGATCACCCACGACCGGGCGATCGCCCGACTCGCGACGACCCACCACCGTCTCGACCACGGCGTGCTCACCCCTGACCACGAACTGGAGGCCGCGGATGTCTAGGATCCTGACCTCGATCGTCGGAGCGGTCGTCGAGGCCGCCCAGGAGCTGCGGATCCATCGTGGCCGGGTCATCCTCTCGCTCATCGGCGTCGGCGTCGCGGTGTGCGCCCTCACGAGCATGGTCGGCATGTCATCGCTCGCGGCGCAGGCCCAGACCGAGTCGCAGGAACGCTACGGCGGCCGACCCGCCACCCTGATGGCGTCGGCTTACGGCACCGGGACCGAGCAACCCGACCCGGAGACCTACATCGCGGCGGTGCACGACCTCGCCGAGCGGTACGGCATCGGGTACGTCTCGCAATCCGGCAGCACCCAGCTCAACGTGCAGTTCGCCGATGGGACGGTTGCGGTACCGGCGACCGTCGTCGACGTCCCGTACGGCGAGATGCACCGCATCAGACTCGACGAGGGCACCTGGTTCCAGGAGGACGACGGCGACCGCCTCGCACCCGCGATCGTCGTGAACCCGGCGTTCTGGCAGCGCCTCGGGTCGCCGCCCATCGAGGCGCACCCGACGGTCACGGTCCACGGTGAACACCCGGTCACGGCCGTGATCGTCGGGGTGTACGCGAGCAACGAGTGGGACACCGAACCGCAGCTGTCGATCCTGCCCGCGGGGACGGCGCTCATCGGTCCGGTGGCCGGCGCCGAGGAGGGCATGGGCCAGCCCGGTCAGCTGCCGCAGTTCGAGTTCTGGGTCCCGAACGCGGACGCCGAAGCCTTCACCCAGCGGATCCAGTCCGACCTGCGTGCCGAACTCGGTGACGCGTACAGCGTCGACGTGTTCCGCAACGATTTCGGCCAGACAGGGGAGGACCCGCTCCTGTCGTTGAAGCTCGTGGTCGGTGCCGTCGCCGGACTCATCCTCCTGCTCGGGGCCCTCGGGCTGATCAACCTCTCGCTCGTCACCGTCCGCCAGCGGATCCGCGAGATCGGGATCCGACGCAGTTTCGGGGCGACCGCGCCGCGGGTGTTCTTCGCCGTGATGATGGAGAGTGTCGTCGCCACCTTCGTCGCCGGGGTCATCGGTGTCATGCTCGCCGTCGCCGTCGTGAAGAGTCCGATCGTCGAGCAGTTCATCGGTCAGGGGCTCGTGACGGACTTCCCGCCGTTCCCCATCGAGGCGGCGGTTCTCGGGCTGGTCAGCGCCACGGCCGTCGGGGCGATCGCCGGGCTCCTCCCGGCGCTCGTCGCCGTCCGCGTGAAGGTGATCGACGCCATCCGGTACTGAGCGCCGGCGACCCCTCACGCGTCATCTGCTCGAAACACCGTTGGCGTACCATCCGTCCATGGCGGTCTACTCGATCCGCGAAGCCGCGGTGGCTGATGTGCGCGTCCTCACCGACATGATGGTCGAGGCGGCGAACTGGAACGCCGTCGCGCCGCGTCCCCGGTCCGCCGTCCTCGCCGATGCGCAGCACACCCGGTATGTGCACGGCTGGCGTCGACCCGGCGACGCCGGGGTCGTCGCCGTCGGGCAGGACGGAGCGCCCGTCGGCGCGTGCTGGTATCGACTCTTCCCGTCCGATACACCCGGCTTCGGCTATGTGGCGGGCGGGGTCCCCGAACTCATCCTCGGGGTCAGCCCGATCCACCGCGCCCAGGGCGTCGGACGGCAGTTGCTCCGTTCGACCGTGCAGCTCGCCAGAGCAGCCGGGTACCAGCGCATCAGCCTGAGCGTGGAGCGGGCGAACCACGCCGTCTCGCTGTACCGCACCGAGGGGTTCGCGACCGTGGACCGGCGGGGGACCCGCGACACGATGGTCCTGAATCTGCGCTGACCGCCCGGCGGATCGCGGATCGTGGACACCCCGCCAGCTTGCCGGGCTGCGTCGGTGGCGACGAGTACCGTGAACGCATGGCCGCACGTTCCAACTCGACCAGCCGTTCGCGCAGCGCTTCCTCGCCGAGTGGCGCTTCGTCGCGCACCACGAGCACGAAGACGAACACCAAGCCCGGCCCCAAGGCGGGCGCGTCGACGACGAAGCAGCAGAAGACCGTCGCCTATCCGGCCGCCGAGGAGCAGCGCAGTGTGCTGACCTCGATGTGGCTCGGTCTCGCGCACGGCGTCGGTGGAGCGGTCCGCGCCCTCGGTCCCGAGCGCATCGCCAAGGAGGACCGTCGCGACGGCTTCCCCTTCCTGCTCTTCCTCCTGGCCGTCGTCGGTGCCGTCGTCGAGTGGTTCGGCGCGGCCGACCCGGTCGCTCAGACCTTTGACGCCTGGTCGTTCGGTGGCCTCTTCGGCCGACTCGCCTTCGTGCTCCCGGTCATCATGATCGTCTTCGCGGTCTGGCTGTTCCGGCACCCGGCCTCGGTCGACGACAACGGTCGCATCAGCATCGGCCTCGGTCTGCTCCTGATCAGCATCTCGGCGCTCTGTCACATCCACGGTGGCCAGCCGAACCCGAGTCAGGGCCTGCCCGCGTTGGCGCAGGCCGGCGGTCTCCTCGGGTGGATCCTCGGCGCTCCGCTCGCCGCGATCATCACCCCGATCGGCGCGACCGTCCTCATCTCGCTCCTGATCCTCCTCAGTCTCTTCATCGTGACCAAGACGCCGCCGAACCGCGTCGGTGCCCGCGTGCGGCAGTTCTCCACCTGGATGTTCGGCGAGCAGCCGGAGGCACCAGAGGGAGAGCCCGCAGAGCCGAAGAGTGCGCGGACGAAGCGACTCGACGACCTCGACGAGGAACCCGACGAGCCGGCGGCCCTGCCGTGGTGGCGTCGCAACACGAGCCGACGCGAGGACGACCCGACGTTCGAGGACCCGCTCATGGGCGACAACATGACCGAGCTCCTCGGCCTCGAGAAGCCGTCCGGCGGATTCGACTCGCCGCTCGAACCGGTGGCCGCGCCTGCCGCGTCGCCGAAAGCCGCGCCGGTGCACGACGCCTTCGGCTCCGAGCTCCTCGGCGACCTCGAAGCGGCGGAGAGCGCCGTCAAGCGGTTCAACACGGGCGAGATCAAGCCGCAGACGGGTCTGCACGACGACAGCATCCCCGGCGCGACCGAGGTCATCGAAGACCTCGATCCGGCGCTCCTCGGCGCACCCGACCAGATCGACTTCTCGGCGCGCCCGATGGCGCAGCAGGGCCAGGACGACACGCCGTACCGTCTCCCGTCCGCAGGGACGCTGGCGGCGGGGGAGCCCGCGAAGACCCACAGTGCGGCCAACGACGAAGCGGTCGCCGCGATCACGAGCGTCCTCGACCAGTTCGGCGTCGACGCGAAGGTCACCGGCTTCTCCCGCGGCCCGACCGTGACGCAGTACGAGATCGAGCTCGGCCCAGGCGTCAAGGTCGAGCGCGTCACGGCGCTCAGCAAGAACCTCTCCTACGCCGTGGCGTCCAACGAGGTCCGCATCCTCTCGCCCATCCCGGGGAAGAGCGCCATCGGTATCGAGATCCCGAACACCGACCGCGAGATCGTCACCCTCGGCGACATCCTGCGCTCGACGGCGGCCACGAACAGCAACCACCCGATGACGATCGGCGTCGGCAAGGACGTCGGCGGCGGCTACGTCGTCGCGAACCTCGCGAAGATGCCGCACCTCCTGGTCGCCGGGTCCACCGGCTCCGGCAAGTCGGTCTTCGTGAACTCCATGATCACCTCGTTGCTCATGCGCGCGAAGCCGAGCGAGGTGCGCATGGTCCTCATCGACCCCAAGCGCGTCGAGCTCGCGCCGTACGCGGGCGTCCCGCACCTCATCACGCCCATCATCACGAACCCGAAGAAGGCGGCGGAAGCGCTGCAATGGGTCGTGAAGGAGATGGACATGCGGTACGACGACCTCGCGAGCTTCGGGTACCGGCACATCGACGACTTCAACAAGGCCGTCGTGGCCAACGAGATCGTCCTCCCCGCGGGCAGCGAACGCGTGCTGAAGCCCTACCCGTACCTGTTGGTCGTCGTCGACGAGCTCGCCGACCTGATGATGGTCGCCCCCCGCGACGTCGAGGACTCCATCGTCCGCATCACGCAGCTGGCCCGTGCGTCCGGTATCCACCTCGTCCTCGCGACGCAGCGTCCGTCGGTCGACGTCGTCACCGGCCTCATCAAGGCGAACGTCCCCTCGCGCCTCGCCTTCGCCGTCACGAGCGTCACCGACTCGCGGGTCATCCTCGACCAGCCGGGCGCCGACAAGCTCATCGGTCAGGGCGACGCCCTGTTCCTGCCGATGGGTGCGAACAAGTCCATCCGCGTGCAGGGTGCATGGGTCGGCGAGAACGAGATCCAGCGGGTCGTGGAACACGTCACGAACCAGGCGCGGCCGGAGTACCGGAAGGACGTCCAGGCCGTCGCGGAGCGCAAGGAGATCGACGCGGACATCGGCGACGACCTCGAACTCCTGCTCGCTGCAGCGGAGCTCGTGGTGTCGACGCAGTTCGGATCGACGTCGATGCTGCAGCGGAAGCTCCGGGTCGGTTTCGCGAAGGCCGGCCGGCTCATGGACCTCATGGAGTCTCGCGAGATCGTCGGCCCGTCCGAGGGCTCGAAGGCCCGCGACGTCCTCGTCACCGCCGAGCAGCTGCCGGGGGTCCTGGCCCGTCTGCGCGGCGAGGACGACGGTTCGGCCGCTCCGGCCCCCGCAGCGGCGGCCTCGACAGCCGCCGTGGCCGCCCCGGTCGTCGGTGCCGCCGGTGGCGTCGAGCCCGACCGCTACGGTGCGGACCCGGTCGAGGCCCAGTTCCAGGACTATCCTGAGGTCGAGGGCGGTTCTGACGAAGACGCCTGGAGTCTCACCGGTCGGGAGTAGACATGACGGCATCGAACGCGTCGGCTGCTGCGCCGCGCATCTCGAACTGGAACCTCCCGAACGCGATCACCGTCGCGAGGATCGTGCTCGCGCCCGTGTTCATGTGGATGCTGCTGGCGGACGACGGATCCGACGGCGCACTGCGGTGGTGGGCGGCCCTGCTCTTCGTCGTCGCGATCGCGAGCGACGGCATCGACGGGCACATCGCCCGCAGTCGCAACCTCGTGACGGACCTCGGCAAGATCCTCGACCCGATCGCCGACAAGGTGCTGACGGGCGGAGCGCTCGTCGCGTTGTCGATCCTCGGCGAACTGCCGTGGTGGGTCACGATCGTCGTGCTCGTGCGCGAGATCGGCATCACCGTCCACCGCTTCATCGTGATCTCCGACCATGTCGTCGCCGCCGCGTGGATGGGGAAACTCAAGACTCTCGCACAGGCCGTCGCGATCTCACTCGCCCTCGCGCCGTTCTGGGTGCTCCTCGGTGACTGGGTGCTCTGGGTGAACGGGGTCTTCATGACCATCGCCGTGCTCCTGACCATCGCGAGCGGCATCGACTACGTCGTCACCGCCGTCCGGGGGTCGCGCGCCGACCGGCAGGTCAAGCGATGACGTCCGATGCCGTCGAGTCGGCCGATGCCGGTGCCGCCTCGGCGGTCCACGCCCTCATCAACGCCCGGTTGACGATCGGTGTCGCGGAGTCCCTGACCGGCGGGCTGCTGGCCGCGGCGCTCATCAGCGTTCCCGGTGCGTCCGCCACGGTCCGAGGCGGTGTGGTCGCGTACGACACCCGCCTGAAGCACTCGTTGCTCGGAGTCGACGCCGGCCTCCTCGCGCTCCATGGCGCCGTGCACCCGGAGGTGGCCCTCCAGATGGCCGACGGCGTGCGCCGTGCCCTGGCGATCGACGGGCTTCCAGCCGACGTCGGTATCGCGACGACCGGCGTCGCCGGACCCGACCCGCAGGACGGCCAGGCCGTCGGGACGGTCTTCGTGGGCATCGTGACGCGAGCGGGTGGACGGGTGGTGCCGCTCACCCTGGACGGGGGCCGTCAGGAGATCCGACACCGGACCGTCGAGCTGGCGTTGGAAGCCCTCGTGCGCGAACTCGGCGCACTCGAGTGAACGCCGACTCCGATCGGCGGAATACCGTCCGTTTCCATCGCGTTACAGATGACGTATTCACAAGAAAAGCCCAGTGATCCTGGTTACTGTTCGGCATACGGTGGTTGTAATGTTGGCCATCCACGAACGAGACGGCGATCAGCTGGGACGACGTGAATCCGCGTTGCAGAAGCAGAGCGCTGTACGACACGAGGTCGTAGAGCACAGAGGGAGGGTCACGTGGTTCTAGTCCGTCAAGAGATCGGCGACGTGCTGAGGGACTTCCGGTTGCAGAAGGGTCGCACGCTGCGCCAGGTGGCGAGCAAGGCGAGCGTCGCACTCGGATACCTGAGCGAGGTCGAACGAGGCCAGAAGGAGGCATCGAGCGAGATCCTCGCATCGGTGGCCGACGCCCTCGACACCCCCATCTCCGTCATCATGCGAGAGGTCGGAGACCGCCTCGCGGTCATCGAGGGTCTCTCCCCGAACATCCCGGACACCGTTCCGGACGAACTGGTCAACGAGCTGGACGAACTCGTCTCCCGCTGATCGAGCGAGCACGGCAGCAGAACGCCCCGGGATCCCTCTCCCGGGGCGTTTCCGCGTCCGGACGGACGACGGAGGAAGGGACAGGAGCAGGAATGAAGCTGAGTGAGTTCAGGACGGCCGTCGCCGACGAGTTCGGCGCGGCCTACGGAGCGGTACTCACCGGTGACCTCGGACTCACCGAGTTCGGCTCGAAGACCGCCGAGGAGGCGTTGCGCGCCGGTGTCCCGCCCCGCGACGTCTGGATCGCGCTCTGCACCGCGACCGACGTGCCGGACGAGCGACGCCACGGCGTCGGACGACTGCAGCCGGGCGCGTAGCGCGTCCAGGGCCACGGGCGAAGCGGTCTTCGACACGCCGCCCGATCGGTATCGAACATCCGTTCTAGTGGTGCTAGTGTCCTCCACAGGATCATTCGTGAGTGCGTTCTGCACGGATCGGGCCGTCCGCCGGTGTATGTCGGTGGTGGCGCGTACCGTCGGAGACATCAGGAACGACCGACGCCTTGTCTCCCTCGGGCCCCGACCTTCAGCAGAAGCGGGTCCCGGAACACGCGGCGACAGCCTATAGGCACCCGACACCGAGCAGAGAGAAGCACACCATGCCAAGTCCAGCTGAACGCGAGAAGTCCCTCGAAACCGCACTCGCCCAGATCGACCGTCAGTTCGGCAAGGGCTCGGTGATGCGCCTCGGCAGCGACGAGCGCGCACCGGTCGAGGTCGTCTCAACCGGCTCGATCGCCCTCGACGTCGCGCTCGGCATCGGAGGGCTCCCGCGAGGCCGCATCGTCGAGATCTACGGGCCTGAGTCCTCGGGTAAGACGACGCTCACGCTGCACGCCATCGCGAACGCCCAGCGTGCCGGCGGCATCGCCGCCTTCATCGACGCGGAGCACGCACTCGACCCCGAGTACGCCAAGAAGCTCGGCGTCGACATCGACTCGCTGCTCGTCTCCCAGCCCGACACGGGTGAGCAGGCGCTCGAGATCGCCGACATGCTCGTGCGCTCGGGTTCCATCGACCTCATCGTGATCGACTCCGTCGCGGCGCTCGTGCCCCGCGCCGAGATCGAGGGCGACATGGGTGACTCGCACGTCGGTCTGCAGGCCCGCCTCATGTCGCAGGCCCTGCGCAAGCTGACCGGTGGCCTGAACCAGACGAACACGACGATGATCTTCATCAACCAGCTGCGCGAGAAGATCGGTGTGATGTTCGGCAGCCCCGAGACGACCGCCGGTGGTAAGGCCCTGAAGTTCTACGCCTCGGTCCGACTCGACATCCGTCGCATCGAGACGCTGAAGGACGGCACGGAGGCCGTGGGTAACCGCACGCGCGTGAAGGTCGTCAAGAACAAGATGGCTCCGCCCTTCCGGCAGGCCGAGTTCGACATCCTGTACGGCGTGGGCATCTCCCGCGAAGGGTCGTTGATCGACTTCGGTGTCGAGCACGCCATTGTCAAGAAGGCCGGCGCCTGGTACACCTACGAGGGCGATCAGCTCGGTCAGGGCAAGGAGAACGCCCGGAACTTCCTGCTGAAGAACCCGGACATCGCCGCTGAGATCGAGCGCCGGATCCTCGGCAAGCTCGGTGTCGGTGCCGAGGGTGCCGCCACCAAGAAGGCCGCGGATGCAGCCGCAGCCGAGGTCGCTGCTGCCGAGGCCGCGGCGCTCGAGGCGGCGACCGGTGGAGCCCCGCAGCTCGCAGCCGCCGGCGCACCGAAGTCCGCCGCGAAGCGCAGCGCGTAACGCGCGCCCCGAACAGCGAGGTCACCATGGTCGTCTCCTTCCCTCCCGCCGGTCCGGCCGACGAGTCGTCGGAGCACGTGGCCCCCGTGACCTCGCTGTTCGGTCGCCGTCCGGCGCCCGATGCCGCTGCCGAGCCCAGCGGCTGGTTCGTCGGGCAGACCGACGACGCACCGGTCGTGGCCGCGCCCGTCGTGCGTCCCGTCGCTCCGTTGCGGCGGACGTCCACCGAGCGCACCGAGACGGAGACCACCCCGCCGCGCGACGTGTCGAGCGATCTCCCCGCGGCGACGAACCCGACGACACCACCCGAGCCCGCACCGCGGACCCTCGCCTGGACCGCGGTCGTCGAGGCGCCGGAGGACGACGACGCAGACGACCGCGCCGAAGCCGATGAGGTCGAGGCTCCGGTCGATCCGGAGGTCCGGCTGGCCGAACTCGATCTGCTCGCGGTGCGACGACTCGCCCGCCGCGGGTGTTCCGAGTGGGAGATCGCGGAACTCCTCCGTGGCCACGACGCCGCACCCGACGAGGTCGAGCACGTCCTCGCCGAGCTCCGCCGACGCGGCTATCTCGACGACGCCGAACTCGCGCGTCAACTCGTCGAGAGCCTGCACACCCGCAAGGGGCAGTCCCGTGCGGTGATCGGCCGCGAACTCTCCTCGCGACGCATCGACGCCTCGATCGTCTCCGAGGCCCTCGAAGCCATCGACGACGACGACGAGCTCCGACGAGCGCTCGTCGTCGCCGAGAAGCGCGCCGGTCAACTGCGCTCCCTCGATCAGGCGACGGCCGAGCGACGTCTGTCGGCCTATCTCGCGAGACGCGGATACGGCTCGGCGATCATCCGTGAGGCGTGCTCGCGTGCCCTGTCGGGGTCGAAGCGTTCCGGCGTGAGTTTCCGCTGACCGGAGGCATCTCAGGCCGCGCGTAGACTGCCGGTATGAGCAGCATCGTCGAGACGCCCACGGTCATCAGCGCCTCACCCGCCGCGATCGACGAGTCAGGTCGGCAGCGGAGCTATGAGGTCCGCACCTACGGGTGCCAGATGAACGTGCACGATTCCGAGCGGCTCAGCGGGTCACTCGAGGCCGCCGGTTACATCAAGGCGGACGGCGAGCAGGCGGACATCGTGGTCATCAACACCTGCGCGGTCCGCGAGAACGCCGACAACAAGTTGTACGGCAACCTCGGCCACCTGGCATCGATCAAGAAGCAGCGCAGCGGCATGCAGATCGCCGTCGGCGGTTGTCTGGCGCAGAAGGACAAAGAAGTCATCCTCCGGAAGGCCCCGTGGGTGGACGTCGTCTTCGGGACGCATAACATGGGCTCACTGCCGTCGCTGCTGGAGCGGGCCCGGCACAACGACGAGGCCCAGCTGGAGATCCTGGAGTCGCTCGACACCTTCCCCTCCACCCTCCCGACCAAACGCGATTCCAGCTACAGCGGTTGGGTCTCGATCTCCGTCGGATGCAACAACACGTGCACCTTCTGCATCGTGCCGTCGCTCCGTGGCAAGGAGAAGGACCGTCGCCCGGGCGAGATCCTCGGTGAGCTGCGCGCGCTCGTCGAGGACGGCGTGATCGAGGTGACGCTGCTCGGGCAGAACGTGAACTCCTACGGTGTCGAGTTCGGGGATCGTCAGGCGTTCGGCAAGCTCCTGCGGGCGGCCGGCACGATCGAGGGCTTGGAGCGCGTCCGGTTCACGAGCCCGCACCCGGCCGCCTTCACCGACGACGTGATCGATGCGATGGCCGAGACGCCGAACGTGATGCCGCAACTGCACATGCCGCTGCAATCGGGGTCCGACCGCATCCTCAAGGCGATGCGTCGCTCCTACCGGTCCGAGCGCTTCCTCGGGATCCTCGACCGGGTCCGTGCCAGGATCCCGCACGCGGCCATCTCGACCGACATCATCGTCGGGTTCCCCGGTGAGACGGAGGAGGACTTCCAGGAGACCCTCCGCGTGGTCGAGGCCGCACGGTTCGCCAGCGCCTTCACCTTCCAGTACTCGATCCGTGCCGGTACACCGGCGGCCACCATGCCCGATCAGGTCCCGAAGGCCGTCGTGCAGGAGCGGTACGAGCGCCTCATCGCGTTGCAGGACCGCATCAGTCTCGAGGAGAACCAGCGCCAGGTGGGCCGGCAGGTCGAGTTGCTCGTCGCGGTCGGCGAGGGGCGCAAGAACGACGCCACGCATCGACTGAGCGGGCGGGCCGAGGACTCCCGGCTCGTCCATTTCGAGGTGCCGGCGGGCTCCGAGGTGCCGCGACCGGGCGACGTCGTGACCGTGACCATCACCGAGGCAGCGTCGTTCCACCTCATCGCCGACGCACCCGGCGGTGAGCCACTGCGGGTCCGTCGGACGCGTGCCGGAGACGCCTGGGATCGAGCTCAGGCCGACTCCTGCGGTGTGCCGACGACGGCCGCCGCGGCGGAGCCAGGCCGAGTCTCACTCGGCTTGCCGGGGCTGCGCATCGGGGCGCCGACCGTCGGCGTGACCACGTCTCCCATCTACGACCCGAGCGACGGCGAACGTCGGTGACCGGCTTCCTCGCGGTCGTCGGAGCGACCGGGACGGGGAAGTCCGCACTGTCGCTCGAGCTGGCGACCGCTCTCCGCGAGGCGGGGCGTCCAGCCGAGATCGTCAACGCCGATGCCATGCAGTTCTATCGCGGCATGGACATCGGGACCGCGAAGCTGCCCATGGAGGAGCGGCGCGGGATCCCGCACCACCTCTTCGACGTCCTGGACGTCACGGAGGAGGCGTCCGTCGCCTGGTACCAGCCGACGGCTCGCGCGGTGATCGACGAGCTCACCGCGCGTGGGGTGACGCCGATCCTCGTCGGCGGTTCCGGGCTGTACGTCTCGAGCGTCATCCATGACTTCCGGTTCCCCCCGAGAGACCGCGCCCTGCGCGAGCGCCTGGAACGGGAACTCGAGGAGGAGGGGCTCCCGGCGCTCATCGAGCGGCTCCGCCTGGCCGATCCCGCGACCGCCGACCGCATCGATGCGGCGAACGCCCGCCGGGTCGTGCGCGCACTCGAAGTCCACGAGTTGGCCGAGCGCGGCCACGGTGCAGCGCTTCCGGAACGCCCCGTCCACTGGCGGCCGGTCGAGGTCGTCGGGGTCTCGACGCCGCGAGAGGTCCTCGTCGAGCGCCTCGACCGGCGCGTCGAGATGATGTGGGACGCAGGACTCGTCGCGGAGACCGCCGAGCTGCTCGAGCACGGCCTCGAGCAGGGCGTCACCGCCGGCCGTGCGATCGGGTACGCCCAAGCGGTGGCGCAACTGCGGTCGGAGCTCACCGAAGCGGAGGCGATCGCCGAGACCCAGCGTCTGACGAGGCGGTACGCGCGCCGTCAGGTCAGCTGGTTCAAGCGCTATCCGGCGATCACCTGGGTGGAGGGCGGCAGCGCCGAGGCGAGTGAGCTGGCCCGCCGAGTGCGCCCGTAGACTGGTCGGATGGCGTCGACACTCTCCTTCACGAAGGGCCACGGCACGGGCAACGACTTCGTGCTCTTCTCCGATGCTGACGGCCAGGAGGCCCTCGATCCGGGCCAGATCGCGGCGCTCTGCGACCGGCACTTCGGGATCGGTGCTGACGGCGTCATCCGCGCCGTCCGGTCCGCGAACCTCGATGCCGGGGCGGCCGTGCTCGCTGAAGACCCTGCCGCGGAGTGGTTCATGGACTACCACAACGCCGACGGTTCGGTCGCGGAGATGTGCGGCAACGGCATCCGGGTGTTCCTGCACTACCTGCTCGAGAGCGGACTCGTGGAGCTGGCTCCCGGCGAGCAGCTCGCCATCGGCACCCGCGCCGGCGTCCGGATGGTCGGCTACGACCCGCTCGGCTACGTCGTCGACCTCGGCCGCTGGAGCCTCGACGAGCGGGAGACGCTCGTCCGGGTGAAGGGGCTGCCCGTGGCACGCCCGGGGATCGGTATCGACGTCGGCAACCCGCACATCGTCGTCGCGGTCGCCGACGCCGCCGAACTCGACGGAGCGGAACTGGAGTACGTCCCACAGCTCGACCCCGTACCGCCGCACGGTGCCAACGTCGAGTTGGTCGTCCCGGGTGAGCCGCTCATCGCCGACGGCGTGGCCCGGATCCGCATGCGCGTCCACGAGCGCGGGAGCGGCGAGACCCTGAGCTGTGGCACCGGGACGGCTGCCGCGGCGCTCGCGTTCCGCCACTGGGCGGGCGCGGCGGCTCCGAACGACTGGCGCGTCGAGGTGCCGGGCGGAGTGCTCGGGGTGCGCATGGTTCCCGGCGCAGACGGCGAGCACGTGGTGCTGGCCGGTCCGGCGACGCTCGTCTACTCCGGGACGATCACCCTGGCCTGAGCCGCTCAGGCCGAACGGAGCTCCCGGCGCCGGGCGTGCAGGACGCGGAAGCCCTTGGCCATGGCCGCACGTCCGACGTGGAACGACGTCGGCAGCTGCTCCTGCAACCACTTCTGCAGTGAATCCGAGCCGAGGTTCTTCTGCACGACGAGCCAGGCGTCACCCTCGTCCTCGAGCCGTGGCAACCAGTGCATGAGCATGCGGTGCAGCTCGTCCTTGCCGACGCGGATCGGCGGGTTCGACCAGATGGTCGCGAAGCGGACCGTGTCCGGGACGTCGTCGGGGAGGACGGCACGGATGTTGACGAGTCCGAGGCGTTCCGCGTTGATCCGGGTCAGGTCGAGCGCGCGTTCGTTCACGTCGACCGCCCAGACGGTCGCGTCCGGTGACGCGAGCCCGAGCGACAGGGCGATCGGGCCCCAGCCGCAGCCGATGTCGAGGAGGTCGCCCGTCGGCGGGGGAGGAGGGGTGTTCGCGAGCAGCACCTGGGTGCCCTGATCGAGGTGGCCCGGGCTGAAGACGCCACCCGCCGAGACGAGCGAACGGTCGACGCCGCTGAGCCGTGCGGTGATCGGTTTGAGCTGCAACTCGCTCGCGGGTTCGGCGGTGAAGTAGTGCTCGTTCGACATACAGGAACGGTACCGGACCAGGAGGAAGTAGGGTTAACGCGATGCCTAGACCACCGATGGACGCACCCCAGGACCACGCAGACGACACCGATGTCGATGTCGAGGCGGTGGTGGACGACGCCTCGGTCACCGATTCCGACGACGTCGTCGCACGCGTGCTCACGAGCGCCGCGTCCCGATCGAGCGGGTACACCCTGTTCGGCAGCGGTGCCGCGGCGTTGCAGACCGGCGATACCTCGGGCGGCAGCTCCGACGACGGCGAGCAGTACGACCGCGAGGACCGACAGGCCCTCCGTCGCGTCGCCGGGCTCTCGACCGAGCTCGAGGACGTCACCGAGGTCGAGTACCGGCAGCTCCGGCTGGAGAACGTCGTCATCATCGGCGTCTACCCGCAGGGTGCGCTCCACGACGCGGAAAACTCCCTGCGCGAACTCGCAGCGCTCGCGGAGACCGCCGGCGCCGTCGTCCTCGACGGGCTCCTGCAGCGCAAACCGCACCCCGACCCGAGCACGTATCTCGGTCGAGGCAAGGCCCAGGAGCTGAAGTCCATCGTCCAGGCGCTCGGCGCCGACACGGTGATCGCCGACACGGAGCTCGCACCCAGCCAGCGTCGCGCCCTCGAGGACGCGGTCGGCGTGAAGGTCATCGACCGCACGGCGGTCATCCTCGACATCTTCAGCCAGCACGCGAAGAGCCGAGAGGGCAAGGCGCAGGTCGAGCTCGCCCAACTCGAGTACCTCCTGCCCCGCCTCCGCGGCTGGGGTGAGTCCATGAGCCGTCAGGCCGGTGGCCAGGTCGGTGGTGCCGGTGCCGGTATGGGGTCGAGGGGCCCCGGTGAGACGAAGATCGAACTCGACCGACGCCGCATCCACACCCGGATGGCGAAACTGCGCAAGTCGATCACGGCGATGAAGCCTGCGCGCGAGGCCAAGCGGGCCAACCGTCGCCGTAACACGGTGCCGTCGGTCGCGATCGCGGGGTACACGAACGCCGGGAAGTCCAGCCTGCTGAACCGCATCACGAAGGCCGGCGTCCTGGTTGAGAACTCGCTCTTCGCGACGCTCGACGCGACGGTCCGCCGCAACGTGACCTCCGACGGACGCGAGTACACCCTGGCCGACACGGTCGGCTTCGTGCGCAACCTGCCGCACCAGCTGGTCGAGGCCTTCCGTTCGACGCTCGAGGAGGTCGCCGACAGCGACGTCATCGTGCACGTCGTCGACGCCGCGCACCCCGACCCCGCCGGCCAGATCGCCACCGTGCGCGATGTCATCGGTGAGGTCGGAGCTCGGCACATCCCCGAGCTGGTCGTGTTCAACAAGGCCGACCTCGTGGACGACGGCCAGCTGCTCGTGCTCCGCGGTCTCGTCCCGGACGCGGTCTTCGTGTCGGCCCGGACCGGGCTCGGGATCGACGAGCTCATGGAGCGCATCGAGACGCTGATCCCGTCGCCGAGCAATGAGGTCCACGTCATCGTGCCCTTCGACCGCGGAGACCTGGTCACGCTGCTGCACGAACGCGGCAAGGTGCTGTCGACGGACTACGACGAGCGTGGCACGATCGTGCACGCCCTGGTCGGTGCCGAGCTCGCCGCCGCCCTCGCGCCGTTCGCCGAGGTCGTCCCGGCACCCGCCGTGGCCGGCTGACCCGACTCCTCACGCGCAGCGCGCGCGGACGGCATCTTTGAGCGCCTCCGCCGTGTCGGCGTCGAGCGGCAGGGTCATGACGGCCTCCGGGCCGTCGTCGATCCGCACGACGAGTGGGAAGAGGGTCCCCACCTTGTCCTCCGCCAGGGCGTGCGGGTCGCACCGGGTCGGCACGATCCGCAGTTCGATGGACTGCGGACCGTCGGCGGCGTCCACGGTCAGGCTGAGCGGCCAGTCCTGGGGTGGGTCACCGCCGCCGTCCGTCGGCGCCGGTCGCAGCAGGACGGTCGAGCGCAGTGCGACGAGCTCCAGCCGACCCGGAGCGCCGGTCGGCACGGCCGTGATCGTCAGGACGGCGACCGTCGTGGCTCCGGCACCCTCGAGGCGGATCCCGGGAGCCGCGGCCACCTCGGCGATGCGTTGCACCGCCGCCACGGTGCACGTCGAGGCACGGATCCGCTGCAGCGCGTTCGTCGGATCGGGGAGGTCGGCGGCGGAGAGGACCGCGCCGTCGTCGACTCGGAGCAGGAGATCGACCTGCGACTCCCCGTCGCGGGCGTCGCAGTCGATCGGGGGCAGCTCGACGGCGAGGTCCGTGGTCTGTCCAGCGCGGATCGTCGAGGATCGGTCCCGGACGGTCGGCGCGGTGAACGCCGACCCCGCCAGCTCGAGTCCGACGATCGTGATGTCGTGGTCGCCGCCGTTGCCGACCCGGACGATCGCGGCGTCGCTCGCGTACTGGTCCCGGTTCTGACGGAACTCGACGACGAGGTCCTCCGCTGAGGCTGCACGTGTCGCCGTCGGCGCGGACGAACCGGCGGCCGTGCACCCGGACAGGGCGATCACCACCGCCACGCAGGACGCGATGACGCGCGAACCGAGTACTCGGCGCTCGGCGCCCCGGTGCCTGGTGCCCACGGTCATGGCATCAGCGTAGGACCGGAGCGCCGCCGGGGGAATGTGTCGCAGGATGACGCTGTCGGACAGATGTCCGTCGCGCGGATCGTCGGGCGTTGCTATCGTCGTGCGCATCGTACCCGCCCTCACCGGCGGATTCGGAGCGACAGCCGAGCCCGGCACCCGCCCACGACACACCAGCGGAACCGCTGCGTGCTGCGTGGTCGCCGGCTCTCGATCCGCTGCCACCGAGACGAGACCTCATGATCACGACGGAGCCCGCCTGTCCCGGGCGCACCCCCTTCTCGTTCGAGCTGTACCCGCCCAAGACGCTCGACGGCGGCCTCGCGCTCGCTCGGACGGTCGAGCACCTGGCCGCCGCCGGGCCGGAGTTCATCTCGGTCACCTTCGGCGCCGGTGGTTCCTCGCGAACGGCGAGCCTGGACGTGCTGCGGAGCATCCGGACGTCGACCTCGGTGGACCCGATGGCCCATCTCACGTGCGTCGGCTCGACGCACGCGCAAGCCAGCCGACTCATCAAGGACTTCCTCGATGCCGGGGTGCACAGTTTCCTCGCCCTTCGCGGCGACCCGCCCGCCGGAGCCGTCGAGGGGGACGCCTTCCTCGGTGATCTGGGGAGTGCCGCGGAACTCGTGCAGCTCATCGGCCGGGTCAGTGCCGAGCACGAGCCCTACGCCGAGGGGTCGCTGGTCGGTCTGCCGGGCGCGGTGCAGCTCGGGCGACGCCATCGGCCGCGGATCGCGGTCGCCGCGTTCCCCAACGGTCACCCGCGCTCACGGTCGACGACGCAGGACCTCGACACCCTGTTGGCCAAGCAGGCGGCGGGGGCGACGCTCGCCATCACCCAGCTCTTCTTCCATGCCGACGACTACCTCGCCTTCGCCGAACGTGCGAGACGTCACGGCGTCACCATGCCCATCCTGCCGGGCGTGATGCCCATCACGAGTCCGGCGCGGTTGCGTCGGGTGCTCGAGCTGAGTGGCGAGGCGCTCCCGAGCGACCTGGCCATCGCGCTCGAGGTCGAGCCGGATGAAGCGGGACGGATCGACATCGGCATCGACTACTCCGCCCGACTCATCCGCGACGTCGTCGCGGGCGGCGCGCCGGGCGTCCACCTCTACGCCTTCAACCAGCATCGGACGGTGCTCGACGTGTTGCACCGTGCCGGCATCCCCGTGCAAGGCGACCGACCGGTCCGTCATCCCATCCCCGATCCACTCACCAGCAAGGACGCACGATGAACCCCACCTCCGCATTCCCCGTCGGCACCATCCTCGGCTACCCGCGCATCGGGCCGAACCGGGAGCTGAAGCGCGCCGTCGAGTCCTTCTGGGCCGGCCGGATCGACGCCGAAGCGCTCGAGCGGACGGCCTCCGAGCTGCGCGCCGCCACGCGTGCCCGCCTCGCGGGGCTCGGCCTCGACCCGACGAACGCCGCGATCCCCGAGAGCTTCTCGTTCTACGACCAGGTCCTGGATGCCGCGCTCACCGTCGGCGCCGTCCCGGAGCGCTTCTCGTCGCTCGTCGGGGCCGACGGTCGGGTCGACCTCGCCGGGGCGTTCACGATCGCTCGTGGCGCCGGCGACCTCGCCCCGCTCGAGATGACGAAGTGGTTCGACTCGAACTACCACTACCTCGTCCCGGAGATCGGCGAGTCGACGCCGTTCGCGCTCTCCGACGACCGAGTGGTCGAGCAGTTCCGCGAGGGCCTCGCCGAGGGGTACGTGACGCGGCCGGTCATCGTGGGCCCCGTGACGTTCCTGCTGCTGTCCAAGGCGGCCGAGGGGGCCTCAGCGGGATTCGCCCCGATCGATCGACTGGAGGCGTTGCTGCCCGTCTACGCGGAACTCCTCCAGCGCCTCGCCGCTGCCGGCGCGCCCTGGGTGCAGCTCGACGAACCCGCACTCGTTTCGGAGACGTTCGACGTGCCGAGGTCGACGGTCCTCGCGGCGCTCGAACGATCGACGGCCGTCCTGTCCGCCGTGTCCGACCGTCCGTCGATCTTCGTCGCGGCTCCCTACGGCGCCTTGGGCGACGCCCTCCCGGTGCTGGCCGACTCGGGGGTCGAGGCTGTCGGTGTCGACCTCGTCCGAGGAGGCCTGCCGGACTCGTCTCCCGGACTCGCCACGAAGACCGTCGTCGCGGGAGTGATCGACGGCCACAACGTGTGGCGCGGCGACCTCGTGGCCGCGGCCGACCTGCTCGCGAGCGCGGCGGAGCGCTTCCCTCAGCTCGCGGTGTCCACCTCGACGTCGCTCCTGCACGTCCCGCACGACGTGTCGGTGGAGACGAAGCTCGACCCCCGTCTCCGGAGCTGGCTCGCATTCGCCGACCAGAAGGTGGATCAGATCGCGGTCCTCGCACGCGGTCTCACCCAAGGGCGTGCGTCCATCGCGGCCGAGCTCACCGCAGCGTCGGCCGCGCTCGACGATCGGCTGGCCGCGCCCGGGGTCGTCGATGCCGCCATCCGCGCACGGGCAGCAGCGCTCGCACCAGCGGACTTCACCCGAGACGACTACCAGGAGCGCGCCACGGCGCAGGAGCAGGCGCTCGGCCTGCCGTTCCTCCCGACGACGACGATCGGCTCCTTCCCGCAGACCGGCGACATCCGTCGCGCCCGTGCGCAGCGGGTCGCCGGGACGCTCGACGAGGAGGCCTACGTCGCGACGATGCGCGCGGAGATCGGGCGCGTCGTGGCGCTGCAGGAGGACCTCGGCATCGACGTCGTCGTCCACGGTGAGCCCGAGCGCAACGACATGGTCCAGTACTTCGCCGAGCACCTCGACGGGTTCGCCGTGACGGAGCACGGGTGGGTGCAGTCCTACGGTTCGCGATGCACCCGTCCGTCGATCCTGTGGGGTGACGTCTCGCGGCCGGCGCCGATCACGGTCGAGTGGTCGGCCTACACGCAGTCGTTGACCACCAAGCCGGTGAAGGGCATGCTCACGGGCCCGGTGACGATCCTCGCCTGGTCGTTCGTGCGCGACGACCAACCGCTCGCCGAGACGGCGAACCAGGTCGCCCTCGCCCTGCGTGACGAGATCGCCGACCTGGAGCGGGCCGGCATCCGCATCATCCAGGTCGACGAACCCGCACTCCGCGAGCTGCTGCCGCTCCGGCGGGCCGACCAGGGGCGGTACCTCGACTGGTCGGTGGGCTCCTTCCGGCTGGCGACCGCGGGCGTGCGCGTCGAGACGCAGATCCACACCCACCTCTGCTACTCCGAGTTCGGGGTGGTGATCGACGCGATCCGGCGTCTGGACGCCGACGTGACGAGCATCGAGGCGGCACGGTCTCGGATGGAGGTCGTGTCCGACATCCGGGCGAGTGGTTTCGACCACGGCATCGGCCCGGGCGTCTACGACATCCACTCGCCTCGGGTGCCGAGCGTCGCGGAGGTGACCGCGTTGCTCGAGATCGCGCTGGAGGGGATCCCGCAGCGACAGGTCTGGGTGAACCCGGACTGCGGACTCAAGACGCGAGGGTACGAGGAGACGGTCGCCTCCCTCGCCAACATCGTCGAGGCCACGCGTGCGGTCCGCGCACGGGTCGGTGCGACCGGCTGACGTCGTCGGTCCGGTACGGACGAGGGCCGGGACGATCCACGGATCGTCCCGGCCCTCGTCGGTGTCGCGGAGTGGTCCGGTCGGTCAGACCGTCCGGAGCACGGCGACGACCTTGCCGAGGACCTCGGCGTGGTCGCCGAGGATCGGTTCGAAGGCCGAGTTCCGGGGGAGCAGCCAGGTGTGACCGTCGCGCTGGCGGAACACCTTCACGGTCGCCTCCTCGTCGAGCATCGCCGCGACGATCTCGCCGTTCTCGGCGGTCTTCTGCTCGCGGATGACGACCCAGTCGCCGTCGCAGATCGCGGCGTCGACCATCGAGTCGCCGACGACCTTCAGCATGAACAGACTGCCCTTGCCGACCAGCTGACGCGGCAGGGGGAAGATCTCCTCGACCTGCTGCTCGGCCGTGATCGGGATGCCGGCGGCGATGCGACCGACGAGCGGGACCATGGCGGCGTCGCCGACCGGGGGAGCGGAGTCGGGATCGCTCCCCTCGACGGCGCTCGGCAGGTCGATGAGCACCTCGATGGCGCGGGGACGGTTGGGATCGCGTCGGAGGTATCCGCTGAGTTCGAGCTGTCCGAGTTGGTGCGTGACACTCGACAGGGAGGCGAGCCCGACGGCGTCGCCGATCTCGCGCATGCTCGGCGGATATCCGCGCTGTGAGACCGAACGCTGGATGACGTCGAGGATCGCCAGCTGCTTGTCGCTCAGGCTCTTCCGTCGCCGGGTGCCGCCGATCTGGCGCTCCCGGGCTCCGTCGCCCGCCGTGTTCGCTGCCATCTTCGCTCCTGCCCTGATCGGCTGTCGGTGACCGATGTCGGTGGGTGGTGGTGTACTGCTTCCAACACTCGAAACTGTATCCGCACCAGCTCGTCCAGACAAACATCTGTTCGAGCGTGTCGCCGATCCCGCGCGTCTCAGGTACGAAGACAGGGTTGAGTATTCGAACAATCGAAGATATATTCGGAACACAGGTTCGTATCCGGCACTCCTGGTCGAGTGTCGGGTACGAGTCCTCATCACATGATGAGCACACTCTTGGAGGGTTGACATGAGCGCAGCACTGATCGGGTCCCACCGGGCGCTTCCCGCACGGACGGCGCAGACACCGGCGTCAGACGCACCGTCCACACGCCGACTCCGCCTGACGAAGCGCGGCCGCGTCGTCTTCACCACGCTCGCCGCCATCCCGCTGGTCATCGGCGTCGCGGTCGTCGGACTCTCCGCAGGCGGTGCCGCGGCCAACACAGCGGCGGCGGGAGCCACGTTCACGTACATCACGGTCGACCCGGGCGAGTCGCTCTGGCAGCTGGCCGAGTCCATCGCGCCCGACGCCGACCCGCGCGACGTCATCGCCGAGATCATGAACCTCAACCAGCTCAGCACCGCCGGTGTCGAGCCCGGGCAGCGCCTGGCGATCCCGCAGCGGTACGCGGCCGAGTAGGCCGACAATCGGCGGGTCACTCCGCGCTGGTTCTCAGCTATCGTCGATGGCGCGGTGCAACGACGCCCGCAGCATCGTCGGAGGCAAGCATGAGTACAGACGATCGGAGCCGCTCGCTGCTCCGGAAGAAGCCGATCGCGGAGATCGAGGATGAGACCTCCGGTTCGAAGCTGTTCAAGAGCCTCGGGCTCTGGCAACTCACGGCCATCGGGGTCGGTGGCATCATCGGGGTGGGGATCTTCTCCCTCGCCGGACTCGTCGCTCATGGGAGCGAGACCTCGCCCGCTGTCGGGCCAGCCGTCCTCTTCTCGTTCCTGATCGCGGGTCTCGCCTCCGCGGCCGCGGCGTTGTCGTACGCGGAGTTCGCCGGCATGATCCCGAGAGCCGGGTCCGCCTACACCTACGGGTATGTGGCGCTCGGCGAGATCATCGGCTGGTTCATCGGCTGGGACCTGTTGCTCGAGTACATCGCGATCGTCGCGGTGGTCGCGATCGGGATCTCCGGCTACTTCGACGCCTTCCTGTCCGGCATCGGGATCCACATGCCGGCCTGGATGACCTCGACCGCCGACGAGGGGAAGGGCGGCCTCGTCAATCTCCCCGCCATCTTCGTCTGTCTCTTCGTGACCTTCATCCTGAGTCGCGGGACGAAGGCCTTCGGTCGATTCGAGCTCATCGCGGTCGGCATCAAGGTCCTGCTCATCCTGTTCATCATCGGCCTCGGGGTCTTCTACATCGACGGGGAGAACTACGATCCGTTCCTCCCCAGCGGTTTCGGGCCGGTGTTCGCCGGTGCCGCGACGGTCTTCTTCGCGGTCTTCGGATACGACGCGATGAGTACGGCGGCCGAGGAGGCGAAAGACGGCAAGAAGCACATGCCGAAGGCGATCATCCTCTCCCTCATCGTCGCCATGCTCCTGTACGTCGCGGCCACCCTCGTGCTGACCGGCATGCAGAACTACACCGACATCGACCCCACCGCCGGGTTCGCATCGGCGTTCCAGAGCGTCGGCCTGCCCGTGGTGGCGACGATCATCTCCGTGTTCGCCGTCCTGTCGATCCTCACCGTGATGCTGACGTTCCTGTTGGGCGTCACCCGCGTCTGGTTCTCGATGAGTCGCGACGGTCTCCTTCCTCGGTGGTTCTCGCGCACGGACCGGCGAGGCGTGCCGCAGCGGGTGACCTGGATCGCCGGCGGCGCGGCAGCCGTCTTCGCCGGGGTGTTCCCGATCAAGCAGGTCGCCGACCTCACGAACATCGGCATTCTGGCCGCCTTCATCGTGGTCTGCGTGTCGGTGATCGTGTTCCGGTACACGAAGCCGGACGAGCCCCGCTCCTTCCGGTTGCCGTTGATGCCGTTCGTCCCGGCGCTCGGCGTCCTGGCGTCCGGCTTCCTGATCCTGCAGTTGCACTGGGAGACCTGGCTGCGGTTCGGGGTCTGGCTCGTGATCGGTCTCATCGTGTACTTCGCCTACGGGCGACGCCACTCGCTGTTGAACCCGGCGAGCCCCCGGCACGAGGTCCTTCGTCGGGAGCGTCAGGCGGAGTGAGCGCGCCGGTCGGAGTGGCTAGCATTGTGAGGTGACCGCTCTCGACGACCTCCCCATCCGCGACGACCTCCGAGGACAGCGCCCGTACGGCGCTCCCCAGGCCCTGGTGCCGGTGGCGCTCAACGTCAACGAGAACACACACCCGATCCCCGAGGCGGTCGCGCACGACATCGTCGCCTCGCTCGCCTCCGCGGTCCTCACGGTGAACCGGTACCCCGATCGCGAGTTCACGGAACTCCGGGAGGCGCTGGCGGGATACCTGGGTCGCGGGGTGACCCCGGAGCAGATCTGGGCGGGGAACGGGTCGAACGAGGTGCTGCAGCACATCCTGCAGGCCTTCGGTGGTCCCGGGCGATCGCTCCTCGGGTTCACGCCGACGTACTCGATGTATCCGCTCCTGGCCGCCGGCGTCGGCACCAGGTGGATCCCCGCGACGCGCGACGCCGAGTTCGAGCTCTCGCCCGAGACCGCCGCGCGTCAGGTGGCCGAGGCGGATCCCGACCTCGTGTTCCTCTGCTCGCCCAACAACCCCACCGGAACACCGTTGTCGCTCGAGACCATCACCGCGGTGTACGAGGCGTCGCGGGGCATGGTGATCGTCGACGAAGCGTATGCGGAGTTCGCTCCTGACGACGAGGCGAGCGCGCTCACGCTGTTGGAGGGGCGTCCGCGCCTGATCGTCTCCAGGACGATGAGCAAGGCCTTCGCCTTCGCCGGGGTCCGTCTCGGGTACCTCGCCGCCGACCCTGCGGTCGTCGACGCACTGAGACTCGTCCGGCTCCCGTACCACCTGAGCGCCCTGACGCAGGCGGCCGCGACCGCCGCACTGCGGCACGCCGACGAGATGCTGGCGATGGTCGACGACATCCGGACCCAGCGCGATCGCCTCGTCGTCGAGCTCGGACGTCTCGGCTACGACCCGAAGCGGAGCGGATCCAACTTCGTTCTGTTCGGTGGCGTGGCCGATCCGCACGCGGCGTTCGAGGCGCTCTTCGCGCGCGGGATCCTCATCCGTGACGTCGGCATCCCGAACCACCTGCGGGTGACCGCGGGCACCGAAGCGGAGACGACCGCGTTCCTCGAGGCCTTGGCGGCGATCAGCCCCGTCTGACCAGCCCTCGGCCGGGCGGAGGTGGGGCGCCTGCTCACGGCAGGCGGGAGATGGCCTCCTCTGCGGCGACCCAGGGGAGCATGGCGCACTTCACGCGGGCGATGTAGCGCGAGACGCCGCTGAACGCCGCGGCGTCTCCGAACCGTTCCTCGTCGAACTCGAGCGTGCCCCGCGAGCGGATGACCGTCCGGAACTCGTCGACCAGGGCCTGGAGCTCGGCCGGTGTGAGGCCTGCCGCGAGGTCGCTCAAGCAGGAGCTCGACGCCTGCGAGATCGAGCAGCCGTGCCCCTCCCAGGCGATCGGTGCGAGACGACCGTCGGGCCCGGGGTGGAGCTGCAGGGTGACCTCGTCGCCGCAGGTGGGGTTGAGCTGGTGCGACTCGGCGGCGGGCGCGTCCCGCAACCCGAAGCCGTGGCGCTGGCGGGCGTGGTCGAGGATGAGCTCCTGGTAGAGGCTCTCCAGGCCGCTCATCGGGACACCCCGAAGAACGGACCGACGAGGGTGGCGGCCTCGAGGAAGGCGTCGATCTCGGCCTCCGTCGTGTAGAGGTAGCTGCTCGCGCGGGTGGACGCGGTGAGGCCCAACCGGCGGTGGAGTGGTTGCGCGCAGTGGTGACCGACGCGCACCGCGATGCCGCGATCATCGAAGAACTGACCGACGTCGTGGGCGTGCACGCCGGCGAGGTCGAAGCTCGCCAGCCCGGCGCGAGGAGTTCCGGGCGGCGGGCCGATGAGCGTGACGCCGGGGATGGCGGCGAGTCCGGCCGCGAGTCGCTGTCCGTAGGCCGCCTCGGTGGCGTGGACACGGTCCATGCCGACCGCTTGCAGGAACCGGACGGCGCTCGCGAGGGCGATCGCCTGCGACACCGGCTGGGTCCCGGCCTCGAACCGTTGCGGGGCGGGCAGGAACTCCGCGCCGTCGAGTGTGACGGTCGTGATCATCGACCCGCCGGTGAGGAAGGGGGGAAGGGCATCGAGCAGCCGGCGGCGACCCCACAGGGCCCCGATGCCGTTCGGACCGAGCATCTTGTGGCCGGAGAACACGAGGAAGTCGACCCCGAGGGACGGGACGTCGACGGGCAGGTGCGGGACGGACTGGCAGGCGTCGAGCACGGTCAGCGCGCCGACGCGTTCGGCGAGGGCGACGAGCTCGGAGACCGGCGCGATCGCCCCGGTGACGTTGGACACGTGTGCGAACGCGATGATGCGCGTGCGTTCGCCGATGACGTCGCCTGCGGCGTCGAGACGCAGCACGCCGTCGTCGTCGACCGGCAGGTGACGGAGGGTCGCACCGGTGCGTGCGGCGAGTTGCTGCCAGGGGATGAGGTTCGCGTGGTGTTCGAGTTCCGTGACGACGATCTCGTCGCCTGGGCCGAGGCGGAATTGCTCGGCGGCGGCACCACCGAGGCCGGCGCTCGCATTCCCGATGGCCCCGGCGATGAGGTTGAGGGCTGCGGTCGCGCCGGAGGTCCAGACGAGTTCCCGCTCGTCGGCACCGATGAACGCGGCGACGGTCGCGCGCGCGTCCTCGAAGAGCTCCGTCGCTTCGGCGGCCAGGAGGTGGGCGCCACGGTGGACGGCGGCGTTCTGGTGCGTCGCGTAGTCACGCTCCGCGTCGATGACCTCGATCGGGCGTTGCGAGGTGGCTCCGGAGTCCAGATAGACGAGCGGGTGTCCGTTCATCTCCCGGGCGAGGATCGGGAACCGTTCACGGAGAGCGGCGATCTCCGTCGCGTCGAGTGGGACGGCCGGGGCGATGCTGGGTGTGGAAGTCATGACCTCTCAACGATAGGCGTCGCCACGCCCTGGTGCAGCCGCATGACGCGACGATGCCCACCCGTCGACACACGGCGTGCAGCGCCGGTGCGCTCGATACACTGGATCCCATGACCACCCAGCAGCGCACGGCCCGGATCCAGCGCGCGACGAGCGAGTCCAGCATCGAGCTGGAATTGAACCTCGACGGCACCGGCACGAGCAGCATCGAGACCTCCGTCCCGTTCTACAACCACCTGCTCACGGCCTTCGCGAAGCACTCGCTGACCGACCTGACCGTCCGTGCGACGGGCGATGTCGACATCGACGTCCACCACACGGTCGAGGACGTCGGTATCGTCCTGGGCCAGGCGATCCGTCAGGCGCTCGGCGACAAGGCCGGCATCTCTCGGTACGGCGACGCGCTGGTCCCGCTCGACGAGGCGCTCGTGCAGGCCGTGGTCGACATCTCCGGTCGTCCGTACCTCGTGCACGGCGGGGAACCGGCCGGATTCGAGTTCCACCTCATCGGCGGGCACTTCACGGGTTCGATGGTGCGTCACGTCTTCGAGGCGATCACCTTCAACGCGGGCCTCACCGTGCACGTGAACGTCCTCGGCGGTCGCGATCCGCACCACATCGCCGAAGCGGAGTTCAAGGCGTTCGCGCGGGCCTTCCGGCAGGCGAAGGCGTTCGACCCGCTGGTCCAGGGCATCCCGTCGACGAAGGGCGCGCTGTGAGTGCACGCCCGTCGGTGGTCGTCCTCGACTACGGCTCCGGCAACGTGCACTCCGCCGTCAAGGCCCTCGAGCTCGCCGGCGCCGACGTCGTGCTGACGGGCGACCGCCAGGCCGCCCAGGCCGCCGACGGTCTCGTCGTGCCAGGGGTCGGTGCCTTCGATGCGGTGATCGGCGCCCTCCGTTCTTCCCACGGCGACGAGGTCATCGACCGTCGTCTCGCGGGAGGCCGTCCCGTCCTCGGCATCTGCGTGGGGATGCAGGTCATGTTCGAGCGTGGTTTGGAGCGCGGTTCCGAGGCCGAGGGCCTGGGGGAGTGGCCCGGCGCGGTCACCGAACTCGAGGCGCCCGTCCTGCCGCACATGGGCTGGAACACGGTGTCGCCGGACGCGGGGTCCGTGCTCTTCGACGGCCTCGCTGACGAGCGCTTCTACTTCGTCCACTCCTATGCCGCACAGCAGTGGACCCTCGAGGTCATGCCGCCGTTCCCCGAGCCGCGCCTCACCTGGGCGACCCACGGCGTGCCGTTCCTCGCGGCCGTCGAGAACGGTCCGCTGTCGGCGACGCAGTTCCACCCGGAGAAGTCGGGCGACGCCGGTATCCGTCTGCTGTCCAACTGGCTCGGCACCCTGTAGCCGACTAGGATCAGGTGCTTGTGCCACGAGGCATGCTGTGCGCCGGGAACCGAGGGGCTCGCAGCTCCCGAAGAGACGGTGGATCATGAACGAGTTCAACACGACGGCCGGACTGACGCTGCTCCCCGCGATCGACATCGTGGACGGCAAGGCCGTCCGGTTGACGCGCGGCGAGGCCGGTTCGGAGACGAACTACGGCGAGCCCGTCGACGCGGCCCTGGACTGGGCTCGCCAGGGGGCGGAGTGGATCCACCTCGTCGACCTCGACGCCGCGTTCGGTCGTGGCGACAACCGGTCGATCATCCGCAAGGTCATCTCGAAGGCGCGCGGCGTCAACATCGAACTGTCGGGCGGCATCCGCGACGACGCCTCCCTCGAGCAGGCGCTCGAGACGGGCGTCGCACGCGTGAACCTCGGGACCGCAGCGCTCGAGAACCCCGAGTGGGCCGCGAGCGTCATCGCCCAGTACGGCGAGGCGATCGCGGTCGGCCTCGACGTCCGTGGCACGACGCTCGCCGCTCGCGGGTGGACGCAGGACGCCGGCGACCTGTGGACCGTCCTCGACCGTCTCGAGGAGGCGGGCTGCGCACGCTACGTCGTGACGGACGTCACGAAGGACGGCACGATGCAGGGGCCGAACATCGAACTGCTCCGACAGGTGCTCGAGCGCACGGAGCGGCCGGTGGTGGCCTCCGGCGGCATCTCGAGCCTCGACGATCTGGTCGCGCTGCGCGAGCTGGTCCCCCTCGGGCTCGAAGGGGCCATCATCGGGAAGGCGCTCTACAACGGCGCATTCACCCTGGCCGAGGCGCTGGATGTCTCGGGCCGCTGACGAATCCTCCGAGCCCGACCGGCAGGGTCCGTCGGGCGGGCATGCCCACCGTGCGATGGGTGGTGCCGATTCGGCCGGCCAGCCCTGGGCCGGTCGGAGCTTCCAGCCGAACGCGAGTTCCGGTGACGACGGCAGTGCGCCCGAGCGGCTGATCGAGTCCCTCCGACGCTTCCGGGCCGGCGAGGTCGGCGAGGCCGAGGTCGTCGACGCGTTCCGGGACTCCCGCCTACTCATCCCGCTCGTGGCCCACCTCGGTGAGGCCGGCGAGAACGAGCACGGCCAACTGGTCGACAAGTCGCAGGAGCTGTCCATCGTGACCGTGACGGGTCCGGACGGCCGCACCGTGCTCCCGGTGTTCAGCTCGGTGCAGGCGATGTCCGCCTGGAACCGGACGGCGAGGCCGATCCCGGCCGACGGCGTCCGGGTCGCCCTGGCGGCCGCGAGTGAGCAGACGGACGTGGTGGTCCTCGATCCGACGTCGAGCACCGAGTTCGCCGTACGCCGCCCCGCGCTGTGGGCGATCGCGCAGTCGCAGCCGTGGACGCCCAGCTTCGCGGACCCGCTGGTGCGCGGCGCGTTCGAGCGATCGATCGAGCAGGAGCTCGCGGTCGTGAGTGTGCGTCTGCGAGCCGGAGATCCGGAGGCGAAGCTCGCCGGATCCGAGCTCGTGGTCGAGCTCGGCCTGCTGCAGGGACTGACCCAGCAGGAGCTCGACGCGGTGCTCGCGCGGCTCGCTCAGCGCTGGGCCGCGGACGAGGTCATCGCGACGCGCGTCGACTCGCTCGCGGTGTCGCTCCGCCCCGCCGACTGATCGGCGAGGCGGAGCACCGCCCTGCGATCAGGTGACCGGGCCGGTCCACTTCTCGCCGGGACCCTTGCCGATGGGATCCTGGATGGTGGACGCCTCCCGGAAGGCGAGCTGCAGGGACCGCAGGCCGTCGCGCAGCGAGCGGGCGTGCATGTCGCTGATCTCCGGGGCACCTGCGGTGATGAGCCCGGCGAGGGCGTTGATGAGCTTGCGGGCTTCGTCGAGGTCCGTCTGGGCGTCGGGGGCGTCCGCGAGGCCGCACTTGACCGCTGCAGCGCTCATGAGGTGCACGGCGGCGGTGGTGATGACCTCGACGGCGGGGACGTCGGCGATGTCCCGGGTGGCCTGATCGGCCCCTCCCGACTCGTCGTCGTGGTCGTACGGGCTGGTGGTGTTGTTCACGTGGATCCTCTGTTAGACTCGTGCGGTGCTCCGAGACATGTCTCGGTACGAAAGAGGAGATTCTCCCACCCGCGCTTGACCGCTTCACAAGGTTACCGGGTTGTCACGCTCCGCCTGTCGCTTCACCGCTTCGGGTCGTCGGGCGTGGTGCCTTCCGACAGGTGTTTTGAACACCGGCGGAGGGTACGGGTGTGTGGTGAACCGATTTCGTCGCGTCGCAGGTATCGGACCTGGTCGCGTGGCATCCCACCCAGTCAGAGGAGCTCCGCATCAGCGATCCCCGTACCAATGACCGTATCCGCGTCCCGGAGGTCCGACTCGTCGGTCCCGGCGGAGAACAGGTCGGCGTCGTCAAAATCGAGGTCGCCCTTCGCCTCGCGCAGGAAGCGGATCTCGACCTCGTCGAGGTCGCACCCAACTCCAAGCCGCCCGTCGCGAAGATCATGGACTACGGCAAGTTCAAGTACGAGGCTGCGCAGAAGGCCAAAGAGGCCCGGCGCAACCAGGCGAACACGATCCTCAAAGAGGTCCGGTTCCGCCTCAAGATCGATCAGCACGACTACGAGACCAAGCGCAAGCGCGCCGAGGGCTTCCTCAAGGCCGGTGACAAGGTGAAAGCCATGATCCAGTTCCGCGGCCGCGAGCAGTCCCGCCCAGAGCAGGGCGTCCGCCTGCTCCAGAAGTTCGCCGAGGACGTGTCCGAGTGGGGCACCGTCGAGTCCACCCCCATGGTCGACGGTCGCAACATGGTGATGGTCGTCGGTCCACTCAAGAACAAGTCCGAGGCGAAAGCCGAAGCCAACGCACAACGTGCGGCATCCAAGGCACGTCCGGCTGACGCCGACGAAGCCGACGAGGCTGCTCCGGTGGAGTCATCCACCGACGAGAACCGATAAGAAACGAGGAATCCCATGCCGAAGCAGAAGACCCACTCCGGGGCCAAGAAGCGATTCAAGGTCACCGGCAGCGGCAAGCTGATGAAGCAGCAGGCCGGTATGCGACACAACCTGGAGAGCAAGTCCAGCCGTCGCACCCGTCGCCTGAACCAGGACCAGGTGCTGGCGCCCGCCGACGCCAAGGTCATGAAGAAGCTGCTCGGTCGCTAGACCGTTTACCCGTAAGGAACTAGGAACATGGCAAGAGTCAAAAGGGCGGTCAACGCTCACAAGAAGCGTCGCGTCATCCTCGAGCGCGCCGCCGGTTACCGCGGTCAGCGTTCGCGTCTGTACCGCAAGGCCAAGGAGCAGGTCACTCACTCCCTCGTCTACTCGTACCGCGACCGTCGTGCGCGCAAGGGTGACTTCCGTCGCCTCTGGATCCAGCGCATCAACGCGGCTTCGCGTGCCAACGGCATGACGTACAACCGCTTCATCCAGGGTCTCGGCCTCGCCGGGATCGAGGTCGACCGCCGTATCCTCGCGGACCTCGCGGTGCACGAGCCCGCCACCTTCGCGGCCCTCGTCGCGTCGGCCAAGGCCGCGCTGCCCGCCGACACCTCGGCGCCCAAGGTCTCCGCGTAGTCGGAAGCCCTGCGTCCGCCCGGACGATGTGTTCGAACGGNTTGACAATCCGCGGTCACCGCGCGTCCGTTCCGTCGCCAAACTCGCCAAGCGTCCGGCGAGACAGGAGACCGGCCTGTTCCTCCTCGAAGGACCACAGGCGGTCTCGGAGGCCCTGCAGTTCCGGCCCGACCTGATCCTCGAGCTGTACGCGACGCCGACGGCCCTCGAGCGCTACACCGACATCGGGGCCGCGGCCACCGATGCGGGACTCGAGATCGAGTTCGTCACCGAGCAGGTCCTCGAGTCGATGGCCGACACCGTCACCCCGCAGGGGTTCATCGCGGTCGCGCAGCAGTTCCCGACCTCGATCAAGGACATCTTCGCCGGAGAGCCGCAGCTCGTCGTCATCCTGGAGGAGGTCCGCGACCCGGGCAACCTCGGGACGATCATCCGAGCCGCGGACGCCGCCGGCGCGGACGCCGTCGTCCTGAGCGGACGGACCGTCGACCTCTACAACCCGAAGGTCGTGCGCTCCACGACCGGCTCGCTCTTCCACCTGCCCGTCGCGGTCGGTGTCGAGCTGCCCGCCGTGCTGGAACGGGCCCGCGCAGCGGGACTGCAGACGCTCGCTGCCGACATCAAGGGCGAGGACCTCCTCGTGGCCCGGTCGGAAGGCGTGCTCGCGCGGCCGACGGCATGGGTGTTCGGCAACGAGGCCAGGGGACTCACCGATGAGCACCTCGAGCTCGTCGACCGTGCGGTTACGGTACCGATCTACGGCCGTGCCGAGAGCATGAACCTGGCCACTGCGGCGTCGGTGTGCGTCTTCGAGAGCGCGTTCGCGCAGCACGCCTGAGCGCCTGAGGCGTCGACCGTCGAGGTTACGAAACGGTAACCGTAGCGCTTCCGTCATGCGCACGAAACACACGGTCACCTAGTTTGGGTTACATGGAGCCAACAGTGTCCCCGAACTCCGGCCCGACGGAACCCGATGCAGCAGCCTCGCATGGTGCCGCCGGCGCATACGAGACCACGAGCAACCCGATCCAGGCAGGGCGCGGCGAGCCCCTCGTCGTCATGGAGAACGTCGAGAAGCACTACGGCGAGTTCCACGCCCTGAAGGACATCAACCTCACCGTCAACAAGGGTGAGGTCGTCGTCGTGATCGGACCGTCCGGGTCCGGCAAGTCCACCCTCTGCCGGACGATCAACCGGCTCGAGACGATCAGCTCGGGGGAGATCCGGATCGACGGCAAGAAGCTGCCGGAGGAGGGCAAGCAGCTCGCCGAGCTGCGCGCCGACGTCGGCATGGTGTTCCAGTCGTTCAACCTGTTCGCGCACAAGACGATCCGCGAGAACGTCACCCTCGGCCCGATCAAGGTGCGCAAGCAGAAGAAGCGCGACGCCGACGATGCGGCGAAGGTGCTGCTCGAGCGCGTCGGCATCGGCGTGCAGGCGGACAAGCTGCCGGCACAGTTGTCCGGCGGGCAGCAGCAGCGCGTGGCGATCGCCCGCGCCCTCGCGATGAAGCCGAAGGTCATGCTGTTCGACGAGCCGACCTCGGCCCTCGACCCCGAGATGATCAACGAGGTCCTCGACGTCATGGTGCAGCTCGCCAGTGAGGGCATGACCATGATCGTCGTCACCCACGAGATGGGCTTCGCCAGGAAGGCCGCCGACCGCGTCGTGTTCATGGCCGACGGCGAGATCCTCGAGGACACCGACCCCGAGTCGTTCTTCACGAACCCGCAGTCCGAGCGGGCGAAGGACTTCCTGTCGAAGCTCCTCACCCACTGACCCATCCGACTCCGGATCGCGCGACCCGCGCGGCGACCCGGAACTGACCAACCGATCGGCCCGTCCCGGGCACCAAGGAAGGAAGGAAAACATGCGCAAGAGGCTCATGTTCATCACCGCGGGAGTCGCTGCAGCAGCGCTCGCGCTCAGCGGGTGCAGCGGCGGCGACGCCGGCACCGGATCGACCGACGGCGCGTCCGACGGCGGCGCACTCTTCGAGGTCGCCACCGACGTCCAGCTCGAGGGCAGCCCCACGTACGACGCGATGGTGAAGGCCGACAAGGTCCGCATCGGCGTCAAGGAGGACCAGCCCGGTCTCGGCTACCTCGACGCCGCCACCGGCGAGCGTTCCGGCTTCGACGTCGAGATGGCCACCTGGATCGCCGCGTCGCTCGGCTTCGATGCCGACAAGATCGAGTTCAAGGCGATCCCGAGCGCCAACCGCGAGTCGGCCATCGTGAACGGTGACATCGACTACTACGTCGGCACCTACTCGATCACCGACAAGCGCAAGGAGCAGATCGACTTCGCCGGACCGTACTTCGAGACCGGCCAGGGCCTGCTCGTCGCCGCGGACAACGACGACATCAAGGGCGAGGACGACCTCGCCGGCAAGACCGTGTGTTCGGCGACGGGCTCCACGCCCATCCAGAACATCAAGGACAACTTCCCCGACACCAAGACGGAGGAGTTCGACACCTACTCGCAGTGTGTCGAGGCCCTGAACGACGGCAAGGTCGACGCGGTCACGACCGACCAGGCGATCCTGATCGGGTACGCGGCGCAGTTCCCCGACGACCTCAAGGTCGTGGGCGAGCCGTTCAGCACCGAGCTCTACGGCATCGGTCTGCCGAAGGGTGACGACGCCCTCCGCCACTTCATCAACACGATGTTCACCGATGGCGGCGACACCTGGACCAAGATCTACGACGCCACCCTCGGCGCCTCCGGCACCAAGGTGACCCAGCCGGCGGTCGACGACTACTAAGCAGCGCCCCGGGCGGCCGCCGACCAGCGGCCGTCCGGGGGAGCTGTCCCGTCGACTCCGCCCAGGCGCCCGCCACGGGCGTCCCCCTCCCGAAAGGCGTGCGCGACATGAACGTCCTGCTCGACAACCTCGACCTCTTCGTCACGGGCTTCCGCAACACCCTGCTGCTCTTCGTGGTGTCGGGGTTCTTCGCGCTCATCCTCGGCACCATCGTCGGTGCCATGCGGGTCTCGCCGGTCCCGGCGATGCGCCTCTTCGGCACCGTGTACGTCAACACGGTGCGCAACACCCCGCTGACCCTCATCCTCTTCTTCTTCGCCTTCGGCTACCCGAAGCTCGGGCTCCCCGAAGTGAGTTACACGACGCTCGCGATCATCGGGCTGAGCCTCTACACCGCGACCTACGTCGCAGAGGTCCTGCGGTCCGGCGTCAACACGGTGCCGATCGGTCAGGCCGAGGCCGCACGCGCGATCGGGCTGCCGTTCGGACAGACCATGACGCTCGTCATCCTGCCGCAGGCGTTCCGTGCCGTCCTGCCACCGCTGTTCAGCGTGCTCATCGCCCTGCTCAAGAACACGACGGTCGCCGCCGGCTTCTCCGTCGCCGAAGCGGGCGCGATCCGCGCGAACCTGTCCGAGCGCGGTGAGCCGCTCCTCATCGGACTGCTGTGGGTGGCCCTCATCTTCGTGGCGCTCGTGTCGCTCCTGTCCCTCGCCCAACGGGCCTTCGAGAAGAAGTGGAGGATCGCGCGATGAGCTCCGTCCTGTTCGACACCCCCGGCCCGAAGGCCATCGTCCGCTATCGCTGGATCGGTGCGGCGACGGTGCTCGTCGTCGCCGGCATCCTCGCGTTCGTCGTCTTCCGCTTCATCGAGACCGGACAGTTCACCGCCTCGAAGTGGAAGCTCTTCACCTTCCCGCGCGTCTGGGAGCAGATCCTCCAGGCGACGGGTGCCACCCTGTCCGCGTTCGCGGTCGCCGCGGTCTGCAGCGTCGTCCTCGGACTGTTGCTGGCGATCGGCCGACTGTCCGACCACAAGATCATCAGCGTCCCGTTCACGATCTTCATCGAGTTCTTCCGGGCGGTCCCGGTCCTCATCCTGATGATGCTCATGTACTACGGGCTGCCGCCCCTCGGCTTCACCTTCGTGACGCCGTTCGTCGCCGTCGCCATCGCGCTGACGCTGTACAACGGCGCGGTGTTCTCCGAGATCTTCCGAGCGGGCATCGAGTCGTTGCCGAAGGGGCAGGGCGAGGCCGCCTACGCCATCGGCCTGCGGAAGTCCGCGGTCCTGCGCCTCATCCTGTTCCCGCAGGCGATCCGCGCGATGCTGCCGGTCATCATCGCCCAGCTCGTCGTCGCCCTCAAGGACACCGCACTCGGCTTCCTGATCACCTACCAGGAGCTTCTCTACCTCGCGAAGCAGTTCGGGTCGCAGGCGCTCTACGGCAGCCCGATCATCCCCTCGATCATCGTGATGGGCTCGATCTACATCGTGCTCTGCCTGATCCTCTCCGGCGTCGCGAAGATCGTCGAGGTGCGTACCCGACGGTCGCCACGCACGCCGAAGGAACAGGCCGTGACCGAGGACACGACGACCAAGATCCTCGGCATCCAGGCGGGGAACCAGTCGTCCGGCGCGAGCATCTGACGTCGTCCCGACGGAGCCCGGGCGACCGGGTCCCCGTCGGGGCGAGGACGATCGCCCATGCGGGCCGACCGCCTGGGTAGACTTGGCTCTCGTGTCCGACGCATCCCCAATATCCGAACCAGCGGTGAACGCCGCGGTCGACGCCGCTCTCGAAGCGATCGCCGCAGCCACCGACTCGGCCGCCCTGAAAGCGGTCCGATCAGCCCACGCCGGCGAAGCGTCACCGCTCGCCGCCCTCAACGGATCGCTCCGCAGCGTGCCGAACGACCAGAAGGCCGCGCTCGGCAAGCTGGTCGGTCAGGCTCGCGGGCGCGTCTCGAAGGCGTTGAGCGAGCGCGAGGGCGAGATCGTCGCCGCCGAGACGGAGGCACGCCTCGCCGCCGAGGCGATCGACGTCACCGCCGTCCCGCTGCGACGCCTGCCCGGTGCCCGGCACCCCCTCACGCTGCTCCAGGACCGCGTGTCCGACATCTTCGTCGGCATGGGGTGGGAGATCGCCGAGGGGCCAGAGGTCGAGAGCGAGTGGTTCAACTTCGACGCCCTGAACTTCGACGCCGACCACCCGGCCCGCGCGATGCAGGACACCTTCTTCGTGGAGCCGCTGGAGTCGCACCTCGTCCTGCGGACGCACACCTCGCCGGTCCAGGTGCGCTCGCTGCTCGAGCGCGAACTCCCCGTGTACGTGCTCGCCCCCGGGCGGGTCTACCGCACCGACGAGCTCGACGCGACGCACACGCCCGTCTTCATGCAGTTCGAGGGTCTCGCCGTCGACAAGGGCCTGACGATGGCGCACCTCCGCGGAACGCTCGACCACTTCGTGAAGAGCGTCTTCGGCGACGACGCGAAGGTCCGCCTGCGTCCCAGCTACTTCCCCTTCACCGAGCCGAGCGCCGAGCTCGACTTCTGGCACCCGACCTTCAAGGACGGACCGCGTTGGATCGAGTGGGGTGGGTGCGGCATGATCAACCCGAACGTGCTCCGGTCCGCCGGTATCGACCCCGAGGTCTACTCGGGCTTCGCCTTCGGGATGGGCGTCGAGCGCGGCCTGATGCTGCGCGACGGCGTGCAGGACATGCGAGAGATGGTGGAGGGCGACGTCCGCTTCTCCCAGCAGTTCGGGATGGTGGTGTAGTCGTGCGTGTTCCATTGAGCTGGCTCGGGGAGTTCGTCGAACTCGCCCCGGGGACCACCCCTGAAGACGTCCACGCCGCGCTCGTGCGCGTCGGGCTCGAGGAGGAGGACGTCCACCGCTTCGAGCTGACCGGTCCCATCGTGGTCGGCGAGGTCCTCGAGTTCGTCGAGGAGCCGCAGTCCAACGGCAAGACCATCCGCTGGTGCCAGGTCCGCGTCGCCGAGGGTGACGCCGACGGGGCCGTACGGGGCATCGTCTGCGGTGCCGGCAACTTCTTCGTCGGCGACCAGGTGGTCGTCACCCTGCCCGGCGCCGTGCTGCCCGGTCCGTTCCCGATCGCCGCTCGAAAGACCTACGGCCACGTGTCGGACGGCATGATCGCCTCGGCTCGCGAGCTCGGCCTCGGTGAGGACCACGACGGGATCCTGCGTCTCTCGACGATCGGGGTCGAGGCACCCGTCGGCACCGACGCGATCAGCCTGCTCGGTCTCGACGACGCCGCGGTCGAGCTCAACGTGACGCCCGATCGCGGCTACGCGTTCTCGATCCGAGGGGTCGCACGCGAGTACTCGCACGCGACCGGTGCGGCCTTCCGCGACCCGGCGGCGAGCGTCCCCGAGGCGTTCACCGGGCCACTCGACGGCTTCCCCGTCACGATCGAGGATGCGGGGCCGATCCGCGGTCGCGTCGGGTCGAGCGTGTTCGTCACCCGCGTCGTGCGCGACGTCGACCCGACGAAGCCGACCCCGCCGTGGATGGTTGCCCGGTTGAAGCTCGCCGGCATCCGCTCGCTGTCGCTCGTCGTCGACATCACGAACTACGTCATGCTCGAGCTCGGGCAGCCGATCCACGGGTACGACCTCGACAAGCTCACTGGCGGCATCGTCGTCCGGCGCGCGCGGTCCGGCGAGACCTTCGTCACGCTCGACGGCCAGGAGCGGAAGCTCCACGACGAGGACCTGCTGATCACCGACGACTCGGGCCCGATCGGGCTCGCGGGCGTGATGGGTGGCCTCGACACCGAGATCACCGATGCCACGCGCAACGTCATCATCGAGGCCGCGAACTTCGACCAGGTGTCCATCGCGCGGAGCGCGCGTCGCCACAAGCTGCCGAGCGAGGCGTCCAAGCGGTTCGAGCGCGGTGTCGATCCACAGATCGCCGTCGCGGCCGCCGGTCGCGTCGCGCAGTTGCTCGTCGACCTGGCCGGCGGCCGGACGGACGACCTCGGCTCCACCGTCACCACGGCGCCGGATCGCGAGCCGATCCTGCTCCCCGACGACTACATCAACGGCCTCATCGGCGTCACGTTCGGAGCGGACGAGACACGATCCGCGCTCGCCGAGATCGGCGCGGCCGTCGAGGCTACCGATGGCGGCCTGCTCGTGACGCCGCCGAGCTGGCGCCACGACATCACCGGCAAGGAGGACCTCGCCGAGGAGGTGGCGCGGATCCTCGGATACGACCGCATCCCGTCTGTGCTCCCCGTCGCGCCTCCGGGACGCGGGCTCTCGCGTTCGCAGCGGCTGCGCCGTGGGGTCGCCGACGCGCTCGCCTACGGCGGCGCCACCGAGGTGTTGGCCTACCCGTTCGTCTCCGCCGGGGAGAACGCCCGGTTCGGCGCACCGCAACCAGGTGAGTTCCCGGCCGTGAAGCTCGCGAACCCGCTCGACGCGAAGGCCCCCTTCCTCCGCGCGTCGATCCTGCCCGGTCTCCTCGCGGTGGCCCACCGGAACGTCTCGCGCGGTCTGACCGACCTCTCGATCTTCGAGGTCGGCGCGGTGTTCCGTCCGTCCCGTCACGGCGCGTTCGGCCAGGCCGAACTCCCGCAGGCGGCGGTCCGTCCGAGCGAGGCCCAGCTCGAGGAGCTCGAGGCGGGCGTCCCGGCCCAACCGCGTCATCTCGGATTCCTCGCGGTCGGCAACGCCGTCGCGAAGCAGCCGGGCCAGCCCGCGGTCGCGGCCGGTATCGCGGACGCGCTCGAGGCCGTCCAGGCCGTCGCAGTGGCGACCGGTGTCGACATCACCGTCTCGCAGGGCAGCCACCAGGCACTGCACCCCGGACGGACCGCGGCCTTGCACGTGGGCGACGTCCTGGTGGGATACGCGGGGGAGGTCCACCCGGCCGTCGCCGAGGAGGCGAACTTGCCGCGCGTCGTAGCGGTCGCGGAACTCGACCTGGATCGCATCATCGCGCTCGGCGACGCACTGCCCGAGGCCGTCGGCATCGGCACCCTGCCCGCTGCGACGCAGGACCTCTCGCTGCTCGTCCCCGCGACGGTCTCCGCCGGCGAGGTCCTCGACGCCGTCCGGGTCGGAGCCGGTTCACTGCTCGAGCACATCCGCCTCGTCGACGACTACCGCGGCTCGGGCGTCCCCGAGGGCGGCAAGAGCCTGACCTTCGCGCTGCGGTTCCGCGCGCCGGACCGCACGCTCACCGCGGCGGAGGCGAGCGACGCGAAGCTCGCCGGCGCGGCAGTGGCGGCCGAGCGTTTCGGCGCGAGCATCCGGGACTGAGCCGGTCGTACCGGACGACAGCGGCCCCGCGGATCGACGATCTGCGGGGCCGCGTCCGTCGGACGGGACGGACTCAGTCGCGGAAGGTCTCGATCGACGCACCCAGGGTGATGAGCCGCTCCTGCAGCTGCTCGTACCCGCGAGCGATGATGTCGACGTTCCGGAGCACGCTCGTACCTTTCGCGGCGAGCATGGCGAGCAGGATGACGACTGCCGGTCGCAGCGCGGGAGGGCAGCTCACCTCGGCGCCGGACCAGTGCGTCGGCCCGGAGACGTCGATGCGGTGCGGGTCGCGCAGGCGGACGTTCGCGCCGAGTCGGGTCAGGTCGGTGAGGTGGATCGCCCTGCCCTCGTACACCCAGTCGTGGATGAGCGTGTCGCCCTCGGCGCAGGCCGCGATGACCGCGAAGAACGGGAGGTTGTCGATGTTGAGCCCCGGGAACGGCATGGGGTGGATCTTGTCGATCGGGGCGTGCAGCTTCGAGGGATGCACGGTGACGTCGACGAGACGGGTCCGACCGTTCGCGGCTGCGTACTCGGGGGAGCGGGTGTAGCGTAGTCCCATCTCGCCGAGCGTCGCGAGCTCGATCTCCATGAACTCGATCGGCACGCGCGTGACGGTGATCTCCGAGTCGGTGACGATCCCGGCGGTGAGCAGACTCATCGCCTCCACCGGGTCCTCACTCGGCCAGTAGTCCACGTCCTCGTTGATGACGCTGCGGCCGGTGATCCGGAGCGTCGTGCTCCCGATGCCCTCGATGGTGATGCCGAGGAGCTCCAGGTAGAAGCACAAATCCTGCACCATGTAGTTCGGGCTGGCGTTGCGGATGGTCGTCACACCGTCGCGTACCGCGGCGGCCATGATGGCGTTCTCGGTCACGGTGTCGCCGCGCTCGGTGAGCACGACGCTCAGCTCCTCGGGCACGTCGGGGGCGACGGTGGCCTGGTACCAGCCGGCGGTCGCCTCGATGGACAGGCCGAACGGCCGGAGCGCGATGAGGTGCGGCTCGACGGTGCGGGTCCCGAGGTCGCAACCACCGGCGTAGGGGAGGGCGAAGGTGTCGTAGCGGCCGAGCAGCGGACCGAGGAACATGAGCACACTGCGGGTCCGGCGACCGGCGTCCTCGTCGATGCTCGCGAGTGAGAGGTCGTCCGGGACGTGGATCTCGACGTCCTGGCCGTCGGGCGACCAGACCACGGAGACACCCAGGCTGCGCAGGACGTCGATGATGCGGTCGACCTCGACGATCCGGGCGATGCCGTGCAGCGTGGTGCGGCCGCGGTTCATGAGCGCGGCGCACAGGAGCGCGACCGAGGCGTTCTTGCTCGAACGCACCGCGATGGTCCCGTGCAGCTGTCGGCCACCCTGGACGCGGAGGTGCGAGTTCTTCTTCTGTTCGCCGAAACTGACGATCTCACTCTCGAGCGCGGTGCTGATCCGGCTCAGGAGGTCGATGCTGATGTTCTGACTGCCCTGCTCGATCCGGTTGATCGCGCTCTGGCTCGTACCGACGCGTTCCGCCAGCTGGGCCTGGGTGAGTTTGCGTCCCTGACGGGCGCCGCGGATGAGTGCTCCGACCTGCCGGAGCGGTGCCGCAGGGTCCGTTCGTTCAAACGTTGCCGTGTCTTCCATGTCGTCACTCTATCTCAGATATGAGATAGAGCGCCGTTAGGGACGCCCCTGAGATGTCGGAACGGAATCCGAAACCCGCTCCGTGGTGTCAGACGCGGGCGCGGAGCTCCGGAAGAGGACGGCGTACACCGGGCCTGCGGCGAACCAGATGGCGGTGACCGCGACGAGCTTGATGATCATGCCCCAGATGATGTCCTCGTTCGCGAGGGCGAAGGAGGCGGGGACGGTCCAGCCGACCATGGCCTGCATCGCGAGGAGCCCGGCGACCGCGATCGCGACGGCGAGGACCACCCGACGCCACTCCGACCAGGCGGCCCGGACGTACGCGGGCCCGGACTTCGGCTTCGGCCGCGGTGCTGGACCGCCCGCGAACCGGTGTGCGAACCAGACGTCCGCCTTCGTGATGAGCGCGTGGCCGAACGCCACCGTGAAGCCCAGGTAGATGGTCGCGAGGAGGTGCGTGACGTTCGGCTCCTCGCCGGACGCGAGGTCGGTCGCGGTCAGGACCAGGAGGACGAGGTCCACGACCGGTACACCGATCAACATGATCGCGCTGAGCCGGCGCCGCCGGAGGAGGTAGCGGACCGCGAGCCCGCCGAAGAGGAGGATCCAGAACGCGGCCTCCGCGCCGAGGATGGCCCAGATGAGTGGGCTCGTGCCGAAGAGTTCAGTGAAGCTGTCCATGTTCCGATGGTGTCGCGGGGTGATGCCGTGCCACATCGACCGTGCTGCTGATCCTCCGGCGACTGGGTCAGCGGAACTGCGTACGCCGGCTCGTCCCTCCGACGCTCGCGCCGCGCGGCTCGAGCTGGTGTGATGGAGGTATGGCTGCTCTCGAAGGACCGCGCGCATGGGTGGATCGACACCGTGAGCCGGTCATCACCACGGTGTGCGCGGCCATGGGACTCCTGTTCGCCGTCCTCGGGATCCATGTCCCCTGGGGGACGACCGTGTCGGAACCGCCGCTCCTCCTCACCCTCGTCTTCCTCACGGCCATCCTGGCGGTGCACCTGCTCCGCCGTCGACGCCCGTTGACCACGCTGGCCGTCGGCGTCCTGATCGCCCTCGCCGAGGCGCTCACCACCGGAGGCAGCGGCCTCGGGATGCTCATCATCGTGTCCGACCTCGCCTATGCGGCGGCGCTCTACTCGCGATCCCGGGTCATGGACGTCGCCGCGTTCGCCTGCACCGCGCTCGCCGTCGTGTCCGTCGGTGTCTTCGCGGTGATCTGGTTCACCGACGACGTCGAGGCCGTCACCCGGCTCGGTCGCGGAGTGGTCCTCGGCTCACTCATCATCGTCCCGGTCATCCTGGCGAGTTCGATCTGGTACGGCAGGATGGTCCGGTACCCCCGTCTCGAGGCCGAACGCCAGCGCGAGCGCGCGGACACGATCGCCCAGGCAGCGGCTGCGCTCCGGCAGGACGCCGTGACCCGTGAACGGCTCGAGCTCAGCCGGGAGCTGCACGACGTCATCGCCGGTCACCTCTCGGCGATCGCGATGCAGTCGGCCGCGGCCCTGGAACGACGCGACGGCACCGACCCGGTGGCGCTGCGGCGCAGCCTCGCACTCGTCCGGACCAGCAGTCTCGACGCGCTCGCCGACATGCGCACGATGATCGACGTGCTCCGCGGCGACCAGTCGGCCGACGAGCTGGCCCAGGCACCAGATCGACTCACGGCCGAGTCGGTCCGCCGCGCGGTCGAGGTCGCCCGAGCCAACGGACTGGAGGTGGAGGTACGGGCACCGGACGACGCGGCGCTCGCCGAGGTCCCCGCGCAGACCTCGATCGTCGGGCTCCGGACGCTCGTCGAAGGCCTGACGAACACCGCGAAGCACGCACCGGGTGCCTCCGTGCGGGTCGAGGTCTCGCTCCCGCCCGGTGCCCTGTCCGTCACGCTCAGCAACCCGCTGCCGACGGCGACCGCGTCTTCGTTGCTCGCCGGGTCCGGTGGGGTCGGCCTCGTCGGCCTGGCCGAGCGGGCACGTCTGGTCGGAGGCGACCTCATCGCGGGGCCGGACGGTCCCGACTGGCGGACGGCGCTCACTGTACCGACCCGGGTGCCGCCCTCGACCGCCGCGGTCGCCCTTGCAGGAGGGGCGTCATGACCATCACGGTCCTCATCGCGGACGACCATGCGGCCGTCAGAGCGGGTCTGGGAGCGCTGCTCGACGAGCCGGACGACATCCTGGTCATCGCCGAGGCGGCGGACGGGGAGGCCGTCGTCGCGCAATCCGTGCGACACCGACCGGACGTCGTGTTGCTCGACGTCCAGATGCCGCGTGCCTCAGGGATCGACGCGATCCCGGCCATCCTCGCTGCGGCCACCCCACCGCCGAGCATCATCATGCTCACCACCTTCGCGCTCGACCGGTACGTCGACGAGGCGCTGGCGGCCGGGGCGAACGCCTTCCTGGTGAAGACGGTCTCCGCTGCCGGCCTCGTCGATGCGATCCGACGAGTGCACGCGGGCGAGGCGGTGCTCGCCCCTGAGGTGACCCGCCGAGTCCTCGAACGTCTCGCCGCAGCCCGACCTCCGGTCGTGCCGGCGCCGGCGCCGGCGCACCCCGGTCTGGCCACGCTGACACCGCGGGAGCGTGAGGTCCTCGAGCAGCTGCGCGAGGGGCTGAGCAACGCCGGGATCGCGACCGCGCTCGGGCTGTCCGAGGCGACGGCCCGCACGCACGTGTCCCGGATCCTCGTGAAGCTCGACGCACGGTCGCGGGTCCAGGCCGCGCTCATCGCGGAGCGGGCTGCGCCGGGCGCGGATTCGTCGGCATCCTCGTCGTCGTAGTACGCTCTCGACATGGCACGTTTCCAGGCACAGGGTTCTTCGCGGGCGATCACGCTCCGCGCCCTCCGCCGTACCGTGTCCGCACGCGCTACCGCAGAGCGACGATAGGCGACCCCGGTGCTCGCACGGTCCAGGTGACCGTGCAGTCGTCCAGGAGTCGCCGCCTCCGCCCCTCGAGCGTCCACTCAATAAGGTAGAGCCATGTCCTTCTCTGTAGCGGTGGCCGGAGCATCCGGCTACGCAGGAGGCGAGCTGCTTCGGCTGCTCGCCGACCACCCCGACTTCGACGTCCGGACGGTGACCGCGCACGCGAACGCCGGTCAACCGCTCGTCGACCACCAGCCACACCTCCGATCGCTCCGGCATCTCGTCCTCGAGGCGACGACGCCGGAGGTGCTCGCGGGACACGACGTCGTCTTCCTCGCCCTGCCGCACGGCAAGTCGGGTGAGGTCACGGCATCGCTTGCACCGGAGACCCTCGTCGTCGACTGCGGAGCCGACCACCGGCTCGTCGACGAAGCCGACTGGGACGCCTTCTACGGCGGCGACTACTTCGGCGCCTGGGCCTACGGTGTGCCGGAGCTCCAGACGTCCACCGGTCGGGGGCGTGACGCTCTCGTGGGCGCCAAGCGGATCGCCGCTCCTGGATGCAACGCGAGCACCGTCGCCCTGTCCCTCGCGCCCGGCATCGCCGCGGGGGTGATCGAGCCGCTCGACCTCGTCTCCGTGCTCGCCGTCGGGCCGTCCGGCGCGGGGAAGAGCCTGAAGGTCAACCTGCTCGCGAGCGAGGTGCTCGGCACGGCCAACCCGTACGCCGTCGGCGGTACCCACCGGCACATCCCCGAGATCACGCAGAGCCTCCGGGCGGCCGGTGCCGATCGCGCGTCCATCTCGTTCACCCCGGTCATCGTCCCGATGTCGCGCGGCATCCTGGCCACCTCGACGGCACGCATCGTCCCGGGCACCACGGCGGCAGCGGTCCGCGAGGCCTGGGAGACGGCCTACGCCGACGAGCCGTTCGTCCACGTGCTGCCCGAGGGCTCGTTCCCCCGGACGGCCGACGTCCTCGGCGCCAACACCGCGCTGATCGGACTCGCCGTCGACGAGACGGTGGGACGGGTCGTCGTCGTGACCGCCGTCGACAACCTCGTGAAGGGGACCGCCGGCGCGGCGATCCAATCGGCGAACATCGCGCTCGGGCTCCCCGAGACGACCGGCTTGAGTGTGAATGGAGTGGCACCGTGAGTGTGACAGCAGCAGCAGGGTTCCTCGCGGCGGGCGTCGCCTGCGGCCTCAAGACCTCCGGGGGCCTCGACCTCGCGGTGGTCCACAACGTCGGTCCGCTGCAGCACGCGGCGACGGTGTTCACGAGCAACCGGTGCAAGGCCAACCCGATCCTCTGGAGCGAGCAGGTCATGCAGGACGGCATCGTCTCGGCGATCGTCCTGAACTCCGGCGGCGCGAACTGCTACACGGGGACGCGCGGTTTCCAGACGACGCACGCGACCGCGGAGGCCGTCGCCGAGCGGCTCGCGATCTCGGCCGGCGACGTCCTCGTCTGCTCCACGGGGCTCATCGGCGAACAGCTCGATCTCGACAAGCTGACCGCGGGCGTCTGGGACGCCACCCGCGCGGTCGCCGACGAGGACGGTGCGAGCGAAGCTGCCGGCCTCGCCGCGGCGACCGCGATCATGACGACCGACACGAAGCCGAAACAGGCCGTTCGGAGCGCGGACGGATGGACCGTCGGCGGCATGGCGAAGGGCGCGGGCATGCTCGCCCCCGGGCTCGCGACGATGCTCGTCGTCATCACGACCGACGCCGTGCTCGAGCCGGCGCAGCTCGATCAGGCGCTCCGCAGCGCGACCCGCGTCACCTTCGACCGTCTCGACTCCGACGGTTGCATGTCCACCAACGACACGGTGTCGCTCCTCGCCTCCGGGTCGAGCGGCGTGACCCCGGAGCTGTCCGCCTTCACCGAGGCGCTGACGGAGGTGTGCCGCGACCTCACCCTGCAGTTGCAGGCCGATGCCGAGGGCGCGGCCCACGACGTCGCGATCGAGGTCGTCGGCGCGGTGTCCGAGGACGACGCGGTCGAGGTCGCCCGCGCGGTCTCCCGCAGCAACCTCTTCAAGGCGGCCATCTTCGGCAACGACCCGAACTGGGGCCGGGTGCTCGCGGCCGTCGGGACCACGGGTGCCGAGTTCGACCCGTACGGGATCGACGTGGCCATGAACGGCGTCCAGGTGTGCACGGCCGGCGAGCCGGATCAGTCGCGCGATCTCGTCGACCTGTCGCCGCGCGCCGTGCACGTGCTCGTCGACCTCCACGCCGGTGACACGGGAGCCACCATCTGGACGAACGACCTCACGCACGACTACGTGCACGAGAACAGCGCGTACGCGAGCTGATGATGACCCAGTACCGAGACAACTCTCCCGAGGAGGCGGCGATCAAGGCCGCCACCCTCATCGAGTCGCTTCCCTGGCTGAAGACCTTCCGCGACCAGACGATCGTCGTCAAGTTCGGCGGCAACGCGATGGTGAGCGACGAACTCGCGCAGGCCTTCGCCGAGGACATGGTCTACCTGCGCTACGCGGGGCTGAAGCCCGTCGTCGTGCACGGTGGTGGCCCGCAGATCTCCGCGATGCTCGAGCGGCTCGACATCCACAGCGAGTTCCGCGGCGGGTACCGGGTCACGACCCCCGAGGCCATGGAGGTCGTCCGGATGGTCCTCACCGGTCAGGTCAACCCCGAGCTCGTGGGGCGGATCAACGAACACGGCCCGCTCGCCGCAGGACTGTCCGGCGAGGACGCTGGCCTGTTCGGCGGGCGTCGTCGCTCGATCGTCGTCGACGGCGAGACCGTGGACATCGGGCTCGTCGGCGACGTCGTCGGCGTCGGCCCCACCTCGGTGCAGGCCTACCTCGCCGCCGGCAACATCCCGGTGGTCTCCTCGATCGCCCCAGACCTCGACCAGCCCGGCCAGACGCTCAACGTGAACGCCGATGCGGCCGCCGCGGCGCTCGCCGTGGCACTCGGTGCCGCGAAGCTCGTCATCCTGACCGATGTCGCCGGGCTGTACAGCGACTGGCCCAACCGCGACTCGCTCGTCTCGCAGATCACGACGAGTGAGCTCCGAGCCATGCTGCCCACGCTCGAATCGGGCATGATCCCGAAGATGACCGCCTGCCTCGACGCCGTCGACGGCGGGGTCGCCAAGGCTGCCATCATCGACGGCCGCGTACCCCACTCCATCCTGCTCGAGGTGTTCACCCAGAACGGCTCAGGCACCGAGGTCGTCCCGGAGGACTCATGAGCGACTGGAAGAGCCGCGTCGACCGCGACATGATGCGCACGTTCAACACGCCGATCGCGATGCTGACGCGCGGTGAGGGATGCCATGTCTGGGACGCCGAGGGCAACCGCTACCTCGACTTCCTCGCGGGCATCGCGGTGAACGCACTGGGACATGCTCATCCGGCGTTCGTCGGTGCGATCACGCGACAGGCGAGCACGCTCGCGCACGTCTCCAACTACTTCTCGAGTCCGCCGCAGCTCGAGCTCGCGGCCCGACTCAAGCGTCTCGCCGGAGCGGACGAGGGCGGTCGGGTGTACTTCGCGAACTCCGGTGCCGAGGCGAACGAGGCGGCGTTCAAGCTCGCCCGACTCAACCACGGCGACGGATCGCGGACCCGGGTCCTCACCCTGGAGAACTCCTTCCACGGGCGGACCTTCGGCGCGCTCGCCCTGACCGGCAAGCCTGCCCTGCAGGAGGGGTTCCACCCGCTCCCGGGCGGCGTCGAGCACATCCCGACCACGATCGAGGCACTCGAGGCGGCGATCGACGACCGGGTCGCCGCGCTGATCCTCGAACCGATCAAGGGCGAAGCCGGCGTCATCGACCTGCCGGAGGGCTACCTCGCCCGTGCCAGGGCACTCACCGAGGCACACGGCGTGCTGCTCATCATCGACGAGATCCAGACCGGGGCCGGTCGGACGGGGGAGTGGTTCGCGTTCCAGCGGGACGGCATCGTCCCGGACGCGATCACCGTCGCCAAGGGGATCGGCGGTGGCATGCCGATCGGCGCCCTCGTCACCTTCGGCGCCGCCTCCGAGCTGTTCGGACCCGGCCAGCACGGCAGCACCTTCGGAGGCAACCCGCTCGCGACCGCGACGGCGAACGCGGTGCTCGAGGAGATCGAGCGCGCCGGTCTCGTGCAGAACGCCGCCGCGCGCGGTGAGCAGTTGCGGGCCGTCATCACCGCCATCGGTTCCCCGCTCGTCGAGGAGGTCCGCGGACACGGGCTGCTCATCGGCATCGGCTTGAGCGCCCCGGTGGCGGCCGAGCTGTCGGCCGCGGCGTTCGACCGAGGGCTCATCATCAACGCCCCGAACGCGACGAGCATCCGGATCGCGCCGCCGCTCATCATCGGCGACGCCGAGATCGACGAGTTCACCTCCCTCTTCCGCGCGGCGCTCGACGCCGTCCAGGCCTGACCAGCCATCGACCCACACGAACAGGACCACCAGCCATGACCCGTCACTTCCTCCGCGACGACGACCTCAGCCCGGCCGAGCAGGCCGAGATCCTCGACCTCGCCACCGAGCTGAAGCGCGACCGCTGGTCGCGGAAGCCGCTCGAAGGCCCGCAGACCGTCGCGGTCATCTTCGACAAGTCCTCGACGCGGACACGCGTCTCCTTCGCCGTGGGGATCGCCGACCTCGGCGGATCACCGCTCATCATCTCGACGGCCAACAGCCAGCTCGGCGGCAAGGAGACGGCCGCCGACACCGCTCGCGTCCTCGAACGTCAGGTCGCGGCGATCGTCTGGCGGACCTACGCCCAGTCCGGTCTCGAGGAGATCTCGGCCGGGACGACGGTGCCCGTCGTCAACGCGCTGTCCGACGACTTCCACCCGTGCCAGCTCCTCGCCGACCTCCTCACGATCCGCGAGCACAAGGGCGAGCTCGCCGGTCTGACGATGTCGTTCTTCGGCGACGGAGCGAGCAACATGGCCCACTCCTACCTGTTGGCCGGCGCGACGGCGGGGATGCACGTCCGCATCGCCGCCCCGGCCGAGTTCGCCCCGGCTGCGGACGTCGTCGCCGACGCGGAGCGCATCGCCGCGACGACGGGCGGCTCCGTGCTCGTGACCACCGACCCCGACGCGGCGGCGGCGGATGCCGACGTGATGATCACCGACACCTGGGTGTCGATGGGCAAGGAGGACGAGAAGGCGCAACGCGTCGCCATCTTCGGCGGCTACCGGGTCGACCGCAGGCTCATGGGGCTCGCCGCGTCCGACGCCGTCTTCATGCACTGCCTGCCCGCCGATCGCGGCTTCGAGGTCGAGGCCGAGGTCATCGACGGGGCGCAGAGCATCATCTGGGACGAGGCGGAGAACCGCCTCCACGCGCAGAAGGCCCTGCTCGTGTGGCTGCTCGAGCAGCAGCACGCCGGCTCCGCGGCCTGACCCTTCCCCGGCTGCGGCCGACCGACCAGTCCGGAGCACTCCGGACGCCAGCAGTACAGGAGGCCCATCGTGGCAGATCAGCAGAACCGAGCAGGCGAATCCGGGGCCCTCTGGGGTGGACGCTTCGCGAGCGGACCGTCGCCGGAACTCGCCCGTCTGAGCAAGTCCACTCAGTTCGACTGGGTCCTCGCCGCATACGACATCGCGGGTTCCCGTGCCCATGCCAAGGCGCTCGCGTCGGCGGGGTACCTCGACGAGGACGAGCTTCGCGGGATGCTCGCCGCCCTCGACGTCCTGGACGCCGACGTGGCCGACGGGACGTTCGTCGCGGCGGAGAGCGATGAGGACGTCCACTCGGCGCTGGAACGCGGGCTCGTCGAACGGGCCGGCAAGGAACTCGGTGGGAAGCTGCGTGCCGGCCGGAGCCGGAACGACCAGATCGCGACGCTCGTGCGCCTCTACCTCATCGATCACGGACGGGTGATCGCCCGCGACGTCATCCACCTGATCGACGCGATCGTCTCCCAGGCCGAAGCACACCCCGACGCGGTGATGCCCGGCCGCACGCACCTGCAGCACGCCCAGCCGGTGCTGCTCGCCCACCAGCTGCTCGCGCACGCCTGGCCGCTCACCCGCGACCTGGAACGGCTCCGCGACTGGCTCGCCCGGGCGAGCGCCTCGCCGTACGGTTCCGGAGCGCTCGCCGGCAGTTCCCTCGGGCTCGACCCGGTGCTCGTCGCGCACGAGCTCGGGCTCGACCGGCCGACGGAGAACTCGATCGACGCCACCGCCAGCCGCGACGTGGTCGCCGAGTTCGCGTTCATCACCTCGCTCATCGGGATCAACCTGTCCCGGTTCGCTGAGGAGATCATCGTCTGGAACACCCGCGAGTTCGGGTTCGTGACCCTCGACGACGCCTACTCGACCGGCTCGAGCATCATGCCGCAGAAGAAGAACCCCGACATCGCCGAGCTCGCCCGCGGGAAGTCCGGGCGACTCATCGGGAACCTGACCGGGTTGCTGGCAACGCTGAAGGCGCTGCCGCTCGCGTACAACCGCGACCTGCAGGAGGACAAGGAGCCGGTGTTCGACTCCGTGAACCAGCTCGAGGTGTTGCTCCCGGCGTTCACCGGGATGGTGGCGACGCTCCGCTTCGACACGGCACGGCTGCGCGAGCTCGCACCGGAGGGGTTCTCCCTCGCGACGGACGTCGCCGAGTGGCTCGTCAAGCAGGGTGTGGCCTTCCGCGACGCGCACGAGATCAGCGGCGAGCTCGTGCGGTACTGCGAGGAGCGCGGGCTGGCACTCGACGAACCCGACGACGCGGCACTGGCGGGTGTCTCGGAGCATCTCACGCCGGCCGTGCGGAGCGTCCTGACCGTCGACGGCTCGATCGGCAGCCGACTCGGCGTCGGCGGGACGGCTCCGGAGCGGGTCCAGGACCAGCTCGTGACGCTCGTCGGTCGGGTGGGCGCGCTGTCGCAGGCCCTCTCGCTCTAGACGGGGCGGGGTCCGATGACGACGGCCGGTCCGCTGCGGGCGCTGACCTCGGGATCGGCCCTCGAGGTCGCGCCCGCGCTGCTCGGAGCGGTGCTGTCCCACACGACGCCCGAGGGCACCGTGTCGGTCCGCCTCACGGAGGTCGAGGCCTATCTCGGGGTCGGCGAGGATCCCGGATCCCACGCGCATCGCGGTCCGACGCCGCGCACGAGTCCGATGTTCGGTCCGCCCGGGCATCTGTACGCGTACTTCAGCTACGGCATGCATGTCTGCATCAACGTCGTGTGTTCACCGGTCGGCACGGCGTCGGCCGTCCTCCTGCGTGCCGGCGAGGTCGTCGCGGGGCTGGAGCTCGCGCGGCTGCGACGCGGTGACCGGGTGCTGGATCGCGACCTGGCCAGAGGACCGGCGCGGCTCACCGTGTCGCTCGGGATCGCGCTCGACCAGTCGGGTGACGACCTCGCCGAGCCGCCGTTCGATCTGCTCTTGCCCGAGCGCCCGCTCGCCTCAGCGGCCGGTCCGCGGACGGGCGTCAGCGGGGTCGGTGGGGGAGCCGCCTACCCGTGGCGGTTCGTGCTCCCGGGGGAGACGACCGTCTCGCCCTACCGCCGCTCGCCCAGGGCCGTGGACTGACCCGCCGACTCAGCCTCGCGCGAGCAGCAGGATCGACGCCACCCCGGCAGCCCAGAGGAGGCTGGCGAGCGAGCCGATGATGAACCGCTCGCGCGCCTCGGCCGAGTCGAGTTCGGTGAAGCGTCCGACACCCTTCACGGCGACGATGACCGCGATCGCCTCCGGATAGCCGGAGAACAACGCGGCGACGAGGGCGAGCCGTTCGAGGATCCCGATCGCGGTCCCGCCGCGCAGCACTTCGATCGGACGTCCGACGACCTGCGAGGCGCTCGGGTTCCGGTGCTCCACGAGGATGCCGCCGTGGATCCCGGGGGCGACGCTGCCCTTCGTCGCGAGGGCGAGGACGAAGGAGGCGACCGGACCACCGCCGGCAACCGCGACGGCGAGGACGAAGACGCCGAGGAGCACGAGTGCCGGACCGGTCGGCGGGACCGAGGGGACGAGCGCGACCAGGAGGGCCCCGATCACCATGAGGGCCGTCGCCACGACCATGAGACGATCCGCGAGACGCGCGCTCAGCACCCGGGCCAGCAGGAGGAAGACGAGCGCGCTTCCGAGGAGGCCGATGACGGTCGGCCAGGTGATGGGCGTGAGCGTGACGAGGTTCATCGCTCGTCCTTTCGGTCGTCGGGGTGGTGCACGGAGGCGTCCTGGTCGAGCTTCGCCAGGAGGCGGATGAGCGCGGTGGTCGCCGCGGCTTCGGCTCGGACTCCGGCGGCCGCGACCCGGCGACTGACCGAACTCTCGGTGATGCCGAGTCGTGCCGCGGCCTCGGACTGGGTCACGCCGGCCGCGAGCAGGTCGGCGACCTCCCAGCCGCCGGCGGTCCTCCGGTCGCGGAGGTGGAGGAGGAGCACGATGAGTGCTTCGACATCGGCGCCGCCCTGCTGGTCGGCCGCCTCGAGCGCGAACCGGAAGGGCGCCCGCTTGGCCCGCGTGACGGCCTCCCGCGCGGCGTAGAAGGCCTGACCGGTCGCGGCTCGGGTCGAATCGGGGAGCGGACGCCGGACGTCGCCTTGTCCGATGCCCACGCTCCAGCCGCGATCCCGGAGGAAGTCGAAGGCGATGGCGAGCGCGACCTCGGCGTCCTCGGTGGCGAGCTGGAACTCGTCGCCCGCCGTGCGTTCGGCCTGGAGGAGCAGGCGGTCCGCGAACCGGTCGTTGATCGACTCGATGACACCGGCGGCGCGATCAGGGCCGGTCCGGCTCGCGATCTGATCGACGGTCAGGACGTACACGGCTCTCCTCTCGGCGGTGGGTCGGCTCGATCACCCTAGTCGCAACATGCAGGTATTTCCACAACTCTCACGAATGAGAGGAATTCCTGCACGTCACGGTCGCCACGGTCGCGCCGGTGCCGATGCGCCCGATTCGGCAGCCGATGCCGCGCTGATAGCCTTGCAAGCGTGTCGAACCTCGCTCTTCCTGACCAGCGCAACGATCCGACCTTCGAGGACGTCTGGGACGAACTCGTCTGGCGCGGGCTCGTCCACGTGTCGACGGATCAGCAGGAGCTGAAGCGTCTGCTCGGCGGAACGCCGATCACCTACTACTGCGGGTTCGACCCGACGGCGGCGAGCCTCCACCTGGGCAACCTGGTCCAGCTGCTCGTCATGCGTCGGCTGCAGCTGGCCGGACACCGCCCGCTCGGGCTCGTCGGCGGTTCGACCGGCCTCATCGGCGACCCACGACCGACCGCCGAGCGCACGCTGAACACGCCGGACACCGTCGCCGAGTGGGTGCAGTCGCTCCGCGCGCAGATCGAACGCTTCCTCAGTTTCGAGGGCGACAACGCCGCGCGCATGGTCAACAACCTCGATTGGACCGCACCGCTCTCCGCGATCGACTTCCTGCGGGAGATCGGCAAGCACTACCGCGTCGGCACGATGCTGAAGAAGGACGCGGTCAGTGCCCGTCTCAACTCGGAGGCGGGGATCAGCTACACCGAGTTCAGTTACCAGATCCTCCAGGGGATGGACTACCTCGAGCTGTACCGCGAATACGGCTGCGTCCTGCAGACCGGCGGGAGCGACCAGTGGGGCAACCTCACGAGCGGCACCGACCTCATCCACCGGGTCGAGCGGGCCACCGTCCACGCGATCGGGACCCCGCTGATCACGAACTCGGACGGCACGAAGTTCGGGAAGAGCGAAGGCAACGCGGTCTGGCTCGACCCGAGCATGACGAGCCCGTACGCGTTCTACCAGTTCTGGGTCAACACCGACGATGCGGACGTCATCGCCCGGCTGAAGGTGTTCACGTTCCTCGATCGGGTGGAGATCGAGCGACTGGCGGCCGCGACCGAGTCGGAACCGTTCAAGCGTGAGGCGCAGAAGACCCTCGCCTACGCCGTCACCGCGCTCGTCCACGGGGTCGCCGCGACGGATGCGGCCATCGCCGCGTCGGCCGCGCTCTTCGGTCAGGGCGATCTGGACGCACTCGACGCGGACACGCTGCGGTCGGCCGTCACGGAGTTGCCGAATGCGCGGGTGGCCGCGGAGACGCTCGTCATCCAGGCGCTCGTCGACACGGAGCTGTGTGCGAGCCTCGGTGAGGCTCGACGCGCGGTCGCCCAGGGAGGGGTTTCGGTGAACAACCGCAAGATCGACAACGTCGACGCGACCCTGGACGACCGGTTCCTCACGGGCGGGGTGGCCGTGCTGCGCCGCGGCAAGCGCACCCTCGCCGGGCTGTTCCTCGACGGAGCGCCCGCCTGATCCGCCGACGACGGCATCGCCGTCGTCATCGAACCTGAAGGGGATGCTCCGAGTGCAGCTCTGCGAGGCGTGCGGGACCGAGATCGTCGACCGTCGCGACGGTGTGTGCCCGAGTTGTGGGGCCATGCTGCCGCTGCGCACGGGCGAGCTGTCGACGGTGGAGACACCGGCCGAGGCCGAGGCGGCGGCCGAGTCGGAGCCGGCGGACGAGCCCGAGTCGGAGTCGGCGGACGACCGGCCCACGCCGGCCGACGACGGCGACCTCGTCGAGACCGATGCACCCGACGTCGAGACCGATGCCCCGGCGGGTGAAGCCGATCGGCTGCCGTCGCCGGACGTCGACACCACTGAGCCCACGCCCCCCGGTATCGCGACGTCGATCCCTGCGATCGCGGTGACGACACCGGTCCCGGACCCCGAGTCCACCAACCCGACGCCGTCGCAGGCGTCGACTCTGCTCCCGGCGACAGCCGCTGCGGCCGAACCTGTCCCGGCGACCGCCGCGGGGGAGGCACCTGGGGAACCGACTGCGCCCCGCGCCCTCTGGCACCCTGATTCGTTGCCCACCACGGTCAAGCGGGCCCCCTCGCGCCGACGATGGTTCCTCCTCGGCGGACTCGCGCTGGCCGTGGTCACTGCGATCGTCGCGGTCGTGCTCATCGTGGTCGCGGCCGTTCCCCACCGCGTCGAGGGGCTCGCGCTCCTCCGCGACCTCCCGACGAGGCCGACCGTCGGAACGTGGGAACTCGCGCATCCGCTGGACGACGAGGTGCCCGCGGGCGACGAGCTCTACCTCAACGGGTACACCGCGAGCCCCAACACCGCGCTGCTCGTGTGGTCGACCGACCGGCCACTGGATCAGACGACCCTCGACGACGCTCCGGGCGAGACGGTGGTCTCCCTGGTGAACACGGCGAACGGCCACACCCTCTGGGACCGTCGCGTCACCGAGCTCTCTCCGGAGTTCGACCGCTTCGACGCACCGGTGGTCGTCTCCCCACCGGATGCGGCCGCGATCGTGCTGAGTCAGGGCGACCTCATGGTGGCCGTGAGCCGTCGCGACGGGCACGTGGTGTCCACCTCGCAAGAGCACTCGAGTGTCGAGGGGATCGGCTTCGCCGACTTCGCTGCGCCGGCGGCGTTCGTCCCGGGTCTCGAGGGTGACCTGCTCATCTCGTCGACCACGGCCGACGGCACCGGGACGGTCGGCCGCTACCGGTCGACGGACCTGACCGACCCGGTCTGGGAGGTCAGCGGTGATGCCGGCGAGCGGGCGACCACCGCGGGCGACAAGCTCTTCTACGACGGTGCGGTCTACTCGCTCGACGACGGATCGACCATCGACTGGCAGGGCGACCTCTCCTGGTACTACCAGCAGGTGGGCGGCGATCTCGTCGCGATCGACTACTCCGGCAACGACACCACGATCCGCGGGGTGGACGACCGCACCGGCGCCGAGCGCTGGAAGGCGACCGGGGCGCTGCCGGTGGTGCTCGACGCGAGCGGGCTGTTGGTCGTCGCCGACCAGTCGGGGGAGCGGGTCCGCCGCCTCGACCCGCGATCCGGCGAGGTCGAGTGGCGCAGCGGACTGACGAGCACCTGGGACGGCGCCTACACCGTGGGCGACACGATCATGCTCGGTGACGGCGAAGGCGGATACACCGGGGTCGGCGCTCGCGACGGTGAGATCCGATACGAGGAGCAGGACGCCGAGGGCAGCCTCGTCGGATACAGCGATCGGACCCTCCTGCTCACGCTCGACGGCACGCTCGTCGGCATCGACGCGACCACGGGCGAGCGCAGTTGGTCGGTCGACTCCGCCGGAGACGAGTACTCGTTCACCGCTTGGGGCGGAAGCCCACTGGCCGTCGCGACGGTGGTCGCGGCCGGTTCCGACTCGGCGGCCGTCCTCGGCATCGGTGACGCTGATCGGGACTGAAGCGCGTGGATCCGGGCGACACGCCCGGGATGCAGTGATGATTTGCCAGCCCCTGGCGGTCTGCGTAAAGTAATCACTCGTCACCCCAAAGGTGCGGGAAGCGGAAGAGCTTCCCGGCCTCAAGTGGGACTGATACCCAGCCAAAAGCCGAGCATCTCCACGTGAGTCAAACTCACACTTGAGATCGTCTCACTTCAAGACTAGGTTGGAACTTCCCAGCTCTCGGGTCATCGAAGCGGTGAGGATCAGACGGACTCCGGTCCACTCAGATCAGCTCCTGATTCGACTTGACAAGAACCGAAGAAGTGGTAAGTTAGAGAAGTTGCCCTGCAGGGCGGTCGTGATGGCCAAAGGCAGGAGCATCCGATCCTTGAGAACTCAACAGCGTGCACAATG